>NZ_CAXVWL010000060.1:0-2647 GCF_964263785.1 Sphingomonas sp.
TCCAGCCATCGTGGTCGCGCGTGCGCTCATGGACTCGGGAATCGACATGTTCCCTCTATGTTCCGCATCGGAGGTCGCCGCGTCAAGCGATGTCGTCGGCTTCGCCCGGACTTCCAGATGCACGGCGCACTGCCCGACGAGGTCGAAAGCGATGCACGCGCATGCCGGGCTCCCATATGCGATCCATGACCGAACTCACCGTCTGGCACGATGGCGCCTGTCCGCTCTGCCGCGCGGAGATCTCGCTGATGCGCCGTCTCGACACGCGCCGCGCGATCCGCTTCGTAGACGCCACGACGTCGGCCGAGGAGACCTGCCCTATCGATCGACGGGTGCTGCTCGCCCGCTTCCACGCGAGCGAGGACGGCCGGCTGCTGTCGGGCGCCGCCGCGTTCGCGGCGATGTGGCGCGCGATCCCGGTGCTGCGGCCGCTCGGTCTGCTCGCGCGCTCGCCGACGGCGCTCCGGCTGCTGGAGACGGCGTATCTGGGATTCCTGCGGGTCCGCCCGTCGCTGCAGCGCGCCGTGCGCCGAGTCGTGCCGACGTGAGGCCGCGACCCGATCCCGCGAACCCCGGCCAGGAGAGCGTCTGGGCCTTCCCCCCGCCCGGCGATTGCGGAGCCGACCGCCGCGCGCATCGTGATCGAGCATCTGGGCCGGGTCGTCGCCGACACGCACGCGGCGATCCGCACGCTCGAGACCAGCCATCCGCCGAGCTACTACATCCCGCGAGACGACATCGCGCCCGGCATCCTGCGCCGCGCGGAGGGCGCTTCGTTCTGCGAGTGGAAGGGGACGGCGGCCTATTTGGACGTGGTGGTCGGCGACGTCGTGCTGCCGCGCGTCGGGTGGAGCTATGCCCATCCCACCCCGCCGTTCGCCGCGCTGCGCGACCACGTCGCCTTCTACGCGGCGGCGTTCGATCGATGCAGCGTCGACGGCGAGACGGTCACGCCGCAGCCGGGCGGCTTCTACGGCGGCTGGGTCACCTCGGGCGTGGTCGGGCCGTTCAAGGGAGTCCCCGGCAGCCGCGGCTGGTGATCCGATCCGCCGGGCATGCTGCGATACGATCCGACGTCGTTCAGCGCACCGCGGGCATCCACGGCTCGACGGCGCCCAACCTGCGCTCGTCGAGATCCAGCGTCATCGCGAGCGCGCGGCGTTCGAACGCCGGATGCGGTCGTGGTCCCCTGCCCTCGACGTAGCGTTCCAGGAAGGCCGGATCGCGGCCGATCATGCAGGACAGCGACTCCAGCGAGAGGCCACGCCGCCGCGCCGCCGCCGTCACCGCCGCCCGGGGATCCATGCGCTCCATCAGTAGGCGAGCCAGTCGGTCTCCGCCTCGTCGACGGCCTCGAACAGATCGCCGTCCGCCTGCATCGCGGAGAGATGCCGGCGCACGTCGTCGGGGCTGCCGCTCCTGGGGAATCGGCGATCAGCCTTGGCGCCCGCCACGAGTTCTCCGACCAGACCCTCGCGATCGACCTGCGCAGCCACCCAGGCGCCGAACGTCTCGCCGTGCTGGTTCAAAAGCGGGATCGCGGCGGTGAAAGGGGATATCAGGGGCATTGTCCGTCTCCGATCGAGTCGACTGTCGGACGGGCGTAGCCCGTTCGTCTTTCGTTCTCAACGTCGGGGCGTTGCGTCGATCACGCCAGCGCCTTTCATCACCGTTCCGGCTTATCGGCGTGGAGCCCGTCACATGGTTCGCGCGCTTCTTCCCGCCGTGGCCTCCGTCGCGCTCGCAGCCTTTTGCAAGAACCAGAAGACGGACAGGTTCATCAAGTGCGCCTCGACGGCGGCACGGAAGGCGACGCGGTGCAGGGCGAACGGCAAGTACGCCAAGTGCGGCACGCCGGGCGAGAAGCCGGTCTGGTCGGGCAACGCCGCAGGCTCCGACCCGCGCAGCGAGCAGGCGCCGCATCGTCCCATGACGTACTCGGCCTGCCGCTCAGCGCATCGGTCGCCTGGTCAGCGCCGCGCCCACCGCCGTGATGACGAAGAGCCCGACGTAGAAGGGCGCCACGAGGATCGTCAGCGCGATCTGCCACGAAGCACCCCACACTCGCATCATCGCCGGTCAGTCGCGCGCGGTGATCGGAACGGACGGGCGGCTGGCCGGCCGCGACGCCGCCGCGGCGGCGGCGGGCGTATCGACGGAACCGGCCAGACGGGTGGCGTGCAGATGCCGGAGGATGAGTGCGAGATCCTGCTCGGCGAGGCCGCCGGCCTGATCGATCACCGCCCCGGCCGGCAGAGGCTCCACCCAGGCGGCGAGGCGGTTGCACGCCGCGCCCAGCTCGGGATCGGCGGAGTCGTCGAATGCGGCCATGTCCGAGTTCGCCCTCCCGCTGCGATGCCGGTCCGTCACCGGCCTCGACCGCGGTTAGCAGGGAGCGCGACGGCGAACAAACCGGCGGCGGCGTCGAAGGTCGGGAGCGCCGGGAGATCGACCTCCATGACGAGAACGCACCGCTGCGAACCAGGTCGGCGTCGCGAGCACGACGCCCTTCGCCAACCTCGCGAGCCCCGCGCTCCACGGAACCGGAGTCGACGTCGGCATGCCGCTCCGCTGCATGGCGGCGCGGAGCTCGCTCACGTCCAAGCGCACCCCGTCGCGCTGGCCCGACACCCAGCGCGTTCGCCTC
>NZ_CAXVWL010000061.1:0-9349 GCF_964263785.1 Sphingomonas sp.
GCGCTCGCTACTCGTATGGTTCACCGCAAGCGCGCCGGTGGTGAAGTGATACGCCCTGGCGATGTCGGCCCTTGAGGCATTCGGGGCGGACATCTGAAGCAGCTCGATCGTAAGTCTCGCGCCCGGATCGAGATGTTCCGCGAGGACACCGCGATCTGCCTCCTTGGGGTCGAAGACCTCGCGAGCTAGAAGCTGGCTGAACTGTGCTCCGTCGGGCATCTCGCGGAGCCTCATCATCGGTCTAACGAACGCGGCCGAAATCGCAAAGAAGTTCGCTTGTGCGTCGGGCCCGATCACGACCTGCTGGAGTTGCGCGACCCTGTCTTCGCAGAACTGGGAAATTCGCCTGTTGAACACCGCTTGGTAGAGGCCGAGCTTTGTCTTGAAGTGGTAAGTCACGAGCGCGAACGGGACCTCGGCAGCCGTTCCGACCTGCCGCATCGACACACCGTCATAGCCCAACTCGGAAAAGAGGCGCTCGGACACCGCCAGAATCCTTCCGCGGGTCTGCTCGCTGCCAGCGCGGGGAACTACCTTGCGTGCCATAGATCAAATCCTTTCCGGCACCATGAACGGCACATCGCTTTGGAGCAACAAGGTGTTTGGCAGTCCGTTCCATCGGTTCATGCGCACGTTCCGGGCGGTGCCGTGAAGAAGTCGGCGGCCGAGGCGAGGGTCCGGCGCAGAAAGCGCTGCACCAGCCGCACCACCGCGGTCTCCGCCATGTCGGCGTCCGCGATCATCCAATAGGAGCGCTCGAGGAAGACCTCCTCCGGCAGCACCGCGACGAGGCCGGGAACGGATCGGGCGACATAGGCGGGCAGCACGCAGAGGCCGAAGCCGGACGCCGTCGCGCTTAATTGCGCCTGCAAGCTGCTGTTCTGCAGCCTGGCACGCAGGTACGGCCTGATTTCGGACAGATAGTCGAGGGCGCGCGTGAAGATCAGGTCATCAACATAGCCAACAAACGGGTGCTCGCCGAGGTCCTGCCGCGAGCGGATCGGGGCCGCGCCGGCCAGGTAGCGTTCCGATCCGTAGACGAAGAGCCGGTAGTCGGTAAGGTGTTCGCGCACAAAGTTGCCGGCGGGCGGTGGGGTCATGATGACAGCGACGTCCGCCTCCCGGCGCGACAAGGCCACGATCTGCTGGATAGTGATCATTTCCACGGCCAACCGGGGGTGTGCGGCCGCCAGAGCGCCGATGCGCGAGGCCAGGAAGAAGTTGCCGAAACCTTCGGGCGTGCTGATCCGAACCGCGCCGGTAAGGCCGTGCGGCTGACCGGCGGCGCTTTCCTCGAGTCGGACGGCCTCGATCTCCATCGCGGCCGCCATGCCGAGCAGCGCCTCCCCGTGCGGAGTGAGATCGTAGCCGCGCGGGTTGCGCTGGAAGAGCTGTCGCCCAAGCGCCGCCTCCAGGGCGGCGATGCGCCGGGCAACGGTCGCATGGTCCGCGCCCATGCGTCGTCCCGCCAGCGAGATCGTGCCGGATCGCGCGACCGCCAGGAAATAGCGCACGTCGTTCCAGTCGAAGCGCGGCCCCATCCGTGCATTATCGCACAGATCATGGGCGAAGTCTCCGGTATCTGCGACAAATCGGTGCGCCTATGAACGATAAGATCAAGTCGTTTGAACGAGATTGGGAGGCAGCGATGGCCGCGATTTACCTGCCCCGCGCGATGCGCATCGGCGCGGGCGCGCTCGACGAGTTGCCGGCGGCGCTCGCACAGCTCGGACTTGTCGCCCCCCTCATCGTGACGGACACCTACCTCGCGGGCAGCGGAGCGGTCGACCGCCTGTCCACTATCCTGGCCGACGCTGGCATGAAGGCCCGCGCTTTCACCGAGGCGATTCCGGACCCGACCGTCGCATCCGTCGACGCTGCGGTGGCCTTCGCCGGCGAGGGTCGGCACGACTGCGTGATCGGCTTCGGCGGCGGCAGCTCGATAGACACGGCCAAGGCCGTCGCCGTGCTGGCGGCGCGGGGCGGCACCATGCGCGAGCGTAAGGCGCCGCATCAGGAGGATTTGGCCGGCCTGCCCATCGTCGCGATACCCACGACGGCAGGCACCGGTTCGGAGGCGACCCGCTTCACCATCATCACCGACGAGGCCAACGACGAGAAGATGCTCTGCGCGGGGCTGGCCTACCTGCCGACGCTCGCCATCGTCGACTATGAATTGACGCTCACCAAGCCGATGCGTCTTACCGCCGACACCGGCATCGATGCGCTCACGCACGCGATCGAGGCGTACGTGTCGCGGCGCGCCAACCCGTTTTCCGACGGCATGGCGCTGTCGGCCATGCGGGCGATCTGGCCGAACCTGCGCCGCGCGTGCGAGGTCCCGGGCGACCGCGCGGCCCGCGAGGCCATGATGCTCGGCTCGCTCCAGGCCGGCATCGCCTTTTCCAACGCGTCGGTAGCGTTGGTGCACGGCATGAGCCGACCGATCGGGGCGCATTTCCACGTCGCGCACGGGCTATCCAACGCGATGCTGCTGCCGGTCGTCACTGCCTGGTCCGCTCTGGCCGCGCGAACCCGCTATGCCGAATGCGCGCACGCGATGGGCATCGCCGAGGCCGGAGAGGGCGAGCAGGCCGCCGTGGCCCGGCTCGTCGAAGTGCTGCGCGACCTCAACCGCGATCTCTCCGTGCCGACGCCTCGGGACTACGGCATCGACGAGACCCGCTGGACCGCGCTGCTGCCGTTGATGGCCGAGCAGGCGCTCGCCTCTGGGTCGCCCGGCAACAATCCCCGCGTTCCCGACGCCTCGACCATCCAGGCGCTCTACCGCGAAGCCTGGGCCTGACCGCCCACCGCCCGTCATTTGCCAGGAGTTTGCAATGCCCGCAGCCGTGCTCGTCGATCACGTCATCCGAGATCGCGCCCCCAACGCGCCCGAGAGCCGTTCCGCCATCTTCAACCCCGCGATCGGCGAGATCAGCGGCTATCTCGCGCTCGGCGGCGCGCCTGAGGTGGATCAGGCGGTCGAGGCCGCGCTTGATGCATTCCCGGGCTGGGCCGCGACTCCGCCACACGTTCGCGCCCGCGTCCTGTTCCGATTCCGCGATCTGATCGAGCGCGACCTGGACCGGCTTGCCGCCGTGATCACCGCAGAGCATGGCAAGGTGCTTTCGGACGCGAAGGGCGAGCTGATCCGCGGGCTTGAGGTGGTCGAGTTCGCCTGCGGCATACCCCAGATGCTCAAAGGGGACTTCTCCGAACAGGTCGGCGCCGGGATCGACGCCGTCTCGTTCCGTCAGCCGCTCGGCGTCGTGGCCGGCATCACGCCGTTCAACTTTCCCGCCATGGTGCCCATGTGGATGTTCCCGGTCGCGCTCGCCTGCGGCAACGCCTTCATCCTGAAACCGTCCGAGCGCGATCCGACGCTCGCCAACGAGTTCGCGGCGCTGCTGGACAAGGCAGGGCTACCCCCAGGCGTATTTCAGGTGGTGCATGGCGGCAAGCCGGTCGTGGACGCGCTGCTCGACCATTCCGGGATCGACGCGGTCTCGTTCGTCGGCTCGACGCCGATCGCCGAGTACGTCCACCGGCGCGGGACAGCCGCCGGCAAGCGGGTCCAGGCGCTAGGCGGGGCCAAGAACCACATGGTGGTGATGCCCGACGCCGACCTCGATAAGGCCGTCGACGCGCTCATGGGCGCCGCCTACGGCTCGGCGGGCGAGCGTTGCATGGCGATCTCCGTCGCGGTGCCGGTCGGGCAGGAGACCGCCGACGCGCTGGTCGAGCGGCTGGCGCCGAGGGTCCGTACGCTCAAGGTGGGTCCGGGAACCGACCCGGAGGCCGAGATGGGACCGCTGGTCACGCGGGAGCACGCCGACAAGGTGCTGGGCTACATCGACGCGGGTGTGGCCGAAGGCGCCGAGCTCGTCGTCGACGGGCGCGACCTCAGCATCCAGGGCTACGAGAAGGGTTTCTTCGTCGGCGGCAGCCTTTTCGACCGGGTAACGCCCGAGATGCGCATCTACCGGGAGGAAATCTTCGGCCCTGTCCTCTCCATCGTGCGCTCCGAAAGCTTTGAGGAAGCGCTCGAACTCGTCAACGCGCACGAATTCGGCAACGGGACGGCCCTGTTCACCAGGGACGGCGACACCGCGCAGGCCTTCATGAGCCGGGTGCGTGCCGGCATGGTGGGTGTCAACGTACCAATTCCGGTGCCGATGGCGTTTCACTCCTTTGGCGGGTGGAAGCGCTCGCTCTTCGGCGACCACCATATCCACGGGCCCGAAGGCGTTCGCTTCTACACGCGCCTCAAGACCGCGACGCTGCGCTGGCCCAAGGGGATTCGGGCGGGCGCCGACTTCGTCATGCCGACCCTCAGGTAAGGAAGCGACCCCGATGACTTCGGATCAAAGCAAGGACCAGGTCAAGGTAGAGATCCGGGGTCGGCTGGGGGTAGCGACCCTTGATCGTTGCAAGGCGCTAAACGCGCTCGACCTGCCGATGGTGGAGCGCCTCGGCGTCGTTCTGGCCGACTGGGCGGACGATCCGGCCGTCGACGCGGTGCTGATCCGCAGCGCGAGCGAGCGCGCTTTCTGCGCCGGCGGCGACGTCCGTTCGATCGGCGCATTGCCCGACCCCGCCGCACGCATGGCCGCCGGACGAGCCTTCTTCGGCACCGAATATCGCGTCAACCACCGCATCAACACCTTCCCCAAGCCGTTCATAGCGCTGATCAACGGAGTCGCGATGGGCGGCGGCCTCGGCGTGTCGATCCACGGGTCGCACCGCGTGGTCGCCGAAGATTTGCGGATGGCGATGCCCGAAACGGTGCTGGGGCTCTTCCCCGACGTGGGCGGCACGTGGTTCCTGAACCGGTGCCCCGGCGCGATCGGGCGGTACCTGGCGCTGATCGGCCCGCAGATCGGAGCCGCCGACGCATTGGCGGCTGGGCTCGCCACCCATCACGTGCCGCGCGCCGCCTTTGGCGGGCTCCTGACCGTGCTCGCATCGGAGACGAGGCTCGATGCGGAGGTGGTCGATCGCGTGATTGCCGCGCATGCCCGCGTCCCGGAGGGTGGCACGCTCGAACTGCGTCGGCACGAGATCGACCTGCTCTTCGCGAACGATGATCTCGACGCCGTGATGGACGCCATCGACGCCGCCGCGCCCCATTCCGATTGGATCGAAGAGGCGCGGTCGGTCCTCCGCCGGGCCTCTCCGACCAGTGTCCGCGCGACATGGCGGCGCATGGTCGAGGGACGCGGTCATTCGATCGAGCGCGTCCTCGCCGACGACTACCGCATGGCGGTCCGGATCGTGGGCGGTCACGACTTCGCGGAAGGCGTGCGCGCGATCCTCATCGACAAGGATCAGTCGCCCCGCTGGAAACCGCCGACGTTGGACGACGTGACGGAGGCCGACATCAACGCCCTCCTCGCACCCATGGCTGACGCTCCGGACTTCGATCAGGTCGGCGGCCCGGTTGAGATCGACGCGTCAGCCAAGGGCGATGCGGCATGACGGACATCATGGTGGCCCTGATCGGCGGCGGCGGCGTCACGGGCAGGCCGGTGATCCGGGCGTTCCAGAAGCGCGGTGTGCGTGTCCGCGCCCTCACGTCCCGCGCGGACCGGCCGAGCGCCTTTCCCGACCATGTCGAGATCCGATCCGCGAACCTGCTGGATGTCGACTCTCTTGCCGCCGGTGTCGAGAGCGCGGACACGATCCACTACATTCCGCCGTCCTTCGATCCGCGCGAGGAGGAATACGCGCGCAACGTCATCGCGGCAGCGGAGCGAGCCGGCATTCCGCGCATCGTTTATCATTCGGTGTTGCACGCGCCGACGCCGGACATGCCGCACCACTTCCGCAAGTCGCAGGTCGAGCTGCTGCTGCGCCACTCCCGGCTCGAATGGACGGTGCTCCAGCCGGCGATGTATTCGCAAACCGCGCTCGCGTTCCTCGACAGGGACGTGGGCGAGCTGACACCCGCCTTCGATCCGACCCGGCCGTTCACGCCCATCCACGATGGCGATCTTGGCGAAGCCGCAGCGATCGTCCACACGAGCGGCCGGCACGGCTTCGCAACCTACGAACTCGCGGGCACGGAATGCCTGGACTTCGCCGCGATGGGCGAGCGGCTGGGCGCCCTGCTCGGATGCACAATCGCCACGCGGAAGGTGCCGGCCGATGTGCTCGCACGCCGCTTGGCTGCGGCCCGGCGCTACACTGACGAGCAGGTTCGTGAGCTGCGGCTGATGTTCGATCACTATGACAGCTACGGCCTGGTCGGAAACGGCAACGTCCTGCGCATGATCCTTGGTCGGGAACCGACGGACTTCACCGGCGCAATGCGGGAGAGCCTAGCGGCGCGTTAGCCTGCAGGGAGCGCCGAGCCTCGATCGTCCTGCCCCGTCACCAGGGAAGGACGCCACCGTCATTGGCGAATACTCCCGTCGGGCCGCTTGCGTCAGCAACTGCGAAGCGGACGATAACCTCGGCCGCCTCCTCGACGGACCGGTGCCCTTGATGATTGGTGAAATCTGTCTTGGTGTAGCCCGGATCTGCGGCGTTCACCCGAATGCCGAGCGGGCCGAGCGCCTTCGCCATCGAAACCGTCACGGCATTCAGAGCGGTCTTGGAGCTATTGTAGCCCAGGAGATTGACGCCGAAGTAAATGTTGTCCGGGTCGCTCCGCCACCCGAGTGATCCCAGGCCGCTGCTGACGTTGACGATATTGGGCGCCTTGCCCGCCTGCAGCAACGGCAGGAATGCCTTGCTCATTCGAATGTGACCGAACACGTTGACCTCGTAGACGCGGCGAATCTCGTCGACGCTTTCGTCTAGCGGGCCGGCGTACGTGCCCGGTATGCCCGCATTGTTGATGAGGATGTCGAGCTTGCCATCCTCCGTCGCCACACGGTCGGCCGCAGTCTGCGCCCGCGCATCGTCCTCCACAGCGATGTCGATGGCGCGGACGTCGTAGCCGAGCGCGCGTAAACTCCCGGCGCCGTTTCGCCGCGTCCGGCATCGCGAGCGCCGAGCCAGACTCAATAGCCCAATTCACCCCTACGACGCGCCGTCTCGTAGCCGATGCTCTTGTTCGCGCCCGTGATGAGAACGCTGCGTTCATCAGTCATGTACCGTTCTCTGCCGTCAATGCGCGTGGCCGCAGGACGCGGTGTGCACGTGCTCGGCACCCGTTGCCCGCTTGCGTTTGGCGTACCGGCTCAGCGCCGCGAACACGCCGACGAAGTCGTCGATCGTGTCGGTGCTGCCCCACGAGCGATAGAGGTAATTGACGCAGCCGACCACTCGCTCCGGCGAGAGCCATTCATCGAACGGCGGCGACCACGCGATGTCGAAGGCCGCCTCCTCCACGGAAAGGCCCGCTTCGAAACGCTTGCGCGTCTCGGCGCGGATCTCGACCAGATAGGCGCGGAAGGTCCGCACGCCGTTCTTGTCGGTGACAGGCCCGTGTCCTGACACGAAGGTGTCCACATCGAGCGAGAGCATCGTGTCGCAAGCGTCGATCCATCCTTCGACCGAGCCGGCCCAGATCGCCGGATGCACGCCCAGGAAGAGCAGGTCGCCCGTGAAGACGACGCGGTCCTGGACCGAATGGACGATCACGTCCCCGGCGGTGTGCGCCGGGCCGACGGCCAGCAATCGGACCTCCTTGTCGCCCACCATGATCGTCTTCTGACGGTCGAACGTCTCGGTCGGCGGGGTCAGCACGATCCTGCTGTAGTCGAACAGGTGCGAGCCCATCTTCTCGGCGATGTAGCGGCCGCCCTCGCTATGGTCGTTGGTGATGATGTCGACCAGGTATTCGGGCGTGACCTTGAAGAATTCGCTGGCGGACGCCTGCGACGCAACGATTCGGGCACCCTTGACCAGTTGGTTGCCGTACGTGTGGTCGATATCCGCGTGCGAATTGACGAGTACGTCGATCTTACTCGCGGCGGGCACCGCGTCGGCCATGACGGTCAACATCTCGTCGGTCAGGCGAAGGTCCATGAGCGTGTCGACCAGCATGGACTGGCCGCCGTCCGAGATCAGGCCCGCATTGCTCTGGCCCCAGTAGCCGTTCGGCTGCACATAGGCGTAGGTTCCGCCGCCGACCTGGAAAAGGCCCTTTGCGTACTCGTCGATTATCATTAGATCCTCCTACACCCCGGTCCATTACGCGTGACTATCCAGGTCATTTATTCATACGTACAATCAATACTATTATCTGCAAGCTCGTTTCGTGACAAGAGTAAGGATTGGCGGGGCTGCGCCTCGCCGCATCGCCATGCCGGAAGGCTGGCGATCTCCGCCCGTTGCGTCCTCGCGACCGCACCGGTTGCGACGCCGGCCTGTCCAGGCGGGTAGCGCGTCGGTCGGCGCTCGCTCGGGGAGAGAGGCCGACGTTCGCCGAGCAGCGGCGGGCACTCAGGAGACCTTTGGAGCCGCCGCCGTGACGAGCGATCGCGCCGCATCGCGCAGCGCCGCCTTTTGCACCTTACCCGTGGAAGTCTTCGGCACGGCGTCGAAGACGAAGTACTTGGGCACCTTGAAGCTGGCGAGTCGGCGGCGGCAGAACTCCCGAAGCTCGTCGGCGTCGACGTGCCGGCCGTCCCGCAGTTCGATGAACGCGCAAGGCACCTCGCCCCAACGCTCGTCCGGCAAGGCGACGACGGCGGCCAGGCTGACGGCGGCGTGTTGGTGGAGCACGTCCTCGACTTCCAGCGACGAGACGTTCTCGCCACCCGAGATGATGACGTCCTTGGAGCGATCCGTGATACGCGCATAGCCGTCCGGATCGACGACCGCGAGGTCGCCAGTGTGAAACCAGCCCTGTGCGAAGGCCCGCTCCGTGGCTCCGGCGTTCTTCAGGTAGCCGATCATCGTCGCGTTGCCGCGGAACATGATCTCGCCCACCGTCTTCCCATCGGCGGGAACGGGCTCCATCGTCTCGGGATCGAGCACGCGCATCGCCTCCTGCGAGATCATCGAGACGCCTTGGCGGGCGTTAAGTCTGACACGCTCAGGCAGGGGCTCGCCCGCCCACTCCGGCTGCTTGAGGCAGGCGGCAGCCGGGCCATAGACCTCGGTCAGGCCGTAGACATGCAGGAACTCGAAGCCGACGCGGTCCCCGCCCTCGAGCAGCGTGCTCGGCGGTGCGGCCCCGGCGACCATGCCTGCGACCCGGCGGGGCAGCACCCGTCCGTTTCGCGCCAGCTCGTCGATCAGCATCGAATAGACGATCGGAGCGCCACACATGTGCGAGACGCCGTGCGCCTCCACCAGAGCGAGCACCAGGGACGGATCGACGCGCCGGAGGCAGATGTTCGTCCCGCCCTGGGCCGCGACGGCCCACGGGAAGCACCAGCCGTTGCAGTGG
>NZ_CAXVWL010000062.1:0-35965 GCF_964263785.1 Sphingomonas sp.
CGCCCGCGCCGATGCCAACCGCGACCGCAAGGTGACCGAGCCCGAGGCGCAGGCGCTGCTCGCGGCGACCTTCCAGGCCTATGATGCCAATCGCGACGGCAAGCTGGGCGGGACGGAGCGGGACAGCGCGAAGAAGGCGATCCAGAAGGGGCGGTAGTCTCTTAATTTGCCCCCCGGCATGGGGAGGGGGACCGCCGCCAAAGGCGGTGGTGGAGGGGCAGCCCCAAGCGGCAGCCTTGCTTGGCTGCCCCTCCACCAGCCTGCGGCTGGTCCCCCTCCCCGTACCGGGAAGGAATAAGTGAGTGCGAAAAAAAAGCCCGGTACGTTGCCGTACCGGGCTCGAGGTGCGTCCGCAGGAGGAACGCCGGTGGGGGGCGGAACCGGCCCGCCCCCGAACTTTCAATAATTGTAGGCGCGCTCGCCGTGTTCGTTGATGTCGAGGCCTTCGGTCTCGACTTCGGCCGAGGGGCGCAGGCCGGTGGTCATCTTGAGCGCGTAGAACAATACCGCCGAGACGCCGCCGGACCAGACCAGCGTGATGACGACCGCTTGTACCTGCTTCCAGAGCTGCGCCGAGATGCTGTAGCTCGCGGCGTCGAAGGCGGCGGGGAAGACGGTGTAGTCGAACACGCCCTGCCCGCCGAGCGCGGGCGAGGCAACGATGCCGGTCGCGATCGCGCCGACGATGCCGCCAACGCAGTGCACCCCGAACACGTCGAGCGTGTCGTCGTAGCCGAGCCGGTTCTTGACCGTCGTCACGAAGAAGAAGCACACCGCCGAGACGACGATGCCGAGCACGATCGAGGTCATCGGCGCGCCGAAGCCCGACGCAGGCGTGATCGCGACCAGCCCCGCAACCGCGCCGGTGGCGGCGCCCAGCAGCGAGGGTTTCTTGTGGACGATCTGCTCGATCACCGCCCAGGCGACCGCGGCGGCGGCGGTGGCAACGAAGGTGTTGATGAAGGTGACCGCGGTGACGCCATTGGCCTCCAGGTTGGATCCTGCGTTGAAGCCGAACCAGCCGACCCAAAGCAGCGACGCGCCGATCATCGTCATGGTCAGCGAATGCGGCGCCATCGGCTCCTTCTTATACCCGATCCGCGGGCCCATCACGAGGCAGCCGACCAGCCCGGCGATTCCGGCATTGATGTGGACCACCGTGCCGCCGGCGAAATCGAGTGCGCCGAGGTTGTAGAGATAGCCGCCGTCGGTCTTGGCGTCGGGCAGGAAATCCGGGCCCGCCCAATACCAGACCATGTGCGCGATCGGGAAATAGACGATCGTCAGCCAGGCAACGACGAACAGGATGAGCGGCGTGAACTTCACCCGCTCCGCGAACGCACCGACGATCAGTGCCGGGGTGATGCACGCGAACGTCATCTGGAAGCAGACATAGGCAAATTCGGGGATGTAGACGTTGTTGGAGAAGGTCGCGGCATAGGTGGTCGCGTCGACCCCGATCAGGAACGCCTTGGACAGCCCGCCGAAGAAGTGGTTGTCGCCGCCGCTGGTGAAGGCCATCGAATAGCCCCAGCAGACCCAGACCAGCGACGCGACGCTGACGATCATGAACACCTGCATCAGCACGCTGAGCATGTTCTTGGTCCGCACCAGGCCGCCGTAGAACAAGGCGAGCGCGGGAACCGACATCATCAGCACGAGTGCCGACGAGATCAGCATCCACGTGGTGTCGCCCTTGTTGACCATCCCCGCCATCTGCGCAGTGGTCGGCGCCTTGATCGGTGCCGCTGCCTGCGCCCAGGCGGGCATCGCCGCGAACGCGAGGGCGCCCAGCCCGACCGCGCCCGCGATCTTCATCGCTTGCTTCATCGTGTCCCCCTTGAATGCGCCGCTCACAGGGCGGTCTCGTCGGTTTCGCCGGTGCGGATGCGGACCGCCTGCGCGACGTCGAGCACGAAGATCTTGCCGTCGCCGATCGCGCCGGTGTTGGCCGACGCCTGAATCGCCTCGACGACGCGGTCGAGCAGGTCGGTGGCGCAGACCACTTCGATCTTGATCTTTGGCACCATGTTGGTGCTGTATTCGGCGCCGCGGTAAATTTCGGTCTGGCCCTTCTGCCGCCCGAACCCCTTGACCTCGGTGACCGTCATGCCCGCCACGCCGATTGCGGTGAGCGCCTCGCGCACCTCGTCCAGCTTGAACGGCTTGATGATGGCGATGACCAGTTTCATCCCGCCCCCTTTGTTCGCGTGTGTCCCGAGGAAAGGCTTCGCAACGATCGTGCCAGCCGCGGAACGATCCTGCCGCGGTGCAGCACGAACCAAGTGGAGTGATTAACGAACGGTAAAAATTGGGCAGTGCGGAAGGATTGCCTGTTTGTTAGGCAGTGACGATGGCCTGCGCCGCGGCGAGATCGTCCTCGTCGACCATGACGCGGACGGGGATCAGCAGGTAACTGCCGTCGCCAATCGAGGTCTCGCCGTCGAAGGCGACCGCGTCGATGCCCTCGCTGTCGAGCCGGCCGACGATGATGTGCGCCAGGTTGCGGTCGAAGCGACCCAATTCGACCATCTATTCCTCGTCGGGCCCGAGCACGGGATCGAGATCGCGCGGGCGGACGAAGCGGACGAGCTCGGCCTTGCCTTCGCTGGCGTCGGTCCACGCGTCGCCGATCGTCAGTTCGGCGAGGGTGGCGGTGGGGTATTTGTCCGCCGCTTCGCCCGCATCGGCGGCGAGCAGGAGGACGAGGTCCTCGAGCCCGGGGTTGTGGCCGACGAGCAGGACGCGGTCGTGCTCGGGCGCGAGTTCGTGGACGACGTCGAGCAGGGTGGACGCAGCGGCGAGATAGAGGCGCTTGTCCCAAACGGGCGCGAGGGTGCGACCGTATCCGCTCGCGACGCCGTCGAGCGTTTCGACGACGCGCACCGCCGGCGACGCGACGACCCGGTCAAAGGCGAGGTTCGCGTCGCGCATGTGGCGGCCCATGACGGTCGCGGCGCGCTTCCCCTTGGGGTTCAGGCGGCGGTCGAAGTCACGAAGGTTCATGTCGTCCCACCCCGACTTGGCGTGGCGCAGCAGCGTCAGCGTCTTCATGCGGTCTCCGTGGGGAAGGCGGGAGTTGTCTCATGCCCCAGTCGCGCCCCATTGGAAAGCCGCGCGGCGTTGGAAAGCCGCGCCGCGACTCGCGCGACCGCTTCGTCGAGGGTGACGCGCGCGACGGGAACGCCCGGCGGAAAGGCGTCGAGGAAGCGCGACGGCATGGCCGCGGACAGCAGCACGAACGCGCCGCGATCGTCGGCGCGGCGGATCAGGCGGCCGAACGCCTGCGCCAGGCGCGCACGGACGATGCGGTCGTCGTACGCCGTGCCGCCTCCCGCCAGTTTGCGGGCGGCGTGAAGGACGGTGGGCTTGGGCCAGGGGACGCCTTCCATCACCACCAGGCGGAGCGAATGGCCGGGGACGTCGACGCCGTCGCGCAGCGCGTCGGTGCCGAGCAGGCTGGCGTGTGGGTCGTCGCGGAAGATGTCGACCAGGGTGCCGGTGTCGATCGGGTCGACGTGCTGGGCGTGGAGCGGCAGGCCTTCGCGCGCCAGCCGGTCGGCGATGCGCGCGTGGACTCCGCGCAAGCGGCGGATTGCGGTGAAGAGGCCAAGCGTGCCGCCACCGCTCGCGACGATCAGGCGGGCGTACGCGTTGGCGAGGCTGGGCACGTCGCCGCGCTTGACGTCGGTGACGATCAGCACCTCGGCGTGATCGGCGTAGGCGAAGGGAGACGGGGCGAGAAAATGCTGGGGGGTGCGGGCGAGGTGCTTGGCGCCGACCCGCGCTTCGGCGGTGTCCCAGTCGCCGCCGCCGGTGAGCGTCGCCGAGGTGACGAGCGCGCCGTGGGCGGGCTTGAGGACGATCTCGGCGAACGGGCGGGTCGGGTCGAGCCAGCGGCGGTGGAGGCCGATGTCGTATTCGCGGCCCTCGCTGCGATCGACCGCGAGCCAGTCGATGAAGTCGGGGTCGGCGGGGCCGCCGACGCGGGCGAGGAGCGCGAGCCAGCCCGCGACGGTCTCGGCGCGCCACGCGATCGAGGCGATCGCGCCTTCGATGCGCGCGCGCGCGGGGGCGTCCATCCAGTCGGGCGCATCGCTCAGCACCGCCTCGAGCCGGCGCCCCAGGGTGACGAGCGGACGGACGAGCTGGTCGAGCGCGGCGGCGGCGGGAGCGGCGGCCTCGATCAGCTCGGGGGAGGGTTCGGCGAGCTCGGTCTCGAGGCCATAGCCTGCGTCCCCGGTCTGTTCGGCGCGCGCATAGGCAAGACCGCGGACCGCACCGAGCAGGGTCTCGATCGCGCCGAACGGCTGGCCTTCGGCAACGCGCGCGAGCCAGCCTTCGCTCGCCAGCGCGCGCGCGGCGTCGACCGCATCGGCGATCGCGCGCCCGCCCGCCTCGTCGTAGCTGGCGACATCGGACAGGCGCGCTTGCAAGCCGCGGCGGCGTCCGCGTCCACCGGCTTCGGGGCCGAGAATCCAGCGGCGGAGCTCGATGCTTTCCGCGCCGGTCAGCGCGGTGCCGAACATCGCGTCGGCAGCGTCGAACAGATGGTGGCCTTCGTCGAAGACGTAACGGGTCGGGCGGGTCGTCGTTTCGCGACCGCGCGCGGCGTTGACCATGACGAGCGCGTGATTGGCGATGACGATGTCGGCGTCGGCGCTGGCGCGGGCGGCGCGCTCGATGAAGCATTTTCGGTAATGCGGGCAGCCTGCATAGACGCATTCGCCGCGGCGGTCGGTCAGCGCCGCGGGGCCGTTGCGGCGGAACAGGGTGGGCAGCCAGCCGGGCAGGTCGCCGCCGACCATGTCGCCGTCGGCGGTGTACGCGCCCCAGCGTGCGACGAGCTGGGCCAGCACCGCCGCGCGCCCCTGGAACCCGCCCTGGAGCGCGTCTTCGAGGTTCAGCAGGCAGAGGTAATTCTCGCGGCCCTTGCGGGTGACGACCTTGGCCTTGCGCGTCGCGGCGTCGGGGAACAGGCGCACCGTCTCGTGCGCCAATTGGCGTTGGAGCGCCTTGGTGTAGGTCGATACCCACACCGCGCCGCCTGCCTGCGCCGCCCATAGCGAGGCGGGGGCGAGATAGCCGAGCGTCTTGCCGATGCCGGTGCCTGCCTCGGCGAGCACCAGATTGGGCGATTCGCGGGTGACGCGCGGCTGGAACGCGTCCGTGGCGGCGGCGGCATAGGCGCGCTGGCCGGGGCGTTCCTCGGCGCCGTCGCCGGTCAGCGTCGCGAGGCGGGCAAGCGTATCGGCGGGGTCTAGCGCGAGGGTGCGCGGGGCGGGGCGCGGCGCGTGCTCCTCCCATTCGGGAAGCGTGCCGAACAGCCAGCGTTCGTGTTCCCTGGGTTTGGCGATGCGCTCGACCAGCGCGGGGGCCCAAGGCCAGCGCAGGCGGTGGAGCGCCTGCGCAGTCGTCCATGCGCCGTCGCGTTCGGGCCAGTCGGCGGAGGGAACCACGAGTAGCGCCTGGGTCGCGGCGCACAGGAAAGTGGCGACGGAGGCGTCGTCGTCCGGGACGGCCAGGCCCGTCACCCGCGCCAGCCCGCGCGGGGTCGGCGCCATGAAGCGAGCGGGGTGGAGGAAGGCGAACAGCTCGAGCAGGTCGAGCCCCGACAGTTCGGCATAGCCCAGCCGTTGGCCGATCAGCGGCGCGTTGAGGACGATCACGGGCGTTTCGGCGGCGATCCGGATCGCCTCGCCGCGCCCGACTTCGCGGGTCTCGTCGGCGCTCGCGATCCAGATGCCCGCGTGGCTGGCGTGAAGCGCGGGGTAGGGTAGCGCAGGAGGAGCGAGCGACTTCACGATCACGCTGTAGCGCGGAACGAAAGCGAAACGCTAGAGGATGCCCGATCCGTCGATCGCAAGGTCGGGCATGGTGGCGCTGCGCAGTTCGCCGTCGAGCGGGACGACGCGCGTTTCCAAGTAGCGCACCTTTTCGACCGCCCAAAACTGGTGAACCTGGCGCGCGTTGATATCGACTACCCAATATTCGGGCACTCGGCTTACCGCATACAGGTCGCGCTTTTCCCCGAGATCGTGCCGGATGCTGGTATCGGCGATCTCGACGATCATCGCGACTTGGCCGATGCGAACATAATCGCGGACGGGGGATACCGTGCCGACGAGGATATCGGGATCGGGCAAATCGCTGTCCGACAAGGCAACCGAGCCTTCGATCATCGCCTCATGCTTCGAGCCGATCGCTTCGAGCGCAGCCTGCAGCCGACGTCCCAAGCGATTCTTCACGATGAAATGCGCCTGGAATTGCGCGTTCACGACAACGATTCTCCCGCCGATCAATTCGACGCGCTGGCCATGGAACACACCGGCGCGATCAAGCAGTTCGTAATCCTCGATCCGCAGTTTGAAAAATTGCGGATCGTCCGTCACCGGTGGGCTGATGGGAGCCATCACATTCATGGTGCACCCCATAGCATTTGCGCTGCACCTTCCAAAGCGTCAGATGCACCCATTATGACGCAAGACCTTCGCTCCGCCGCTCTCGAGTCCAAGGCCTGGCCGTATGAGGAGGCGCGCAAGCTGCTCGCGCGCTGGCCTGCCGGCAAGCCTGGCGGCGCGCCGGTGCTGTTCGAGACGGGGTACGGGCCGTCCGGACTGCCGCATATCGGGACGTTCAACGAGGTATTGCGGACGACGATGGTCCGCCAGGCGTTTCACGCGCTGTCCGACCAGCCGACCCGGCTGATCGCGTTTTCGGACGACATGGACGGGCTGCGCAAGGTGCCCGACAATGTGCCCAACGCCGACATGCTGCGCGCGCATCTCGGCAAGCCGCTGACGCGCATACCCGATCCGTTCGGGACGCACGACAGCTTTGCCGCGCACAACAATGCGCGGCTGCGCGATTTTCTCGATCGGTATGGCTTCGAGTACGAGTTCGTGTCGTCGACCGATTATTACGAGGGTGGGCGGTTCGACGAAGCGTTGAAAGGGGTGTTGCGGCACTTTCAGGGCATCCAGGACGTGATGCTGCCGACGCTGCGGGCGGAGCGGCGCGCGACCTATTCGCCGGTGCTGCCGATCAGCCCGACGAGCGGCGTGGTGCTGCAGGTGCCGGTCGAGGTGATCGATGCCGACGCCGGGATCATCGCCTTCGAGGATGAAGGGCAACGCATCGAGCAGTCGGTGTTCGGGGGCAAGGCCAAGCTCCAATGGAAGGTCGACTGGGCGATGCGCTGGGTCGCGCTCGGGGTCGATTACGAGATGGCAGGTAAGGATTTGATCGATTCGGTCGTGCAGTCCGGCCGGATCGCGCGGGTGCTCGGCGGGCGGCCGCCCGAGGGATTCAATTACGAGATGTTCCTCGACGAAGCGGGCGAGAAGATCTCCAAGTCCAAAGGCAACGGCCTGTCGATGGAAGACTGGCTGCGCTACGGCCCGGAGGAGAGCCTGGCGTTCTTCGCGTATCGCGAGCCGAAGAAGGCCAAGTCGCTCCACATGGGGGTGATCCCGCGTGCGGTGGACGATTACTGGCAGTTCCGCGCCAATTACGCCGGGCAGGATGCCAAGCAGAAGCTCGGCAATCCGGTGCATCACATCCACGACGGCAAGGTGCCGGACGAGGCCTTGCCGGTGACGTTCGGCCTGCTGCTCAACCTGGCGAGCCTGCCGGGCGTCGGCGACCGCGACACGCTTTGGCGTTTCCTCCAGCGTTACGATCCGGCGCTGTCGCCCGAGGGCAATCCCGCGCTCGACCGGCTGATCGGTTATGCGGTCGCCTATGCGCGCGATTTCGTGGCACCGGGGCTTCAGCGGCGGGCACCTTCACCGGCGGAGGCGGCGGCGCTGCGTGATCTCGATACGTTGCTGGCGGAGCCGCAGGAGGGCGATCTGGCTACGGCGCTTCAGAACCACGTGTATGAAGTCGGCAAGACGCATTTCGGCAAGGACGGTCTGCGCGACTGGTTCAAGGCGCTGTACGAGACGCTGCTGGGATCGAGCCAGGGTCCGCGGATGGGGAGCTTCTTCGCGCTCTACGGCGTCGACGATTCGCGGGCGCTGATCGCCGAGGCGCTCGCGAACTGATCGACGCGGGCGCACGGAACGTATAGGGAACATTCATCCGCCGAATCAGCCGGAGCGATCCATGTTCCATCACCCGCCGACGCTTCATCGCCTGTTCTTCGGGCTGCGGCCGCCGCCGTCGCTGGCAGGGCGGATCGCGGCTGGGGCCGCGTATTTCGACCCGGTCCGCGGGCTTGCGGCGGAGCGATTGCACATCACGCTGTTCATCCTCGCCGACCTGGTACAGGTGCCGCCGGGGCTGCTCCACGCGCTGCATGGCGTCGGAGCGTCGATCGATTGTGGGCCGGTCCAAATGGCGCTGGACGTCGCGCACGGCAGCAGCCGGGCGGTCGCGCTGCGTCCGGCGCGCCGCGACCCGGCGCTTGCGGCACTGCGCGCCCGGATCGCCGACGAGGCGCGGGCGCATGGCTTGGCCGAGCGCGCCGGTTACCGCTTCGCGCCGCACATGACGCTCGGCTATGGCGACGTCGCTCCCTTCAGCCGGGCGATCGCGCCGGTCGGCTGGACGGCGGACGAGTTGGTGCTGATCGACAGCCAGGTCGGCCGCACCCGGCACCACATGCTTGGCCGCTGGCCCCTTGATGGCGGTGAGGGTGGCGGCGGCGGCGGACAGTTGCGGTTGTTCTGATTGGCGCGACGCCGGCGACCGGTTAGAGCCGCCGCATGATCCGCCGTCCCCTGTCCGTGCTGCGCGACTTCCTGTCGAGCGAGGCTCGGGGCGGGCTCGTGCTGATCGCCGCTGCGGTGCTGGCGTTGCTCGCCGCCAACCTGGATGCGACCGCGCAGTTGTACGAGCGCCTGCTGCACTGGACGACCGGGCCGGTGCTCAGCCCGGCGCTGGGCGCGATGACGGTCCATCTGTGGATAAACGACGGGCTGATGGCGCTGTTCTTCCTGCTGGTCGGAGCGGAGATCAAGCGCGAGTTCGTCGATGGGCGGCTGGCCGATCCGCGCAAGCGGCGGCTGCCGTTCGTCGCCGCGATCGCGGGAATGGCGGTGCCGGCAATCATCTATCTCGTGGTCGCGGGCGCGACGCCGGGGCTGGCGCGGGGATGGGCGATCCCGGCGGCGACCGACATCGCGTTCGCGGTCGGCATCCTGGCGCTGCTCGGGCGGCGGGTGCCGGTGGCGCTGAAGGTCTTCCTGACCGCGGTGGCGATCGTCGACGACATGGGTGCCGTGGCGATCATCGCGGTCTTCTACACCCACGCGATCGACTTCGGCGCGCTGGCGGCAGCGGCGGGGACGCTGGCGGCGATGTGGGGGATGAACCGGCGCGGGGTGCGGCGGCTCGCTCCTTATATGGCCGGGTTTGCGCTGCTGTGGTTCCTGATGCTGCTGTCGGGGGTCCATGCCACGGTGGCCGGGGTGTTGGCGGCGATGACGGTGCCGGTCGCGCGGTCGCGCGGCGCGCCCGACGATGCCACCTCGCCGCTCCACCGGCTGGAGCATGCGCTGCACCCGTGGGTTGCCTATGCGGTGGTGCCGCTGTTCGCCTTTGCCAACGCGGGCGTGCCGCTGGCGGGGGTGGCGCCGGAGACGATCCGCCATCCGCTGGTCGCAGGCATCGCGGCGGCGCTGTTCCTCGGCAAGCAGGCAGGCATCCTCGGCGCGGTCGCCATTGCCGAGCGAACCGGCTTCGCGCGGCGGCCGGGGGGCGCGTCGTGGCGGCAGGTGTACGGGGTCGCGCTGCTGGCGGGAATCGGTTTCACGATGAGCCTGTTCATCGGCGGGCTCGCCTTTCCCGGCGATCCGGCGCTGGCGGACGAGGTGAAGGTGGGCGTGCTGGCCGGATCGCTGCTGTCGGCCATCGCCGGCGTGCTGGTGCTGCTGTCGGCGCGAAAGGCCGATTGATGCAACGCTTTTTCGATCCCGCGCAACTGGCCCATGCGCCGCGGCAGGAGCTGCACAACGGCGCGTTCACCGCTTATGCCGAGACGCCCGCGCGTGCGGAGACGATCCTGCGTGCAATCGGCGGCGCGGAGATCCCTGAGGATCGCGGCGAGGCGCCGATCCTGGCGGTGCACACCGCGGCCTATGTCGCAGCGCTCAAGGCGATCCCGGCACTGTGGCAAGAGGCAGGACGGCCGGGCGAGGCGCTCCCTTATGCCTTTCCGGTGGTCGGGAGGCGGCCGCTAGTGCTGAACCGGGTCGATGCGCTGCTCGGCGCGCACAGCTTCGATGCGACCACGCCGATCACTGCCGAGACCTGGGGCGCGGCCTATGCCAATGCGCAGACCGCGCTGGCGGCGGCGCAGGCGGTGTTGGGCGGCGAACGGGCGGCGTTCGCTTTGTGCCGTCCGCCTGGGCACCATGCGGGTGCGGATTATTGCGGCGGCTATTGCCACCTGAACGTCGCCGCTATGGCAGCACAGGCCATGCGCGATGCGGGGGTGGAGCGGGTCGCCATCCTCGATATCGACTATCACCACGGCAACGGCACGCAGGACATCTTCGACGCGCGCGGTGACGTATTCTATGCCTCAATCCATGCCGATCCGGTGCGCGATTACCCGTTCTACTGGGGGCATGCCGATGAGCGCGGGGAAGGCGCGGGTGCGGGTGCGACGCTGAACCTGCCGCTGCCGCACGGCACGCGGATGGCGGCGTTCCGGGCCGCGCAGGCCTGCGCGCTCGACGCGATCGCGGCGTTCGCGCCGGGGATGCTGGTGGTCAGCTTCGGCGCGGATACGTGGGAGGGCGATCCGATCTCGCACTTTGCGCTGGCGACCGCGGATTACCCGGTGCTGGCCGAGGACATCGCCGCGCGGGGCTGGCCGGCCGCGATCGTGATGGAGGGCGGCTATGCGGTCGAGGCGCTGGGCGACAATGTCGCGGCATTCCTGTCGGGATTCGATCGCGGAAGGTGAGGCTAAGGTGAGGCCAATGCGCGGTGTTGCCGCTGTCCCGTTCGTCTTGAGGTTGCGAAAGAACGGTCCGTCGGCTTGCAGGCAAAGTCCAACATCGCAAGTGGGTTATCGCGCGGTCGCGTCCACCGGCGGCATGGCTGCCATGCTTCGGGCGACCGCATCGGCGGCATCCATCACGCGCAGGATGTTGCCGCTGGCGAGCGCCGACAGGTCCGCATCGCTCCAGCCGCGCCGCGCGAGTTCGGCAAGGATGCGCGGGTAGCCATCGACGCCGCTCAATCCTTCTGGTGCGGTGCCGTTGATGCCGTCGAAATCGCCGCCGAGCCCGACGTGCGCGTGACCTGCCACGTTGGCGACGTGCTCGATATGGTCGGCGACGGTCGCGACGGTGACGTGCGGCTGCGGGTGCGCCGCGTCCCAGGCGGCGAGCGGGGCGGGCGAGCGCGGACCGTAGACGTCGGCGGGGACGCCGGCCGACGCGGCGAAGGCGGTGCGCGCGGCGTCCCAGGCGCGCCACTCGGCCGACAGGAAGGCGGGGTAGAGGTTCACCATCACCACGCCGCCGTTCGCACCGATCGCCGCCAGCAGATCGTCGGGGATGTTGCGCGGCGCGTCCGCCAGCGCGCGGGCGCTGGAATGCGACGCGATGACCGGGGCCCTGGTGACGCTCAGCACCGCGCGCATCGTCGTGTCGGCGACGTGGCTGACGTCGACGAGCATGCCGATGCGGTTCATCTCGGCGACGACCTGTCGGCCGAAATCGCTCAGGCCGCCGGCGCGCGGCGCGTCGGTGGAACTGTCCGCCCATTCGAGGCTGCGCCCATGCGTCAACGTCATGTAGCCGACGCCTAACGCGCGGTACTGGCGCAGGACCGAGAGCCGCCCGTCGATCTGGTGCCCGCCCTCGACCCCGATCAGCGCGGCGATGCGGCCTTCGCGCGCGATCCGGCGGACGTCGGTGGCGGTGAGGCCAAGCGCCATGTCTCGGGGGTTGGCCGCGACCATGCGGCGGACGATGTCGATCTGTTCGAGCGTCATTTCGACCGCGCGCGGGCCCGGCGTGTCGGCGGGGATCCACACCGACCAGAATTGGCCGCCGACATGGCCTTTGCGGAGGCGGGCGATGTCGGTCTGGAGCGGCCGGGGGAGAACGCTGGTGTCCTTGGTCAGGTCGAGCGATTCGACCTTCGCGGCTTGGGTTTCGCGGATTTCCCAGGCGAGATCGTTGTGGCCGTCGACGACCGGGGTGCGGGTAAGCAGGCGCTCGATGCGGGTGGTTATGGCGGGGGTGGGGGCGGCGACCTGCGCGGCGAGGAGGAGGAGGGCGATCATCGGAGGAATTGAGCACGCCACGGGCGCGCGTGACAGCTGAATCTCTGAACCTTGGCGGGTCGACTTTTCGAACTCCTCCCCCGGAGGGGGAGGAGTTCGAAATACCGGTGCGCTTAGCCGATCTTCACCTCGAACACCGTCGGCCACAATTTGCCCGTAACGAACAGGCGGCGTTTGCTCGCGTCCCAAGCGATGCCGTTGGCGACCGCCTCGGGGTCGGTCGCGGCAATTTCGGCGACGAGGGGGCGGAGGTCGACGATGGCGGTTACCTTGCCGGTTGCGGAATCGATACGGACGAGGAAGGGGGTGTGCCAGACGTTGGCGAGCAGCGCGCCGTCGACATAGTCCAATTCGTTGACCTCGCGCAGCGGCTTGCCGCGCAGCGTCACGCTTACGCGGCGGGTCTCGCGGAAGGTGGCGGCGTCGAAGAACTTGATCGTCGCGCTGCCGTCGGTCATCGCCAGCGTATCGCCCTGCGCGGCCAGGCCCCAGCCTTCGCCGGAATAGCGCGCGGTGCCTGCGGGCTTGAGGGTGCGCGCATTCCAGCGGTGGGCGATGCCGTCGTGCCAGGTCAGCGTGACGACCTGGTCGCGCCAGACCGCCAGGCCTTCGCCGAATTGCGCGGGCGGGATCGTCGCGCGCGCGGTGACCCGCCCGTCGAGCGCGACTCGGCGGACTTCGGAGCGGCCCTCGAGCCCGGTGCTTTCGTAGAGCGCGCCATTCGCCCAGGCGAGGCCTTCGGTGAAGGCGGTGCGGTCGTGGGGGTAGCGCGCGACGACGGTCGCGGCGAGGACGGGGATGTCGTCCGGAACGGTCGCGGGCGCCTGCTGCGCGCCAAGTGTGGACAGCCAAAGGGCCGGCATCGCGATGGCGATACCGGCCCTTCGTAGAACAGCGGTTCCGATCATGCGACCGGAGCCGGCCGGATCAGCTGCCTTGCGCCAAATTGACCGCGGCATACTTGCCGCGACGATCGACCTCGATCTCGAACTGCAGGCGATCGCCCTCGTTCAGGCTCGACATGCCCGCGCGCTCGACCGCCGAGATGTGGACAAACGCATCGGGCTGTCCGTCGTCGCGCTGGATGAAGCCGAAGCCCTTCATCGCGTTGAAGAACTTGACCGTGCCGGTCGCCTTCTCGCCGGTCAGCTCGCGCTGCGGCGCGCCGCCGCGGTCGCCGCCACGATCGTTGCCGCCGAAGCCGCCGCCACGGGGCGCCGAGTCGCGCGGACCCGCATCGCGGTCGCGCGGCGGACCGCGGTCGGTGACCGCCATCGGCTCGCCGTCGATCTTGAGCTCGGTCGCCGAGATGCGGCCGCCGCGATCGACGAGGGTGAAGCCGAGCGGCTGACCCTCGGCCAGGCCGGTGAGGCCGGCCTGCTCGACCGCCGAGATGTGAACGAACACGTCCTCTGCACCGTCGTCGCGGACGACGAAGCCGAAGCCCTTTTGCGCGTTGAAGAACTTGACCACGCCGGTGCCCTCGCCGACGACCTGGGGGGGCATGCCGCGGCCGCCACCGCCGCCACCGCCGCTGAAGCCGCCACGATCGCCGCCGCCGCTGAAGCCGCCGCCACCGCCGCCGCGATAGCCGCCACCACCGCCGCCGCCGCCGCCGTAACCACCGCCGCCGCCGCCACCGAAGCGGTCGCCGCCGCCACCACCGTAGCCGCCACTGCCGCCGCCACCGAAGCGATCGCCGCCACCGAAGCCACCGCCGCCAAAGCCGCCACCGCCGAAGCCGCCGCCACTGGACTCATCGCCGCCGCCGAAGCTGTCGCGCTTGTCGCGCCCACGTCCGCCACGATTGCCGCGGCCACCCTTGTCGAAACTCATAATGCCTGTTCGTCTTCCCGGGTCGCCCGCCATCCCATCAAAGCCGAAACGTCGGACGACAGACGTCGGGCTCTGGGCGCATAAGAATTTGCGCCTCGAAAGCCGACATAGCCTAGATTGCAAGCCGCGGCGAACGAATTCGTCTTGATTTCGCCACGTTCGGCATCTTCGTTGCGTGCAAAGCACAGCTGCGGCCATTGAGCGATTGCGTGGACCGCTGTAGGGCCGCGACGATGACGGTTCACTTGCACGAAGAAGACATTCCCGCCGGGCTGTTCGCCGATGGCGCGGCCATCGCGGTCGACACCGAGACAATGGGGTTGCTGACCCCGCGCGACCGGCTGTGCGTCGTCCAGCTGTCCGATGGCGGGGCCGACGAGCATCTGGTGCGATTTCGCGCCGGGAGCGACTATGCCGCGCCCAATTTGAAGGCGCTGCTCGCCGATCCGGCGCGCACCAAGCTGTATCATTTCGGGCGATTCGACATCGCCGCGCTGCAATTCTACCTCGGCGTGGTCGCGGCACCGGTTTATTGCACCAAGATCGCGTCCAAGCTGATCCGCACCTACACCGACCGGCACGGATTGAAGGAGCTGGTGCGCGAACTGCTCGGCACCGAACTGTCCAAGGCGCAGCAATCGTCGGACTGGGGTTCGCCGACCTTGAGCGATGCGCAGAAGGAATATGCGGCGTCCGACGTGCGCTATCTCCACCGGTTGCGCGCCGAGCTCGACCGGCGGCTGGCGCGCGAGGGGCGCGCCGAACTGGCGCAGGCGTGCTTCGATTTCCTGCCGCACCGCGCCGCGCTCGACATCGCGGGCTGGGCCGAGACCGACATCTTCGCGCATGTCTGAGGTCGCCCATGTCTGAGCAAGGACACCGGGTGCGAACCGCGCGGCAGATGTGGGCCGCGCCGGGGAGCCGGCACGACCGGCTGATGACGTTTGCACGCCTCGCGCTGCCCGGCGCGATCGGGGTATTGGCGGCGTTCCTGGTCACCGCGCCGCTCACCGCGGGCGGCGACGTGTCGTTCGTGCTCGACAAGAACAAGGTCGAGATCGCGCACGAGCGGCTGAAGATCCAGGCGGCGCGCTACAGCGGACAGGACTCCAAGGGCCAGCCGTTCCGCCTGACCGCGGCGTCGGCGGTGCAGCGCAGCTCGGCCGAGCCGATCGTCCAGCTGACCGAACTCGCCGCGGCCATCCAGCTGCCCGACGGGCCGGCGACGCTGGATGCGAACACCGGCCGCTACGACATGGACAGCGAGCAGGTGACGCTGGACGGCGCGCTGCATTTCCGCGGCGCGGGCGGCTACGACCTCCAGACCCGCGACGCCACCGTGGATTTGAAGCAGCGCACGCTCGCCAGCGGCGGCGCGGTGACCGGCGTCGTGCCGCAGGGGACGTTCAGCGCCGACCGGATGCACGCCGACCTGGCCGAGCGCACGGTGACGCTGGACGGCAATGCGCGCTTGCGGATCGTGCCGCGAAGGACGAGATAGCGGCGATGCGCGCCGCTTTTGCTTTGCTCCTGCTTGCTGCACCCTTGAGTGTTGTTTGGTTTGCCGCATCCGCGGCGGGGCAGACGCGTCACGATTCGGCCGCACCGATCAATTTCGGCGCGGACCATATCGAATTGCAGGACAAGGCGAACCGCGCGGTGCTGGCGGGCAATGTCTCGGTTCGCCAAGCCGAGATGACGCTGAACGCCGCGCGGATGACGGTGGCGTATACGGGTCAGGTGGTGAACGGCAGTCCGCAGGTCTCTCGGCTCGATGCGTCGGGCGGGGTCACAGTGGTCCGCCCGGACCAGACCGCGCGCAGCCAATACGGCATCTACGACCTCAACCGCCGGGTCATCACGATGCTCGGCGCGGTATCGCTGACCCAGGGGGGCAACACCGTCAACGGCGGGCGGCTGACGATCAACCTCGATACCGGGCGCGCGGTGATCGACGGGTCGTCGGTCGGCGGCGGAGCGGCGGCGGGTGGCGCGGTGCAGTCGCGTGGCGGGCGCGTGACCGGCACTTTTTCGGTGCCCAACCGCAACTGAGCGTCCGTTCGCCGCTCCGATCGTCATGCATGTTTCCTGCCAACCGGTAATCCGTTAGGGTTTCGGTAACGATCTTTTGCAAAGGCGGTTGCCGATGGATGCCGAGACTCTCCTGGTTCCCGATGCGCATGGCGATCCCGTCGCCGAGCCGCCGGTCGCGCACGGGCTGCAGGTCGTGTCGATCGCCAAGTCGTACGACAAGCGCGTGGTGCTGGCGGACGTGTCGGTGTCGGTGGCGCGCGGCGAGGTCGTCGGGCTGCTCGGCCCCAACGGCGCGGGCAAGACCACGTGCTTCTATTCGGTGATGGGGCTGGTCAAACCCGATTCGGGGCGCATCCTGCTCGACGGCGACGATATCACCGGGCTGCCGATGTACCGGCGGGCGATCCTGGGGCTCGGCTACCTGCCGCAGGAGACGAGCATCTTTCGCGGGCTGACGATCGAGAAGAACATCTCCACCGTGCTGGAGCTGTCCGAGCCCGACAAGGCGGCGCGCGCGGCCAAATTGGAGCGGTTGCTCGACGAATTCGGGCTCACCCGGCTGCGCACCGCGCCGGCGATGGCGCTGTCTGGGGGCGAGCGGCGGCGGGCCGAGATCGCGCGCGCTCTGGCGGCGGACCCGTCGATCATGCTGCTCGACGAGCCGTTCGCCGGGATCGACCCGATCTCGATCGCCGACATCCGCGATCTGGTAAAGGATCTGAAGCGCCGCGACATCGGCGTGCTGATCACCGATCATAATGTGCGCGAGACGCTGGAGATCGTCGACCGGGCGTACATCATCTACGATGGGCGAGTGCTGTTTTCCGGGTCGCCCGAGGAACTAGTGGCGGACGCGAACGTGCGGCGGTTGTACCTGGGCGAGGGGTTCTCGCTTTAGTTATGGGGCGGGGCTTCGCCTTATTCCCCTCTCCCACCGGGAGAGGGGCAAGCCGCGAAGCGGCGCGGGGTGAGGGTGAGTGCATCCCCCGTGCGTCACCCTCACCCTTCCGCGGCTTCGCCGCTCCCTCCCTCTCCCGGAGGGAGAGGGATTTATGAGCCTCACCCCGCGCCTCGACATCCGCCAGTCGCAGTCGCTGGTGATGACGCCGCAATTGCAGCAGGCGATCAAGCTGCTGGCGCTGTCGAACCTGGAGATCGAGGGGTTCATCGCCGAGGAGGTCGAGCGCAATCCGCTGCTCGAGGCGGGCATCGAGGGGTCCGCGCCGCCGGCGCCGGAAGTACCCGAGGAGCGCGCGAGCGCGGACACGCTGATCTCCGGCGGCGGCGATGCCGCAGAACCCGCAATGGACGTCGACTACGCGACCGAGAGCCACCAGCAGGATAGCGTGTCCGATGGCGGCGCGGGGATGGACGGCGCGCTGGGGCTGACGGGTGGTTCCGGCGGCGGCGGCGCGCTCGGCGAGGATGCGCCGGGGATCGACGATTTCGCGGCGGCGGGCACCAACTTGGCCGATCACCTGCTGGCGCAGGCGGGGACCGCGTTCGGCCCGGCCGAGATGGCGCTGGCGGCGCATCTGATCGATCAGATCGACGAAGCGGGATATCTGAGCGTCGGCTTGCTGGAGGTCGCGACGCGGCTGAACGTGCCGCTCGCTCGCGTCGAGGCGGCGCTGGGCGTCATCCAGACCTTCGATCCGACCGGCGTCGGCGCACGCGACCTGGCCGAGTGCATCGCGTTGCAGGCGCGCGAGGCCGATCGCTACGACCCGTGCATGGCCAAGCTGATCGCCAACCTCGACCTGCTCGCGCGCGGCGACCTCGCGCGGTTGAAGCGGCTGTGCCACGTCGACGACGAGGATCTGGCCGACATGATCCGCGAACTGCGCGGCTACGATCCCAAGCCTGGCTGCCGGTATGGCGGCGAGGCGGTGCAGACGGTGGTCCCCGACCTGTTCATCGCCAAAACCAAGGCCGGCTGGGCGATCGAGATCAACGCGGCGACGCTGCCGCGGGTGCTGGTCAACCGGAGCTATTATCACGAGCTGTCGGCGGGGCCGCAGGACAAGGCGTCGAAGGCGTGGCTGAGCGAGTGCCTGGCCAGCGCCAACTGGCTGGTCAAGGCGCTCGACCAGCGCCAGCGGACGATCGTCAAGGTCGCGACCGAAATCGTCAAGCAGCAGGAGCAGTTCTTTCTCCACGGCGTCTCGGCGCTACGTCCGCTGACCTTGGCGCGGGTGGCGGAGCAGATCGAGATGCACGAATCGACCGTCAGCCGGGTGACCAGCAACAAGTACCTGAGCTGCGCGCGCGGGGTGTTCGAGCTGAAATACTTCTTCACCAGCGCGATCGCGTCGGCGGATGGCGGCGACGCGGTATCTGCGCTGGCGGTGAAGAACGCGATCCGGGGGCTGATCGAGGGCGAGGGGGCGAAGATCCTGTCCGACGACACGCTGGTCGAGCGGCTCAACGCCAAGGGCTTCGACATCGCGCGGCGGACCGTGGCGAAATATCGCGAGGCATTGGGGATCGGCAGCTCGGTCCAGCGGCGGCGCGCGCGGGTGCTGGAGGGATAGACGTCGGCGTCCGGGTTCAGCCCGGCTGGCGCTCGAGCAATTCCTCCGCATCGAGCCCGAGCAGCGCGATGTGATCGCGGATGCGCGGCCATTGGGTGTTCACGAACAGGTCGCGCTCGGCCACCCGCAGCCGTTCCGCCGCGCCTGCCAGCACGAACATGCCGACGCCGCGGCGCACCTCGACGTAACCGTCGTCCTGGAAGCTCTGATAGGCTTTCGCCACTGTCAGCGGGTTGGCGCCATGCTCGGCGGCGAGCGCGCGCACCGAGGGAAGCTGGTCGCCCGCGCGATACTCGCCGCGCAGGATCGCTGCCGAAATGCCACTGCGCAGGCGGATGTAGACCGGGCTGTCCTCGCTGTTCAGGGCTGTCATGGTGTTATCGTACACCATATGGCCCTTTTGTCGAGTCTTCAGCCTGGCCAGTGCGCGACGATTCGTGCCATGTCGGGGCGGGGCCGCTCGTCCAGGTCGCGCGATGGCGTGCCGAGAAACATGAACCCGGCGATCCGCTCGGGCGCCCGGCCGAAGGCGTCGCGCACCCGGTCCGAGTAGCTCGGCCAGCCGGTCAGCCAGCCCCCTGCGAAGCCGTGCGCGTGCGCGGCGTGGAGCAGGTTCATGCACACCGCGCCCGCCGACAGCTCCTGCTCCCACAAAGGGATGTGGCTTTCCGGCTTGGGGCTCGACAGCACGACGACCAGCGCCGGGGCCTGCCGCGCGAACTGGTCCATCGCGTCCAGCTCGATCCGCTTGGCCTCGGGCCGCTCGGCCCGGTACGCATCCTGGAGCACCGTCGACAGCGCGTCGCGATCGTCGACCACGACGAAACGCCACGGCGCGAGCTTGCCGTGATCGGGGGTGCGCGCCGCGATCCGCAGGATGGCGGCGAGCTGCGCGGCATCCGGTGCGGGCGCCACGAGGTCGCGCGGCTTGCCCGATCGGCGGGTGGCCAGGGCGGTGAGCGGGGAGGAGAGATCGTTGAACATCGCGCCACGTAGCGCCCCCGTTGCGCTATTTACAACGGGCGCTAGGTTGCGCGCCATCCAACCCGCCGCATCACGACGGCGGGCCTGTATCAGGGAGCGTACGAGACATGGTGGACACCCCGACCGCGGACGCGCGCGCCGAGCCCGACATCAGCCACGTCAATCCTGCTTCGGAGGCGACGTGGTTCGGCCACCCGCGCCAGCTCGCGCGGCTGTTCACCACCGAGATGTGGGAGCGGTTCGGCTATTACGGCATGCGCGCGCTGCTGACGCTGTACCTGACCAAGCATTTCATCTTCGGCGATCGCCAGGCGACCGGGCTGTACGGGGGCTTCACCGCGCTGGTCTATCTGACACCGCTGATCGGCGGCTATCTCGCGGACCAGTATCTCGGCTCCAAGCGCGCGGTGAAATTCGGCGCGCTCATGATGAGCCTGGGCTATTTCACCTTGTGCTTCGGCGGGCAGACCTCGGTCCCGTTCGCGACGATCGACGGCCAGCGCTATCAGGTCCAGGTCGTCGAGCAGGGCGGCACCGAGATGCGCTACGTCGTCGACGGCGCGCGCCAGCTCAGGATTAAGGGCAACGACGACAAATCGGTCGACCTGTTGGCCGCCGACGGTTCGGTCGCGCGCCATGTCGCGCCGCAGGGGTTCGTGTCGGACGCGACCCGCAGCCCGTTCTACGTCACCGTCATGCTGCTGGCGCTGTGCCTCGTCTCGGTCGGCAACGGCTTCTTCAAGCCCAACATCTCGACGATGGTGGGCGAGCTGTACGCCACCGGCGACCGCCGCCGCGATACCGGCTTCACGATCTTCTACATGGGGATCAACCTGGGTTCGCTGGGATCGCAGATCCTGTGCCCGTTCCTGGCGACCGCGGTCGGCTGGTGGGCGGGGTTCGGGCTGGCGGCGATCGGCATGCTGCTGTCGTTCGCGCTGATCCAGTTCGACCAGGGCAAGCTGAGCGGCTACGGCGAGCCGCCGGTGCGGACGGGCCCAAATTCCGGCAGGGACCCCGCGCTCGGCATCTTCGCCGCGGCGACCTTGGGCGTGCCGCTGTTCTACCTGTTGTTCGTCAACCTCATGAACGCGCCCGAGCCGGTGCCGGGATCGGGGATCGTCGGCTACATCGTGTCGCTGTCGCTGATGGGCAAATTGCTGTTCGGCACCTTCCTGCTCGGCGTGCCCGGGATCCTGATCTGGTCGTTCCTGAAAGGGAGCCGCCGGGAGTTCCAGATGATGTGCGCGGCGATGGTGCTGGTCGTGTTCAACGTCGTGTTCTGGACATTGTTCGAGCAAGCGGGGTCGAGCCTGACGCTCTACGCCGATCGCAACACCGATCTCAGCGTGTTTGGGCTGTTCTCGATCTCGGCGGGGCAGACCCAGTTCTTCAACGCCGCGTTCATCGTGATCTTCGCGCCGATCATGGCGGCGCTGTGGACCAGCCTGGCGCGGCGCGGCGTCGAGCCCGGCATCCCCATCAAGTTCGGGGTGGCGCTGATCGGGGTCGGCCTGGGCTTCCTGTTCCTCGTCTGGGGCGGGCAGTTCGCCGGCGCGGACTTCAAGGTCGCGATCTGGTGGCTGGCCGGGCTCTACCTCATCCATTCTGTCGCCGAACTGTGCATCTCGCCGGTCGGGCTGTCGATGATCACCAAGCTGTCGATCGCGCGGGTCGTCGGGCTGATGATGGGGGTGTGGTTCCTCTCCATCTCGGTTGCGCAGTACGTTGCAGGCGTGGTGGCGCAGGTGGCGAGCGTCGAGACGGTCGGCGGGCAGGTGACCAACCTCAAGGTCAGCCTGGACACCTACAACGGCGTGTTCTGGACGATCGGGCTGGTGTCCGCCGGGATCGGCGCGTTCCTGCTGCTGATCTCCCCGCTTCTCAAGAAGTGGATGCACGGGGTTCAATAAAGCGACAGCGCATGTATTTCGTGGTGGGCTGCATCTAGGCTCTGTTCGCCCTGAGCGAAGTCGAAGGGCATGGCCAAGGACCGATGCTTTCCTGAGCGCCTGCCTTGCCAGGCAGTCGAAGGGCTCGGCACGAACGGGCTTTGGCAAATAAGGAGATCAGGCTGGACGCCCGGCGGGCGCCTCCCCCGGCTGATCGCGGGTGACGACCGCGGTCAGCGCCAGGTTGCTGGTGACGTTGCCCAGCGTGCGGAAGATGTCGGGGATCGTCTCCACCGCGATCAGCAGCCCGAGTGGCGCCAGCGGTACGCCCAGCGCCGAGGCGATCGGCGCGACCGAGGCGAAGAAGGTGATCTGGCTCGGCAGGCTGATCGAGCCCAAAGAGGTCACGACCCCGGCCAGCACCCCCGCCGCGATCGCCGCCACCGGCACCTCTACCCCGAACCAGCGGCCGATGTAGATGGCGATGGCCATGTTCATCGCGGGCTGGGTCGCGCGAAACATCGCGACGCCCAGCGGCAGCGTCACGCCCGAGGCGGCGCGCGGCACCCCCATCTCGGTCACTGCCTTCAGCATCGCAGGCAGCGTCGCCAGCGACGACTGGGTCGACACCGCGAACGCCTGCGCAGGGAGCGCCGCGCGCGCGAAGCGGGCGATCGGCACGCGTGCGGCGGCCGCGGCGATCACGTACGCGACGATCGTCACCACGATGCCGATGACCGAAATCGTCGCGATGTAATGGACCAGCGCCCCGAACGCCGCGCTCCCCGCGCGCGCGCCGACCAGAAAGGCGAGCGCGAACACGCCGACCGGCGCCAGCCACAGCACCCAGCCGACGACCACCAGCATCGCGTCGCGGATCGCGGCGAACAGCGCGACAACCTGCGCGCGGCCACCCGCCTCGATCCGGGTCAGCGCAAAGGCGAAAACGAGGGTAAAGACGATCAGCGACAGCAAGGCGCCGTTGCTGGCCGCAGCGAACACGTTCGTCGGGATCGTTGCGGCGAACAGATCGGCGATCGCGGGCGGCGCCTGAACCGCGGGGACGCCGACCAGCGCGGCGCGCAGTGCCTGCGCCGCCTCTCCGGGGATCGGCACCGCGTCGAGGATCAGCGGCGTGACCAGTGCCGACACGGTCACGTTGATCGTCAGCAGCACCAGCGTGAACGCGATGGTCCGGCTGGCCAGCTTGCCCGCGCTCGCGGCTTCGGCGGTGGAGGCGACCGCGGTGACCAGCAGCGACACGACCAGCGGGATGACCGTCATCTGCAGCGCGTTGAGCCACGCGGTGCCGACCGGCTGCGCGATCAGGATGCCGATCTCGGCCGCCCCGGCGCTGGCCCGCGCGACCAGGATGCCGCCGATCAAGCCGGCGACGAGCGAGAGGAGGATACGGGTCGGTTGCGACATGCTCGCGTGTTCCAGTGTTTGGCGCTAATCGTCAGCGCCTAACCCACGAGAACCAGGCGCGATGGCAAGAAAATATTTCGGCACCGACGGCATCCGCGGGCTGACCAACACCGGCGCGATGACCGCGGCGATGGCGATGAAGGTCGGGATGGCGGCGGGCGCGTACTTCCTGCGCGGCGACCACCGCCACCGGGTGGTGATCGGCAAGGACACGCGGCTGTCGGGCTATATGCTCGAATCGGCGCTGGTCGCGGGGTTCACCAGCGTCGGCATGGACGTGGTGATGGTCGGGCCGATGCCGACCCCCGCGGTGGCGATGCTGACCCAGTCGATGCGCGCCGACCTGGGCGTGATGATCTCGGCCAGCCACAATCCGTTCGCCGACAACGGCCTGAAACTGTTCGGTCCCGATGGCTTCAAGCTGTCCGACGACGCCGAAGCCGCGATCGAGGCGCTGATCGACGGCGAAACGGTTCTCGCCCCGGCCAAGGGCATCGGCCGCGCGCGGCGCGTGGACGACGCGCAGGGGCGCTATATCCACTTCGCCAAATCGACCTTCCCCGAGAACCTGCGGCTCGACGGATTGAAGGTCGTGATCGATTGCGCAAACGGCGCCGCGTACAAGGTCGCGCCATCGGCGTTGTGGGAACTCGGCGCGACGCTCGTGTCGATCGGGGTCGATCCCAACGGCACCAACATCAACGACCGCGTCGGATCGACCGCGCCGCAGACGCTGTCCGAAACGGTGGTCGCCAGCGGCGCCTACATCGGCATCGCGCTCGATGGCGACGCCGATCGGCTGATCGTCGTCGACGAACACGGCACGGTGGTCGACGGCGACCAGTTGATGGCGACGATCGCCGCGGCTTGGGCACGCGCCGGGCGGCTGGCGGGTGGAGGGCTGGTCGCCACCGTCATGTCGAACCTGGGGCTGGAGCGGCATCTGGCGGCGCAGGGCCTGGGCCTCGTCCGCACCGCGGTCGGCGACCGTCACGTGCTCGAGGCCATGCGCTCGCGCGGCTACAATGTCGGTGGCGAGCAATCGGGGCATATCATCCTCAGCGACTATGCGACGACCGGCGACGGGCTGGTGGCGGCGCTCCAGATCCTCGCCGAGGTCAAGCGCGCGGGAGCGCCGGCCAGCGAAGTCCTCCACCGCTTCGAGCCGCTCCCGCAATTGCTCAAGAACGTGCGCTTCTCGGGTGGCAAGCCACTGGAGGCGAGCGGCGTCAAGGACGCCATCGCCGCCGCCGAGAGCGAACTGGCGGGCCGCGGCCGCTTGCTGATCCGCCCCTCGGGCACCGAGCCGGTGATCCGCGTCATGGCCGAAGGCGACGACGCCCAGCAGGTGGAGCGCCTGGTCGATTCGGTGTGCGACGCGGTACGGGCGGCGGCCTGATGCTGGAGATGCGCCCGGACTGCGAGCGCTGCGGCGCGGACCTGCCGCCGCAAAAGGGCGGCGCGTTCATCTGCTCGTTCGAATGCACCTTCTGCGCGGAATGCGCCGATGCGCTCGACGAACGCTGCCCCAATTGCGGCGGCGAGCTGCTCGACCGGCCGACGCGGCTGGGCAAAGCGCTGAAGGCGAACCCGGCGTCCGCCGTGCGACGCTTAAAAGGCTGAGCGGGTGCCATACACCAGCGATCCCACCGAGCGCGTCACGCCGCGCATCCTGATCATCGCCGGATCCGATTCGGGCGGCGGCGCGGGCATCCAGGCGGACATCAAGACAGTGTCCGCGCTCGGCGGCCACGCCATGACCGCGATAACCGCGATCACGGCGCAGAACACGGTGGGAGTCCACGCCGTCCACCTCGTTCCGCCCGAGATCGTGCGGGCGCAGATCGACGCGGTGGTCGGCGACATCGGGTTCGATGCGGTCAAGATCGGGATGCTCGGCTCTCCGGCGATCGCGCAAGTTACCGCCGACTGGCTGGAGCAGGTCGACGCGCCGGTGGTGTTCGATCCCGTGATGATCGCGACCAGCGGAGCCAACCTCGCCGATGCGGAGACGATCGCCGGCTTCGAACGGATCATGCGGCTCGCTTCCGTCGTTACTCCAAACCTTCCCGAGCTGCGCGCATTGGGCGGTCGCGACGCGGTGCTGTCGCATGGCTGCCACCTGATCGAGAAAGGGGGGCATGGCGACGGTTATTACCTGACCGATCGCCTTTTCTCGCCCAGCGGCGAGCAATTGCGCAGCCTGGAGGGCAAACGCTTCGACACCGACTCGACCCACGGCACCGGTTGCACCTTTGCAAGCGCACTGGCGACGGCGCTGGGCTGGGGCTATCCTATTGGCGACGCCTTCGAGGTCGCAGTGCGCTTCGTCCGGCTCGCGATCCTCGAAGCACCGGGCTTGGGCGCGGGACACGGCCCTATGGGGCAGCAATACGTTCACGAATATCAGGATGCCGAGGAATGGCCGGGCGCGTGCCCTCTCTAAAACACGAGCGCCTCTGCCTCGCTCCCGTGGCAGGAGTCGACGAAGCGGGGCGCGGTCCGCTTGCCGGGCCGGTCGTCGCCGCCGCGGTGATCCTGCCGCCCAAGGGCGTGCCGCGGGGCCTGAACGATTCCAAGAAGCTTTCCGCCGCGGAGCGCGCGCGCCTCCACGGCCGCCTGCGCGATTGCGCGCACGTCGGCGTCGGCATCGTCGAGGCCGACGAGATCGACCGGCTCAACATCTATTGGGCGACGATGAAGGCGATGACGCTCGCGGTGGAAGCGTTAGGCTGCGCGCCCGGCCACGTCCTGGTCGACGGCAACCGCCTGCCGCGCTGGACCTTTGAATCGACCGCGATCGTCGGCGGCGACGCCAAATCGCTGTCGATCGCCGCCGCCTCGATCGTCGCCAAGCACACCCGCGACCAGATCATGATCGCGCATGCCGAATCGCACCCCGCTTACGGCTGGCACTCCAACAAGGGCTATGGCTGCGCGGCGCACCTTGCGGCACTGCGCGAACACGGGCCCTCGCCGCTTCACCGCCGCAGCTTCGCCCCGGTCGCGCAGTGGGTTCTCGCCTTGTGAGTCTTTCGGGCCACACCGCTAGGGCTTGAGTCAACCGCACGAAGCAGACTCAATATCTGGGACGCGAACCGGCGCGGCTGCGGCGTTAACCCGATCTTCACGCCGATCGTTAACCAATGATCGCTTGACGGAGTCCGGCATCTGCCGCGATTTCAGCACCCGAGCAGGGGGGAACGATGGGGCTGACCGACACGATCGCGCGACCGCGCGCGGCGAAAGCGAAGGCGTCTCCTCAGGCGTCCGGCGTGCCCGCGCTGCCGCTCGACACCATCATCCGCGGCGACTGCATCGCGGCGATGCGCGCGCTGCCCGCCAAATCGGTCGACATGATCTTCGCCGACCCGCCCTACAATCTGCAATTGGGCGGCGAGCTGTTCCGCCCCGACGGCAGCCACGTCGATGCGGTGACCGACGATTGGGACAAGTTCGACAGCCTGAAACACTATGACGCCTTCACCCGCGCCTGGCTGGCCGAAGCGAAGCGCATCCTCAAGGACGACGGTACGCTCTGGGTGATCGGCAGCTACCACAACATCTTTCGCGTCGGCGCCGCGGTGCAGGACCTGGGCTATTGGATCCTCAACGACATCGTCTGGCGCAAAGCCAATCCGATGCCCAATTTCCGGGGAACCCGTTTCACCAACGCGCATGAGACATTGATCTGGGCGTCGATGGGCGAGAAGGCGCGCTACACCTTCAATTATCGCAGCATGAAGACGCTGAACGACGAGCTCCAGATGCGCAGCGACTGGGACTTTCCGGTGTGCGGCGGGCCCGAGCGGCTGAAGAAGGACGGGGTGAAGGTCCATCCGACCCAGAAGCCCGAGGCTTTGCTCTACCGCATCCTGCTCGCCTGCACCCAGGCGGGGGATGTCGTGCTCGACCCGTTCTTCGGCACCGGGACGACCGGCGCGGTCGCCAAGCGGCTCGGCCGCCGCTGGATCGGCATCGAGCGCGAGGACGACTATATCGCGGCGGCGCAGGAGCGGATCGCCGCCGCGCTGCCGCTCGACGAATCGGCGCTGCGCACGATGCAGAGCCCGCGCAGCCAGCCCAAGGTCGCCTTCGGGACGATCGTCGAAACCGGCTATCTGACCCCCGGCGCGGTGCTGACCGACGCCAAGCGCCGCTGGCGTGCGACGGTGCGCGCCGACGGATCGCTGCTGAGCGACTGCGGTCACACCGGATCGATCCACAAGCTCGGCGCCACGCTTCAGGGTGCGCCCGCGTGCAACGGCTGGACCTTCTGGCATCACGAGGGTGCGGGCGGTCTCGCGCCTGTCGACACGCTGCGCCAGACCTATCTGCTGGCGACGCAACCGTGAGGGATCCGGTCTGACCCTGTATCTCACCCCCGCGCAGTTCGTCGCGACTCCGGTCGGGCGCGAGGACGGGAGCGTCGCGCGGCTGGCGGCCGGGATGCTGTGGTACGCCGCGTATGACGTCGTCGAGGGCGAGCGGCGCTGGACGGTGCCTGTCGCGCAGGTTGCGGCGCTGGGCGAGCGCGCCGCGACGCTCCATGCGCGCTTCACCGCGCCGCGCACCGCCTGGACGGTGGGCGCACGGACGCTGCGCTTCGACCAGCCGCAGGTCGTGGGCATCCTCAACGTCACCCCCGACAGCTTTTCGGACGGCGGCAAGCACCCGGGCGATGCGGACGGCGCCGCGGCGGCGGGGGTCGACATGGCCGCACACGGCGCCGCGCTGATCGACGTCGGCGGCGAATCGACCCGGCCCGGGGCCACAGCGGTGTGGGAAGGCGACGAGATCGCGCGGGTCGTGCCGGTGATCGATCGGCTTGCCGGCGCGGGGACGCTTGTTTCGGTCGACACGCGCAAGGCCGCGGTGATGGAGGCGGCGCTGGCGGCGGGGGCGGGAATCGTCAACGATGTCTCGGCGCTGCTCTGGGACGACCGCGTGCTCGACGTCGTGGCGAAGGCCTGTTGCCCGGTCGTCCTGATGCACTCGCCCGATCCGAAGACCGGCGGGCACGCGAAGGGCGGCTACCGCGACGTCGTCGGCGAGGTGTTCGCCTGGCTGGAGGCGCGCGTCGACATGGTCGCGAGCGCGGGCGTGGATCGCAGCCGGATCGCGGTCGATCCCGGCATCGGCTTCGGCAAGACGCTCGCCGACAACCTTGCGCTCGTCAACGCGCTGGCGGCGTTCCACGGTCTCGGCTGCCCGGTGATGCTCGGCGCCAGCCGCAAGCGGATGATCGGCGCGCTGTCCAACGAAGCGCCGGTCGCCGAGCGGCTCGGCGGCAGCCTGGCGCTGGCGATGAAGGGCATGGAGGCGGGGGTGCAACTGCTCCGTGTCCACGATGTCGCCGAGACGGTGCAGGCAGTGCGGGTATGGCGAGGCTTGCGCGACCGGGCTCTGGTCGGATGATCGTCGCCGCGGTCCCGCGGTTCCGCCACATCGTCGCCGAGGTCTGGCGCCCGCTCGCCGCGCTGTTCGTATGGGACGTGGCGGTGACGATCGTCTACTACCGGCTGCCGTTCCATGCGCCCGAACTGCCGCTGACGCTGTTCGGCACCGCACTGGCGCTGTTCCTCGGCTTCCGCAGCAACTCGGCGTACCAGCGCTGGTGGGAGGGGCGGACGCTCTGGGGCGCGATGATCAACGCCTCGCGCAGCCTGGCGAGAGCCGCGCGCAACTTCCTGCCCGAACCGCACGCGCATGACCTCAAGCGGACGATCGTGCTGCGCCAGATCGCCTATGCCAACGCGCTGCGCTGCCAGCTCCGGCGCCAGCCCGTCGACGCGCAGGTCCTGCGCTTCCTGTCGCACGGCGAGGCCGAGCCCGCGCTGGCGCGGACCAATATCGCCAACGGTCTGGTCGACGGCACCGGGCGGCGGATCGCGGATGCGGTGCGCGCGGGCTGGCTGGACACGATCCAGCAAACGCAACTGGAAAGCGTGCTGGTCGATATCGCCAACGCGCAAGGCGGCATGGAGCGGCTGAAGAACACGCCGCTGCCCGCCCAATACCGCTTCTTCCCGACGCTGTTCACCCACATGTTCTGCGTGCTGCTGCCGATCGGCCTGGTCGAGACGCTGGGCTTCGCAACGCCGCTGGGCTCGACGGTCGCCGGGCTGATGTTCCTGGCGGTGCTCAGGATCGGCGACGATCTGGTCGATCCGTTCGCCAACACCGTCCACGACGTGCCGCTGAGCGCGATGTGCCGGACAATCGAGATCGACCTGCTCCAGGCGATCGGAGACAGCGCGCCCGAGCCGCTGCAGCCGGTCAAGGGCGTGTTGTGGTAGGCGCCAGCCCGTGCGCGAGGAAGTCCGCCACGGTGTCGCCGATGTCCTCCACTGCCCGGTCGTCGTCCCACACGCCGTAACGCAGCCCCAGGAACACGTTCATCCCCATGATCGCCCAGGCGTGGACCTCCGACACGTCGCCGCGCACCTCGCCGCGCTGCGCCGCCACGGCAAGCCGTTGCGCGATGCGTTCGGCGGTGGTGGCGTAATGCTCGCGGAAACTGTCGGGGTCGACGAATTCGGCCTCGTCGATGATCCGGTAGATTTCCTTGTGTGCACGCACGAACGCGATGAAGCCGGCGAGACCCGCACGCTCGGCCGCGATCTGGTCGGGCGCGGCACGGATGGCGGGGGCGACGTGGTCGCGGACGCGGGCGGAGAGGTCGGCGACAAGCGCGCGGAACACCGCGTCCTTGGAATCGAAATAGGTGTAGAAGGTGCCCGCCGCGACGCCCGCTGCGCGGGTGATCCCGCCGATCGACGCGTCGTGGAAGCCGCGCGCGCCGAACTCGCCGGCCGCTGCATCCAGGATCGCGCGCAGCGTCCGCCGCCCGCGCTCGGTACGCGGTACCTTGTCGGCATTGGCTGCTGACCCGTCGGCCATCCCACCTCCCCTGCATTTCCGAAGTTGAAACCCGGTTCATGTTTCAGTATAGCGGTCGCAACGAGCGCACAAGCCGGGGGAACCGGGCGGCGCCATAGGGGAGGGTAACATGGCATTTACGTCCGCGCGCATGGTTCTGAACATCGGCAGCGCCGCCGCCGCGCTGATCGCGACGCCTGCGTGGGCGCAAGTCGAGGGCGCGCCGACGCCGACCCAGGCGCAGTCCGACGACAATACCTTCGCCGATGCCGCGACCCAGAACCCACAGGACATCGTCGTCACCGCGCGCCGCCGCGAGGAATCCTTGCTCGACGTGCCGATCGCGATCACCGCCTTCACCGGCGCGCAACTGGAGGCGAATGGCGCGATCGACGTCACCGACCTGTCGAACGTCACCCCCAACGTCACGCTGGAGACATCGCGCGGCACCAATTCGACGCTCACCGCCTTCGTCCGCGGCGTCGGCCAGCAAGACCCGGTCGCCGGGTTCGAGGCCGGGGTCGGCATCTACCTCGACGACGTCTACCTCAATCGTCCGCAGGCCGCGGTTCTGGACATCTACGACGTCGAGCGGATCGAGGTGCTGCGTGGCCCGCAGGGCACGCTGTACGGCCGCAACACGATCGGCGGTGCGGTCAAGTATGTGACGCGCAGGCTCGGCGACGACCCGACGCTGCGGGTGCGCGGCAGCTACGGCACGTACAACCAGGCCGATGGCGTCGTCAGCGGCTCCGTCCCGATCGGCGGCGGCGCGGTCAAGATCGGTGGCGCGCTGGCGCGGCTGACCCGCGACGGCTTCGGCGACAATTTGACGACGGGGCAGGAGAACTACAACAAGAACATCTGGGCGGCGCGCGGCACGCTCCAGATCGAGCCCTCCGATCGACTCTTCTTGCGCTTCTCGGGCGATTACACGAAAGACAAGTCGAACCCGCGCGGCGGCCACCGCGTCATCGCCGGGCTTGCGAGCGGCGCGCCGGTGCTCCGCGACGTGTTCGACAGCCGCGGCGGGCTGGTGAGCCCCAGGCAGCAGGTGAAGGCCTACGGCGGCTCGCTATATGCCGAGGCCAAGCCCAGCGACTATCTGACCGTCCGCTCGATCACCGGCTGGCGCAAGGACGATTCCGCCTCGCCGATCGACTTCGATGCGCTCCCCGCGGTCGATGTCGACGTGCCCGCCTTCTACAACAACAAGCAGTTCAGCCAGGAGGTCCAGGCGCTCGTCGACACGGGCAAGTTCAACGGCTTGGTCGGCCTCTACTATCTCGATGCGTCGGCACGCACGGTGTTCGACGTACGGCTACCCGGCATCCCCGCCGCGGCGATCCGCAGCCTCACCGCGCTGACCTTCGGCAACGTCTACACCGACACGGTCGCGGTGTTCGGCGACTTCACCTACGATGTCTCACCCGTGTTCAGCGTATCGGCGGGCGGACGCTACACCTGGGACGATCGCACCGCGACGATCTTCCGCGCGACCTACATCAACGGTGGATCGCCCTATTTCGGCGGCAACGGCACCATTTTCGGCGCGCCGACCTCCGACTTCCGCGGCACCGCGAACTTCAGGAAGTTCACGCCGCGTGCGAGCGTCAGCTTCAAGCCGACACCCGATCACACGCTGTACGCAAGCTATTCGAAGGGATTCAAGGGCGGCGGCTTCGATCCGCGTGGCCAGTCGACGCTGGCGCCCGACAGCAACCGCGACGGCGTGCGCAGCTACCAGGAGCAATACGACTTCCTCGATTTCGACCCCGAGACGGTGAACAGCTACGAGATCGGCTACAAGGCCGCGCTGTTCGACCGTGCGGTGACGCTGGCGCTGGCGGGGTTCCACGCGACCTATCAGGACGTCCAGATCCCCGGCTCGGTCGGGCAGCTGGTCAACGGTCAGCAGACCTTCGTCGGGGTGACCACCAATGCGGGCCGCGCCCGGATCAACGGCGCGGAGGCGGAGGTCAACGCAACGATCGCGCGCGGCGGTCTGGTGGGGGGCGATCGCCTCAGCTTTGCCGGCACGCTCGGCTACATCGACGCCAAGTACAAGACGTTCATCGACGCCCGCGGGCTCAACGTCGCGGCGAACCGCGCGTTTCAGAACACCCCCAAATGGACGTTCAGCGAGACGCTGGCCTATAGCGCACCGGTGGGCGCAGGCTCGCTCGACGTCAGCGCGACGCTGTCCTACCGCAGCAGGACGCAGCAATTCGAGCTGCGCACGCCCGGCCTCGACCAGCCCGGCTACGGATTGTTCGACGCAAATATCGTCTACAACTTCGACGAACGCTTTTCGCTTGGTGTCCACGGCAAGAACCTGACCGACAAGGAATATATCGTCTCGGGCTACAATTTCCTGAGCCAGAACCCGGACACCGGCAATTTCAACCGCAACGCGACGACCGGCAAGTTGATTCCGACGCTGGGCGCTGAAGGCACCCTGACCGCCTATTACGGCAACCCGCGCCAGGTGTTCGCGACGTTCACGGCGAAGTTCTGACGATCCGGTGCTTCAAGCGCCGGATCGTCGCCCCGGCCTTGAGCCGGGGTCCAGCTTCTTCGTTCAACCCGAGCACGAAGAAGTGGGAGCGCGGGGTGATGGCCAGGGCCAGAGGCTGGGAGCACTCGACATGACGGCTATGACGCATCCCACCTCCCGCTACCGCGGGATCGTCCTCGCGATGCTGCTGCTGGTCTACACCTTCAACTTCGTCGACCGACAGATTCTCGGCATCCTAGCCCCTGCGATCCAGGCCGATCTCGGGCTCACCGATACCCAATTGGGCGCGCTCGGCGGCCTGGCGTTCGCACTGCTGTATTCCACGCTGGCGATCCCGCTGGCATGGCGCGCCGACCGCACCAGCCGCACCCGCGTCATCACCCTCAGCCTTGCGGTGTGGAGCGCGTTCACCGCGCTGTGCGGCGCGGCGACCGGCTTCTGGCAGCTGTTCCTGTGCCGCGTCGGCGTGGGTGTCGGCGAAGCGGGCGGGGTGGCGCCATCCTATGCGGTGATCGCCGACTATTTCCCCGCGGGGCGCCGCGCCCGCGCGCTCGGCATCTATTCGCTCGGCATCCCGCTCGGCTCGGCGGCGGGGGTGATGGCGGGCGGCTGGATCGCGCAGGCGATCGACTGGCGCACCGCCTTCTACGCGGTCGGCATCGCGGGTGTCGTGCTCGCGCCGGTCTTCGCGCTGGTTGTCCGCGAACCCGCCCGCCCGCCGCAGCCCGCCGGCGCCGCTCCCATAGCGCACGTCTTCGGCATCCTGGCGCGCAAGCCGAGCTTCTGGTTCCTCAGCTTCGGCGCGGCATCGAGCTCGATGCTCGGCTATGGCCTCGCCTTCTGGCTGCCGTCGTTGATGAAGCGGTCGTTCGGGCTCGACCTGATCGAAACCGGGCGCTTCTACGGCGCGCTGTTGCTGATCGGCGGGGTGGCAGGGGTGCTGGCCGGCGGCTTCGCCGGCGACGCGCTCGGGCGGCGCGACAGGGGTGCATATGCGAAGCTGCCCGCGGTGTGCTTCTGGATCGCGGTCCCGCTGTTCGCCGCGGGCATCCTGTCGCATTCGACCACCGCGGCGTTCGCCTTCTTCCTGATCCCGCAGGCCTTGGTCTACGTCTGGCTGGCGCCGGTCAACGCGGCGATCCAGCACCTCGTCCCTGCCCATATGCGCGCGACCGCGAGCGCGACGTTCCTGCTCATCAACAATCTGATCGGGCTGGGGGCGGGGACGCTGGTGCTGGGCGCGCTGTCCGAGGCGATGAAGGCGTCGTTCGGCGACGAATCGTTGCGCTACGCGATGCTGAGCGGGCTGGTGCTCTATCTCCTCGCGGGCGTGCTGATGGCGTTCGCGGTCAAGCCGTTGCGTAAAGACTGGGTGGATTAGCGCTCGCGTGTCGCCGCAAACGTCACCTTGCTGTAGCGGTCGGCGATATAGCCCACTTCCCAGGCGCTCTTGGCGAGGAACACCGGGTTGCCGTCGCGGTCCTTCGCCATGGCCGAGCGGTTGATGTCGGTGAACGCCTTGAGATCGGCGGTCTCGCCCGACACCCAGCGCGCGGTGTCGAAGGGGGCGGGCTCCAGCGCGGCGGCGACCTTGTACTCGGCATCCAGGCGGCTGAGCAGAACCTCCAGCTGCAATTGGCCGACGACGCCGATGATCCAGTTCGATCCGATCTCGGGATAGAAAACCTGGGTCACGCCTTCCTCGGCCATGTCGTCGAGCGCCTTGCGCAACTGCTTGGTCTTGGTCGGGTCCTTCAGCACGACGCGGCGCAGGATTTCGGGCGCGAAATTGGGCAGGCCGGTGAAACGGACGTCGTTGCGCTCCGACAAGGTGTCGCCGACGCGCAGCGTGCCGTGGTTGGGAATGCCGATGATGTCGCCTGGAAACGCCTCGTCCGCCAGCTCGCGGTTCTGCGCGAAGAACAGGATCGGCGAATGGACCGCGATCGGTTTCGCGCTGCCCGAGGGGGTGAGCTTCATCCCGCGCTTGAAGACGCCCGAGCACAATCGCATGAACGCGATCCGGTCGCGGTGGTTGGGGTCCATGTTGGCCTGGACCTTGAAGACGAAGCCGGTGACTTCGCTGCCTTCAGGCGAGACCGGCGCAGGCTCGGCGGGTTGCGGGCGTGGGGAAGGCGCGAAGTCGGCGAGTGCGGCGATCAGCTCGGCGACGCCGAAATCCTTGAGCGCCGAGCCGAAATACACCGGCGTCAGGTCGCCTGCGCGGTAACGTGTCGCGTCGAACGCGGCATAGCCGCCCTGCGCGAGTTCGGCCTCGTCGTGGAGCCGGATCACCCCCGCTTCCGACAAGGTGGCGGCGAGCGCGGGGTCGTCCAGCCCGGTGAACGGCGCTGCCTTGCCCATGAATTCGCGGCTGGGGCCCTCGGGCCGGCTGAGCGTGTTGGCGTACAGGTCGTACACGCCTTCGAACTCGCCGCCCATGCCGACCGGCCAGCTCATCGGGCAGACATCGAGCTGGAGCATTTCGGCGACCTCGTCGAGCAGCTCGAACGGATCGCGGCCCTCGCGATCGACCTTGTTGACGAAGGTGATGATCGGAACGGAGCGAAGGCGGCAGACCTCGAACAATTTGCGCGTCTGCGGCTCGATGCCTTTGGCGGCGTCGATCACCATCACCGCGGAATCGACCGCGGTCAGCGTGCGATAGGTGTCTTCCGAAAAGTCCTCGTGGCCGGGCGTGTCGAGCAGGTTGAAGGTTATCCCCTGGCGCTCGAAGGTCATCACCGAGGAGGTGACCGAGATGCCGCGCTGTTGCTCGATCTTCATCCAGTCGGAGCGCGCACGCCGGTTCTGGCCACGCGCCTTCACCTCGCCCGCGAGATGGATCGCGCCGCCGAAATACAGGAGCTTTTCGGTCAAGGTCGTCTTGCCGGCGTCGGGGTGCGAGATGATCGCGAAGGTGCGGCGGGGGGATGGGGTCATGCGGGCGCTATAGAGGTTGCGAAGCGACAGGTAAGCGTTCAGGCGGAGAAATCTGGCGAGCCACGCGAGCCCTGGTGAACGCCAAGCACATCGATGCGCTTGCCGCTTACCTGATAGAATATTCGGTACTCGTGGTAGTTCATACGATGGATCGGGCCATCGGCGGTGCTGTCGACGATCGGGTACAGCTCGTAGGTCGCGGTCAGGCCGGCGATCCTGCTGCGCAGCTCACGAATGAAGCTGGTCGCACGCGGCCGATTATCGCGCGCGATCCAACGCCGAATGTCTTCGAGCTCAGCCCCCGCCGTACCGGTGACGTGTACGATCAACGGCCATCCAAACAGCGCCGCTCCAGCTCGTCGAACACTTCATCCAGCGTATAGGTGCGGCCGGCTGCCACATCGGCCAGCCCGCGCTCGATAGCGGCCTTGTCCTCCGGCGTCAGTGCTTCCTGAGCCATCGCATCGCTTTGCTTCATCCAGTCGAGCGATGCCTGTATCGCTACATCTCGGGACGAAAAACGACCGAGACCGTTGAAAAAGGTCTGCGCGAAACCGGCGTGGCGGATGGCTGGTGACGCCGGCCACCGGAGGATACGCCGCGTATCAGGCCGGCGCAGCCTGCCGGGCGAGCAGCTGAAGGTTGTATGCCGCGGCGGCCATGG
>NZ_CAXVWL010000063.1:0-4963 GCF_964263785.1 Sphingomonas sp.
GCGGACGGGGCGGAGATCGTCGACGCGGCCGGCTGCATCGCCATCCCGGGCTTCGTCGACGCGCACCGGCACCTGTGGGAAGGCGCGATGCGCGCGGTCACCGCAGACTGGTCGATCCTCGATTTCGTCGGCAACATCCGCCTGCTGGCGGCGCAGTTCTTCCGGCCGCAGGACATGTACGCGACATCGCTCCATGGCGCGCTGGAGTCGCTCGACGCGGGCGTCACCACCGTGGCTGATTACTGCCACAACGCGCGCACCGTCGACCATGTCCGCCAGGCGATCGCGGGCGTGAAGGGGGCGGGCATCCGCGCGGTCTGGGGATACAGCTTCACCGGCCTCGCCCCCGACGGCGCGCGGGATCACGGCAAAAGCGGTGAGCTGGCATTTGTCGAAGCGCTGGCGGCTGAGGCGTTCCAGCCCGGCGGACTGGTGTCGCTCGGCATCTGCCCCGAGGAGCCGATGCACTGGCGCGAGGACGCGGCCGCCGTGCGCGAGCAGTTCGCGCTGGCCCGCCGGATCGGCGCGCGACTGTTCATGCACGCCAATTCGGTGCCGGCGATCGGCGGCGGGCTGGAGCGCGAGGTAGACAAGCTCGACGCAATCGGCTGCCTGGGGCCGGACTTGGCGCTTGTCCACATGGGCCACACCGCGCCCGAGGAATGGGCGCGGCTCGGCGAGGCCGGCGGCCATGCCGTGTTCACCCCCGACACCGAATTGCAGATGGGACTGGGCTGGCCCGCGATCGGCGAAGCGCGCGCGGCGGGAGTCAATGTCGGGCTGGGCATCGACATCACGGCCAACAACAGCGCCGACATGTTCAACCAGATGCGCCTCGCGCTCCAGGTCGAGCGCGCGCGCGTCATGGAGCGGGATCCGCAGCGCGCCTTTCGCGCGCTGGCGCCCGTGGCGTGCAGGGACGCGCTCCACTGGGGGACGATGGGCGGCGCGCGGGCCTGCGGGCTTGACGACCGGATCGGCTCGCTGACACCGGGCAAGGAAGCCGACATCGTGCTGCTGCGCGCCGACGGGCTGGGCATGGCCGGATGGGACCGCGGCAACCCGGCCGCGACCGTGGTGCTCCAGGCGAGCGTCGCGCAGGTCGATACGGTGCTGGTCGCCGGCAGGGTGGTGAAGCGCGATGGCAAGCTCCTGACCGACCCGGCCGACGCAATTCGCGCGCTGGAGGCGACGAGCGCCCATGTCCATGCGCAGGTGGCGGCGGCGGGCGGCTTCGGCGCGCCGGAGGAGGTCCTCTACCACCGGCTCGGCTTTGGCGGCGCGGCTTGACTCACCGCCAACCGAGCGCCGGCGCAACGGTGGGGTTGCTCGTCGCGGCGTCTGCTTGCTCCTTCGTCGACCGCCAGCTCCTCAGCCTGCTGATCGAGCCGATTAAGGCGGACCTTCATCTGTCGGACACGGGCGTCAGCCTGCTGCTCGGCCTCGCCTTTGTCGCCTGCTACGCGCTCGCCGGACCGCCGATCGGGCTGCTGATCGACCGCACGCGGCGGTGGCGTGTCGTGGCGGCTGGGATCACCGTCTGGAGCGTGATGACGGCGGGTACGGCGCTCGCCTCTACCTACGCGCAGCTATTCCTGTTCCGCATGGGGGTGGGCATAGGCGAGGCGACGCTCAATCCCGCCGCTTACTCGCTCATCCCGGACGTCGTGCGACGCGAGCGGCGCGGCATGGCGATCGCGCTGTTCGGGCTGGGCGTGTACGCGGGCGCCGGGCTGGCGCTCGTCATCGGCGGGCAGGTTATCGGCCTGCTCGCGCGCCACGGCCCGATCGCGCTGCCTCTGGTCGGCATCCTCCGGCCTTGGCAGGCCGCTTTCCTCGTGGTCGGAGCGCTTGGCCTGCCGGTGGCGGTGATCGCCTGGTTCATGCGCGAGCCCGATCGTCTGGATGCGGGCGAGCCGCCGTCGCTCTGGGACGTGCTGCGCCATCTGCGTGACCATGCCGGCGTCGTCGCCGCGATCGTTGCCTTGTGGGCGGGCGTGCTGATGGCGGGCTACAGCGTGGGGGCGTGGCTGCCGACGTTCATGGGCCGGACGCACGGCTGGCCGGCGATGCGAGTCGGGCTTTGGTTCGGGCTGATCGTTGTCGTCGCGGGTGCGAGCGGCGCGATCACCGGCGGCTGGCTCAGCGATCGTGTCGCAGCACGACGGCCCGGCGGCCGCGTGATCGCGGTGACCGCGCTTGCGCTCCTCGCCCTCCCCTTCGCCCTCGCCTTTCCGCTCGTCGCAAGCCCTGTGGGCGCGCTCGCGCTGGTCGGGGCGTTCACCTTCGGCCAGGCGGGTGCGGCGGCGGCGGCGCCGTCGATCCTTCAGGACGTACTGCCCGGCCGGATGCGCGGCTTCGCCTCGGCGCTGGTCCTCGCCGCAGTGACGCTGCTGGCACTGGGATTGGGGCCAACCCTCATCGCGCTCGTCACCGATCGCGCATTCGGCGATCCCGCGGCGCTGCGCTGGTCGCTGGCGATCGCGGTCCCAACGATGCTCGGACTGGCAGCGCTGGCCGGGTTCGTCGCCCTGCCCGCTTATCGCAAACTGCTTCCTAAGGTGAACGCATGACGGATCGGATGGTGGTCGTGACCGGGGTGTCGAGCGGCATCGGCCGCGCCACGGCGGTGATGCTGGCGGCGCGGGGGTTTCACGTTTTTGGCAGCGTCCGCCGCGCCGAGCACGCCGCCTCGCTGGCCAAGCAACTGGGCGACCGCTTCACGGCGTTGCTCTTCGACGTCACCGACGCCGCCGCGATCGACGCCGCGCGAACAGTTGTGGCGAAGCGGCTGGGCGACCGCACGCTTGCCGCGCTGGTCAACAGCGCCGGCATCGCGCTGGCCGGTCCGTTGCTGTATCAAGACGAGGCCGAGTTCGCGCAGCATCTCGCGGTCAACGTCACTGGCCCGTTCCTGGTCACGCGCGCCTTTGCGTCCCTGCTCGGCACCGATCGCTCGCGATCAGGCGAACCAGGGCGGATCGTGATGGTGTCGTCGATCTCGGGCGGCCTCGCGACGCCTTTCCTGGGCGCCTATGCGGCGTCCAAGCACGCACTCGAAGCCTATGCAGACACGCTGCGACGCGAGCTGATGCCGTTCGGGGTCGATGTCGTCATCGTCGGACCCGGCGCGGTCGCGACGCCGATCTGGGACAAGGGCGAGGCGGCGGGGTCCGACGCTTATGCCGCGACGCCCTATGTCGAGGCGTTCGCCGGGTTCCAGCGCTGGATTGTCGCCAACGGCCGCAAGGGGCTGCCTCCGGCGGTGGTCGCGGCGACGATCGCCGAGGCGATCACGGCGCGGTCGCCGCGAGCCCGCTACGCGGTGCTCCGGGGCAAGTTCGCGGGCTGGACGGTGCCTCGCCTGTTGCCCCGGCGGATGCTCGACCGCATGCTCGCCAAACGAACGGGGCTTTCGCCCCGCGGGTGAGGTCCCGCCCGATGCCGGGCGGGACCGTGTCTCATTCGGCGCGCCAGACGATGGGAAACTGTTCGGAGTCGATCCGGTCGCCATCTTTTAGGTCGTAGGTGTGATGCGGCTGCGGCGGCACCGAGCGGTGGAAGCGATAGCGCACGTCCTCGCCGGCATAGCGGAACGACACCGCCCGCCGCGTTACGTCGCCGCGGTAATTGGGACCGGAGCCGTGGATCAGGTTGGAATGGTGCACGATGACGTCGCCCGGCTCCGACGGGTAGGTCAGGATGTCGTACTGGTCGGGGTTCCCCTCGATATCCGGCAGCTGGACCTGGTTGTCCTCATCTGACGCCTCTGGCATCAGGTCGCCGATCGAGGTCTGGCTGACGAACACGTTTGCCTTGAAGAAGGTGCCCCACCGGTGCGAGCCGCGCACATAACGCATCGCACCCGAATCCTCCGTCACGACGTCGGGCGACACCCACATCCCGCAGACCTGGTCGCCGCTGAGGTGATAGTAGGGCTCGTCGGTGTGGAAGGCCGTATATTCGCGGGTGCCCGGCTCCTTCATCAGCGTCTGGTCGTCGTAGAAATTGACCTTGTCGGTGCGGAACAGGCGCGCGGCGATGTAGGGCAACGGCGAGTCGACCGCGAGCGCGCGGATGTCCGCATTGATAGTGTTGGCGCCGATCATGGAGACGAAACGGCCGCGCTTTTCCTGCGGGATCGCCTTGGCCCGCGCGTCGCTCAGCACTGCTACGCCGGCGGCGTCGAGCTGGTCCGCCGTCGCGCTCGCGTCATAGGTCTGGATGCCCTCGGCCTCCCATTGGCCGTACAGCGCGTCGTTGATCCCCTGCCCCAATCTGGCGATCAGGTCGGGCGCCAGTATACCACGGAGACGGACCACGCCGTCGCGCTCGTAGGTCGCGACCTCCTCCTCGGTGACGTCCCGCAGCAAGCCATTGGTAAGCATGATCATCTCCTATACAGTTATCTGCCTCTGGATAGACAACTGTATATATAAAGACGAACAAGTCAACCCGGGGTGCCGAAGCTCGTGGCTGCTGCCGACAGCGAGCGGACGATCCGCTGCTCGACCATGTCGTCGGTCCATTCGGCGGCGATCGCATCGGGAAGGATCGCGCTCATGTCTACCTCCGCGGCGAGCACCATCGCGCGCGTGGCGAGTTCCAGGATGAACAGCACGTCCGCTCGCCTCGCGTCGGGAATCGCGCGGTGCAGCGTGAACAGGTAGCGGCGCAGCACCGGCCCCAGGTTGCGGGCCATCGCCCTGGTCCAGATCGCCGTGCCCGTCTCGCGGTTCAGCAGCTGCGTCCACCGCGTCCACCCGACCGGGTTCTCGGCATGAAGCGCGAAGAACGGGTGGATCAGCGAATGGATGATCGCCTCAACGGGTGCCGCGCGCGGCGAGTGCTCCTGGTCGAGCTGGTCGAGCAGCGCGGAGCGGCAGTCGTTAAGCTGGATCGCGCGCAGATCGACCACAGCGTCGAACAGGTCTTCCTTGTCTGGGAAGTAATAGGAGACGAG
>NZ_CAXVWL010000064.1:0-10246 GCF_964263785.1 Sphingomonas sp.
TGGTCATGACAGGCTCCTTCTCGTGGAGCCCCGATGCTCTGCCTGCCTCTCGCGGCGCTCAATGCCAGCGCGACGCTCGCCCCTTCACCTCAACCTCGCCGCAAGCACCCCTCCCGCGCAGCGGGTTCGTGCTTCCACCAATCATACCGAAAAGCAGCCTGTCGGGAAATTCGGTGTATAGTTGTGCGGATGTGTCTGGGAATCCGGACATTCGTCACATGGATGATGGCTAGAATGCGAGCATCAAAACGGCCGCTGCAAGCGGTATCCTCCAATCTGATTCCGTGACCTGAGTGACCGATTGCGACCGTGGACCGACGATGAGCTTGCCGATCTGCGTCAAGCGTACCACGCCGAGCGGATTGATGCGATTGCCGCTCGGCTAAACCGCTCCTACTCATCGGTCCGGATGATGGCGGCTGTTGAACGCCTATCAAAGCGGCGGGGGCGGCGTCCCCCGCCGCAGGATGGCTGAGTCGTCAAGCGTTCCCATGTCGACTACTACAAGACCGTACTGAAATCCGATCATTCCCGCACCGTCGTCCGTCCGTCGATCCGAAAGAAGACTAGGCCGGTCATGCGTAATGCTATATTGTCTCCATGCGTTTCTAGGAGAACTCCCCGTGCCAAAATCGCTGCTTCTCGTGCCCGCGATCGCTCTGCTTGCCGCGCCGATGGCAGCGGCGCAGGTCGCACCCTCGACCGCTGTGTCCGTGGAACTCCAGGCGGAGCATCACCAGTGGGAAGCCGATAATCAGAAATGGGCGCGCGAACACGCCGCGCTGGCGCAACGGCTGCGCGCGATCGCGACCGGCATCGAACGCAGGGACGGTGGATTGCAGCAGCACGGCAGTGCGATCGAGGTGCATGGCGCGGCCCTGAAACGTGGCGTTGACTCCGCCACGCTGGAGATGACGCACGCGCGATTGCGGTCGGAACATGACGAAGCGCGTATCGCCCATCATGATCTGGTCGACGCGGTCCAGGCGTTAGAGATCGTCGCACGCGACGATGAAACCACCCGCACCGTGGAGGACAATCAACGCGAACCCGACGCGCGGCCCCGGAAATAGTCGCGTAATCCGCTGTCTCACGGACCGATCGCCTTTCCGATCGTCGCTGCGTCAGCGGTGCCGACCTTCGAGGAGGCGGCGCGATACCGCGAGAACGGTGACCGCAGGGGATCGACTGCGCCGCGACGGTGGCAACCTGGGCGCGAAGATGCCTATCACGGCCATGCTGATCATCGCCCTCGCTGCACAGATCGTCGCCGCCGGCACGACCTTCCGCTGCACGCTCGCCCGAGTCTGGGACGGCGACGGTCCCGTCTGGTGCGCCGAGGGGCCGCGCGTCCTCCTCGCCGGGATCGCGTTGTGGGAGAGCGACGGCACCTGTCGCCCCAACCAGCACTGTCCGGCAGCGTCTGCCGAACAGGCAAAGTTGGCACTCGACTCGCTCGTGGACCGGAGGACAGGCACGTCGCGCGGGGGGCATGCGCTCGTCAGCGGACCGGCGCTGACCTGCCGCGGCCGAGGCGCTCGGGCAGGTCGATGCGTACCTCGGCCGCGATGGCAGGCTGCATCTGGGCTGAGAACCAAGGACCGACCCATGCCCCCCCCCCCCCCCGCAACCACGGATTCTATCATCGGCGCCCGTCAAAGCGGGTGCGATCGGCACTCCCCTACTCGGCTCGTCCAAACCAGCGGCTGCGCGTACTGTCCTCCCGCCACCGTTCCCGAGCACGATTATTTTGGCATCGGCCGGCGCGCGCCTGGCGAGTAGGACCGCCGTCATTCGGTGCAGGGCCTCATAGGTCGGCGCGGACCGGGGCGGCGCGTCGGCTCAGCCAGCGACCGCCTCCGGCGGTGAACATGTCAGGACAGCCTATCTAGAGTCAGCCATGCGGACTGTCCTCAAACCTTGGTGCACGGGCGAAATCAGCTTTGGTGAAGCCGCGATCACGGAAGAGATATCCGTAGTAGAACTCGCGCAGACGGCCGTGGAAGGCGCGGATGCGATCCTGGTACGCGAACTGGGCGGCGAGGTCGGTGTGCGCCAGGCGGGTCAGCAGCGCCTGCACGCCCACCGACGGCAGCAGCCAGCCAAGCGAGCGGCCGGCGGCGTCGCGCGCCTCCAATCCCGCCCGATACGCGCGCACCCTGTCGCCTACGCTCACGTCGCCGTTCTCGTGGAAGGCGAGGTACCATTTGTAGTGGAACTGGGCTCCGAGCGGCGCCGAGTCCGCCCATCGCGGGTGTTTGGCGTTGAAGCGGCGCATCGTCTCCTCCCGCGGGATGTCCCAGGCGTGGTTCACCGCCTCTCGTTGCGCCATGGCGATTTCGGCTCCCTGGTTGACGGGAACGGCAGCGTTGACGGCGACGTTGGCGAGAGTCGGAACGATCAACACGAGCACCAGCCACGCGGCCGCGAGCGTCGCGGCGTTGGCGACCGAACTCCAACGCAGGCGAGCGACGAGCGCGGCGAGCGCGATCCAGAACAGCAGATAGGCGGCGACCACCACCAGCACGATCACCGCGGTGCCGAGCGCTACGCTCTCGATCGCCGCGGCGATCGCGAACGGCAGCGCCAGCACCGCCCAGAGCAGCATCAGGCGCAATCCAGTACGCCTGCGCCACAACGCCCGTCCACCGTTCGGCAGCGCCTCCAGCGCGCGCTGCCGTCCCGCCTCGCGCTCTCCCGACACGAGGTCGTGGAACAGTGCCACGACGAACAGGGGCGCGACGAACACCAGCACGAAGGCGAAGTCGAAGCGGCCGGGCAGCGCCAATTCCGGATTGAACGTGTCGCCGTCGTAGATCTGCGCCTCCAGTCCCAGCGCGCGCACGCGCAGGATGTAGGGCGACACGTCGCGCATGCCGAGCGCGGCGAAGGCGAGCGGCGCGGGCGCGTCCCACGTCGGGTGGAAGCTGTAGTAGGCGGCGGAGCCGGCGTCCTTGGTGAGGTCGACGTAATTAGCGACTGCCTCGATGTCCTCGGCCTGCGCGGCGGGAATGGCGGCGATGGCGGCGCGCTGATGGGCGATCTCCACCATCCCGGCGGCAATCGCGGCGACCGTGAGAAGCCCGAGCAGCGCGAGTGCGAAGACGGTGAGCCGCTGGCGGGCCAGCAGGCGGAGCTCGTGAGCGAGGAGGGTCACCGGCGATCTCCGAGCCGGCTGCTCGCCCGTGCGAGCAGCAGCGCGCCGCATGCCAGCCATGCCAGCAGGACGCCCAGGCCCGGCAGCGCGCAGCGCGCGAGTTCCGCGCCGGTCGGACCCACGAAGCGGAATTGCGGCATCGCTTTCCAGTTCTCCGCCGACACGCGCTTGCGGCGATCGGCTCCGGCATCTTCGGCGGTGTCATCGGCGTAGCCGACGGCCTCCGCCTGCATCCGGTTCAGCATCTGCACGAGCGCGTAGCGGTATGCCTCCGCCTGATCGAGGAAGCGGCGGTGACCGGCGAAGTCGGTGCCCGCCGCCGCCATCGACAGCGAGCGGAGCGCAATGGCTGGGCTGAAGACGCCGGCGGCCACGACCAGGTCGTTCTGCCGGCCCTGAGCGGCGTAGCTCTTGCCGGTATAGCGGTCGAACAACGACGTGGTCAGCCGCTCGCCCTCCATGCCGAGCAACCCGTTGTAGTTGACCGGGAGGTCCTCGACGCGGGCGACGCCGTAGCGGGCGAGGACGCCTTGCTTGAAGCGCGCGTAGTGCGGGTCGTCGGGATCATGGGAGTCGCCCATGCGGCGCAGGTCGCGGGCGATGGCGACATCGGTCTGCATCCGGTTCTCGATCGGCACGACAGCGCTGGCCACGTCCGGGACGACGCGCGGCAGCAGCACCGCGACCACCGCCCATAGCGCCACCAGCGCGAGTAACGCATCGCGGCCGCAGCGCACGCTCGCCGAGACGAGCGTGATCAGAATAGCCCAGAGCGCGAGATAGGCAAAGTAGCCAAGCGCGATCGCCAGCATCGACAGGAGCAGCGAGCCGGTCTGGCCGGCGATCAGGACGAAGCCGACCATCGCCGGCAAGCCGATGAGGATCGCGACGATGCCGAGTGCGGCCAACTTGCCGCGCACCACCTGGCCGCGGGTCGCGCCCTGCAGCATCAGCAGCCGCAGCGTTCCGCGTTCGGTCTCGCGCGCGAGACCGCCGTAGCCGAGGAAGACCAGCAGCAGCGGCGCGACCACTTGCAGAACGAACGCCGGGGTCAGCTGGCCGAAACGGACGAGCAGCGAACTCTGCCGTACGTCGCCGAAGTTGGCGGTGTTCTGGCGATGCCCCTCCAGGAACATGCTGTTGCCGGTGAACGCGTCAACGCCTGGATCGAAGGCGGCGAGCGGCCCCAGTGGGCGAAAGATGAAGGTGCCGTAGTGGACGACGCGGTGCGGATGCCGATCGGGCTGCGCCTTGAACGCGGCCTCGGCCGCATGGGCGTGTCGAGCGCGCTGGTCGGCGAGACTACGCTGGTGCGCCCAGGAGTTGGCGACGGCGACCAGCGTCAGAAGGACGAGCAGCAGGGTGGCAACCACCGCGACGCGGTTGCGGGCCATCAGCCGCAGCTCGTCGCGGGCGATCAGGCGAGTGGCGCTCATGCGGCGATGGCCCCGGCGCCCGACTGGAAGCGGGCATGCAGGGCGCGCACGTCGAACCGCTCGGGCCCGCTCGCCGCGATGTCGTCAGTGATCCGGCCGTCCTCAAGGAAGGCGATCCGGTCGGCCACGTCGACCGCGGAGAGCAGGTCATGCGTCACCATTAGGACGGCGGTGTTACGGTCGCGTACCGCGGCGAGAAGCGCGTTGAAATCGGCGGTGGCGCGCGGGTCGAGGCCGGAGGTGGGCTCGTCGAGGAGGAGCACCGGCACTTCGCGCAGCAAGGCTACCGCGATCGCAACCTTCTGGCGCATGCCCTTGGAAAAGCCGCCGAGCCGCTGGTCCCAGGCCCGCTCCTGCAAGCCGGCCGCGGCCAGGGCGCCGGTGATTGCGTTACGACCCGGACGCGTGCCCGCCAGGGCCAGGAGGTAGTCGGCGTTCTCGACCGCACTCAGATGCTCGTAGAGGGCGACGTTCTCCGGCAGGTAGGCGATGCGCCGCCGGACCGCGTCGGGATCGATAACGGGGTCGATGCCGCAGACGCGAACCTCGCCGCCGTCCGCGCGCGCGAAGCCGAGGAGGAGAGAGAGCGTCGTCGACTTGCCGGCACCGTTGCCGCCGAGGAGGGCGGTGATGGTGCCGGTCGCGACCGACAGGGTGAGGTCGTCGAGTACGCGGTGCCCGCCAAAGGAGAGCGCGACGTTCCGGAGCGAGATGGGTGCATTCATGGCCGGCGATCCTACAGGCGGAAGCCGGCGCGCACGAAGAACTGACGCGGCGCGCCCGGCGTGATCCACAGCCGCGAGTAGCTGCTGGGATAATAGTGCTCGTCGAACAGATTGGTGACCTCGCCCGACAGGCGGAGATGGTCGGTCAGCTCAACCGCGGCGTGCACGCGCGCGGTGACGTAGGCGGGCAGCCTGAAGAACGATCCATCGGGGAAGCGGTATCCGGTCTCGCCCAGGCGGCGCCCGACATAGGTCACCCCGCCGCCCAGCGTCAGCGTGCGCGCGCCGAGTGCGACGTCCTTGAACAGCAGCGCCGAGCCGCTGGTCTTCGGAATGTTGATGAGCGGATCGCCGATGCGCAGCGAGAAGCCGAAGTTCGGGTCGCTCGCGGCCCGGCGCACCTCCGCGTCGATATAGGCAAAGGTCGCCGACAGCCGGAAGTCGGCGGGCAGCGTCAGGTCGGCGTCCGCCTCGATCCCGCGGCTGCGGGCACGACCGAGCGAGCGGGAGAAGCCGGCATTGACCGGGTCGGCGGTGAGCACGTTGCTCTTGTTCGTCTGGAATGCGGAAACGGTGCCGGTCAGCCGATCGCCCAGCGCGGCGAACTTGGCGCCCGCCTCGTAGCTCTCGGTGTATTCCGGCTCGAACAGCGTCGACGCGCCCACCGCATCGGGTGCGCCGGTGCCGGTGTTGGCGCGGAAGCCCTTGCCGTAGCTCGTGTAGAGCGTGAGCGGCCGGGCGATCTCCCAGGAGACGCCGACCTGCGGGCTGAAGCGGTGGTTGTCGCGCCGCGCGGCCAGCGGCACCTGTCCCGCCGCATTGGCGATGCGGAAGTCCACCCGCCGCTCGAGATGGTCGAAGCGGCCGCCCATCCGCAGCTTCAGGGCGTCCGTCAGGTCGATCTGGTCCTGGACGTAGACGCCGAAGCTCCACTGCCGCTCGCGCTGGTTCTGGAAGGGCAGCGGCGTCGACAGGTTGCCGTAGACGGGATCGAAGACGTTCACCGCGTTGCCGGCGGTCAGCTGCGCCCGCGTCGCCGTCGCCGTCAGCGTGTTGGCGCCCGTGCCGGGTCGGGAACGGTCGAGCAGCGAGTCCAGCTGGTACTCGTCGTGATCCGCCCCGATCAGGACGTGATGGGTCAGCGAGCCCGTGTCGAAGCGGCCGCTCAGCTCGCCGCGGACGACGAGATTCTGCGTGTCGTAGTCGCGAAAGCGCCGCTGGCGTGACAGGATCGGCGTCGTCGCGACGGCGGCATTGCCGTAATAGGGTTGGCGGGCGTCGGCGAGCTCGGCCTCCGTCGAGAATCCCTTGAAGCTCGTGTCGCGGTAGGATGCGCCGAGCACGACCGACCACCGCCGGCTGAAGTCGTGCTGGAGCTGGATTTGATGACCGAGCGCATCCACCGTGGTGTCCCCGTCGCCGGGTTCGCCCAGGAAGCGCGAGCGGGGCAGACCGCGCGCACGGCCGTTCACCTCGGCGACGCCGCGGTCGAACGGAACCTCTTGGCGGACGTACTCCAGTTCGTAGGACAGCCGCGTGTCGGGAGCCGGCTGCAACAGGAGGGAGGGCGTGATCGTGTACTTGGTCGAGTGGACGAAGTCGCGGAACGTGTCGCCCTCGTCATAGGCGCCGGTCACGCGCAGCCCCAGACCGTCTGCCAGCGGCGCATTGACGTCCGCCTCGCCGCGGAACCGGTCGTAGCTGCCGTAACCGGCGGTCGCGTCCGCGGCCAAGGCGTCGAGATGCGGCTTCTTGGTAATGATGTTGATTGTGCCGCCGGGCTCGCCCCGGCCGAACAGCGCCGAGGACGGGCCTTTCAGGATCTCGATGCGCTCGACGTTGGACGTGTCGCGGACGCCGCCGAACCCGCGCGAGGCGTTGAAGCCGTTCAGCAGATAACTGCTCGACGTGTTCTCGTCGCCCGCGAAGCCGCGTATCGCGAAGCTGTCGAACAGGCCGCCGAAGTTGTTCTGGCGCGCGACGCCGCTGGCAAAATCGAGCGCGTCGTCCAGCCGCGTCACGCCGGCCTCCGCGAGCTTCTCGGCGGACAGCACCTGCACCGCCTGCGGCAGTTCACGCAGCGGCACGTCGCCGCGATACTGCTGGCGGACGCCGGTGACGGTGACGTCGCCTTCCGCGTCGGCCGCCGCCGTCTGCTCCATCTGATCGGTCGGCGTCGCCCGCGCGGTCTGCGCCCGAGCCTCACCCGCCCAAGCCAAGGCCGCTCCGGCGACCAGCGCCGCCCCCGTGAACTTTCTCACCATGTCGCTCCCTGCGATCCGGGCATCGGCGCGGCACAGCCGGCACGCGCGCGACCTGGGCCGCTTCTGTTCGGATCCGTCAGGAGCGGGCGCCTAAGTGCATGTCGAAGATGGTGCAAGCCAAACGTTATATTGTCTCCCTTATGAAGAAATGTCATGGCCTTGACCACGCCGCCACGAAGAGGCGATCGGATCAGGCAGTGTACCACCTCCTTTCCACCGTTCTGCATAGCCGACTCGGCAGGCTCCTCGCCGGTGTCGCGACGCTGGTCCCGCTAGCCTCCGAGGCTCAGAACGCATCCCAGCTCGGCGACCTGCCTCAGGCCATCCTGCCCTCACCGCTTTCCTGGACGGGTGCGAGTGAGCGACTGATCGCCGCATCGGGCGACGCGTGGATCACGCCCGCGGAGCGCGCCGGCTTCGCGACGACGCCTACCTTCGCGGAGACGCGCGCCTGGTTGGAGCGGCTCGCCGCCGCGTCGCCGCGCGTGTCGCTGGAGACGTTCGGGCGGAGCGGCCAGGGCCGCGACCTGCTGATGGTGCGCGCGAGCACGGGGCCGGGGGCAAACGGCGAGCCCAAGCCGGTCGTGCTCGTTCAGGCCGGCATCCACGCCGGCGAGATCGACGGCAAGGATGCCGGCCTGATGCTGCTGCGCGACATCGCGATGCGCGGCAAGGGCGCGCTCCTCGATCGGGTCGATCTCGTCTTCGTGCCGATCTACGACGTCGACGGGCACGAGGCATCCAGCCGCTGGAACTTCCCGGCGCTCCGCGGCCCGCGCGACAAGGGCGCGCTCGGCAACGCCCGCGGCATCAACCTGAACCGCGACTACGCCAAGGCGGACGCGCCCGAGACGCGGGCGATGATCGCGCTGCTGCGACGGCTCGACCCCATCCTCTATGTCGACTGCCACGTCAGCGACGGCTTCGACATGGGCTACGACGTGACCTTCACCTATGCCGGCTGGGGGCGCTATGCGCAGCACCGTGCGACGGCGGACTGGCTGGAGACGCGCTTCGGCCCGACGGTGATGGCGGCGCTGACGCGGGCGGGCCATCGGCCGACGATCTATCCGAGCCCGGTCGATGTCCGCGAGCCGACGAAGGGCATCCGCTACAGCCCGGAGGGGCCGCGCTACTCGACCGGCTACGGCGACTTCATCGGCGTGCCGACGGTGCTCGTCGAGAACCACATGCTCAAGCCGTATCGTCAACGCGTGCTCGGCACCTACGTGCTGCTGGAGGCAGCGCTGCGCGTCGCCGGTGAGGATGCGGACCGGATCGCCGCCGCCAAGGCAGTCGATCGCGCCAGCCGCCCCGCCGAACTACTGACCCGCTGGGCGCCCGCCGAACGGCCGATCGGCTGGATCGAGGACTTCAAGGGCGTCGCGTTCGACACCTAATCGCTCTCCGGCGAGCGGCAGGATGGAGCAGCGGTGGCTCGGCAGACCGACGACGTGGCGCATGCCGATCATCGGGCAGGTGCCGACCGAAACGGTACGGATCGCGCGCGCCTGGTGGGTGCCGCCCGAGCAGGCGGAGGTGCTGGACCGTCTGCGCCTCCACGGCATCCGCATGGACGAGCCGATCAGGGCCGCACGGACGCTGCCGCTCGACCGGGTGACGATGCGGGATCCGGCGCTTCAGGCGCCGACGGACGGGCGCGTGCCGCTGCGCGCGACCCTGGTCCATGAGCCGTTCCGAGCGGACCTGCCGGCGGGCAGCGTCCGCGTCTCCGCCGATCAGCCGCTCGGCCTGCTCGCCGCCGCGCTGCTCGAGCCCGAAAGCCAGGACTCTTTTCTCGCCTGGGGCTTCTTCCCCGAACTGCTGCAGAAGCCGCCCGGCACGGAGGCGTTCGTCCTCGCCCCGCTGGCAGATGCGCTCCTCGCCCGCGAGCCCGCGATCCGCGCGGCATTCGACGAGAGGGTGAGGACCGATCCCGCCTTCGCGACCGACCCGGACGCCCGTCTCGCCTGGTTCGCAGAGCGACTGCCGCGACCGGCCCGCCGTCACCTGACCTATCCGATCATGCGCGAGCCCTGAGCTTCGGACTGACGACTAGAGTCGAACTAGACCAAGTCGGATCCGAGGGGACTCACACGGCCGTGATCTGCTGATTCGGAGTGCTGACCGGAGGGATGGAAGGCATGGATGGGCGAAAGAACGTTCGTAAGGGGCTTTGTTGCATAGTATTCGCGCTGTATGAGGCGGCCTCTTCTGCCTATCTCCACGAAACGCGGACGGTGTTCGGGGCTCCTATCTGCGAGAAGCGATTGAGCACTGCGGCACGGAGCTTGAGCTCGGTGATCTGACGATCAAAGGTGCGGGATGCGACCCGTTTTAGCGCTCCAAAGCGGTCGTTCACTTTTAACCATTTTGAACGCAGACCTTCCACTTGGATTTACAGGCCGCGAGCAGCTTCACGGCCCCTACTTACTCGCCTGCTCGACGGAGAGTCGATGCCGGGCCAGCGTCGCCTCAAGTCGCGCCCACATAGCCGGCGGAACGTGCGGCCTGACTACATCCGCGAAGGCATCTGCCTCGCGCACGTAGCGCGCGCCGTGCTCGCTCCCGACAGGTGCCGCCTGGACATTGGCGATCCGGTCCGCCAGCTTCACGGCCGCCGCCTGCGGCTCCCGCGCGATGCCAGCGTAGATACGGGCATTG
>NZ_CAXVWL010000065.1:0-9933 GCF_964263785.1 Sphingomonas sp.
CGCTCTTCCAGATCGACGTAGGAGAACAGCTTGCCCGATCGTTCGTCCGTACCGCGCATCCATCGGCCCCGTTTATCGCGTCCTGCCTCGATGAATCACCTCACAGCGCGATAGCCAAGCCCTTTTTCAGCAGCCTGCTAGTGACGCATACGGCTTTGTGAAAGCAATGTCTGCCACGCGAACGGTCATCGCGAAAGCCGCCGTTCCGCTAACCACCGAGGCTGTGTGAAAACGCCGTGATGTGGTAGTGTTCTGCCGTTGATGGAGGCGCTGGGATGAGCCGTTTCATCGAAGGTTGTGACCGCCGGCAGAGGCTGCTGCTGCCCGACTGCATCGACGATTTCGTGAGCGAGGACAGCCCGGTGCGGGTGGTCGACATGTTCGTCGACGAGCTTGACCTTGCAACGCTCGGTTTTGAAGGCGCAGCGGCGACGGGCCGGCCGGGCTACCATCCGGCGACGATGATGAAGCTCTACGTCTACGGCTATCTGAACCAGGTGCAGTCGAGCCGGCGGCTTGAGCGCGAGGCAGGCCGCAACGTCGAGGTGATGTGGCTGACCGGCAAGCTGGCGCCGGACTTCAAGACGATCGCCGACTTCCGCCGCGACCATGGCGTCGCCATCCAGGCGGCGTGCCGGCGCTTCGTGCTGGTGTGCCGCAACCTGGGCCTGATTGCGGGCGGCACGGTGGCGGTGGACGGCAGTCGCCTGCGGGCGGCGAACGCGCGCGACCGGAACTTCACGCCCGTCACGATCCGGCGTCGGATGGAGCAGGTGGACGCCAGCATCCAGCGCTACCTCGGCATGCTCGACACCGCCGATCGGCAGGAAAGCGATGCGGCCGAACTGCGCACTGCAAGGCTGACGACGAGGCTGGGCGAGTTGCAGCGGCAGATGCGCGAGCTGGAAGCGATGGAAGAGGCGGTGATGGCATCGCCCGACGGGCAGATCTCGCTCACCGATCCCGATGCGCGCGCGATGGCGTCCGCCGGCACCGGCACGGGACTGGTCGGCTACAACCTCCAGGCGGCGGTCGACACCAAGAGCCACATCGTCGTCGCGCACGAGGTCATCAATCTCAGCCATGATCGCACGTCGCTGGCCAGCATGGGCCGCAAGGCAGCGGAAGCGATGGCCGCGCCGGTGCTCACCGTGCTCGCCGACCGCGGCTACTTCTCAGGCCCCGAGGTGCTCGCCTGCAAGGACTCCGGTATCGTGCCGATCCTGCCCAAGCCGCTCACCTCCGGCGCCAAGGCGGGCGGGCGCTTCGGCAAGCAGGACTTTGTCTACCAACCCGAAAGCGACACCTATCGCTGCCCGGCCGGCGAGATGCTGACCAAGCGCTTCTCCAGCATCGAGCACGGACTGACGCTCCACGGCTATGCGACACCCGCCTGCCGGACCCGCTGCGCGGTGAGGACGAACTGCACCGCCAGCGTCGAACGCCGCATCAAACGGTGGGAGCACGAAGAGGTCATCGACGCCATGCAGGCCCGCCTCGACCGCTGGCCCGACGCCATGCGGGTCAGACGCCGAACGGTCGAGCACGTCTTCGGCACGCTCAAGGACTGGATGGGCCGAAGCCACTTCAAGACGCGGACCCTGACGAACGTCGCAACCGAGGCCAGCCTCCACATCCTCGCCTACAACATCAAGCGCGCCATCGCGCTCCTCGGCGTGCCACGACTGATGACCGCAATGCAGGCCTGAGCCACGCGCTCACACTATCCCACTCACCTGTGCCGGAAAGCCGTTCTCACACAGCCTCCACCAATGGCGGACAAAGCTTGCGCATCGTCACCGTGCCAGCGGTCGCGCGTCTTCAATCAGCATGACGGGTATGCCGCCGCGGATGGGGTAGGCGACACCCGCGGCTTCGCTGACCAGTTCCTGGGCCGCTTCGTCGTATATGAGTGGCGTTCGCGTCGCGGGGCAGACGAGGCGTTCGAGCAGCCAGGAGTCGATCAATGCTCTCTCTCCCCTTGTGGAAGAGGGAGGGAGGTGCGCGTCAGCGCAGCGGAAGGGTTAGGGGAACTTAGGAAGCGGGAAGCGCCGATCGCATCCGACTCCCCCTTACCCTCCCGCGGCTGCGCCGCTCTTTCCCTCTCCCACAAGGGGAGAGGGACTGTCGCCACCCTCACTGCAGCGTCACGCGTTCGTCGCCGTCGTGGCGGCCGAAGAATTGCATGAGCTGGACGATCAGGTCGGCGCGGATTTCGATGCCTGGCGCTTCGAGCAACGCCTGCTTGGCGGCGCTGTCGAATGGGGCGATCTGGGCGATGCCGTTGACCAGCGCCTCGTCATCGAGCCGCGCGACCGCGTCCCAATCGACCGCATAGCCCTGCGCCTCGGCGAAGCGGCGCGATTCCATTTCCAATGCGGCACGGGCGCCGAGCGACAGCGTCTCGTCGGCGGCGGCTTCGATCAGTTCGGCCTCGACCTGGCGGAACTGGGTAGTGACGTCGAGCTCGCGGACGATGCGGAACAGCGCGACGCCCTCGAGCACCAGATTGTAGCGGCCGTCGTCCATCGCCTCGACCTCGGCGATGCGGCCGACGCAGCCGAGATCGAACAGCGGCGCTGGCTCGTCGCTCGCCGCGCCGGTGTTGGGACTCATCTGGGGTCTGGGCTGGACCATACCGATCCGCCGGTCTCGCGCCATCGCATCGGACACCATAGCGCGGTAGCGCGGCTCGAAGATGTGCAGCGGCAAGTGCATGCCGGGGAAGAGCAGCGCACCCGGGAGGGGGAACACCGAAAGCCGGGTCGTCTTGAGCGTCCGGGTCATCCGAACAGGATCGCGGACAGACGGCGGCGTTGGGTGGAGACCCACGGGTCCATCATTCCGACGACTTCGAACAGCTTGAGCAATTGGGTGCGGGCCGCGCCCTCGTTCCAGGTGCGGTCGGCGGCGACGAGTGCCAGGAAATTGTCGGCGGCGGCGTCGCGGTCGCCGGCCGCCATCTGGGCGTTGGCCAAGGTGAAGCGTCTATCGTGGTCGTCGGGGTTCGCGGCGACTTCGGCAATGAGTCCGGACAGGTCCTCGACCGGTGGCGCGCTTTTGGCGAGCGCCAGTGCGGCCTTTGCGCGCTCGATGCCGGGGTCCTTGAGGTCGGCAGAAAGCGCCTGGATCGCCGCTTCGGCCTCGTCGGTCATGTGCGCGGCGACGAGCGCACGGATGCGCCCGGACAGCACTGCGGGGTGATCGGGCGCCATCTCGAAAAGCTGGTCGAAGATACCGAGCGCGCGCTGCGCATCGCCCTCGGCGAGCACCTCCTCACCCATCGCAATCAGCGGCTCGAGCTCGGCTTCGGCCTCCGCCGCGGCGGACTGGACCGGCAGCTGCTTGAGCAACTGGTCGAGCATCGTGCGCAACGCCGATTCGGTGCGTGCGGGCGTCAGGTCGGCGACGAGCTGCCCCTGGAACATCGCATAGACGGTCGGGATCGACTTGATCTGGAATTGGGTCGCGATGAATTGGTTCTTGTCGGTATCGACCTTGGCCAGCACGACACCCTTGTCCGCATAGGCCGCGGCAACTTTTTCGAGGACCGGGGTCAGCGCCTTGCACGGGCCGCACCATTCGGCCCAGAAGTCGATGATGACGAGGCTCGTCATCGACGGCTCGACGACGTCGCGGCGGAATGCCTCCACCGCGGTCTTCTGGTCGGGGGTCATGCCCAGCGTGGCCAAGTCTCGGGTCTCCGTTTCGCTTTACGCCTATCTGGGGCGTGGCGCGCGTCAATGGAAGTCCCTCGATTTGGGCAGGATGCGTACATCGCGCGGATGGCCGTGGCGGGGATCGGCGCTTTTCGTCGGTGCCAGCGGCATCGGCGGGTCGTTGCTGCTGCGCCTCACCCCTTCGCGCATGACGCATTGCGGCGCGTGAACGACGTCGCCGCGGGCGAGGTCGGGGGCGACCGGCACATCCTCCGACAGGCGGCGGAGCTCGTGGCTGCGGTCCTGCACTCGCGTCGTCATCAGGTGGACGACGCCTTCCTCGCTGCGCTGGATCGTGCCTTCGAGCACCAGCAGCCGCGCGGCCATGACGTCGCGGCGATTGGCTTCGAAATCGCGCGCCCAGATCAGGCCGTTTGTGACCCCGGTCTCGTCCTCGATCGTGACGAAGATCGCATTGCCCTTGCCCGGCCGCTGACGGACTAGGACGACGCCGGCGACCTTCACGCGGCGGCCGTCCTTCGCCTGGTCCGCCTGGGCGCTGGAGAGGATGCCCTCGCGCGCGAACAGATCGCGCAGGAAGGCCATCGGGTGGCCCTTGAGCGACAGACGCGTCGTACGGTAATCGATCGCGACCTGCTCGCCGAGCGGCATTGCGGGCAGCGCGGCAGGCGGTTCCTGCCCGAGTTCGGGCGCATCGGCGGCGGCGAACAGCGCCAATTGCCTGGGCGGGGTGCGGCGGACCTCCCATCCCGCTTCGCGCCGGTTCTTGGCAAGGCTGCGGAACGCGTCGGCATCGGCGAGCAAAGCGAGGGCGCGCTGCGGCAGGCTCGCACGGCGGGCGGTGTCCTCGATCGAGAGGTAAGGTGCGTTGGCGACGATCGCCTGCGCCCACGTTTCGCGAAAGCCGTCGATCTGGCGGAAGCCGAGACGGAGCGCGAGGTGCGCGTCGAGGCGGACGGCGGGATTCCATTGCTTGCCCCTGGGATCGGGGTTGGGCCGGCGGCGTGCCCTGGCTTGCGGGCCGGTCATGGCCTCCAGTGCGTTGTCCCAGCCGCTCGCGTTGATGTCGACCGCATGGACCGCGACTCCGTGCTCGGCGGCGTCATGCACGAGCTGTGCAGGCGCGTAGAAGCCCATCGGCTGCGAATTCAGGATCGCGCACGCGAACACCGCCGGGTAAAAGCATTTGATCCAGGCCGACACGTAGACGAGTCGAGCGAAAGACAAGGCGTGGCTTTCGGGAAAGCCGTAGGAGCCGAACCCCTCAATCTGGCTGTAGCAGCGCTCGGCGAACGCTTCCTGGTAGCCGCGCCGGACCATGCCGCCGACCAGCTTGGCCTTGAAATCCTCCATCCCGCCGACGTGGCGGAAGGTCGCCATGGCTTTCCGCAACTGATTGGCCTCGTCGGGGGTGAATTTGGCGGCGACGATGGCGAGCTTCATCGCCTGCTCCTGGAACAGCGGCACGCCGTAGGTGAAGCGAAGCAACTGCTGCAGCTCGTCGGGCGGGCCGTGATCGGGATGGGGAGACGGAAACTCGACCGCTTCCTTGCCTGCGCGGCGGCGCAGATAGGGGTGGACCATGTCGCCCTCGATCGGCCCCGGGCGGACGATCGCGACCTGCACGACAAGGTCGTACAGAACCCTGGGCTTGAGGCGCGGGAGCATGTTGATCTGGGCGCGGCTTTCCACCTGGAACACGCCGACGCTGTCGCCGTCCTCCAGCATGTCGTACACGGCCGGGTCTTCGTCGAGCGCCACGGCATTCAGCTGCGGATCGCCGAGTCCGGCCTCGCGCATCAGGTCGAACCCCTTGCGGATGCAGGTCAGCATGCCGAGCGCGAGGATGTCGACCTTCATGATCTTGAGATAGTCGATGTCGTCCTTGTCCCATTCGATGAAGGTGCGGTCCTTCATCGCGCCCCAGTGGATCGGCACCGTCTCGTCGAGCCGGTTCTGGGTGAGCACGAAGCCGCCGACGTGCTGCGACAGATGGCGCGGAAACTGGAGCAGGCGGCGCACCATGTCGCAGAGCTGCGCGATCTGTGGATTGTCCGCGCTGTAGCCGGTGTCCTTTAGGCGGTCGTTCTCGAACCGGTCGGAGAAGCTGCCCCACACCGTGCTGGTCAGCCGGTTGGTCACGTCCTCGCTCAAGCCGAGCGCCTTGCCGGCTTCGCGCACCGCCGAGCGTGGGCGATAGTGGATCACGGTGGCGGCAATGGCGGCGCGGTGGCGGCCGTAGCGCTCGTAGATGTACTGGATCACTTCCTCGCGCCGCTCGTGCTCGAAATCGACGTCGATGTCGGGCGGCTCGTCGCGCTCACTGGAGACGAAGCGCGAGAAGAGCAGGTCGTGCTTCATCGGATCGACCGAGGTGACCCCCAGCAGCCAGCACACCGCCGAATTGGCCGCCGAGCCGCGGCCCTGGCACAGGATGCCGAGCGACCGCGCGTGGCGAACCACGTCGTGGACCGTGAGGAAGTAATAGGCGTAGTTGCGCTCGGCGATCAGCGGCAGCTCTTCATCAAGCAGCTTCGCGAGTCTGTCGGGCACGCCATCGGGAAATTTCGCGCGCGCGGCCTCCCAGCTCAAATGCTCCAGCCAGGCCTGCGGCGTCCAGCCTTCGGGGACGGGTTCATGCGGGTATTCATAGGAGAGCTGGACAAGGTCGAATTCGATCCGGTCGAGCAGGCGGAGGGTCTCGGTCAGCGCCTCTGGCCGGTCGGCGAACCGTCGCGCCATCTCCTCGGGGTCCTTGATGTGGCGTTCGGCGTTCGCAGCGAGCAATCGTCCAGCTGCGGCTACGCCCACACCCTCGCGGATGCAGGTGACAACGTCGTGGAGCGATTTATCCTCCGGATGCGCGTAGAGCGCGTCGGACGTTGCGATGAGCGGCACGCCGGCGGCATCGGCCACGCGAGCGAGCCGGGTGAGGCATCGGCGATCGCGGCCGTTGCGGTTCATCGTCGCGCCCAGCCAGACTCGGCCGGGTGCCGCGCGCGCGAGCCGCACCAGAGTCGCGTGCAGCGAAGGATCGTCACGCTGCGGTGGCAGCAATGCGCCCGGGCGCGGGATCGCCGCGCGCGCGCTACTGTCGGGAAGCGCGATAAGCAGCAGGTCCTGAAGATGGCGGATCAGATCGCCCAATCCCAGGATGCAGCCACCCTTTTCGGCGCGCAGATTGCCGGCGGTCAGCAGGCGGGTCAGCCGTCCCCAACCGTGCCGCGTCGCAGGATAAGCAACGATATCCGGCGTGCCGTCGGCAAAGACCAGCCGCGCGCCCACGACCAGACGCAAGTCGCGCGGCGGGATCAGCGGCCCGCGAAGACCCTCGCGCATCTTGCCGAGCTCGTAGTGCGCGCGCACGACCCCGGCCACGGTGTTGCGGTCCGCGATGCCGATGCCGACCAGTCCCAAGGCCGCCGCGGTGCCGACGACGTCGGCTGCCGGGCTCGCCCCGTCGAGGAACGAGTAATTGGTCGCGGCGACCAGTTCGGCGAAGCCGGTCACGCGAAAAGCCCGTGGAGATACCACCTGGGGCTCTCCGTCTCGGTGTAGAGGCCGTGGCGGAAGATCCAGAAGCGGCGGCCGCGGCGGTCCTCTACGCGGAAATAATCGCGGGTCGGGACGTCGACGTCGTGGCGGCGCCACCATTCGCCCACGATCCGCTCGGGGCCTTCGGCGCACATGACGTCGTGGACGCTCTTGCGCCAGCGAAAGCGTGCGGGCGGGCCGTCGGGGGTTTCGGCAGCGATCGAGTCGATCGGCTGGGGCGGATCGAACAGGTAGATGGGACGTGCCGGCGGCTCTCCGGGCTCGACCGGCTTCCACGCCGCCACCGGCTTCGTGTCGCTCGCCGGAAGCATCAGTTCGGCCTGTTCGGGGATGTGGCTGTCGCGGGGGGCGAAGCGGCGGACGCGGGTGCGGCCGAGGCGGGTGGACAGGCGGTCGACGAGCGCATCGACCGCCGGAACACTCGCCTCGCCGCCCTCCAGCTTCAGTTGCGACGCATCGAGCCGCTCGGCGGCGACCACGTCCAGGCGGATCATGTCGTAGCCGAAGCCGGGGTCGAGCGGGTCGGCGAGCGCGTCGATCCGCTCGCGGAACAGGCGGTCGAGCACGTCGGGGTCGCGGGTCGGGCGCCCGGTCTCGACGCGCAGGCTCTGGACGAGCCCGTCGGCGCGAAACAGCCGCGCCTCGAACCGGCGTCCGCCTTCATGCCGGCGCTCTAGGAACACCGCGGCTTCGGCGGTCAGCTCGGCAAGGACGCTCAGCGCGTGCTGGGTGCGCGCGATCGGCTCGGCGAAGCGGCGCTCCACCCCGATCGGCGATGCGACCCGGCGCGGCGTGAGCGGGCTCTCGGCCTGGCCGAACAGGCGGCGGACCCTGGTTGCCGCGTCGCCGCCGAAGCGCGCGGCGATCCCCGCGAGCGGGCGTTGCGCGACGTCGCCGACGGTCTTCAACCCGGCGCGGACCAGCGCTTCGGTCGCGTCGCCGTCGAGGCCGAGTGCGGCGACCGGCAGGCGTTTGAGCGCGCGCTGCTCGTCCGGAGCGGGTGCGCCGGCGAACCGCGCCAGTGCGCGCGCGGCATCGGGCGTGTCGCCGAAGGCATGGCGTGCCAGCACGCCGCGCCTGGCCATGCGCGCTTCGACATCGGCGGCCAGCCGCCGCTCGCCGTCGAAGGCATGGGTGCAGCCCGCGATGTCGAGCACCAGTCCCTGCGGCGGATCGACCGCGACCGAGGGGGTGTAGCGGGCGCAGGAATCGGCGAGCGTCTCCAGCCAGTCGAGATCGGCGTACGCGTCGTACTCGAACACTTCCAATTCGGGCACCCGCGCACGGGCGTCGGCGAGGGTCAGTCCGGGAGTCAGGCCCATCGCGGTGGCGGTCATGTCGAGGCCTGCGAGGCGTACCGCATTGCCGACGCGGTGGACGAAGGCGACCGGGTTCGCGTCACCCCCGACGAACAGGTGCGGGCGCGTGCTGCGCAACCGCTCGACCGGCAGCCAAGGGAAGACGAGCGCCAGATAACGGCGCTCTATCCTGGGCTTCGGTGCTTTGGATATCGTCGAATCGGCACGCATCACGGTTCCACTCCACGCGCCAGCGGCGGCCCGACGGACCCCCGCGACGGCGCTGCAATTCTATGGCAAAGGTGGGGCTGCCCGGCGCATCGGCCTCAAGCGGAGTCGAGGCCACCGATTCCACCCCCCAGCGCGTCGCCGCGGCGGTCGGCACCGGCTGGGCGGCGATGCGCAGCAGCAGGACCGTGACGCCCGAGGTCTCGGCGGCGAGCATCAGCCGCCGCGTCGTGGTCAGGTCGATCGCCGGGCAGCGCCCCCAGGCCTCGACCACCAGCGTGCCCAGCCCGTCGCACCGCGCGCCATCCGCCGCCGCGCGCAGCAGCGCACCGTCGTCGGCGACGACACCCAGCACCAGTGTGGCGATCGATACCCCCAATTCGACGAGTCCGGTGGCATGCAGTCGGCCGCCCTGACGCTCGGCGGCCTCGGTGCGCAGCCACAGGATCGGGATCGCCTTCGCCGCGAGCGCCAGCGCAATCGCGAACCCCGCCGCGCTCGCGCTCTCCTCGACATGTGCGGCATGGATTTCATGCAGTTGCGCGGCGGCCAGCCCTTGCGCGAGCCAGGCATCGTCGGCGCGCGCATCGCCTTGCCGCACCGCACCGTCGCGTGCGACATGCCGCAAATGGGCGATCAGGGCGGACGACTCGCGCATTTATGTTCTTGTAATGTTCTCATCGACGAGTCGCCAGCCTTTTGAATCGGAGATGCGGGGCTTGCGGTGCGCCAAGGCCGATGCTAGTGGCCGCGCCTTACCCGCCCGGACCTGTCCGGGCATGGCGCCAGAGCGGGCGTAGCTCAGGGGTAGAGCACAACCTTGCCAAGGTTGGGGTCGAGGGTTCGAATCCCTTCGCCCGCTCCAGCGACTTCCAACGCTTTGGAAGTCCTAGCAAAACCGTCGCGCAGACGGTCCAGCGCCAAGATCGTCTCCACCAAGCGTCTACACAATGATGCCGGTCGAGGTGCTCCAAACCCTCGTAAATGCTCGGCAAATCGTCGTCATGGGGTCTACACAAGGCGTCTCCACAACCGTTCGAGACCGTTGAAAAAGGTCTGCGCGAAACCGGCGTGGCGGATGGCTGGTGACGCCGGCCACCGGAGGATACGCCGCGTATCAGGCCGGCGCAGCCTGCCGGGCGAGCAGCTGAAGGTTGTATGCCGCGGCGGCC
>NZ_CAXVWL010000066.1:0-2604 GCF_964263785.1 Sphingomonas sp.
ACTGGACGTCTTGGCGGACCGGGCCATTTCGGCGCTGGCCGCGGGAAAAAAGGAGATCAGGCCGGGTTTGAGCAACGTCCTCAAGTTCATGAGCCGCGCCGCGCCGTCCTTCATGCTGAACCAGCTTGCAAAGGCGACGACACCCCGACCCGAATGATCATCGATCAGGGTTTCCGGTCTCGATCGGGGCGGCGGACGTGATCGATCGGCCCATAGCCTGATGCAGCCATCAGCGGGATCAGGCCCCGCCGCATGGGCGGTCACACCTGAGGCGAGCGCGCCCTCCCTGCGATCAAGAGTCCGTCAGATCGATCACGTGACGCAGCGCATAGGAGACCGGCTCGAAGGATTTTGCCAGATCGGCGGCCTCCCTCATGTGGGGCTGCGCGTCCGGGTTCTTCTGCATCGCCTCGAAGTGCGCGGGTGCGCCACTGGACGTAATTGACCACGCGCTTGCGGTCGAGCGACAGATGGAGGTTTGCGGAGACGAAGCCGGGCAGCTTGCTGATCGGCCCGACGCCCGTTGCAGGACGTCCACCAATCTTTCGGCATTCTCGGGATCGACCTCGAAGGCGTTGATCATCGTGAAATAATCATTGCCTGGATCGAGAGTGGTCAAACTAGGCTCCCTGAGGCGAGAGATGATGTCGGAAACGGGGTCAGTCGGAATCACGGTCGGCCGATCAGGACGAGGGAGAAAGTCACCAACCGTCATCCCCTCTCCGTTCGATAATGGCGCAATGGCAGCTACGGTCGTTATAAGAGAAATAGAGCCGCACGCGATTGCCCTCGTCGATCAAGGACGCGGCGAACGCCAAATTCCGGCCCCCCTCCTCGCCGGGCGGCGCGATCAGCGGTTCCGCGCAGCGATCGAGTACGTGGTTGTTCGGATGGTCGAACACGACCCAGCCAATCCCCCAGACGCCGTCGCGCGTCGCGCCGTTGTAGAACATGATGGGGTAATCGGGATCTTCCAGCAGCATCGGACCCGGCGACAGGTGCCAGGAATCGAACCGGTCGGCGCGCGCGCCGAAGCCGTGCTTGGTCTCGCGCCAGGGACCTGCGGGTCCGTCACCCTCGGCATAACCGATCAGCGACGCCTCGCCGCGCGCATATTCATAGCCCATCGTCCAGCGGCCATCACGGACCGCGACCTCCGCCTCCTTGATGTCGCGCTCGCCGCGGAACGCTTTCGCCGCCACGCCGCGCTTTTCCAGCGCCCGCACGTCCGCACCCGACGCCCAGAGCAGGTGGCCGTCCCCGTTCGCGTCCACGCCGGTGTAAAAGACGATCAACTCGCCCCCGTGGAGGATGGCGGTCGGATCCTCGCACCCGTTCGCGTCGGGACCGTCGACATCGGGCGACAGGACGGGTCTGTCTTCGACCTCGAACGACAACCCATCACCGCTGCGGCCGTACCATATGCTGCCGGTGCTGGCGTCGTCACCCGGCACCGCGCGCACGAGCACCCCCAACGAACCGTCGAGATGGCGCCAGACGTAGGGGCTCATCAGCTCGCATCGGGTGAAGTCATCAGGTCCACTGAACCGGAGCGCCTCTACCCGCTCCACCCTGAACCGATCCGCCACGGTCAGGCGCCCTGCCCCATAAGCAGGGAGAGCCCACCGTCGATCACAATCGTGGCCCCGGTGATGTAGGACGAGCCGCGCGAAACGAGGAACGCGGCGAGCCGGCCGATCTCCTCCGGCCTGCCCGCCCGGCCCGCGGGGATCGCCCGTTCCATCTCGGCCCGCCGCACCGGGTCCTCGGCCTCGGCGTTCATCGGCGTCAGGATCATGCCGGGCGCGATCGCGTTCACCGTGATGCCAAGCGGCGCGCATTCGAGCGCCATCGTCCTGGTAAGGTTGGCCTGCCCACCCTTCGCCGCCGTGTAATCCGCCGCGCCGCTCCGCATGGCAAAGGCGTGGATCGACGTGATATTGATGATCGCGCCGGAATCGCCGCTCGCGCGAAGGTCGCGAACAAAGCGGCGGGAGGTGAGAAAGCTACCCGTCAGGTCGGCGCGCAGCAGCTGCTCCCATTGCGCCAGGTCCATGTCGACGACAGGCACGCCGGACTGGTTAAGCCCGGCCGAGTTGACCAGGATGTCGGGAATGCCCAGCGACCCGCGCACCGCATCGAACGCCGAGCCGACCTGCGCCTCCTCGCCCACGTCGACGACGACCCGGGTCGCACGGCGACCGTGCGAGACGATGCCGCCTTCCACCTTAACGGCGGCGTCTCCATCGGCATGAACGAGCAGCGCGATGTCCGCCCCCGTCTCGGCCAGCGCCAGCGCGCACGCGGCGCCGATGCCCGATTCGCCGCCTGTCACGGCCGCGACTCTTCCGGACAGCATGCCAGCGACGGTCATGCCGCCTTCGCCGGATGCGCGAACGTCTTCTCGCAATAACGTTGCAGCAGGTCCGTCCTGCTCGCCGACCCGCGGAAGGCGATGTGCCCGTCGGGGCGGACCAGCACGAGCGCGGGCGTGCCCTCCAGCCCGTAGGCCGCGTGCGCGGCGCCGTCCAGGTCGGACAGGCTGTCCTTCGCGCCCGCTTCGTCGACCATCGCTTCGGGGGCGGAGACGATCAGCGTCGGCCG
>NZ_CAXVWL010000067.1:0-25873 GCF_964263785.1 Sphingomonas sp.
ATGGCTGAATACGACTACGACGTCCTTGTCATCGGTGCCGGACCTGGCGGCTACGTCGCGGCGATCCGGGCGGCCCAGCTGGGGTTGAAGACCGCTTGTGCTGAGGCGCGCGACACGCTGGGAGGGACGTGCCTCAATGTCGGGTGCATCCCGTCCAAGGCGCTGCTCCACGCGTCGGAGCTGTACGAGGAGGCCAAGGGCGGGCACCTGACCAAGTTCGGGGTCGACTTCACCGGTGTCAGCCTCAACCTCGATCAGATGCACGCGGAAAAGGCCAAGGCGGTCACCGAACTGACCGGCGGCATCGAGTTCCTGTTCAAGAAGAACAAGGTGACGTGGCTGAAGGGCCGCGCGGCGTTTCAGGACGCGCATACAATCAAGGTCGGCGATCAGACGGTCACCGCGAAGAACGTTGTGATCGCGACCGGATCGGTCGTCACGCCGCTTCCCGGCGTCGAGATCGATCAGAAGGTGGTGGTCGACTCCACCGGCGCACTGGCGCTGCCCAAGGTGCCCGAGCATCTCGTGGTGATCGGCGGCGGCGTGATCGGGCTCGAGCTCGGCAGCGTCTGGCGGCGGCTGGGAGCCAAGGTCACGGTGGTCGAATATGTCGATCAGATTTTGCCGGGCTTCGATGGCGAGGTGCGAAAGGAAACCGCCAAGCTGTTCAAGAAACAGGGTTTCGAGTTCAGGCTGTCGACAAAGGTGATCGGCGTGACGGTCGAAGGGGAAACCGCGACCGTTACGGTCGAGCCTGCGGCGGGTGGGGCTGCCGAGACGATCGCCGCCGACGCGGTGCTGGTGTCGATCGGGCGCCGGCCCAATTTCGACGGGCTGAACCTGGACGCGATCGGGCTTGCTCCCAATGCGCGCGGGCAGGTCGAGACGACCCACGATTTCCGCACCGCAGTCGACGGTGTGTGGGCGATCGGCGACTGCATCCCGGGCCTGATGCTTGCGCACAAGGCGGAAGACGAAGGCGTTGCGGTGGCGGAGAACATCGCGGGGCAAACGGGGATCGTGAACCACGATGTGATCCCGTCGGTGGTCTACACGATGCCCGAGATCGCGGGCGTCGGGCTGACCGAGGAGGCCGCCGCCGCGAAAACCGAGATCAAGGTCGGCAAGTTTCCCTTCGCCGCCAACAGCCGCGCCAAGACCAACCGCGACACCGACGGCTTCGTCAAGGTGATCGCCGACGCGAAGTCCGACCGGGTGCTGGGGGTGTGGATCGTTTCCTCGCTCGCAGGCACGCTGATCGCCGAGGCGGCGATCGCGATGGAGTTCGGCGCGACGAGCGAGGACATCGCCTACACCTGCCACGCGCACCCGACGCACGCCGAGGCGCTGAAGGAAGCGGCGATGGCGGTGCAGGGGAAGCCGATCCACATCTGATCGGCGTTGCGCCCGCGGGCGGTTCCGATACAGTCGCGCTCGTAAAGAGATCGCGTGTACCGGGGGATAGCGTGAGCGGGGGCAATGTGCAGGCCGCGGCGGTGGAAGCCGATCGCTTCGCCGCGGCGCGCACTGTTGGCGGCGACGGCTTTGCCGAAGCACATCGGGCGTTGCGCGGGGACGCGTCGATCCAATTCGTCCTGTCGCGCGCCAAGCCGCCCACGCCGCCGCCCGAATGGCTGCGCGCGCTCGGCCGGTGGTTGCGCGACGCGTTCGCGCCGGTGGGCCGGTTCCTGCGCTGGATCGGCGGCTTCATCCCCGATGCGCCCTACGCGCGGATCATCCTGTGGACGGTGATCGCGCTGGCGGCCGCGGCGCTGCTGGCGATGGTGTACGAGCGCGTTCGCCATGGCGTCTGGCGGTTGCCGCGACGGCGCGCGCGAGGAGTGGCAGCGACAGCCGACCTGGTCGAGGAAGAGTGGGCGCCGACCGAAGCGCCGGTGCGTGCCTGGTTGCAGGAGGCCGATGCGCTCGCCGCGGAAGGCCGGTTCGCAGACGCCATCCACCTGCTGCTGTTCCGGTCGGTCGAGGACATCCGCAAGCGCCGCCCCGCCGCGGTGCGCCCGGCGCTGACCAGCCGCGAGCTCGCCGCCGCGCCCGGCGTGCCCGCGTCGGCACGCGCGCTGTTCGCGCGGATCGCGGGCAAGGTGGAGGAGAGCCTGTTCGGCGGCCGCGCGGTCGATGCCGAGCAATGGGCGCAGGCGCGCGCCGCCTACGCGGACTTCGCGCTGCCGGGGGCGTGGCGGGCGTGAGCGACGTCGCTGCAAGCGCCGGCATCGCCGGCGCGCCGGTGGGCGGCGACGGCGCGTTCCGGCCGCGCACCGTTGCGCTGATGATCGCGGTCGGGCTGATCGGCTTTGTCGGCATGCTGATCGTGGGGGCCTATGCGCCCGACCTCAGGTCGGGACGCAACGGCGGCGCGCATGCCTTGTCGAACGCGGCGACGGGCTATGCGGGGCTGGTGGCGCTGGCCGAGGCGACCGGACGTTCCCCCAGGATCGTCCGCGACAAGCGGCTGCTCGACGCGCCCGAGCTGCTGGTGCTGACGCCGGAGAGCGGCTTCGTCGATATGAGCGAAGCGCTGGGGCAGCGGACCGGCAAGCCGACGCTGGTGATCCTGCCCAAATGGCTGACGACGCCCGACCGGGAGACGGCGGGCTGGGTCAATTACGTCGACTTGGCGGGACGCGACAATGCCGAGCGGGTGCTGGCGCCGGCCGACAAGTTGAAGGTGACGATCGGACCCAGCCATGGCCGGCCGCTCGTGCCGCGAGTCGCGCGCGAATACGGCATGCGCTTCCCCGCGCCGAAGCCGCTGCAGACCTTCGCAGGCGCAAGCGTCGAGCCGCTCGTCACCGACGCGGACGGGCGCATCGTGCTGGGGCAGCTCGGCGACCGCCCGGTCTACGTGCTGTCGGACCCCGACCTGCTCGACAATCGCGGCATGGCGAGCGAAGCTGGCGCGCGGGCGGCGCTGGAGCTGCTCGACTATCTTCAGCCCAACGATGCGGATGCGGTGTATTTCGACGTGACGCTGAACGGGCTCGGCCATTCGTCGAGCCCGCTCAAGCTCGCCTTCTCGCCGCCGTTCCTGGCGATGACGCTGGCGATCGCCGCGGCGCTGCTGCTGGTCGGCTGGCAGGCGGTGGCGCGGTTCGGCGCGCCGCGTATCCGCCCGCGCGCGATCGCGTTCGGCAAGGCCGCACTGGTCGACAACGCCGCCGCGCTGGTCCGCCGCGCAGGCCGTGAGGCGACGCTGGGCAGCCGTTATGCGCAGGTGATCCGCGAGCGCGCGGTCGTCGCCTTTGGAGTGCCCGCGAAGCTGCGCGATGCGGCGCTCGACCAGTATTTGGACCGGCTACGCGGGCGAGGGCGGTTCACCGACCTCGCCGCCGCGGCGACTCAAGCTCAGGATCGCCGCGCGTTGGTCGACGCCGCGCAAGCGCTCCACCAATGGACCAAGGAGACGAACAGGTGACGGTGGACGACGTAAAGGCGCTGGGCGACACGATCCGCCAAGAGATCGGCAAGGCGGTAGTCGGGCAGGACGTCACGGTCGACATGATGCTGACCGCGCTGTTCGCGGGCGGGCATATCCTGCTGGAGGGGCCTCCCGGGACCGCGAAGACGCTGGTCGCGCACAGTTTCGCGCGGGTCGTCGGCCTCGCTTTCCGGCGTATCCAATTCACCCCCGACCTGATGCCGGGCGACATCATCGGCGCGAACCTGTTCAATTTCCAGACATCGCAATTCACGCTGACCAAGGGTCCGATCTTCACCGACCTGCTGCTGGCCGACGAGATCAACCGGACGCCGCCGAAGACGCAGGCCGCGCTGCTGGAGGCGATGCAGGAGCGCACCGTCACGATCGACGGCGAGAGCCTGCCGCTCGGCGACCGGTTCACCGTGGTCGCGACGCAGAACCCGATCGAGCAGCAGGGGGTATATCCGCTGCCCGAGGCGCAGCTCGACCGGTTCCTGTTCAAGCACGTCGTCGACTATCCGAGCGCGGAGGAGGAGCGGCGGATCATCGCTTCGCACGGGAGCCGGCAGTCGGCGATGGACCCGCAGGATTGGGGAGTCGAGCCACGCTGCGATGCGGCCGCGCTCGATGCGGCAGTGGCATGCGTCACCAGCGTGCGGCTGGTCGACGAGGTGATCGACTATATCGCCGCCCTCGTCCGCGCGACTCGCGACGTCGCCGATCTGGAGAGCGGCGCATCCCCCCGCGCAGGCGCGATGCTGGCGGGCGCGGCGCGGGCGCGGGCGGCGCTCGACGGGCGCGACTTCGTGATTCCCGACGACGTGAAGGCGCTGGCGCCCGCGCTGCTGCGTCACCGGCTGATCCTGTCGCCCGCCGCCGAGATCGACGGGCGCGCGATCGAGGACGTGGTCGCCGCCATCATCGAGGCGATCGAGGCGCCGCGTTGACATCCAAAGCTGCGACTTACCCAACGCGAGCGGCGGTGCTGGCGGCGGCGGCGGGCGTGCCGCTGGCGCTGCTCGTCGGCGTGGTCGTGCCGCAGGCCTGGTATGCGGGGCTGGCTTGGCCTGCGGCGGTGCTGTTGCTGTGCGCCTTCGACGCGCTGACCGGCGCACGCAGTGCGACCGTGACGCTGAGCGCGCCCGCGAGCGCCAGCGTGGGAGAGACGCTCGACCTGACGCTCGACGTAACCGTGCCGAGCGCACCGTCGCGGGTCGAGATCGCGCTGGCGGCGCATCCGTTGCTCGTCGCCGAGGATGACGGGCGAAGCTGGATGGCGCTCACCGCGGGTCGCGGTGCGGCGCTGCTGCCCGTGACCGCGATCCGACGCGGGACCGCAAGCGTCGAGCGGGTCTGGCTGCGCTGGCGCGGGAATCTGGGGCTGGTGTGGAAGCAGCGGACGATCGACACCGGCGTTACTTTCCCGATCCTGCCCGACATCCGTCCGGTGCAGAACCGCGGCGCGGAGATCTTCCGTCGTCATGCGCTGCAAGGGCTGATGGCGCAGATCGACCGCGGCGACGGCACCGACTTCGAATCGCTCGTCGAGTTCCGATCCGGCATGGATCGCCGCGCGATCGACTGGAAGCAATCGGCTCGCCATAGCAAGCTCCACGCAAAGGAGTTCCGCACCGAGCGCAACGAGCAGGTGGTCTTCGCGGTCGATTGCGGGCGGCAGATGTCCGATCCGGTCGCGGGGCTGCCGCGGGTCGATCGGGCGGTGTCGGCGATGCTGCTCGCTGCATGGGTCGCGCTGAAGCTCGGCGACCGGGTCGCGCTGCACGCCTTCGACTCGCGGCCGCGGATCGCCAGCGGGCTGGTGTCGGGGGCGGGGGCGTTCGCCGAGCTCCAGCGGCTGGCGGCGCGTATCGACTACGGGGCCGACGAGAGCAACTACACTTTCGCGCTGACGACGCTCGCCGCGCGGCTGACTCGGCGGTCGATGATCGTGCTGTTCACCGAATTTACCGACCTGACGTCGGCCGATTTCCTGGTTCGCGCGGTATCGCGGCTGGTCGAGACGCACCTGCTGATGGTCGTCGTGCTGCGCGATGAGGAGCTGGAGGCGATCGTCGACCGCCCGCCGGTGGATGCCGACGACGTCACCCGCGCGGTGACCGCTGCGGGGCTGTTGCGCGACCGCTGGGTGGTGCTGACCCGCCTCAAGCATCTGGGCGTCCACGTGGTCGAGGCCGAGCACGACCGGGTTGGCGACCGGCTGGTCGCGGCGTACGTCGATCTCAAGCGAAGGAACCTGCTGTGACCGCGCCCCAATGACGGCCATGGTGCAGGGCACCGCCTCGCCGGTCAACGCCACCCGCTTCCGCGCGGCGCATGAGGCGAATTGGGTGCGGCTCGAACGCCTCGTCACGCGAGTCGAGAAGCGCTCGATCCGCGCGCTCGACGACGACGATCTGCTGGCGCTGCCGCAACTCTATCGCTCGACGCTGTCGTCGCTGTCGCTGGCGCGCGCGACGTCGCTCGATCGTGCGCTTGTCGCATATCTGGAGCAATTGAGCACCCGCGCGTACTTCCTGCTCTACGGCCCGCCGACCTCGCCCATGCGCGCGATCGGCCAGTTCTTCCGCCGCGGCTGGCCGGAGGCGGTGCAAGGGCTATGGCGCGAGACTCTGGCAGCCTTCACGCTGCTCGCGGTCGGCATACTTGCGGGCTATCTCATCGTGCGCGGCGACCCGACGTGGTTCTACGCGATCATGCCCGACTCGCTGGCGAGCGGCCGCGATCCGACCGCGTCTGCGGAGCGGCTGCGCGCAACGATCTATACCAAGAAGGAAGAGATGCTCGCGACCTTCGCGACCGCGCTGTTCACCAACAATGCGCAAGTCGCGATCTTCTCGTTCGCGCTTGGTTTCGCCTTCGCGACCCCGACCGCATTGCTGCTCGTCTACAACGGCTTGATGTTGGGCGCGCTGTGGGCGGTGTTTGCGGGCAAGGGGCTGGGCGTCGGTTTCATGGGGTGGATCGCGATCCACGGCACGACCGAGCTGTTCGCCATCTCGCTTGCCGGCGCGGCGGGGTTCCGGATCGGCACCGCGATCGCCTTTCCGGGACGCGCCTCGCGCAGCGACGCGGCGGTCGCGGCGGGGCGGCAGGCGGCGGCCGTGATGGCCGGCGCGGTGGTGATGCTGGCAGTCGCCGGACTGTTGGAGGGGATCGGGCGGCAGACGGTGATGGGCGACGGGCCGCGCTACCTAATCGGCGCGGCGATGCTGGTCGGCTGGCTGACGTATTTCTATCTGCCGCGAAGGGACCGCGATGCGGCCGCTTTGGCGTAGGCGCGCCGCCGGCCCGCGATCAAGCCGGCGCAGCTTCGTCACGCCCGAAGGCGTCGACCTGCAGCTAGAACTCGGCGCAGGTGGCGCGCGCGCGGGCGCGTTCGTGCTCGACGCGCTGACCATGCTGGCGCTGCTGGTCGCGATGACGGTAGCGATCGCCTATGCCATTCCACCCCAGTCGAAGGGCGGAGTGTTGGCGATCCTGTGGCTGCTCGGTTTCTTCCTGCTTCGCAACGGCTGGTTCGCGCTGTTCGAGATGGGGAGCAGGGGTGCGACCCCGGGCAAGCGGCTGATGGGCCTGCGCGTCGTCGCGCGCGACGGCAAGCGGCTGACCGGGGCTGCGGTGATCGCGCGCAATGCGATGCGCGAGGTCGAAGTGTTCCTGCCCTTGTCGTTTCTGGGCTACCAGACGTCGCAGGGGTCGGCGGATGCGTTCCTGGTGATCTTCGCGCTGCTGTGGAGCGGGCAGTTTCTGTTCTTTCCGCTGTTCAACAGCGACCGGCTGCGGCTGGGCGATGTCGTCGCGGGGACATGGGTGGTGCGCGCCGTTCGCGGCGAGCTGGGGGACGACTTGGGCGTCGTCGCGCGGCAGCGGCGCGTGTTCCCCGACGCCGCGCTCGACCTGTACGGCATCTACGAGCTCCAGGCGCTGGAGGACGTGCTGAGGACGGGTCGCGAAGAGGCGATCTCGACCGTGGCGTGGACGATCCGCGGCAAGGCGGGGCTCGCCGACGATGGTGACGACCGTGGCTTCCTGGAGGATTATTACGCCGCGCTGTGTGTCCGGCTGGAGCGCGCGATGCTGCTCGGGCGGCGACGCGAGGACAAGTTCGCGCAGAACTGAAGTGGATCGTTTCCCGTTGCCGCCGGTTCACTTGCCGAACGGGAGATGGTGAATGGACGACGAACGCGTGTGGGCCTTCGAGGAGAGCCTGTGGACCGGCGATGCGCTGAACTATCAGGAAAAGATCGACGACGAATGCCTGATGGTGCTCCCCGCGCCGCCGTTCGTGATGGGTGGATCGGAGGCGATCGAAGCGGTGACGCACACTCCGCGCTGGGCGACGGCGGATCTGACCGAACGCCGTGTGTCTCGCCCGCAGGAAGGCCTGATCGTCGTCGCCTATCATGCAAAGGCCGAGCGCGACGGCGAGACGTATCAGGCGCATTGCACCTCGACCTACCGGCGCTTGAGCCACGAGGAATGGCGCGTGGTCCAGCACCAGCAGACCCCGCCGCTGGCATTGGCTGGGTAGGCGTTACCGCTCCACGACGTCCCGCTTGATCGGCGCGAGCTTGGCCAGCAATCGGTTCTGCGCGGCGAAGGGCACACCCTCGGCGCGCATCGCCGCCTGCAGGTTTTCGACGAGCGCACCCATGTCGGCGGCTTGCAGCCCCATGTCCTTGTGCGCGTCCTTCATCGTGCGGCCTGTGTAGGCGCAGCCGCCGCCGAGGACGTAGCAGAAATGCTCCTTCAACACCCGGTGAAGGCGGACGAAGTCCTGCCCCTTGAAGATGTCGCCGATCCGCGCGTCGTCCACGTTGCGTGCGATGAAATCGTCGACGATTCGGTCGACCCCGGCTTGGCCGTGAAAGGCGCGGAACATCGCATCGCCGGCGAACGGGCGGGCTCCGGCGTTCGCGTTCGCCTGCGCGTAGGGCGCCACCGGCTCTTCACCCTGCGGAAGCTGTGCCAGCAGAAGGATCAGTGTCAGGATCATCGTCGGTCTTTCAGAATGCGCCCTGAAGCGACAGGAAAGCCCCGCGCTGACGCTTGATGGTGGCAATGTCGCCGAGGTCGGCATAGGCTGCGGTCAGCGACACATTGCGACCGAAGGCCCAAGCGGCGAACAGGTCGTAGCTGTCGTCTTCCTGCGCGAACGCCAGATTGTCGGGCTTGGTGCGATACTCGCCGCCGACCAGCAGCCGCCGGGTCAGCAGCATGCCCGCCGACCCCTCGAACTGCGCGGTGCGCTTGGCCTGCCTGTCGCCGCCGAAGCCGAGCAGTCCCAATTGGTTGGCCTTGGTGAAGCGGACCGTTCCGTCGACAACCAGGCTGCGGGCGAGCAGCACCTTGGTGGCGGCGACGTAGAGGTCGGTGCCCTTGGTTTCGCGCGCGCCGAGCGCTTTCAGCAGCGGCCTGCCCAGCCATCCGCCGTCGGCGATCTTGTGCTGCACGCCGAGCGCGATCTGCGGCAGCAGCGTGTCCTGGTCCCAGACCGCGTCGCCGATCAGCCGGACCTTGGCGCCCAGGATATGCTGGGCAAAGGTGTAGCCGCGGCCGAGACCCAGCGCTGCGCCGGCGGCACGGGTATCGAAACTCTGGTGGGCGTAGGACAATTCGACCCGGTCGAAGAGGCCGAGCGCAGCGCCGTAGCTCTCCAGATCGAAGTCGGGCAACGCCACGACGGTGACGTGGGCGGTGCCGCCGATCCCCGCGTCGGTTTCGTTGCCCGCGATCAGCGCCCAGGTCGCCAATCCGCCGCCCGCAGCGCCTTCGACGCTGGTGACGCCGTCGGTGAGCAGCAGCTTGCCGCCCGCGCGCCGCTCGCCCGCCTGCGCCGCGGTGGACGCCAGCGCCAGCAATGCCAATCCGATGAACCTTCCTGCCGCCACCTGCAAACCCCGTCCGATCGACGCGTCGGTCGTCGCGTCGGCGCCGCTATCGCCGGATATGGTTTTCATACAATGAAGCCCTAGTTTACGCGGTCGCAACCGTCGGGCGGTAGGCGGACCGCATGGTTCTGCGTTGCCTTCTCCCGCTCGTCGCGCTGTTGGTTCCGGGTGTTGCCCAGGCAGCGGCTGTCACGATCGACGTGCGTGGCAGCGACGGCAAGCCGCTGGCCGGCGCTGTCATCACGGTGGAGAGCGCACGCGGCGGGGTGGCGCAGGTACGCGGCTCGTATGCGATCGAGCAGCGCGACATCGCGTTCCAGCCGCACGTCCTGATCGTGCCCGTCGGTGCGACGGTGGCTTTTCCCAACCGCGACCGCGTCCGTCACCACGTCTATTCCTTTTCCAAGCCCAAGGCGTTCGACCTGAAGCTGTACGGCCGCGAGGACACGCGTAGCGTCGTGTTCGACAAGCCCGGCGTCGTCGCGCTGGGTTGCAACATTCACGACCGGATGAGCGGCTTCGTCTATGTCACCGCGACCCCGTTCGCGAGCCAGGCCGACGCGGGCGGTCACGTGCGCTTCGACGGGGTGCCGCCGGGCGCGGTGACGATCCGGGTGTGGCACCCCACGATCCGCAGCGCGAGCAACACCTTGGCGCAGGCCGCTACGGTGCCCGCGGCGGGCTTCGCGACAACGGTCTCGATCGGCCGGTGATGCGCCGGACGCTCCGCTTTCGCACGCTCAAGGCGCGGCTCGCGGTCCTGTACGCCGCGCTGTTCGCCGCTGCGCTGGTCGTCGTCGCGGTCGTGGCGCAGGCGATGATCTGGAATCACGCCCGCGCCAGCGTGACCGCCGAACTCGAGACGAGCGCAACGGTGTACGATCGGCTGTGGGCGCTCAGGGCGCAATCGTTGAGCGCATCGGCCGACGTGCTGGCGCGCGATTTCGGCTTTCGCGCAGCGGTGGCGAGCGGCGACAGGGCCACGATCGATTCGGCGCTTTACAACCTGCGCGCGCGCGCCGGGGTGTCGGCGGCGGCGGTCGTCGGGCTTGACGGAGAGCGCATCGGCAGCGTCGGCGGGATGGACGCGGTCACCACGCGGCTGGCGCACGCCGCGGCAGACGGGCAGCGCGATGCGGTGACCGAGGCGGACGGCGCCGTCTATCGCCTGGTCACGACGCCGATCCTGGCGCCGACGGCAATCGGATGGGTGGTCTTCGCGGCCCGCCTGGACGGGCGTGAGATGCGCGCCTTGGAGAAACTGTCCGCCATCCCCGTCATCGCAACGATGCTCAAGCGCCGGGGCGCGCATTGGATCGGCGCCGAGGGCAGCATCGGCGGTGCCGCGATCGACACCCTGGTCGACAACGCCACCGGCACGCGGGTGCCGACCACGATCGCGCTGCGACAGGGCCGCGCGTTCGCGGTCGCCAAGCCACTGGCCGGGTTGAACGGCCCGCCCGAAGCGGCGATCCTGATCCGCTATCCCCTCGACGCCGCGATGGCGCCGTACCTGCCGCTCCAGATCGGCATCGGGCTCGCGGGGCTCCTGGGCCTCATTCTGATGATTCTCGGCAGCCGCCGATTGGCGGCGGGAATCGCGGGGCCGATCGCTGCACTGGATGCTGCCGCCCGCGCGCTGGAAGACGGCACACGCACCGAGGTGATCGCGGTCGGCGATGACGAGATCGGCCGTCTCGCGCACAGCTTCAACCGGATGTCGGCCGGTATCGTCGAGCGCGAACACCGGATCACGCATCTGGCGTTTCACGACGCGCTGACCGGGCTGCCCAATCGCACCGCGTTCCGCCAGACCCTGGAGCAGGCGGTCGCACGCGCGCCGCGGACCGACGAGCGGGTGGCGGTGCTGTGCCTAGATCTCGACGGGTTCAAGGGGGTCAACGACACCTTGGGGCATCCGGCCGGGGACGCGCTGCTGCGGGTGGTTGCCGGCATCCTGCACGGCGTGGCGCCCGACGGCATGGTCGCACGGCTGGGCGGCGACGAATTCGCGATCGTGCTGAGCGGGCGCTTCGACGACGACCGTCCGCGCGCAATGGCGCAGGCGATCAGCGACGCGCTGCGCGATCCCGTCGTCGTCGCGGGCAGCCTGATCCCGGCGGGGGTGAGCACGGGCATCGCGATCGGCCCCGCCGACGGCGAGGATGCCGAAATGCTGCTCAAGAACGCCGACCTGGCGCTGTACCGCGCCAAGCAGGACGGACGCGGGTGCTTCCGCTTTTTCGAACCGGCGCTGGACGAGGCCGCGCGGCGGCGCCACCAGCTCGAGCTCGACCTGCGCGAGGCGATCCGCACCGGCCAGTTCGCGCTCAATTTCCAGCCGATCTACGATCTCGGCCGCGAGCGGATCGGCGGGTTCGAGGCGCTGCTGCGCTGGCACCATCCGACCCGCGGGCTGGTGCCGCCGATCGAGTTCATCTCCGTCGCCGAGGACACCGGCCTGATCGTCGCCATCGGCGAATGGGTGATGCACCAGGCCTGCCGCCAGGCGCGCGACTGGCCCGAGCATGTCCGCGTCGCGGTCAACGTGTCGCCGATTCAGTTCCGCAATTCGGGGTTCCAGGCGATCGTGCTACAGGCCTTGGCGCGTAGCGGCATCACCCCGGCGCGGCTCGAAATCGAGATCACCGAATCGGTATTCCTCGACGGCGAGGCAAACGTCGTTGCGCTGCTCCACCGGTTGCGCGAGATGGGCATCCGAGTGGCGCTCGACGATTTCGGCACCGGCTATTCGTCGCTCAGCTACCTGCGCAGTTTCCCGTTCGACAAGATCAAGATCGACCGCTCGTTCGTGATGGCGATCGCCGACGATCCGAGCGCCGCGGCGATCGTCAAGGTCATCGTCGACCTCGCCAAGGCCCTCCACATGGATACCACCGCGGAAGGGGTGGAGGAGGAGGGCCAGCTGACGCAATTGCGCGGGCAGGGCTGCGGCAGCATTCAGGGCTATCTGTTCAGCCGTCCGGTGGAGGGCGGCGCGGTGCTCGACATGATCGCGGGCGAGGCGCGCTTCCGGCGAAGCGCCTGAGGGCCGTGCGGAGGCGTAGGCGTTGACACTGGTTGACGCGTGCGCGGGGTTCGGCGAGGTGGCGTCAACGTGCGGACGTTGACACGGGTGGACGGGTGGACGGCGGTGATCGCGCGGCCGATCGGGCACGCGACGTTGACACTGGTTGTCACGTGGATCTCCAGCAGCGAACCGGGAACGTTGACACTGGTTGACGCGTGAACGCGCACCCTCCCGGCATCGACACGACGTCTGCCGCGACTGCGGATCTTGAAGCAGAGGAGGGGGAGGCCGGAGCATGGGCCTGCCTTGGCAGCGTGCCGGCGTATAGACTGCTTATGTGGTGAGCTGCCTACAGCATCGATTTTTGGGATGGCCGTTGATCTGCCATCGCTGATACGTGGCGCTTATGACGACGCCATCCCCGACACTACCCTCGCCGACGCCATCGATTCCTCGGATCGACGCTCGAGAGACAGCTCATCGTGACATTGCGAAGTACCTGCGCGAGCAGCACCTACCCGGCGTAGATACAGATGACGACGCCTCCGTCACTTTAGAAATAGAGCAAGCACGCTTGATGCTTTTGGCGAGTGGTGGCGTTATCGCCTTCGAAGTTACACAGCTTCTCAGTTCGACACGGTATGTCTGTGTCACACCACTGTACTGGTCGTTGTCACTCATGTGTCTCGCGATGTGCGGCGCGTGGATCGCCCTGGTCTGGTCTGAGCAAATCAGGAGATTTAGGGTCAATCGTCGTTATACCATTTATCACGGTGAATTAAGAGAGTATCTCTCTCTGAACGACAGCGATGCCGTTAATCATTATAGGACCGATGCAGAGTGGTCGGGTCAGTTAATTCTTGAAGGAGGAAAACGTAGAAGTTTGCGAAACTTTCGCAACATCGTGGCGATATTGGCGGCGGCGGGAATTGGAGCCGGGGTCATATCAACTATTGGAACTGCTGACCCTCGAAGGTGCCATTTCGAATTGCTGAAGCCTCAGGCGAAATGATGGCTTTCACAAGAGCAGCCATGTCCAACGATGCGCCATGTTAGCCTGAAGAGCGTTACAAGCTGGCATATCAGGCCGCCAGAGCCGCACGCCAGCCCTCCGCCTTGGCCAGCGCAGGCGCGTCGTCGACGTCGATCCAGTCGAGATCGCTGCAATCCACCACTGCCGCATCGCCGGTCGCGGCGAGGATGCGGACGCCTTCGGTCAGCGAGGGTGCGTCCAGCGGGGCGAGGGCGGCGAACAATTTCGGGCCGATCGCGAAGACGCCGGTGTCGTAGCAATCGTGGGGCTCCAGGCCCTTGCCGATGGCGACGATGCGCGTTCCCCGCGTGGCGACGCAGGTGACGTCGAGGGGGTCGACCCAGGCGTGTCCCAACCGCCGGTCGATGCCCAGCGTGACGCCCGTGCCCGCGCCCGCCGCGGCGACGCGGGCGTAGAGCGCGGGGTCGACAAGGTGGTCGCACATCAGCAGCAACGCCGGCCGGTCGCCGACGAGCGGCGCGGCGGCGAGGACGGAGACGCCGTTGGGCAGGCGGGGGTCGGACCAGGCGATGTCGATCGCGACCGGCTGCGTGCGTGACGCCAGATGCGCGGCGACCTCCTCGCCGCGGTAGCCGAGCACCAGCACGACGCGGCGGATGCCCGCCTGCGCCAGATTGCTCAGCGCATGGTCGATCAGCGGCCGCCCCCCCACCGGGCACAATGGCTTGGACGCCGCCGATCCCCGCAGCCGGCTGCCTTCGCCGGCGGCAAGGATCACCGCGGTGTCGATCATCGCGTCACGCGGCCCTGATGAAGTCTTCCACCGCGACCTTGGCGAGATCGTCGGTCATCTGGGTGCGCGGGTGCTTGCAGAAATACGCGCTCGCGGGATCGACGACGCCTTTCAGCCCGCGGTCGCTGGCGATCTTGGCGCAGCGGATCATGTCGATCGCGACCCCCGCGCTGTTCGGCGAGTCCTCGACCGACAAGCGCAGCTCGAGGTTCATCGGCACCCCGCCGAACATCGTGCCTTCCATGCGCAGGAAGCACACCTTGTTGTCGTTCTGCCAGGGCACATAATCCGACGGCCCGATGTGGACATTGTCGTCGTCGAGCCGCTCGGCGGCGACCGACTGGACGGCTTCGGTCTTGGAAATTTTCTTGGACGCCAGCCGCTTGTGGTTGGACATGTTGAGGAAGTCGGTGTTGCCGCCGGTGTTGAGCTGATAGGTCCGCTCCAGCTTGACGCCGCGCTTGGCGAACAGGTCGGTCAGCACGCGGTGAACGATCGTCGCGCCCAGTTGCGCCTTGATGTCGTCGCCGATGATCGGCACCCCGGCATCCTCGAACCGCTTCGCCCAGACCGGGTTGGAGGCGATGAAGACGGGGATGTTGTTGACGAACGCGACGCCGGCTTCGAGCGCGCATTCGGCATAAAATTCGGTCGCTTCCTGAGACCCCACGGGCAAATAGTTCATCAGTACGTCGGCGCCGGTCGCCTTCAGCTCGGCGATGACCTGCTCCTTGGTCGGCTGCTGGTCGTTGGCGACGACGAAGGTACGGTCTTCGTTGAAGTCGGCCATATGCTCGGCGACGCCGTCGAGCACCTTGCCCATGCGCACGATCGTGCCGGTGGCGGGGACGTTGGCGGCGAACACCTGGGTGCAATTGGGCTTGGCGAAGATCGCCTCGGACACATCGCGGCCGACCTTGCGCGCATCGACGTCCCACGCCGCGACGACCTTGATGTCGCAGGGGCGATAGCCGCCGACTTCCCAGTGCATCAGGCCGATGACGTCGTTGGTGCCTTCGCGGTAATGCTCCAAGCCCTGTACGAGCGAGCTCGCGCAGTTGCCGATGCCGATGACGGCGATCCGGATGCTGCTGTTCATCGGTGACCCTGTTCCTTGGTAGTGATGATGCCCGCGATCCGACCACCGGCCGCGAGGAAAGATGTATCGCCCGCAAGCCGCCGCTCGACGGCGCGGTGACGCGCGATGGTGATCGCGGCGATAGCGGAAAGGACGACGATCTCGAACCCCCAGAAGAGCTGCGGATCGCCGAGGAGGCAGGCGATCGCGATCGCCTCGACCCGGACGTTGGCGGTGAGCCAGGCCATCCACTTCATCGCCGGGGCGGCGGCGCGGGCGTAGGTCTGCCCGAAGGAGGCCGGATCCTCGGCGCGCGCCATGCGGCGTTCGAAGCGCAACGCGACACGGTCGAGGCTGGTCGCAAAGATGTCGTACAGGCGGACCAACGCATTGCCCTGCACCGCAGGCAATGCGGGCTGCGCGATCCCGCGCGCGCGGCGATGGAAGCGGGCGCGCTCGCCCTCGTACAGGCTCGATTGCACCGCGTGCGCGACGCCGGCCGCGACCGCGAGCGCCCAGCCCTGAACAGTGCCCAGACTGAGCGCGAGGGTGACGTAGATCAGGACAAAGACGCCGTGGTCGCACAGCCCGTCGAGCATGCGGCCGAGCGGGCTGGCGGTGCCGGTGGCGCGCGCGATCATGCCGTCGAGCCCGTCGGCGATCAGCCAGCCGACCGCGAGCAGGAGGCCGAGGACGACGAAGCGCCAGTCGCTCCAGCGCGCGAAGCACGCCGCCGCGCCGCCGCCGAGCAGCAGCCCGGCAACCGACACCGCGTTCGCGGAAATGCCGAGCGCCACCGCATGCGGGAGCAATGCGCGACCCGCGGGGTGGATCAGCCAGAGGTTCGAAGGATCCTCGATCCGGAGGTCGCGCGATCCATCCGGGTGAGGACGTGTCATCATCGCGTCATTTGCGCGCGTTGCGCGCCCGATGCAACATTAGTGTAGCCGTCACGGCACGTTCCGCCGCAATTCGTCGAGCCATGTGGCGGAATTGCCATCTGAGGGCGCGCGCCAGTCGCCCCGCGGAGAGAGCGCGCCGCCCGCGGACACCTTGGGGCCGTTGGGCATCGCCGACCGTTTGAACTGGCTGGTCGCGAAGAAGCGGTGGAGGAAGCGCTCCAGCCAATGGCGGATGGTGGGCAGGTCGTAGGCGACACGGTCGGCATCCGGGACATCCTCGGGCCAGCCTCCGGCGTCCACGTCGCCCCAGGCATGCCAGGCGAGGAATGCGATCTTCGATGGCGCGAGGCCGTGGCGGATGACGTAATGCGCGAAGAAATCATTGAGCGCATAGGGCCCGACCTTGCTTTGGGTGCTCTGGATCGCGCCGTCGGCATCGGCGGGAACGAGTTCGGGCGAGATTTCGGTCGCGAGGATCGCGTCGAGAATAGTATCTGTAGTTATGTCATACTGGTCCGTGCGGATGCACCAGCGGATCAGGAACTGGATCAGCGTCTTGGGCACGCCCGCATTGACGCCGTAATGGCTCATCTGGTCGCCGACGCCGTAGGTGCACCAGCCGAGCGCGAGTTCGGACAGGTCGCCGGTGCCGACGACGAGCCCCTCGCGCTGGTTGGCCAGGCGGAAGAGATAGTCGGTGCGCAGCCCGGCCTGGACGTTTTCGAAGGTGATGTCGTACGCGGGTTGGCCGTTCGCGAAAGGGTGGCCGAGGTCCTGGAGCATGTGCGTGGCGGCGGGGCGGATGTCGATCTCCTGCCCCGTGATGCCGAGCGCGCGCATCAGCGCCCAAGCGTTGGCCTTCGTGTCCGCGCCGGTCGCGAAGCCCGGCATGGTGAAGCCCAGGATATTGGTGCGCGGCCGCGCGAGCCGGTCCATCGCCTTGACGGCGACGATCAGCGCGTGGGTCGAATCGAGCCCGCCGGACACGCCGATGACGAGCCGCTTCGCGCCCGCCGCGGTCACGCGTTTGGCGAGTCCCTCAACCTGGATGTTGAACGCCTCGAAGCAATCGGCGTCGCGCTTTTCGGGCGTGTTGGGGACGAAGGGGAAGCGGCGGATGCTGCGCTCCACGCCGATATCGCGGGTCGGCGCGGCGTGGGTGAAGCCTATGCGGCGGAAGCGGGTCTCGGGGTGCCCTGCATGCATAACGGCGTCGTTGAAGGTGCCGACGCGGGTGCGCTCCTGCACGATGCGTTCGACGTCGATGTCGGCGACCACGAGTTCGGCCTCGCGGCAGAATCGGCGCGATTCGGCGAGTAATTCGCCGAGTTCGTGAACGAAGCCCTGGCCGTCCCAGGCGAGGTCGGTGGTGCTCTCGCCGATCCCCGCGGCGGAATAGACATAGGCGCAGATGCCGCGGGCGGACTGCGCGGCGGCGAGCATCATCCGCTCGCGCGCCTTGCCGATGACGATGTTCGAGGCGGACAGATTGCAGCAGATCAGGGCGCCCGCGAGCGCGCCGGTCGTCGAGGGCGGGGTGGGGGACCAGTAATCCTCGCAGATCTCGGCATGGACGACGAAGCCGGGCAGGTCGTCCGCGGCGAAGATCAGGTCGGTGCCGAACGGCACGTCGGCGTCGCCGATGCGGATCGCCATGCCCGCCAGTCCGGCGCCGCTCGCGAACCAGCGTTTTTCGTAATATTCGCGGTAATTGGGGAGGTAGGTCTTGGGCACGACGCCAAGCACGCGGCCGCGATGGACCGCGAGCGCGCAATTGTAGAGGCGGCCGTTGCGCGGGAGCGCGGCGCCGACCAGCAGCGCCGGATCGAGGGTGGCGGACGCCTGCGCCACCGCGTCGATCGCGGCGAGCGTCGCCTGCTGCTGCGCGGTCTGGAGGTGGAGATCGTCGATCGCGTAGCTGGTCAGGTTGAGCTCGGGGAAGACGACGAGGTCGACGCCGCGCGCGTGCGCCTGGGTGGCGAGCGCGATCGTCGCCTGCGCGTTGGCGGTGCAGTCGCCGACGCTCGCCTGCGGGGTGGCGGCGGCGACGCGGACCATGCCGTGGCTGTGGAGGGCGTAGAACGGGTGCGTCATGGCGTGCGGCATAGCGCGGCGCGGGTGCGCGCGCTATCGGCGGCGGCATGACGACGATCTACGGCATCGCCAATTGCGACACGATGAAGCGGGCACGCGCCTGGCTGGCGGAGGCCGGGGTCGACGTGGCGTTCCACGATTATCGTAAGCAGGGCGTCGACGCGGCAATCCTCGGCGACTGGGCGGACCGGGTCGGTTGGGAGCGGTTGCTCAATCGGGCGGGCACGACATTTCGCAAGCTGCCCGAGGCCGCGAAGGCGGGGCTCGACCGGGATCGGGCGATCGTGCTGATGATTGCGAATCCTTCGGCGATCAGGCGGCCGGTGCTGGTGCATGGGGATGGGGTGGAGGTGGGGTTCGATCCGGCGCGGTATGCGGCGCTGTTCGGGACCGATTAGATCACGGGCCGCTTGCCAACTCCGTTCGTGCTGAGCGCAGTCGAAACACTTTGATCGGGCGTGCCCTTCGACTTCGCTCAGGGCGAGCGGAATTGCGTTATCGTTGTGCCAGAGACCACGAGTGGCGGCACTTGCGTTTGACGATTCGCTGAGTCACTTGGCCCTCAGGGAGGATCACATCATGGCACGCACGCGCGCACCCATCTGGTTCTGGATCGCGGTCGTCGTGCTGATCTTGTGGGGTATCGTCGGCGTCCTAGGCTTTCACGCCAGCTTCCTGGACAGCATCCGTGCGACCATGGACCCGTATGACCGCAAGCTCTACGACGCATGGCCGGTCTGGTACGCGCCCGTCTATGGCATCGCGGTGTGGAGCGGGCTGATCGGCAGTGTGCTGCTTGCGCTGCGGCGGCGGGTCGCGCGACCCGTCTACGTCGTGTCGCTCGTGGGGGTCATCATCATGTTCGGGTGGACGTTCGTCGCGACCGATCTGATCGCAGTGAAGGGCGTGGTCACCGCCACCGCCTTCCCGATCGTGATCGCGCTGATCTGCGTCTTCGAGATTTGGCTTGCGGGCCACGCGGCGCGGCGCGGGTGGATCGGGTGAGGCGCGCGCGCTAGAAGCCGCTGCATGTCGACCACCTACACCCTCGATACCGGCACCAGCCGCGCCAACCCCACGCCCGCGCCATTGAAGCGGCTGACCGTGCCCGCGATCCGGCGGCAGAAGGGGGCGACGCCGCTCGTCATGCTCACCGCCTATACGGTGCGGACCGCGCAGTTGCTCGATCCGCATTGCGACCTGCTGCTGGTCGGCGACAGCCTGGGGCAGGTGATCTACGGCCTGCCCTCGACCGTGCCCGTCACGCTGGAGATGATGGCGGCGCACGGCGCGGCGGTGGTGCGGGGCAGCTATCATGCGGTGGTCGTGATCGACATGCCGTTCGGCAGCTACGAGGCATCCCCCGAGAAGGCGTTCGAGAGCGCGGCGTATCTGCTCAAGCAGACCGGCGCGGCGGCGGTGAAGCTGGAGGGCGGGGCGGCGATGGCGGCGACGGTGCGCTTCCTGTCCGAACGCGGCATCCCCGTGATGGGGCATGTCGGGTTGACCCCGCAGGCGGTGAACACGCTCGGCGGCTATGGCGCGCGCGGGCGTACCGCGGCGGAGGCCGAGAAGATCGTGGCGGACGCGCGCGCGCTCGACGAAGCGGGCGCGTTCGCGATCGTGATCGAGGGGGTCGTCGAGGGGATCGCGATCGAGATCACCCGCACCGTCTCCTGCCCGACGATCGGCATCGGCGCGTCGGCCGATTGCGATGGACAGGTGCTGGTCGCCGAGGACATGCTGGGCATGTTCGAGCGCACCGCGCGCTTCGTGAAGTGCTACGACGATCTGGCGGCGCGCATCTCCGCTGCGGCGCAGACATATGCCGGCGAAGTGCGCGACCGCAGTTTTCCGACCGCCGACCAGACCTACGCGGCGAAATCCTGACCCGGCTTCCGTTTTCGCACCGGCGCGGCTAAGGCTGCGCGCTTTCAAGTCCGGAGCCACTCTTGGCCGTCACACCTGCGAACAACGAAGCCTTCTTCCGCGAAGTCGACGAGGAACTGCGCCGCGACCGCGCCGCGCGGTTCTGGCGGCAATGGGGCCTGTGGGTGCTGGTTGCGATCGTCGTGGGCCTCGCGGCGTTCGGCGGCTGGCTCTATTGGCAGCACCGCCGGACCGTGGCGGCGGGCGTCGAGGGCGAGCAGCTGCAATCGGCGTACCAGTCGTTGGCGGCGGGCAACACCGCCGCTGCGGGCGCGCCGCTGTCGACGCTCGCGCAGTCGCGAAACGCCGGATACCGTGCGCTCGCCACCTTCACCCAGGCCGATATCCTGCTGGAGAAGAAGGACACCAAGGGCGCGATCGCCAAGTTCGCGTCGGTCGCGGGCGATGCCGCGGTCGCGCAGCCGTTTCGCGACCTGGCGCTCATCCGCCAGACCGTCGCCGAATTCGACGCCTTGAAGCCACAGGTCGTCGTCGACCGGCTGCGTCCACTGGCGGTGCCCGGCGGGGCATGGCTGGGCAGCGCGGGCGAGCTCGTCGCCGCGGCTTATCTGAAGATGGGCCGTCGTGCGGATGCGGGGCAGATGTTCGCGCGGATCGCCGCAGACAGCAACGTGCCCGAAACGCTGCGTCAACGCGCGGTTCAGATGGCAAGCGCCATGAACGCCCGGGCATCCGGCACCGCCGCGGCGCCCGCAAACCAGGGAACGACCCGATGATCAAGCAGTTGCGCGGCCCCGTCGCGGTCGCGGCGCTCGTCGCGCTGAGCGCGTGCGGCGTGTTCAAGGGCGGCCCGAAGCGCACGCCGACCGTCGGCAACCGCGTGCCGATCCTCCTGTCGGAAAATGCGGTCGAGACCGACAAGGCGATCGCCGACGTCCAGGTGCTGCTGCCCGCGCCCGCCGCCAACGACGCCTGGGCGCAGCCGGGCGGCAATGCGGCCAAGTCGAACGGGCAACTGGCGCTGGCCGCGGCACCCGCGCGCGCCTGGAGCGCGTCGATCAACGGCGGGTCGAACCGCGAGCGGCTGGCGGCGGCGCCGGTCGTCGCGGAGAACAAGCTGTTCGTGATCGACGTCGATGCGACCGTCCACGCCTTTGCCGCCGACACCGGCGCGATGCTGTGGACCGCCAAGCTGCCCGAAGGCGACGACAACCGCCCGGCGCGCTTCGGCGGCGGGGTGAGCTACGACGACGGCCATGTCTATGCGACCGATGGCCTGGGCGACGTGGTCGCGCTGGCTGCCGCGGACGGCAAGGTCGAGTGGCGAGTCAAGCCGGGCGGCCCCTTGCGCGGCGCGCCGACGGTGGCGAACGGCAACGTCTATGCGCTGAGCCAGGACAACCAGCTGTTCGCGATCGGGCAGGCCGACGGCAAGGTGCAGTGGAGCGCATCGGCGACGCTGGAATCGCAGGGCGTGTTCGGGGTCGCGGCGCCGGCGGCGAGCGCAGGATCGGTGGTCGCGGGTTTCTCCAGCGGCGAGCTCAACGCCTATCGCTACGAGAACGGCCGCGTGCTGTGGCAGGACGCGCTGTCGCGGACGTCGATCACGACGTCGGTCTCCAGCCTTGCCGATATCGACGCCGCGCCGGTGATCGACAATGGCCGGGTCTATGCGGTCGGGCAGGGTGGGCGGATGGTCGCGCTCGAGCTGTCCACCGGGCAGCGGCTGTGGGAGCAGAATTTCGCCGGCATCGCGACGCCGTGGATCGCGGGCGAATGGCTGTTCGTCGTCACCGACGATGCGCGGCTCGTGTGCCTGGCGCGCACCAACGGCAAGGCGCGCTGGATCGCGCAGCTGGCGCATTACAAGAACGAGAAGAAGAAATCCGATCCGGTGACCTGGTACGGCCCGGTGCTGGCGGGTGGGCGGCTGGTGCTGACCAACTCGCGTGGCAACATCGTCTACGTCAACCCGGGCGACGGCGCGGTACAGTCGACGGTGGAGACGGGTACGCCGTTCGCATTGCCGCCGATCGTGGCGAATTCGACGCTGTATGTGCTGGACCAGAAGGGGCGGATTTCGGCGTATCGGTGAGCGATCGAGAAGCCGTCTTCACCCCACATCCCCGTTCGTGCTGAGCGCAGTCGAAGCACCTTGGTCGGGCGTGCCCTTCGACTTCGCTCAGGGCGAACGGAAGTGGTATGGCGTGATCTGAATAGAAAGCGCCAACCATGCCAAAGCTCCCCGTCGTCGCGATCATCGGCCGTCCCAATGTCGGCAAGTCGACGCTGTTCAACCGCCTGGTCGGCAAGAAGCTGGCGCTGGTCGACGACCGTCCCGGCGTCACGCGGGACCGGCGCGAGGGCGACGCGCATCTGCTCGGGGTCGATTTCCGGGTGATGGACACCGCGGGCTACGAGGATCAGGATCCGCAGACACTCCCCGGCCGGATGCGCCGCCAGACCGAGAGCGCGGTCGCCGATGCCGACGTCGCGCTGTTCCTGCTCGATGCGCGCGCGGGCGTGGTGCCGATGGACCAGGAGATCGGCCGCTGGCTGCGCGGATCGACCACCCCGATCGTGCTTGCCTGCAACAAAGTGGAGGGTCGCGCGGGCGAGCAGGGCGTACTGGAGGCGCTGGCGCTCGGCTTCGGCGATCCGGTGCAGATCTCGGCGGAACACGGCGAGGGCATCGGCGACCTGTTCGAGGCACTCCAGCCGTTCATCGATATCGAGCCCGTTCCCGACGAGGAGGAGGACGAGAGCCCCGACGCGATCCTAAAACTGGCGATCGTCGGGCGTCCCAATGCGGGCAAGTCGACTTTGGTCAACCGGATGCTCGGCGAGGAGCGGATGATTACCGGGCCCGAGGCGGGAATCACCCGCGATTCGATCTCGATCGACTGGGACTGGCCCGATCCGAAGGGCGGCGTGCGCCAGGTGCGGCTGATCGACACCGCGGGGATGCGCAAGCGCGCCAAGGTGCAGGACAAGCTGGAAAAGATGTCGGTCGCCGATGCGCTTCACGCAGTCGATTTTGCGGAAGTCGTCGTGCTGCTGCTGGACGCGACGCTGGGGCTCGAAGCGCAGGATCTTCGGATCGCCGACCGGGTACTCGAGGAAGGCCGGGCGCTCGTCATCGCGCTCAACAAGTGGGACGTGGCGGAGAACGCGTCGTCGCTGTTCAACGGCGTCAAGCGCGCGCTCGAGGACGGGCTGAGCCAGGTCAAGGGCGTGACGGTGATGACCGTGTCGGGCGCGACCGGCAAGGGCATCGACCAGCTGATCCAGGCCGCGTTCGACACCCGCGAGGCGTGGTCGAAGCGAGTCGGCACCGGCGAGCTCAACCGCTGGTTCGAACGCGCGATCGAGGCGAATCCGCCGCCCGCGCCCGGCGGCAAGCGGATCAAGATGCGCTACGTGACGCAGGTGAAGTCCCGCCCGCCGAGTTTCGTGATCTTCGGCACCCGGGTCGATCAGCTTCCCGCGAGCTACGAACGCTATCTGGTCAATTCGATGCGCAAGGAATTGGGCTTCGGCGCGGTGCCGGTGCGGCTGACGCTGCGCGCGCCGAAAAACCCGTTCGATGCCGACGGACCGCAGGGCGGCAACACAAAGTTTACCCGGCGGGCGTAGATGGGATGGCGAACCTATCCGGCATGACGCGCCGGGCAGGAGGAGGGTTTACGCCGTGTCGTTCGAAGGCAGCACTCTGGTCGATTGGACCGCCTTCACCCAGGCGCGCAGCCTGCTGGGAGCGGGGTTCGTGCGGATTTTGGGCTATTTCCGCGAGGATGGCGTGAAATCGGTCGCCTCGATCGAGGCGGCGATGCGCAGCGGCAGTGCCGCCGCGATGGTGCTGCCCGCGCACACGCTGAAAGGCGAATCGCGCCAGTTCGGGGCCGAGCCGCTCGCCGATCTGGCGGAAGTGATCGAGGGCATCGCGCGCGACTGCGTCGAGACCCACGACACGCCCGAAGAGGCCATGGAGCATGTCGCGCGGCTGCGGCCGCTGTTCGAAGCGACGCTGGCGCTGCTGGAGCGCGAGGCGAACCCGATCGTCGAGCGCCGCCCGGTCGTGAACGCCGGCGTGGGCGGCTTCGGTCGCCGTCCGGGGCAATTCGGGCGCGCCTAGCCGGTTCGCAAAGGTTCCACACGCCACCGCGCGAGCGATCGCCACAGCCATTCCATCGGGCCGTATCGGTGCCGTGCCAGCCACGGCCGCGACCAGGCCAGCATGGCCATCCAGGCGAACGGCACGAGCAGGTAGAGCTGCGCGCGCGACCATTGACCGAACAGCCCCAGGCCGTAGCCGTAGAAGATCGTCGTCATCACCAGCGTGGTGCCGAGATAATTGGTGAACGCGGCCAGTCCCGCCGCGGAGACGCGGAGCGTCAGCCAGCCGCCGGGCCGCAGCAGCAGGACGCCAAGGGCGGCATAGCCGACGACGGCGATGTTGCGCAGCGGTGCGGCCAAGGTCATCGCACCCAATACGACGTCGGCCAGCGCGAAGCCGCTCCGAGCGGTGTGGATCGCGGCGGCGATGTAGACCGGGAGCGACAGGCCGAGCGTCACGGCGGCCCAGCGCGCGTAGCGCGCGCGTGGCCAGGTGCCGGTGAGGAACCCCGATTTCAGCCCCGCCATGCCGAGCAGCATGGTCGCGAGCGTTTCCGGGCCGAGGAAGAGCAGCAGCTGGACCGGGCTAGGCGCTTCCTGCCAACGGTATGCCAGCACGTCGCCATAGCTGCCACGATAGGCTGCCAGCTCGCGCGCGATCTCCGCGGCGGGTGGCACACCGAACCCGCGAGCGAAGCCGGCGAGGAGCCCGCGGCTGCCTGAACCCGGATGGGTTTGCGCGTCCTGCACGACAGCCCATAACCCGAAGCCCTGCATCGCATCCCACACGGCGAACAGCACTGCCACGGCGACGAGCCAGCGGACGGGCAGGCCGACAAACAGAAAGGCGATGGCGCCGCACAGCGCGTAATGCGCCAGGATATCGCCCCGCCACAGACCGTAGAGGTGGAGGCAGCCGATGACGAACAGGACACCCATTCGCCGGTAATGTACGGCGGCACCGCTCAGCCCAGCGGCGTCCGCGCGCTCGACAATGAGCAGGGTCGAGGCGCCGAACAGCAGCGCGAACAGCCCGCGCATCTTGCCTTCGACCAGGACAAAGGTGGCGAACCAGGCCGCGATGTCCGCCGGCGCGGTGCCACCCCAGGCGAGCGGCGAGAAGTAGGAGGACTCGGGCAGGCCAAAGGCGGGCAGGTTGGCGACGAGGATGCCCATCACCGCAATGCCGCGCAGGACGTCGAGGCTCTGGACGCGGTCCCCTTCCTCGGTTGATGCCGTCTGAACCGCCGTTCTACGCGAGTGCAGCGTCTTCGCCCATCAGCTTGGGGAAGAAGCCCTCGTGCGCCTCCCGCAGCGTGTCGAGCGCGACCACGTCGTCACGGTCGGGACGTTCGAAGATCAGCCGCCTGCCGCCGGTGCGGCCGAGAGGCTCAACCTCCACCCGGGCGGCATGAGCCGCAGCGAGGAAGTCGAGCATGGCGTGGTCGTCGCAGGTGACGATGTAGACTCCTTGGTCCTCGGCGAAGAAGGAGCGGGCACAGTCGTGCGGCTGCTTCCTGTCGATCATGGCGCCGATGTTGCCGGCGAGCGCCATCTCGGCGATCGCCACCGCGACGCCGCCGTCGGAGACGTCGTGGACCGCCGACAATTGCCCCGCCAGGAT
>NZ_CAXVWL010000068.1:0-41229 GCF_964263785.1 Sphingomonas sp.
CCAGGTCGAGTGCTTCTTCAACAAGCTCAAGCGCTTCAGACGCATCGCCTTGCGATGCGAAAAGACGCTCCCCGCCTTCATGGGCTTCGTCCATCTCGCCTGCGCCATGATCTGGCTACGTTAAATGCAGACGCAGCCTAGGGTGATATCCGTAATCCCACAGACCATAGCCGCTCAGAGATCGCGGTCCAACGGCAACGCGAAGCCGACTTGGTCGAGCACCGCGTCACCATAGCCGCTCAGAGATCGCGGTCCAACGGCAACGCAACACCGTGGGCAGAGACGGCCAACAGCACCATAGCCGCTCAGAGATCGCGGTCCAACGGCAACCGCCCGCGCGCGATGGCCGCGGCGAACGCGACCATAGCCGCTCAGAGATCGCGGTCCAACGGCAACCGCTGGCGAAGCGGGGCGAGGGTTGATGAAACCATAGCCGCTCAGAGATCGCGGTCCAACGGCAACGGACGTTGACCGTCGTTCCCGCCTTGTACGACCATAGCCGCTCAGAGATCGCGGTCCAACGGCAACAGCGGAACGCCCGGATGTTGTAGTCGAAATACCATAGCCGCTCAGAGATCGCGGTCCAACGGCAACCCGTGTAGACGCCGAAGTGTGGACAGGTTCACCATAGCCGCTCAGAGATCGCGGTCCAACGGCACATTCTCGACTGGCGGATTCCCGCTGAGATCGGCGTTCCACTGTGGTCCGAAGAATGCGATTTCTATACCGCTTCACACTCCGGAGATCGCAACAGGAAAGCAGGCATGCGACCCAACGACCGCCACAGCCAAGACAGATATTATATCACCTGGTGACTGGGTGAGTTTTGCATTGACCCGGAACCTGCGACCGGCTAACTCGCATGGAGGATCGTCCATATAAAGATCGAGAGCAGATGCGGGAGCAGGATCGGCAGCGAAGCGGCCAGGCAAATCCGCTTGCCTCGAAGCAATGTCTTCGGTCGTCCTTGCGCACGCGGCTCACCGCATCTTCAGGAGGTCGAAATGCCTTGTCGGTTTCGGTGAGATCATGATGCAAGACGACGGCGTGATCGAGAAAGCGGATGAAATCGTCACGGGCGTGCTCGCGGGCCCGATCCGCGGCCTGAAATATCAAACGCCGACGCTGGCGGGCATCACCAACGAATATGGGGGGTTCCAGTACCGGGAGGGCGAGGCAGTCACCTTTCTTGTCGGCGGCCTTGTGCTGGGTACCGCGGCGGGCGCATCGCGCGTGAATTTGGCGCAGCTGGTCAATCGCGTGGCCGGCGACATCGACAAGCTTCACGATCCGCTCGTGACCAATCTGGCCCGCCTGGTGCAGGCATTGGATCGGGACGGCGTCGTCGAGGACGGCATCACGATCGCGCCGGCCGTGCACGATGTCATCGGGCCGATTGTCCTCAACTTCGCGCAGCGCGCTGCCGATGGTCTCGACGCGGCCGATGCGCTCGACAATGTGCCGGGCTCGGGCAGCTTCGATCGCGATCCGACCGTCACCGCTCTTCTGGCCGACCTGAACGCCACCCCGGGCGTCTTCGCCGCCAACACGCCCCGGCGATTGCGCAGCGCGGCGGCTGCGCGCAACGAGCTGCGTCGCAACATCCGCGGCATCGTCAAGATGACCGACGTCGAGGTGCCTCTACGCGATGGGTCGTTCGTCTACGCCGACGTGTTCCGCCCGGCCGACGACGGACAGTATCCGGTGGTCATGGCCAACGGGTTCTACGGCAAGGCATTTTACCATGAATGCATCTGCAGCGAGGAAGAGGCGCTGCACAAGGAGATGCTGGAGGATCGGTTCTTCTCGGGCAACCCGGACGGTCTCCAGTACGAGAACCACGAGACGGTCGACGCATCGGTCTGGGTGCCGAACGGCTATGTCTGCATCCGCGTCGACGCGCGCGGCGTCTGCAAGAGCCCCGGGGTCCAGGCGCCCTTCAGCGTCCAGGAAGCAGAGGACTATTACGACGCGATCGAATGGGCGGGAACGCAGCGCTGGTCCAACGGCAGCGTCGGCCTGTGGGGCATGTCCTACCTGGCAATGACGCAGCACAATGTCGCGAGCCTGCAGCCGCCGCACCTGAAGGCGATGATCGCGCAGGGCACCGACGCCGACATCTATAACGAGGCGCTCTACGGCGGCGGCATCTTCGGCGCGGGCTTCTGGAACTGGTGGTGGAAGGCGTGGTCGGGCAACAATTTCTGCGGCGAGCGCCGGGAGACCGACTGGATGGCCCGCGTTCTCGCGACCCCGTTCAACGATCCGGCCGCCTATGGCCCTCGCGGTTCCATCTTCATGATTCCCGAGATCGAGAAAGCGATCGCGCCTGTCTGGATCGTGGGGCCGCAGACCGGCGCGATCATCCACCAGCTCGGCAGCAGCGAGACCTTCGTCCGGTCGACCGGGGCAAAGGCGAAACGGTTCGACTTCGTCGATGCCTGGTTCCCGGACTCGTACAAGGGCGCGACCATGGCCGACCACATGCGCTGGTTCGACCATTGGCTCAAAGGCATCGACAATGGCGTGACCGACGACGCGCCGGTTCGCGTCCAGGTCAGGACGGGCAACGGCGCGCGCTTCGTTATCGAAGACAGCGACTGGCCCCTGCCGGATACCACCTATCGCCGCTGGTATCTCGACGCCACGTCCTCGGGCTGGAAAGGCGATACGCGCCGCGACGACCTCATGCGGATCACCGAGAACGTGCCGAGTGCGGAAAGCAGCGTCAGCTACGACGCCCATCTCGATGTGGGCACTCCGACGATCGTGCCAACGGGTTCGCTCGATGGAACCCCGCGCTGGTCGACGGGCGTGTCGTTCGTCAGCGATCCCGTGTCCGAGGATATGGTGCTCGCCGGCTACATGAAGGTCGGCTTGTGGGTGTCGTCCACGAGCAGCGACATGGATGTGTTCGCGTCGTTGCGCATCATCGACGAGCAGGATCGGGAAATCCGCTACGAGACGATGGTCCACCCGATCGACCCCGTGCATCCCCATCCCGTCGGGCACGGGCTGCTGAAGGTGTCGCGCCGCAAGCTCGATAAGGCAAGGTCGACCGAATACTGGCCGGTCCACACGCATCGCGAGGTGGACTGCGCGCCTCTACAAGACGGCGAGATCGTCGCGGTCGAGCTGGGGCTGAACCCGAGCAGCGCGCTGATCCGCAAGGGCTGCCGGCTTCGCGTCGATATCCAGCCCTACTCGCCTGCGGGCGTCCCCGTCCGCGCCTATGACGAGAGCTATCACGTCGGGGCGACCAACACGCTCTACACCGGCCCCGACCATCCCAGCTTCATCCAGCTGCCGATCGTACCGGCGCGCTGAGCGCGAATGATACAGGAGATTCCCATGGCTAGTGTCCAAGACAAGTCCGCGAAATTGGCGGCGGTGCTCGACAACCTTCGCGCGCTCGGCCCCACGTTGCGCGACCGCGCGCTCGAAAACGAGCGCGCCGGGCGCCACTCGGACCAGACCATCGCCGACCTGGACGCCGCGGGCGCGTTCAACATCGCGAATCCGGCCGAGTTCGGCGGCGACGAGCTCTCCGTGCGCCAGCAGCTCGACGTCATCATCGAGGTCGCCAAATGGGACGGCTCGTGCGCATGGACCGTGTGGGTCGATGCCTCGACGAACTGGATCCCCGTCGGCATGGGCGCCCGGGTAACCGAAGAGGTCTACGCCCCCAAGTGGGTCGGGCCGCGGGTCGCCGGATCCAGCCATTTCCCGGCATCGAAAGGCCGGGTGAAGCGCGTCGAGGATGGCTGGATCGTCACCGGCGGACCCTGGACGTTCGGTAGCGATGCGCTTTGGGCACCGTATACCAATCTCGGCTGCATCGCGGATGAGGGCGCGGGCAAGTATCTGGTCGGCGTACAGGTCGCGCGCGACCAGTTGCGCTTTATCGACGACTGGCAGGTCGCGGGCATGAAGGCGACGGGCAGCGTGTCGATGATGCTCGCGGAGGACGAGCTGTTCGTTCCGGATTACCGCGTCGTCGATTTCCGTGACGTGACCGGCGCGAAGCTCGATTCCGGTCTGAAGGGACCGCTCTGGAAGGTGCCTTCGCTCGGCTGGGCGTTCAGCCTGATGGGCGGCATGTCGATCGGCCTCGCGCAAGGCGCGCTGGAACGGTTCCTGGACCGGTCTGCGGGTCGCCCGATCCGCGGCACGACGTACAAGAACCAGATCGAAGCGCCACTCACGCACCTGATGCTTGCGGAAGTCCATTCCAGGATCCAGTCGGCCACGCTGATGGCGCGCGCCAATGCCGAAGAGACGGACCGGCTCGGCGAGCTCACGGCCGCCGGCACCCCGGCCGATCCGGAGTATATGCAGAAGTTCAGCGCCCGGGTGCTCGTTGAGACAGCCTATGTGGCCAAATGGTGCGCCGAGGCGATCGAGCTGCTCCAACGGAACTCCGGCTCGACCGCGATCATGGAGAGCGAGCCGATCCAGCGCGCGTGGCGCGACGCACGCGTCATCACCCTGCACGGCGCGCTGAACCTGGAGGCGCTGTCGGAGAATTACGGAAGGCTGATGGCTGGCATCCAGCCGCACAATTTCGCCGGGATCACCACGCTGGACCGGTTCGCACCCACCCCGGTCAAGCAGGCTGCGTAAGGAGAAGCGACGTGACATCCTTTCCCCCACCCGTGTTCGTCGACGAGGTAGAACCCGCCGTCCCCTATGTCGACGAGAGCAGCCTCGACGAGGAAGGCCTGACGGTTCTGCGTGAGACGACCGCGATGTTGGGCGTCGTTCCCAACGCTGCGCGAACCTACCTGCACCGTCCCGACATCGCCAGGATGATACACGCCTTCTATCATACGATCGTGCTGACCGAGCGTTCGAACCTGGATGTCGCTCTCAAGAACAAGCTCGGCGTTATCTGCAGCTCGACCAACGGCTGTGTCTATTGCACATCGCATCAGTGCAACGTGGCGCAGAGCACGAAAGGTGTCGACTGGGGTCTCGGCGACGACGACCTGCTGGCGCTGATCTCCGGGTTCGACGAGGGGAAGGACGATGTCGAGCGGGTCTGTTTCGAATACGCGCGCGTCGCGTCGCAGGATCCGGGTGCGGTCGACGCTGCGCTCCTTGATCGCATGAAAAGCGTCCTGTCACCCGCACAGATCGTCGGGTAGTGTCTCAGTTTGAATTTAGTGCGCGATCTTGCGGTTGAAGCCGATGCGCTGTTCTTAGAACATATTCAGAACGAGTTCAGCCGAATCAACTTAGAAGGGCTGTCAACTAAAAGTTGAATCGGCTGCTTGACAACGCTGCGTTCCCCACGCATGGGCGGCGGCGCCCTTAGACGAATCTTCGTGAAGAGCAAGCGTTAAGCGGCAGTCTCGTCGCAAAAAACGCACCACTCGTCGCATAAAATGGGACCGGTGGGTTGCGCGGGCGTTGCACGCCTCTCTATATAAGTAATAATCGGTAGATAGAACAAAGGCGGATCGGCCAATTTCCGGTTTGTCAATAGTTCTGCGCCAGAGTGAGGGAAGTTAGAGTCATGCCTACGGGTCCGCAAGGACAGAAGCGACCAGCCGACTCTATCGGCTTGGCTGTACATGTCGGACGGATCGCTACGGGCGAGATTGAGGACGATATTCGGATTTCCGGACGGGCAGGAGGTAAAACCGCCGGAGGTGACGCGAGGGCCGCCAAGCTCGCGCCAAACGTAAGGGCAGACATCGCCAGCAAGGCTGCAAAGGCTCGCTGGTCACACAGAGAGACGGTGGGTGATATGAATAATATGCAGACGACGAAAGGAACCGGGGCTGACGGCCACGAGGCCGTCCGCATGTACTCCAACAACAGCCTAAAGGAGCCTGTTCGAGGCTTTGAAGAAACCTTCTCGGGTTACGAGCTGCTGAAGAAGCGCTTTTCTAAGTAAGCCCGATAAGCCAAAGAAGCCCCTCACCGCTGGTGGGGGGCTTTTTTGTGCCCGTATGGAGAGGACGCATTGAAGCACGTTTTTCAGCTCTTCCAAGACGAGGGCGAATTCACAACATGTATCCGAGAGTTTTATTCTCAAGCTCCGAGCTCGCTCGGTGAGTTGATTGAATGCACTTTTGACGTTGATGATGCTCGATTGGCTTTAGCATATAGCACATATATGCTGGACCTAGAGACGTTTGGCGTACTTTTGAAATCTGCTGATCCGGACCATCACAAACGCGCGGGTGCTTTGTTGCACGCTCTTTACAAGTCCAAGCCGATTGTAAATTTGAAGTTCAATCCTGATCTCGCGTCTGTGGATACTCTAATTACTCCAATTGGAGTTAATTACAGTGATGCAGAGTCGGAGTTTGGATTTGCTGAGTTTTATGCCGAATACCATAACGAGATGATGGCATTCTTTTTAGCATTCGGTTATTGCTCTCAGTACGAGCAGACAAAGAAGGAGTACACGTTCAAGTATTTGCACGATGTCTGTAGATACTTGAAGAACAACGACAAATTGAGTGTCGAGTCCCTTTTCATGCTCTTTAAAAGCCTTATGCATTGATGCTTGCATAGTTCAAAAAGTTCAGTATGAATATGGGGCATGAACAAGCTGCCCCTCTCGAAGCGCGTCCAAATCCTCGCCATGCTGTGCGAGGGATCGTCCATGCGGTCGATCAGCCGGGTTGCGGACGTGTCGATCAACACCGTCACGAAGCTGCTAGAGCAGGCCGGGGAAGCCTGCCTCGCGCTTCACGACGAGACGGTGCGCAACGTGAAGGCGAGCCGCATCCAGTGCGACGAGATTTGGTCGTTCTGCCACGCCAAGGAAAAGAACGTGGCGACCGCGAAGGCCGCGCCTGAGGGCGCTGGCGACGTGTGGACCTGGACCGCGATCGACGCCGATACGAAGCTGATTGTCAGCTACTTTGTTGGTGATCGTTCGGGGGAGAGCGCCATGATGATCATGGACGATCTGCGCACCCGGCTTGCTAACCGCGTCCAGCTCACGACGGATGGGCACCGGGCCTACCTAGAGGCCGTAGAAGGCGCGTTCGGTGCCGACGTGGACTATGCGCAGCTCGTCAAGCTGTACGGCTCCACGATCGGCGCACCGGGCCGCTACAGCCCTGCGGAATGCACCGGCATCAAGAAAATTCGTCGTGAGGGCAACCCAGATATCGCCCACGTCTCGACAAGCTATGTCGAGCGCCAGAACCTCACCATGCGCATGTCGATGCGCCGGTTCACCCGTCTGACGAATGCCTTCTCAAAGAAGTTTGACAATCACGTTCACGCGCTGTCGCTCTACTTCGTGTTCTACAATTTCTGCCGCATTCATAAGACGCTGCGCATGTCGCCTGCTATGGCCGCTGGCGTGACGGACCGGCTTTGGTCGCTAGAGGACGTGCTGGCGCGTATTGACGCCGACGCGCCCACTCCTGCAAAGCGTGGACCGTACAAGAAGCGGGGGAAGTAAGTGATGCCTAGTGCAACATTCGCGCTGGTATGCACCGGACTGATGAATACCTTGTCGGCCAACCTTCCCGACGACCCGAAGCAGGACTCGGGGACTTATCAAGTCGACCTCACCGCGATGCGATGGTGCGTCGACTCCTGCGCCAACGTCGCAAAGGTGCAGAAAGCTGACGAGACTCTCATCACATTCTCTGGCGGCGATAACGGCCACTTTTTTCAGGTAAACCGCCTAACTGGTGTTTACGTCAGCGTCTTCCTCGCTGACGGGTTCGCAATGACCAGCAAGGGAACCTGTAAGCCCGGCAACTACACGGGCATACCTGAGCGGCAGTTCTAGCACCTAAATTCAAACTGAGACACTACCGATCGTCGAACTCGGTTGCGTGGTGGCGATGTGGAAATTCTTCAACACGATGCACGACAGCCTGCATATCCCCAGCGAAGGATCGCTGTCGAAATATTCCGGGTTGATCGCGGCGGAACGAGGCGGAAAGGAACAGGCTACCGCCTAGCAGAGGTCCTCTCCCCGCCCGCCGCTTCGACGAACAGGGAGAGGATGCCCGGCCTACTTGCCCTTGATCGCCTCGAAGTACCGGATCCGACCCGCCGCGACCGCCTCGGCCAACGCGTTCGTCTCCATGTCCGGGTGATGCTCCGGGACCGGCACCGGGACGTACGGATTGCCCGTCCAGTGCACCAGCTTGGCGATGCGATCACGGATGCGCCATCCACCCTCGGTGCGGACGAGGACATCGTCGTACCAGCCCGAACCCAGCCACCACGAGCCGCCCTCCGCGCCGTCGCGCACCAGCAGCCAGCTGCCGTAGTGAAAGGCGTTGGCGGTGTCGCCATCGACGTGCACCAGGTGACCCGACATCGAATGCTGTTGATTGTCGAGCGTGTCGTGGAACTCGTCGAACGAGCGCTTGAAGTTGTCGAGACCCGACCAGACCGCTCCGGCCGGACCGAATTCCGCGCGGATGTCCTCGGTAAAGACGCGGTCGAACAGCTCCCATTGATGGGAGTCGAGTGCGAACGCGTACAGGTTCAAGACCTCGATGATCGCTGCCTTGTCGTGCTCGACCATGATTGCTCTCCTTATCTGATCGTTGCCGTTTCTTGTTGCTGAATTGAGAGATATATCACTATGAGAGTAGCGTCAATCTGGTGCCATGCCCTGCTGGGCGAGTAACCGGAGTCGAGGGGAGCAAACCGGGTGAAGCGCTGGTCCGTACTCTTGGGGTGCTTCATCGGCATGGGCGTGGCGACCCCTGCCCTGCTTCTTCAGCCGATGGGCCTGTTCGTGAAGCCGGTGACGGCGGAGTTCGGCTGGTCGCGGACCGCCTTCTCGGTGATCCTGTCCGGGGCGGCGCTGGTCAACGCGCTCATCCTGCCGCTCGCCGGTTATCTGGTGGACCGGTTCGGGGCGCGCCGGGTCGCCGCGGTCGGCACCACGCTCGGCTGCGCGAGCTACGCGGCGCTGTCGCTTGCGCATAGCTATGGCGGCTTCTTCGCCTTGATCGCGCTCGCCGTCATCACGGGCAATCTGGCGAGTTACCCGGCGTTCATGGGGCTGGCGCAGCGCTGGTTCGACAAGCGCCTGGGGCTTGCCCTGGCGATAACCTCCACCGGCATCGCGGTCGGTGTCGGCGGCTTCTCCTACCTTCTCACCGACAGCATCGCCCGGTACGGCTGGCGATCCGCCTTCCAGATCGCCGGCGCCACCGCGCTGGTCGTCGGTCTGGCGAATTTGGTTGTGCTTGTCCGCGACAATCCCGGGCCAATTCCCGAGGACGAACGCCGTGACCGTGCGATCGATGTCGCCCAGGATGGCCACTCGCTGGCGGAGGCGCTGCGCACCCGAGACTTCTGGCTTTTCGCGGTGTCTTCGCTGCTCGTGATCCTGGCCGTGGTCGGAACCAACTTCAACCTGCCTGCCCTGCTCTCCGATCGCGGCGCGACTGCGAGCCGGATCGCTTCGGTTGTCGCGATCGGGTCCGCGGGCTCGCTGTTCGGCCGGCTGGTCACGGGGGTCATGCTCGATCGTTTGCCCGCGCTCGTCGTTGCGGCAATCTTCTTCGGCGGCCAGGCGATAGGACTGCTCCTGCTCCTTGGCGATGCCCGGTGGGCGCTTGCCGCCGCCTTCCTCCTGGGGCTGGTACAAGGAGCCGAGATCGACTTTCTGGGCTTCGTCATCGCGCGCCGGTTCGGCCGCGTGGCCTACGCACGGATCTTCGGCACCTGCTTTGCCATCACCTTGATCGGTGCGGTGCTCGGACCGCTCGTCATGGCGTCCATCTATGACCGGACAGGGTCTTATGACCTGGGGCTGATGCTGTTTCCGCTGCTTCCGATCATGGCGTTAGGCTTGCTCTGGTTCGCCCGAATGTCCGCCGAAGGCGCTGAGGGTAGCGCCGACGCGAACGGCTGACGCCGCGCGCCGACGCTCACCTCAGCGCCTCGCGCAGCGATGCGATCAGGTCCGCGCGGAAATGCTGCGCGATCTGTAGCTGCCCGAAGGCGTCGAAGACGTGGAAGGCACCGGGAACGACGGTCAATCGAACCGGCACCCCTGCGTCGGCGAGCCGCCGGGCATATTCGATGTCCTCGTCGAGGAACAGATCGATCGATCCCACCCCGATCCAGGTCGGCGGCAGCCCGCTGAGGTCCAACATTCGCGCCGGCACGGCACCTGCGGCAGCCTCGATCGACCCCGCAGGATGCCCGAGCAGGCAGCTCCAGCCGAACCGGTTGCGTTGCTCGTTCCACAGCACCGCGCCCATATGCGCCGGCTTGCGCACGGTGCTGCCCGTCCGGTCGTCCAGCATGGGATAGATCAGCGCCTGATATCGAACGGGCAAATCGCCCGAATCGCGGGCGGCGACCACCAGGGACGCCACATGCCCGCCGCCCGCGCTCTCGCCCACGACCGCGATGCGATCACGGTCTACGGCGAGTTCGTCCGCGGATCGGAACAGCCAGTTCAACGCGGCGTAACTGTCCTGGAGTGCGCCGGGGTATGGAGTCTCGGGCGCCAGCCTGTACTCCACCGACACCACGAGGCAGTCGAGCTCGCGCGCGAGCTCCTGCGTACGCCAGAGGCTGGCTTCCGCGCTTCCCGCAACGAACCCCCCGCCATGCAGATGGAGAATAGCCGGGCGTAGCGCCCCGTTCGTGACGCCCGGGTCGACGACGATCACCCGTACATCGGGCGCGCCATCGCTTCCCGGAACCGCGCGCCAGCGCCACGGTGGCGTCGCTGCGGGTCGCGGCAGAAAGGCGGGAACGGTCGCCCGCATGGTGGCCAGCGCTTCGCGGGTCAGCGGCCCGGCTTCGGTCACCGCCAACAGCTGCGGGACCAGCGGCCGGAGTTCCCCCGCGTCGAGGGGCAGCACATCCAGGTTCATGATTATCCGGCGCACAGTCGAGTACAAGGTACGGGCGCCCGTCGGGGCGCCCGTACCTGCCGGATTAGAAGCTGAACTTCAGCGAAGCCTCGAACGTCCTCGGCTCGCCCGGAGACTCGTTGGGGTAAGTGACGGTGTCGAACGCCACGACGCTGCCGATATATTGCTTGTTGAACACGTTGCGGACGAAACCGCTCAGTTCCCAAGGCCCGAACGTGTAGCTGGCGTTGAGATTGGTGACCGCATAGCCCGGCGTCCGGAACAGGGCCAGCACCTGGCTCGTGGTGGTCCCTGCCGCCAGCTGGCCGGGAATTCCTGGGTAAGCGAAGCCGGCCGGGGATCCCTGGTAATCGTTGGTGTAGCTCGATTGGTAGCTTTCTTCGGCGGTGAACTGGAACCTGCCCGGTCCGATCGGCTGCGTGTAGGTGATCGACCCGTTGAGCGTATGCTTGGGCGAGCGGACCAACGGAATACCGGTGAAATCAACCTGCGGCGCGGGCGCCGCGGGCACCGTGTACCGCGTCAGCTTTGAATCGACATAGGTGTATTGCACACCGACGCGAAAGTTGCTCGACAGGACGCCGACCGCATCCAGATCGACGCCACGTCCCCGCGCAGCACCCGCGTTCTGGATCAACGTGGTCAGCGCGCCGTTGATGAAGATGTTCTGCGCGATCTGCAGGTTCTTGTACTCGTTGTCGAATACGGCGACGTTCAGTTGCAGGTGCCGGTTGAGCAGCTGCGACTTCAATCCGAGCTCATAGGCATCGACCTTCTGCTGGCCATAGGTGATGAGCGCCGCGCCGCCGGCATTGAGGCCGGCTGGCGAATCGCCGCGCGCAAAGCTGGCGTAGGCGATCACGTCCGGCGCGACCTTGTAGCTCAGATTGGCGCTGCCCGTCGTCGAGTCGAAGGCGACGCGACGATAGGTGGTCGGTGTCGCCGGGATCAGCGCGCCCGACAGAAGCCCGAAGAAGGTGCCCGTCGTCCCGGAAATCTCGTCGCGGCCGCGACGCAAGCCCACCGTCAGGTTAAGCTTGTCGGTGAAATCGTAGCCGGCCTGGCCGAAAAACGCATAGGCCTCGTTTTTCGTGTAGGACGGCTGAAAAATAGCGCGGATGCCGCGCAAATCGTAGAGCAGCGCGCCGGGACCGAAAGCCGCGAACGGCGTCGTCAGATCGGGGATCTTGCCGCCACTCTGATTGGACGTAACGTGCAGCAGATAGGCACCCAGAAGGTAACTCACAGGACCGTCGGTATTGGATAGCCGGAGTTCCTGCGAGAAGCGCCGTTCATTATACGGCGTGTCGCCGCGGGCAAAGCCCAGCCGGGTGAGGTCTAGCGAAAGAAGCAGCTCCGATTTGCTTTTCTGATAATCGGTAAGCGACGCGAGCTCGCCGATCGGGGTCTGGAACCGCGCGTCCAGCGTGACCTGCTCGCCGCGCGTCCTGTTCGAGTTGGGCGTGGCGAAGGTGCCGGTCCAGACGTCCTTGCCGAACACAAGCGAATTTCGGGAAGCGGCACTCGTCGGGTTCGCAAACAGCGGCAGGGCGCCGAGCGGCGCGTTGTTCCGCCCCGAATGGACGGTCCCTTGCGGATTGTTGTCGCGGATGATCGTGCCGGTGAGGCGAATGGCGACGGAGTCGCTCGGCTCCCAGAGCAGCCGCACGCGGCCGATCTTGCGATCGTAGCCGAGCCCGCGGAAATTCGTGACGGGATCGTAGGAGAAGCCGTCGCGCTTTTCGCGTAAGCCGAAGACGCGGATAGCCAGCGTATTGGTGAGCGGCACCGACACCGCCCCGCGCACATGCCAGAGATCCTCGCCATAGACGGAACTGCCACCATAGCCGGCGTCGACGTAGCCGGAGAAATCCTTGCTTGGATCGTTGGACACGATGTTGATCGCGCCGGTGAACGAGGAGCGGCCGTAAAGGATGCTCTGCGGGCCTTTGGCGACCTCGACACGGCCCGAATCGACCCGATTTATCTGCGTCACCAGCGTCGGGGCGATAAACACGCCGTCCTGGAAAATGCCGACCGTGGTGTTCGAGGAAAAGCCCGCCGTCGGGCGATTGCCATAGCCGCGGATGCCGACGGCCGGGATCGGGCCGATCGCCCGGAAGGTCACGCCCGAAACCATGGACTGAATGTCGGCGAGCGAGTTCATCCGGGTAACCTGATCGCCGGTGACGGCGGCGACGCTGGCCGGAATGTCCTGCAGCCGCTCCGCGACGCGGCGCGCGGTCACCACGACATCGCCGAGTTGATCGTCGCTGGCAGGGATCGCGTTTTGTGCGGGGGTATCGGCCTGATCCGCAGGCTGGCCGTTGGGCGCCTGCGCGTTCGCGGCAGGCCCTTCCGAAATCTGAGCGAACGCAGGCGTGGCAAAGCCGATCGCCAATGCCAGCGTGGAGGCGTGCGCGATCCGATAGCCCGATGCCGCCCGCAAGCGCCGCGGTGAACGATTCGCACCTGTCTCGGTCGTACGCATGCATCCCCTCCTATGGGTCATTGTTCGTAAAAAGGCGTTTTCGTGGTCCTGTCATGCGGACCATTCTCGTTCTTGCGATGCGGTGGCGCGTGGGCGTACGCCGGGTGACCCGGTCATTGCCGCACAGGCTCTCCGCACCTCGACCGCAGTAGCCGGCGTCGCTCGATGACTGGACTGCGCCTTCACATCACCCGGCCGAACCGTTCCGTTTCCAGACTGCTTTGGTCACCTAGCGACTTTTAGAATTGAGAGTTACCTCAATATGAGATTGTCGTCAATCTGTTGCTTGAACAGGAGTGCGGCCACTATTTTCGCGCGCTATGTGCCGCGTGCGCGCGAGGCGCCGGTCTGCCTCGCTGTGACATCGCGGTCGGCGTGATCACGATCATCGCCGCCGGTGCGCCGCTATCATTCAGAACGGCGCGCGCTTCACCCGTGGCGATGAAGATGCTGTCGCCCGCGGGCAGGATGTGGCGAACGCCATCGACCTGCTCGATCGTGATCGTGCCCTCCGTCACCACGTATATCTTGCCGATCGGTCCGGCCCCCATCGGCACGAAGGCTCCGTTGGGAAACGTCGAATGCCCGACCATCGCGAAATCCGCCATGCTCGCCTCTCCACCTTGCAGCCGCCGCGCCACGACGTCGTCGTGGTCGGGGGCGGTGTAGAAGGGCGCGTCCGCAAACCTCACCACGTCCATGATCTTCCCTCTCTATTGACAAGGTCACATGGTGACATAGTAGGCTGGTACCGGACCGGTCAAGACGGACGCAGCAAATCGGGAGCAGGACGTGTTGACCAGCGACATCGCTATCGTCGGTGCCGGGCCGGTAGGATTACTGGCCGCACTGCTCCTCGGACAACGCGGGCTGTCCGTCGCACTCTATGAGCGATGGCCCAGTTTCTACCCGCTACCGCGCGCCTGCACCATCGACCACGAGGCGATCCGCCTGCTGCAGGGTGCCGGGTTGGCGGACGAATTCAGGCCGCTGATCGATCCGGTGATCGGGCCCGATCGGCCGTACAGATTCCTCGATCGGTCCGGTGAGACCTTGCTCCAGATCGACTGGAACCGGCCGGGCGCGTCCGGCTGGGCGCAGGCGAACGGGTTCTTCCAGCCCGATCTCGAGCGGATGCTGGTTCGCCGGCTGGAATCGCTCCCCAACGTGCAGATCTTTCGCGGACAGGAATTGGTCGCGCTGGATCAGCAGCCCGACGGCGTCGCCCTGCGCTTCGCGGCTGCGCAGGATGAGCGTGCTCCCGTACCCGCCAAGGCGCGTTACGTTGTCGGCGCGGACGGCGCACGCAGCAAGGTGCGCGCGTTGCTCGGCATCGATCGGACCGATCTCGGCTTCTCATACGAATGGCTGGTCGTCGACGTCGTACCGCACGAAGAACGGCTATGGCACCCCTATGTCGTCCAGCATTGCGATCCGGCACGGCCGACGACGCTGGTGAACAGCGGGCCGGGCCGGAGGCGCTGGGAGTTCATGCGGCTTCCCGGCGAGACGATCGAGGCGCTCAACACGCCCGAGGCGGCGTGGAGACTGCTGGCGCCCTGGAACATCACGCCAGGGAACGCGACGCTGGAGCGCCACGCGGTCTACACCTTTCGCGGATCGTGGGCGAACCGGTGGCAGAAGGACCGCGTATTCCTGGCGGGCGACGCCGCGCATCTGATGCCGCCGTTCCTTGGGCAGGGACTCTGCTCGGGCATGCGCGACGCAATGGCGCTCAGCTGGCGCCTGGCGGCGGTGCTGCGCGGCGGCGCTCCGGAAGCGCTGCTCGCAAGCTACGGGCCCGAGCGCACCGACCACGTGCAGGAGATTATCGGGCAGGCGGTCGAGATGGGGCGCATCATCTGCATGCTCGACGCGGGCGAGGTCGCCGCGCGCGACGAGCGCATGAAGGCGGCGATCAGGAATCCCGCGTTGGCGCTGAAGCCGCCGCCCGAGCCGCGGCTGGGAGACGGCGGCGCCTATCGGGCGAACGACCCGAATGCGGGCTACCTGTCGGTGCAAGGCCGCGTGCGCCGCGACGGACGGGAGGGGCTGTTCGACGATGTCGTGGGGACGGGATGGCAGTTGCTGCTGCGAAGCGACGCCGATCCTGCCGTTCTTGACAGCGAGACGCTGGAAACGATCCGGCGGCTTGGGATCGTCGTCGCCGAATTCGGACCCGAAGGGGACACAGTCGATCTCGATGGCAGCTATGCGGCCTGGTTCGACCGGCTCGCCGCCGACGCGGTTCTGGTGCGGCCCGACTTCTACGTTTTCGGCACCTCGTCACCGGCGAGCGTCGCAACGCTGGTGGCGTCGGCGCGGAAGGTACTCGAGACAGGCGGATCACGGGTGTGATGGCAGAAATCGCGATCGGTTCGATCGAGCCTTTGCCGAACAAGGCAGCGCCGCGCGAGCTCAGTCCCTGGATTGCCGGACCATGTCCGACACGATGGCGACGAGCTTAGGGCTGGAGAGGTCCAGCGAGCGCAGCGATTCGTCCTCCTCGAACCGTGCACGCTGCGCTTCGAAATAGAGGTCCATCGCTGCGCGCGCCTTCGCCGGGTCGCCGGAACGGATGCCTGCCAGGATCGCGACGCGGTGGGGCTGGAACTCCAACGCTCTCGCGCGCCAGAAACGAACACCCCGCGCCGATAGCGACTTGAATTGCACCTCGTTCAGCAAAGCCAGCAGAAAGGCTTCCAGAGATTGCAGGATAGGCTTGTGCGCCGCCGCCGAGACCGCGCGCTGGAAGTCGATCACACCCGCGATCACCTGATCGACATCCTTCAGATCGCCCGGTCGATCGAAGCGTGCGCTGGTCGCTTCAATGGCGGCGATATCCTCGGGGGTCGCGTGCACGGCTGCGGCCTCGATCGAGTGGCGGCCGAGCAATTGCCGCACGTCGAGCACTTCCATGATGCCGACGCTTTCGAGCTGCAGGAGCGTCTGCAGCGCCGACGCCAGGGCATAGTCCCCCTGGCTTCGGACGAACGACCCATTGCCGTGGAATACCTCCACAAGGCCGATCGTTTCGAGCGCACGGATCGCCTCGCGCACCGTCGGCTGGCTGACGCCGAACCGGTCGGACAGCTCCTTTTCGCTCGGCAGGCGTTCGCCGTGCGGCAGCCGGCGGGTGACGATATCCTGCCGCAAGGTTTCGATGATCTCGTCGACCACCTTGACGCGTCGCCGCCGCGATCTGTCCAGCTCGGACGCAGTCCGCGGGTTCGGCAAGGCTCAGATCCCCATGTCACGTAATCAATAGGCGCGCGGCCGACGTTGCCGCGTTTACCATATCGGCGCAAGGTACTCCGCACCACGTTCGCGCGCGATCGGGCACCGTGGTTCCAGCGGTGCCGCTGCTCAGACGATGGCCAGAATGATCAGCCCGCAGAGCATCATCGCGGCCAAGCTGATGCCGCACAGGTGCGCGAAGCTACACTCCGACACTTCGGTCGCGTGCCAGGCATGCCAATTCACACCATCCCTCCATCGTTATTATCTTGTACGGGTCACCTTAACACAGTTTTTCCGTAGTAGAAGCGGGAGTCGACGTTATTCCGACTCACTTCCGGTCGCCCCCCCCGCAAGCGCGATTTCGGCAAACATGGCCTTGAGCCCACCTAACGCGAACGCGATGCTCGACGCGTCTTCGAAACGGCCGTCGACGATCTTCGCACCGACCTGCCCGATCACGATTTCGGGCGTGGCGACCGGTCGCGCCAAGGCCGACACCAACGTCTCGCGGATCTGATACTGCGCACGCACCCCGCCCGTGACGGCTGAAGAAGACGTGACGATCAGAACCGGCTTGCCCCGTAGCGGCGAGTGGTTGTGCGGCCGCGACGCCCAATCGAGCGCGTTCTTCAGGACGCCGGGAATGCCGTGATTGTACTCCGACGAAGAGATGACCAGGCCATCGGCTTCGGCGATCTGCCGGCGAAAACGTTCCACGGGCGATGGCAACGGCTCGACGTAGAGGTCCTGGTTGAAGTGCGGAATCGCGCCGATGTCCGCATAATCATATTCGGCCGTCGACGCGGACGCCGCAGCCAGCGCCCGGAGCACCGCCGTCGAGAACGCCTGCGCGCGCAGGCTGCCGGGGATGCCGAGCAGCCGATGGCGCGGATGAACCTGCGCGCTCATGCTTGTCCATTCCGCCGCGCGACGACGTTGGCCGCGTTGCCGATCGCCTCGATCTCGATCTCGATGCGGTCACCCTCGCGCATGAAGACGGGCGGTGTTCGTGCATAGCCGACGCCGGCGGGCGTCCCCGTCGCGATCACGTCCCCGGGCTCCAGCGTCATCGCCTCGGACAGGATCGTGATCAGCGTGGCGGCGTCGAAGACCATGTCGGCGGTGTTGCTGTCCTGCATGATCTCGCCGTTGAGCCGCGCCGTGATCCTGAGGCCCGCGGCACCGACGGGCAGTTCGTCCGGCGTCACCAGTTCGACGCTGAACGCCCCCGTGCCGTCGAAATTCTTGCCTGCCGTCCATTGGCTCGTCTTACGCTGATAGTCCCGGATCGTCCCGTCGTTGAAGCAGCAATAACCGGCGACGTACGCGAGCGGGTCGTGCTGCACGTTCGTCGCCGTCTTGCCGATGACGATCGCCAGCTCGGCTTCGAAATCGAGCTTGTCCGAACAGTCTGGCAGAATGATCGGGTCCGCCGGACCGATCAGCGACGTCGCGCCGCGCAGGAACACCGACGGATAGTCCGGAATCGCGTTGCCGCCTTCCGCCGCGTGCGCGCGGTAGTTGAGGCCGATGCAGATCACCTTGCCCGGCCGCGGCACCGGCGCGAGCAGCGTGACCTCGGCAAGCGCGACCTCCTCGCCCACCGGATGCTCGCCGCTGTTCATCGCAAGGTCCACAGCGGACGTTGCGGTCGGATGAATCCGCACCCGGTCGCCATCGCGCACGCCGTGATGGATTTGGCCGTTCCGGGAAAAGGTGACGATGCGCATGGTCAGGGCTCCAGGAGATCAGCGGTCGAGTCAGCGGATGAGGCCGGGGCGAAGGGTGTTGCGCCTTCGGCGAACTCGGCGAAAGCGGTAGTATCGTTCCACCAGCGATCGGGCGGAACGACCCAGCCGCCCACCTTGAACCCCGGGACTTCCCATTTGAGCGGTTCGTCCTCGATGTCGATCGTGTGATAGTGGCTCGGGAACAGCTCCACCCGGTGCCCGTCGGGATCGCGCAGGTAGAGGAAGCGGGCCAGGCCGGGGCTGAAATGCCGCGCCGGCCCGAATTCGATCTGGTTCTCGCGGTCCTGGCCGGTGAGCAGGTCGCACACGTGCATCAGCTGGCTCGTCTCGGGCACCTGGAACGCGACGTGATGGAGCCGAGGCCCTTCGCGATTGGCGAAGACGATGTCGTGCGGGTTACCCTTTCGCTGCAGGAAGATCATCTCCAGGGTGTCGCCGTTCATGACGTATTCCGACAGGCGAAACCCCATGCCGTTGTAGAAGTCGAGGCTCTCGCGGACCTTGGGCGTGACGATCTGAAAATGGTCGAGCCGCAGCGCGCAGGCGCCGTGATAGCGGCTGGCGTCGGCGAACAGACGCGGGCGCGTCTCCATGGTGGCGCAGAATTCCAGCGGTGTTCCGGCGGGGTCGGTCGTGTGCAGCGTTCGGCCCTGGTGCGCGATCTCGACCCACTCGGTCGGGAAGCCAGCGGCCGCGAAATGCGCTTGGGCTTGGTCGAGGTCCTCCTCGGTCAGCACGCGCATGCCCACCCGCTCGATCGACGGATCGCCGACCTTGAGTACCAGGCTGTGGTGGCATGCCTCCTCGATCCCGCGCAGCCACAGCGTCGAGCCGTCCTCATCGCTCACGACCAGGCCGAGCGTGTTGCAATAGAAGTCCCGGCTCGCCTCCAGGTCGCTGACGCGCGACACCAGGTGGCTCGCGCGCGTCACGTTGAAGGCCGGTTTGTAGACGGGGGTCGGCAATTGCATCGTTGATCTCCGAAGTCGCGGCCCTCAGGAGGCGGCGAAGGCATGCTTGTGTTGGTTGCGCAGCTCGGCCTTCTGGACCTTGCCCATCGCGTTACGGGGCAGCTCGTCGACGACGACCACCTTCTTGGGGCGCTTGAACGCGGCCAATTGCGTCGCAAGCGCGCTCGTTATTGCCACCGGCTCCAGCGCGCTTCCCGGCGTATGCGCGACCACGGCCACGACGCCCTCTCCGAAGTCGGGATGGGGCACGCCGATCACCGCGCTCTCGGCGACGCCGTCCAGCGCGTCGATCGCCAGCTCGATCTCCTTGGGGTAGACGTTATAGCCGCCCGAGATGATCAGGTCCTTGGCGCGCCCGACGATGCGGATGAAGCCGGCCTCGTCCTCGGTCGCGATGTCGCCGCTGATGAACCAGCCGTCGGCGGTGCGGTCCTCGGCGGTCTTTTCGGGGTTGCGCCAATAGCCCGCAAACAGGTTCGGCCCCTTGATCTCCAGGATGCCCGGCGCGTTCGCCGGCGCGGGCCTGCCGCCCTCGGCGACGACGCGGACGGACACGCCCGGCAGCGCGGGTCCGACGCTTCCGGCGATCCGTGGCCCGTCATAGGGGTTGGACGTGACCATCAGCGCCTCGGTCATGCCGTAGCGCTCGAGGATCGTGTGTCCGGTCCGCTCCGCAAACGCGTCGAACGTCGCGTCGAGCAGCGGCGCGGAGCCACTGACGAACACCCGCATATGCTCGCACAGCGCGGCGTCGAACGACGGCTCCGCCAGCAGGCGGGTGTAGAAGGTCGGCACGCCCATGAACACGCTCGCAGCGGGCAGAGCACGGATCACCGCCCCCGCATCGAAGCGTTCGTGAAAGAGGATCGGCGACGCGCCCAGGAGCGCGCAGTGCAGCGCGACGAACAGGCCGTGCGCGTGGAAGATGGGAAGCGCATGCAACAGCACGTCGTCGTCGCGCCAGCGCCACGCCTGACCCAAGGTGAGGACGTTGGACGCCAGATTGCCATGCGTCAGCACCGCACCCTTCGGCCGGCCGGTCGTGCCGGACGTATAGAGGATCGCCGCGGCGTCATCCGAGGTGGCTTCGACGGTCAGCAATCCACCCTCGACCGATGCCCAGGGCGCGGTGCCGAGCGCACCCGAAATCAGCACGCGTTTGCCCGCGAACGCGACGGTCTCGGCCGGCAGGCCGAGGCTCGCCGTCAGCAGCGCAGGCTCCGCGTCCGAGAGGAAGTAGGCGAGTTCGCTTTCCTGATAGGCGGTGTTCAGCGGGATGAAGACGACGCCCGCGCGAAGGCACGCGAGATAGAGGATAACGGCGGCGGGCGACTTGTGCACCTGGACCAGCGCGCGCCCGCCCCGCGCGACGCCGATCGACTGGAGCCACGCGGCCGCGCGCGCGGTCTCGGCCAGCATCGCGCCATAGGTGAGCAGCGGCGCACCGTCGACGATCAGGAAAGGCCGGTCAATGTTCGCTGTGGCCGAGGCCTCGAACAGAGCGAAGACATTGGCGTTTGCGCGACTGCCGTCGCCTTCGATACTCGTGCTGCTGATCATGGGATTGCTCCGGATCCTAGAATTGGATGGTCAGACGGGCGGCCTGGATCGGCGCAACGAAATCGCGTACGAAAGCCTTGTGCCGGGGGTCGGCCTGATAGGCGTCCCAGCCAGCCCGGTCGGCAAAGGTTGCGACCAGCGCGTAATCGCCATTGCCTTCGCGAATGCCGAGATCGCGCCCGTGGCGGATCGCGACCAGGTCCGACAGTTCCGCGGCAAGCCGGTCGAGCGCGCGCGCCAGGCTCTCCACCCGGTCCGCCGTGGTCCCCGCCACCCATGTGAAGATCACGATATGCGTGACCACCTCGACCCCTCTGCGTATTGCAAGCCGTTCTGCACGTGCGGCTTGGACATCGCGGCGCCTTACACCTGCCGTTGAAGTGAGGGGTATCTCATTATGAGAATATCGTCAATGCATTGCCTGACAGGAACAGATTGGCTAGCCTCGCCGGAATGACCGATCGATCACCCCGGCTGTCTGCGAACAACGCCAAGCGCACGCGCACGCGAGCCCGACTGACCGAGGCCGCGCTGCGACTGATGTCCGAACGCGGCATCAATGCGACCTCGGTCAGCGAGATCGCCGCAGAGGCGGAGCTCGCGAACGGCACATTCTATCTCTACTTTCGTGACAAGGCCGAGATCGTCGCGGCGGTGTGCCAGGCGGTCACGCAGGCCATGCACGACGACATGAGCAGCACGCGGCTGTCGCTCGAGGACGGGGCGGCACGGGTCGCCTTCGGCACCCAGCAATTCATCGAGATCGCCGCGGCGGAGCCGGTCTGGGGCCGCCTGCTCGCGTCCGCATTCACTGAATTCGAGGCATTCAAGGAGGATGTCGCCCATTACATGCGCCTCGACGTCGCGCTCGGGATCGAGCAGGGCCGCTTCGGCGAGCCGCTCGACGAGTTCGTCATCGACGCCCACCTCGCGATCCTGCGCGCGGGCGTCCTCGCCCGCCTTGCCGGTGCGGGACCCGACGTGTCGGCACGCGCGGCCGAATATCAGCTGCGCATCCTCGGCATGAGCGTTGCGGAGGCGCACGCGGTCCGATCCGAGAACGAGCGCAAGTCCGGTGCTCCCGCGAAGAAGAGCAATGCGCGGCAACGACAAGCCCTCCCCAGCGCCTAGCGGTTCGGGACGATCGGCAACTGAACCCAACTCGCATGGTCAGGGCCGGTGTAGATCGTGTTGCGCGCGCCGTCGTGGATCGACGCGTCGTAGGCGTGGCGCGTGCCGTGATCGAAGCCGTCGAACGGCTGCACGTCGACCCGGATGCGATGCCCCTTGCGGATCAGCGCGGTGTTCGGGATGATCTCGATGTCGACGGCAACGATCTCGCCGGGCTGCAACGGCGCGTGATCGGCTTGCAGATGCGTGTGCTTTACCGTGTACGCGGTGGAGCGCGCCTCGTCGCGTTTGCGGTGCGAGACCTTGAGCCAGCCCTTCGCGAGCGGATAGTTGGTCACGGGCATGTTCATGGTTGTCGGCCCGGTATAGTTTACCTCGCGCCCGTGTTCGTCGATGATCCGCACACCGATAAAGATGTCCATGTCCCTGGCTGTCGACGACACCCACAGCCGCGCCAAGCCGTAGCCCGCGAACACCATGTCCTCGTCGAGCGCGTCGCTGATGAACGACACGCCGCTGGTCCAGGCCAGCACCGCCGACGGCGGCTTGACCGCCACCATCGCGGGAGGCGGTCCGACGCGGCCCTCGACAGGAACTTCGGCGGCATATTCGGCCCGGCGCTCCGCCTTCGGCTCGTCGCTCGACAAGCGCAGGAAGTCCTTCCGGAACGCGTCGCCGCTCCAGTCCGACAGTGCCGCGTCCAGATGCCATCGGACATAGTCGGTCCGCGCGACCGGCCATTCGTTCTCTTCCTGGACATAGGACGCGCCGTTGCCGGTGCGAATCTCGAGCCGGACGGGCGGCCGCTCCATGATCCCGTTCTCGATGCCTTTGAGCCAATGGTCGAAGAACGCCATGTAATCGGCGACCGATTCCTTGCTGTACGACCGGGTGAACCAGTCCTCCTGAAAGTCGATCTTCTTGTTGGCGGTCGGGGTGACCAGATACGCCTCGCTGCTGCCGAGCTGGTGGAAGTGCGCGGGGTGCGTGGTGCATGCCACCGCCCAGAGCGGCACGTCGACGCCGCGCATATCGGGGCTCATGAACACTTCAGCCTTCGGACCGAAGATCGCATCGGGGTTCGAGTCCCTGAACGGCGATGCCCTTGCGACGCTGAGGAAATCGACCGCATCGGGCTCGCCGCACACCGCGGGGAGCACCCCGCCCTTGTACCAGACGCCGAAGAACTCCTCGTTCAGGATGCCGCCGGTGTAGAGCACCTCCTCGTACAGATCGACGTCGGTGCCGATCGCGATCATCGCTTTGAGGTGCCGGGGCTTGAGGCTCGCGGCCTGATGCTGGGTCATCGCGTAATAGGACATGCCCCACAAGCCGACCGCGCCGTTCGACCATGGCTGTTCGCCCGCCCAGTCGATCGCGTCGCGATACGCCTCGGCGGTGCCGTGACCCCACACCGCGAGCTTGCCCGGGCTCCTGCCCGTGCCCGGCCCATCCACCCGGATCACGACATAGTCCTGTGGCACCCACTCGGCGGTGTTCACGGTCTCGTGGTTCTCGTAGATCAGCCCGTCCGGATTGCCCTGGCAGTAGCGTTCTTCCTCCTGCTCGTGCGCCTCGACGTCCGCTTCGCCGCAGATTGAATGGTGATGGAACGCACGGCCGTACACGCCGCAATTCATGATGACCGGAAACCGGCCTTCCTTCGCCGGACGGAACACGTCCGCGTAGACGTAAGAGCCGTTCGCCAGAGGGACCTTCACGTCGCGGAAGCGCTGGATGCCGAGGATGTGGCGCCGAACCTCGTTGCGCGCGGTTGCCGCCGAGCAGAGCCGCCGCGGCGTGCGGTCGGTGAACACGCCCGCGCGGCTGAGCTCATCCAACAGAGCCGCGATGATCGGGTCCGCTTCGAAATCGCGGACATTGTCCGGCTGCGGACCCGAGAAGGCGACGTCGTGGCGGAAGTTGAGCGAACGGGCGCCCACGATTGCGTGTACCTCGGGGGGAATGGCGATGCCGCCGTCCAGGTTTCCGTCACTGTCCAGGCTGCACACGAACCGCGCGATGTTGGTGAGCGCCGGGTCGAGCAGCCGATCGATTCGACCGTCCACCCTGCTGGCGAGATGCGCCAGCGTGACGCGGGGGCGGCCGAGCACATAGCCGATCGCGGTCTCGCCGACGAGAAAGGCGACCCGCTCGCCGTCACGATAGCGGAACTCGCCGCGCCCGTTGGTCAGCCCCTCGCAGCTGGGGGTTTGGTATTTGAGGCCCGCGACCGGGCCGGCGAGAACGCCTGTGAGCATGGAAGGTCCTAGCCGCGCCGCGCGGTGACGGACATGAAGGGATGGGGATCGGAGTAGAACGGACGGATCTCGCAGATCCGGTCGCCCCGGAACCGGATCAATTCGGCGACCTGCGGCGGGGGGCCGTCATACCCGACCAGCGTGAATTCGACGATCTCGACCGCATGATCGCTGCCGAACGACGTCGCGATCGGCTTGATCGCAGCGACGGCCGCCATCGCCCGGACCTTGGGGATCAGCTCCAGAAAGGCGTCCTTGCCGCGATAGGTGCCGCCAAAGGGCATGAAATCCGGAATCGTGATGACGAAATCGTCGGTCAGCAGCTCGCGCGCCGCGGCGTGGTCACCGGCTGCGCCCAACGCATAATGCCGCCGGACGAGGTCCGCCTGTTCTTCTCGCGTCATGGTATCGGGCGCTCCCTCGTTTTCCCTGCCGATCAAGCAGCCGCCGTTTGCTCCACTATCGGTGTTCCGCCGAATCCAGCGACCCGGCGCAGGCTCGGATCGGTGCCGTCGCGCTTGCCGACCGACGCGTCGGGATGGTCGTCGAACCAGCCCTCCTTGGGATAGCGATACATCCAGTCGACCGCGAGCCGGCGGCGGGCGATCAGCCACACGCCGTCGCGCTGCTCGAAGCGGTCGAGATAGCGCGCCCAGAGCTTGACCGTCTGGTTCTTCCAGTGATGCCGCTCCGATCCCTGATGGTCGGCTTGCAGATAGGTCTCGACATACGCCGTGTCAGGTCCGTCGAACTCGATCAGGCTGTTGCTCAGAGAGTGCATCGTCCGGACGAACCGCGGCATCTCTTCCGCCAGGAAGTCGAAGAAGCCTTCGACGGTGCCGATGTGCAGGCTTTCGGGAAAGTCGATCCAGGCATCCTTGTGGAACGCGCCGCGCACCAGGCTCATGTCGACACGGTCGAGACCGCGGCAATAGCGCAGCAGCACGTCGTGGATCTGCGCACGCGCGCTCAGCTCTTCCAGGGTCATCCGGCTCTCCCTTATTTTCTTTCTGTAGACACTAGGTCACCAAATATCACACGTCAAGATTGTCCCCGGCCGGCCCGGAATGCCTGGAATTCTCGCCGCGCGAACGCCTCGAAGCCAGTAGGCTCGCGACCGAGCAGCCAGGCGAGGACGTTGGGATTGCCGAGGAAATCGTGGCTGCTGTACCGCGCCGAGATCGCGCCCGCGAGCTTCAGCGTGTGGGCGAGCAATTCCGGGTCGGCATCGCCCATTCGCGCGCGCGTGAACGCCGCCGCGTCGATCCGCTCGACCGCGACCTCGCGCCCGATCACCCGCGACAGGACGCCGCCGATATCATGCGCGGTGAAGCGGCCGGGTCCGACCAGCTCATAGGTCGCCGCGGCGTGGCGCTCCGGCTCGCCCAGCACCATCGCGGCGACGTCGGTGACGTCCTCCAGGTCGACCATCGACTGGTGCCGGTCCAGCGACCAGGACAGGCGGAACACGCCCTCCTCGAACACCGATTTCAGCCGGTGCGGCATCATGTAGTTGGCAGGTTGCAGGATCGTGAATTCGAGCCCGGACGACAGCAGATGCTCCTCGATGTCCCGCTTGATCTCGTGCTGGATCAGGTCGGTGGTGATCGCATGGAGCACCGAGCTGAAGACGAAATGGCCGCCCCCCGCAGCCCGCGCCGCGTCCACCATGGCGAAGCCGATCGCGCGCTCGGCGGGATGGAGCGTCGGGCCGATGTGATAGACGCTGCGCACCCCCTCCATCGCGCGCGCGATGACGCTCCGGTCCGCCAGGTCGCCGACCATCGCCTCCGTGACGCCGAGCGCGCGCAACCGGTCGGCCGAGGCTTCGGTCCGCACGCAGGCGCGCACGCGGTGTCCCGCGGCCAGCAGCTTGGGGACGAGTCGGCTGCCCTGGTTGCCGTTCGCCGAGGTGACGAGGATCATCGGCCATCAGCCCACGCGTTCGAGCACGTTGGCCGACGTGACGGCCAGCTCGACGCCGCACAGCTGCCGCCCGTAATTCTCCATGCACGTCTGGATATTGTGCACCGCGTGCATGCTGCCCGCGCGGCAGTTGCGCGCGACGAGCTGCAGCGGCTGCTTCTTGGCGATCCCCGACGCGCCGGAAGCCTTGAACAACGCCTCGATCGCGGTCGCGCAGGTATCCCAGATGAAACCGGCGTCGGCGTGCAAGCGCACCGTTTCCACCGGGGTGACGTCCTCGCCCAGCTCGTGGAGCCGGTCGAGATCGTCCAGCGCCGTCTCCGCGACGCGCCGCGCCGCCTTGATCTGCATCGTCGCATAGCCGACGTTCAGGTGCGTGATCGGCGCATCCGCCTGACGGGAGTAAGGCGAATAGGCGATCCCCTTCTTGCCGATGCCGTCGACGAACAGCTCCAGCGCGTGCTCCGCCATGCCGAGCGCGTTGCCGGTGCCGACCATGATCGACCGCCCCAGCCCACCCGGCCGCAGCCCGAACCCGCGTTCCTTCAGCCGGGCGAGCCGCTCGATCAGCATCTGCGGCGTGCTGAACCGCTCGTCGGGGACGAACAGATCTTCCGCCACGACGATCGTGCCGCTGCCGGTCGCCGCCAGCCCCATCGCGTCCCAATCCTCGCGCAATTCGTACGAGTCCCTGGGCAGCAGCACCATGCCGACCTTGGTGTCGTCAGTCTCGTCGTAGAAGGTGGCGAGGTAGGCGTGGCTGGCGTGGACGCTCCCGGTCGCGAACGGCCAAGCGCCCTTGACCATCCAGCCGCCGTCGACCCGCCGCGCGGTCCCGGACAGGCGGCGGGTGCTGCCGCCGACCGCGCAGGTCCGGTTGCCGGTCCAGGGCGCATCGAACACCGGCCTGACCACCTCGTCGGCGAACGCCGCGCTCCACATGTTGCCGCCGGTCGATGCCCACAAGGTCCAGGCGGTCGCCCCGCAACCCCGGCCCAGCGCCTCGTAGATGCGGAACAGGTCGCGGGCCGAAAAGTCCGCGCCGCCGAACCGCGGCGGGATCGCCAGGTCGTAGGCGCCGGTTTCGGCGAGACGCTCCACCGTCTCCTGCGGCACGCGGCGCTGCCGCTCCGCTTCCATCTGCATCGACCGCAGCCACGGGCGCAGCGCGTCGATCCGCTCCATGATCGTATCGGGTTCGACAGCGCCGTGCGCAAAAGTCTCGGCAGCGTCGCGCTCGGCGACGGCCAACGTCAGATGCTTGCTCATTCGCCACTCTCCCGATTTCGCGGTCGCCGAGCGTCCGGTTAGGACAGTTCCCCACCGAATCTCATGCCGGTACGATACGCCGGTTGCACGGCCCATAGCCGACTGCTAGGATGTGATCAAGAGACCTGGTGTCTTTATTAAAGCGCCGGCATTCAAGCCGGGCCAGGTTCGAACGCCGAGAGGATCGCGCATGCCCCAAGATCGCCCCGTTATCGTCCCCGCCGACCCTTATGACGAGAGCAAGGAACAGGGCCTGTTCAGCCGCTTCGAGCCCGGCACGCGCACTCTCCCTGCAGGCTTCCAGGTGCAGCCGTGCTTCGCCCCGCTGCCGGTCGACATCGTGTTCGACAAGGATGTCCCCGTCACGCTGCGTGACGGAACGATTATCTACACCGACATCCTGCGCCCGGCCATGACGGACAAGGTTCCGGTGATCGTCGCGTGGAGCCCCTATGGCAAGAGCCGCGGCAACGCGCCACGCTACACCGATCTGTTCGCGCTGCTCGGCATGGACACCGCACCGCTGTCGGGCCTCATGAAGTTCGAGGGTCCCGACCCCGCCTTCTGGTGCGCGCACGGCTACGCCGTCTGCAACCCCGACCCGCGCGGCACCTACGATTCGCAAGGCGACGCGCGCTGGTGGAGCCGGGAGGAGGGGCAGGATTATCACGACCTGATCGAATGGCTCGGCGTCCAGAACTGGTGCAACGGCAAGGTCGGAACCACCGGCAATTCCTATCTCGCCATTTCGCAATGGTTTGCCGCCGCCGAGCAACCGCCGCACCTCGCGGCGATCGCGCCGTGGGAGGGCCTGAGCGACGTGTACCGCGACTTCGCTGCACGCGGCGGCATCCCCGACCTCGCCTTCCCGCGATTGCTCGCGACCAGTTTCACCGGCAATGCCGGCCGCGAGGACCTTGTAGCCGAGCTTGAGCGCCATCCGCTGATGGACGGGTTCTGGAAAACCAAGACCCCTGAGTTCGGGAACATCTCGGTGCCGGCGTACGTCGTGGCCAGCTATTCGAACACCATTCACACGCCCGGCACCTTCCGCGGCTGGCGCAACATCGCCTCGGACGAAAAGTGGCTGCGCATCCACAACAACATGGAATGGCCGGACTATTACGAAGAGGTCTATTCCAATGACCTGCTACGGTTCTTCGATCGCTATCTAAAGGGCGTCGACAACGGCTGGCAGACGACGCCGCGCGTGCGCTATTCGGTGCTCGACCTGCAAGGCGGTGACATGGTCGACCGGCCGGCGGACGCGTTCCCGCCAGAGGATTTCGCCGAGACCCGCTATCACCTGGACGCCGGCGGCCGCTTGAGCCCAGATTCATCGGGGCCGGCCGGAACCGCCAGCTATGACGCGCAAGCGCAAGGCGGCCGCGTCGCCTTCACCCTGCGTGTCGACCGGCCGACCGAGTTCGTCGGCTATCCCAAGCTCAGCCTCTGGGTCGAGGCGGACGGCGCGGACGACATGGACCTGTTCGTCATTCTCCAGAAGCTTGACGCCGATGGCGAGCCGCTCGAGCAGTTCAACATCCCCAATCACGGCCCTCAGATGCAGGCGCTGACTCGCGACGGCGCGTCGATCCTCAAGTACAAGGGCTCGAACGGTCGCTTGCGCGTGTCGATGCGGCATCTCGATTCCGAGACATCGACCGACGCGGTGCCGGTCCACAGCTTCGACCGCGTCGAAAAGCTCGGCGCCGGCGAGATCGTCCGGGTCGACATTCCCATGTTCCCCGTCGGACTGTCGCTCGCTGCGGGAGAGCAGCTGCGGCTGGTCGTCAGCGGCCATCACCCCTGGGGCGGCGCGATGCCTGGGATGGCGAACGTCGAGCCCGACAATCGCGGACGGCACGTGATCCACACCGGCGGCCGCTACCCTTCCTTTCTCCAGCTGCCGGTCAAGGCGTGACTGGCCGCGCCTCGGCATTGTCGAGCACCGAGGAGATCATCGAGGAAGGGCGCAACGGGCGCATGTTCATCCTCGTCGACGACGAGGACCGGGAGAACGAGGGCGACCTGGTCATCCCCGCGCAGATGGCGACCCCGGAGAAGATCAACTTCATGGCCCGCCACGGCCGAGGGCTGATCTGCCTGGCGCTGACCAAGGAGCGGGTGGACCAGCTCGGCCTCGAACTGATGTCGTCGAACAACCGTTCGCGGCACGAGACCGCCTTCACCACGTCGATCGAGGCGCGCGAGGGCGTCACCACGGGCATCTCCGCCGCGGATCGCGCCCGGACGATCTCGGTCGCGATCGACGCCTCCAAAAGCGCCGACGAGATCGTCACGCCCGGCCACGTCTTCCCGCTGATCGCCCGTCCCGGCGGCGCGCTGGTCCGCGCCGGCCACACCGAGGCGGCGGTCGACATAGCGCGGCTGGCCGGCCTTAATCCTTCGGGCGTGATCTGCGAGATCATGAACGAGGACGGATCGATGGCGCGGCTGGACGATCTGGTCGCGCTTGCTAGAACCCACGCGCTCAAGATCGGCGCCATCCGCGACCTGATCGCGTATCGCCGCCGCCACGACAACGACATCGTCAAGGTGGCGGAGACACGCTTTGCCAGCCTTTACGGCGGCGGCTGGCGCGCGGTCAGCTATCTCAACAAGGCGGTGGGCAGCAAAACTGTCGCCCTGGTCAAAGGGGAGGTCACGTCGGGCGAGCCGATGCTGGTGCGAATGCATCAACTCGACCTGTTCCGCGATACGTTGGGCGAAGTCGGCGCGGACACCGGCCTGCTCCAGAGCGCGATGCGAACGATCGGCGAAGCGGGAAACGGCGTGATCGTGCTCATCAACCCGTCGCGGCCCGATGCCTTGACCCGGACGGTGGAAATGCGCGGATCGGCATCGAGCCTGGACGACGCAGAACACGCGGGATTGCGCGATTACGGGATCGGCGCACAGATCCTGGCGGAACTCGGCGTCCAAGACATGATCCTCATCGGCAACAATCCCAGCACACCGGTCGCCTTGGCAGGCTACGGCTTGTCCATCGTTGCGCAGAGACGATTGGCGGGGCTGGAAGACTGACAGCGTAACGGTTCGGACGTGCCGATATCGTAAGCTCCTCTCGTCACGACCTGTTGGCATCGTGTTGCAAAGCAGCATAATGGCGGCATGCGGATCGCCATCATCGATACCAGCACCACCCGCGCCGCGATCATCTCCGATGGGCTGCGCGAAGCGGGGCTCGACGATCTCATCGTGGTCGATCCTGCCGGTCCGCTGCTCGCACAATTGGAGAGCGCGCGCCCCGAGGTGGTGCTCGTCAATCTGGAGAACCCCAGTCGCGACGTGCTCGAGGATTTCTTCACGATGACGCGCGCGTTGGCGCGGCCGATCGCGATGTTCGTCGATCAGAGCGATACCGAATCCACCGCAGCCGCGGTCGACGCGGGGGTGTCGGCCTATATCGTCGACGGCCTCGCCAAGCAGCGGATCAAGCCCGTCCTCGACCTGGCGGTCCGCCGTTTCCAGGCGTTCGCGCGCCTTCAGGACGAGCTTGCGGAGGCCCGGAGTGCGCTCGCAGACCGCACCACGATCGACAAGGCGAAGGCGATCCTGATGAAGCGCCGTCACCTCGACGAGCCCGCCGCCTACGCACTGCTGCGGAGCCACGCGATGCAGAGCAATCGCCGCATCGCCGAGATCGCCGAGGCGATCGTCACCAGCGACGCGCTGATCGGGGACCTGCCATGACAACCCCCCTCTTTCGCATCGGCTTCCTGCCGCTGGTCGACGCCGCGCTGCCGATCCTGGCGCGCGAACAGGGGTTCGCCGCACGCGAGGGCATCGAGATCGCGCTCGTCCGCGACATGACCTGGGCGACCGTCCGGGACCGGCTGCTCTACGGTCACACCGACGCTGCGCACATGATCGCCCCGCTCGCGATCGCCACGACGTTGGGGCGCGGACGTCCGCCGGTCGCCTTGTCGGTGCCCTTCGTGCTGGGACTGAACGGCAACGCCGTCACCGTGTCCGCCGCGCTCGCCGAGGCGATCGGGTTGGGGACGGCGCTCGGCGATCCGGCGGCGCTCGGCAGCCGCCTGCGCGATGTGGCGCTTGCTCGCGTAGCTGCTGCCAAGCCGCTCAGGTTCGGCGTCGTGCATCGCTATTCCAGCCACAATTACATGCTGCGCTACTGGCTCGCCGCGGTCGGCATCCGGCCGGACCGCGACGTCGAGATCGTCGTCACGAGTCCGCCGTTCGCCGCCGACGCGCTGGCGGCGGGCGAGGTCGACGGCATTTGCGTCGGCGAGCCGTGGAACAGCATCGCGGTCGATCGCGGGGTCGGCCGGATCGCGCTCGTCACCGCGCAGATCTGGCGCCGCGGCGTCGAAAAGGTGCTGGCGATGCGCAGCGAAATGCTCGCCGAGCGGCGGGACGAAGTCCATGCGCTGCTCCGCGCGCTCCACGCCGCCGCCGAGCATTTCGTCCGGCTCGATGCCGCCGAAGAGAGCGCGGCGATCCTCGCGCGGCCCGAATACCTCGGCGGACGGGTCGATACCGTGCTGCGCGCGATCACCGATCGCATTCGCCTCGCGCAGGGCGGCGACACGCTTCACGTGCCCGATTTCATGTTCCAGTACCGGGAAGCCGCGAACTTTCCGTGGCGCAGCCAGGCAGCATGGCTGTATTCGCAGATGGCGCGGTGGGACGACCTGCCGGTCACTCCGCACGACGCGCAAGCCGCGCAGGATGTGTTCCGGCCCGACGTGTACCGCGCGGCACTGGCCGGATCGGCGGCGACATTGCCCGGCGCCAGTTCCAAGCTGGAGGGCGCGGTGTCCGCCCCGACCGCGGCCGGGTCGACCCAAGGGCGGCTGCTGCTCGAAGGCGACCATTTCTTCGACGGTCGCGCCTTCGATCCCGACGACATCGCGGGGTATCTGGCCAGCCTCCCCTGACATCCATGCTGCGGCTGCGAAAAGAACTTGCGCGGCACCTGCGAATCGGGCAGCTTCGCATCGTCCCGGCAATGGCGTCGGGCACGAGATAGACGCGGGTGTTGCTCCAACGACGGGGTTTCCTCGCGACGGGCGGACCCCGGCGCGAGCCGATCCGCCGAACGGCAACGAAGCCGCCAGGATGCCGCCAGCAATGGTCGCCGTCCTGGCGGCTTTTTCTTTGTCCATCGCAGATGGGGGATATGACATGGCCACGGCATATTGGACCGACGAGACCAGGGCGGAGCCGAACGGCTTCTGGAACAGCGGGCACCGCCCGACCCTGCTCGCCGCCTTTCTCTATTTCGACCTCGCGTTCATGGTCTGGGTGCTGCTCGGGCCGCTCGCGCCCGAGATCGCCCGGACGCTGGCACTGACCCCGGCCGAAAAGGGCCTCATGGTTGCGGTCCCGACGCTCGCGGGCGCGGTGCTGCGCGTCGTCAACGGGCTGCTGGTCGATCGCATCGGCCCCAAGCGTTCCGGCGCGATCAGCCAGATCGTCGTGATCGCCGGGCTGTTCACCGCCTGGGCGCTGGGCGTGTCGAGCTTTGCGGGAACGCTGGCGCTCGGCGTCGTGCTCGGCTTTGCCGGCGCCAGTTTCGCGATCGCGCTGCCGCTTGCCAGCCGCTGGTATCCGCCCGAGCATCAGGGCAAGGCGATGGGGCTCGCCGGCATGGGCAATTCGGGCACGGTGCTCGCCGCGCTGTTCGCGCCAGCGCTCGCCAAGCTGTTCGGCTGGAACGCGGTGCTGGGCCTCGCGTGCATCCCGCTCGCGCTCGTTTTCGTCGCCTACATGGTGATGGCCAAGGACGCGCCGAACGCGCCCGCGCCCAAGAGTTTCGCGCAATATCTCAGCCCGCTCAAGTCGGCGGACGCGTGGTGGTTGATGGGTTTCTACGCGGTCACCTTCGGCGGCTTCGTCGGGCTTGCGGCGAGCCTGCCGATCTATTTCACCGATCGCTTCGGACTGACCACCATTCAGGCAGGCTATTGCACCGCGGCGTGCGTCTTCGCAGGCTCGCTGGTGCGGCCGATGGGCGGCGCGCTGGCCGACGCGGTCGGCGGGGTGAAGACGCTGACCGGCGTGTTCGTTCTCGGCGCGATGGCGTTGGCGGGCGTGTCGATGGCGGGGACGATCGCCGCGGCGCTGGCGCTGTTCGTCGTCGCGATGCTGGCGCTGGGCGCGGGCAACGGCGCGGTGTTTCATCTGGTGCCGCAGCGTTTCGCCGCGGAGATCGGGGTGATGACCGGGCTCGTCGGCATGGCGGGCGGGATCGGCGGCTTCTATCTCGCTTCCTCGCTGGGGCTCGCCAGGCAATGGACCGGCAGCTTTGCGCCGGGCTTCCTGATCTTCGCAGGCCTCGCGCTGGTCGCGCTTGCCGGGCTGATGCTGGTCAAGGGCCGGTGGCGCAGAAATTGGGGCGCCGTCGCCGGCGTGCGGATCTGAGCCGGTGCGTCGCGCACTCCTCCTCGCAGGGCTGACGGCGGGCGCACCCGCCACCGCCCAGACGATCACGGTCAAGCCGCTCCTCGACGCCCGCGCCCGCTACGAATGTGTCGAACAGGATGGTCTCGCCCGCAAGGCGGATGCCCTCACCCTGCGCATCCGCAGCGGGGTGGAGGCGAAGGCGGGGCCCTGGTCGGCGCTGGCCGAGGCACAAGGCAATCTGGCCGTCGTCGACGACGTCTACGACGGCCTGCACGGCGCCGCGACCCGACCGCTGGTCGCCGACCCGCAGAACATCGCACTGTACCGCGCGCAGCTGCAATACCGCACGCAAGCCTTGGCGATCACCGCCGGGCGGCAGCGGATCGCGCTCGACGACGAGCGCTTCGTCGGCGCGGTCAACTTTCGCCAGAACGGCCAGACCTTCGATGCGGTGCGCACCGAGGTGATGCCGCTCAAAGGGCTCAAGCTCGACGCGACCTATGCCTGGAGCGTGCGGACGATCTGGGGGATCGACGGCAGGGGTGCGCGCCAGCAGGCGGTCTCGGGCGACTTCCTGCTCGGCAACGCGTCCCTTGCGACGCCGATCGGCGCGCTGACTGGCTTTGCGTACCTCGTCGACGAAAACGAGGCACCGGTGCAGGGCTATCGCCTGTCTAGCCAGACGTACGGCGTGCGCCTCGCGGGTGCGCGCGGCGTCGGCGTGGCCAAGCTGACGTACCAGCTGAGCTACGCCCGCCAGTCGGACTATCACCGCAACCCCAATTCCTACGCCGCGGATTATTACCTCGCAGACGCCGCGATCGACCTGAACGGCCCCCGGCTCGGCGCCGGATACGAAGTGCTCGGCGCCGATCGCGGCGTGGCGCTGACCAGCTTCCAGACGCCGCTCGGCACCAATTCCAAATTCCAGGGCTGGGCCGACGCGTTCCTGACGACGCCGCCCGACGGCGTCCGCGACCTTTACGCCAGCGGGGGCTACGGCTGGAAGACGCTGGGGCCGCTCAAGGGGGTGTCGCTGCAGGCGGTCTACCATCGGTTCGAGAGCGACCGCGCGGTCCGGCACTACGGCAACGAGATCGACCTGCTCGCCAGCGCGAAGGTCGGGCGCACCACCGCAAGCGTCCGCTACGCCGAATACGATGCCGATCGCTTCGCCACCGATACCCACAAATTCTGGCTCCAACTGGACTGGACCATCTGATGGAACATGGACGCATCGTCGCGGGTGAGGACGCCCGGGAACACCTCGTCCTCATCGGCAACGGCATGGCCGGTTGCCGCGCGATCGAGGAACTGATCGCGCGCGACCCCGCGCGCTACCGCGTGACGATCTTCGGCGCGGAACCGCTGGTCAACTACAACCGCATCATGCTGTCGCCGGTCCTCGCGGGCGAGAAGACGTTCGACGAGATCGTCATCAACGGTCACGACTGGTATGACGGTCACGGCATCACGCTGGTCAGCGGGGATCCGGTGGTCGCGATCGACCGCGAAGCGCGGACCGTCACGTCGCGCGGCGGCAGGGTCGTCACGTACGACCGGCTGCTGATCGCGACGGGTTCGGACCCGTTCATCATCCCGGTCCCCGGCAAGGATCTGCCCGGGGTCATCAGCTTTCGCGACATGAAGGATGTCGACCACATGCTCGCCGCCGCGGAACTGGGTGGCGACGCGGTAGTGATCGGCGGCGGGCTGCTGGGACTGGAGGCGGCGCACGGGCTGACGCTGCGCGGCATGAAGGTCACCGTCCTCCACATCATGCCGACACTGATGGAGCGGCAGCTCGACGAAGCCGCAGGCTGGTTGCTCAAGACCGCGCTGGAAGCGCGCGGGCAGACGATCCTGACCGGCGCCGATACCGCGGAGATCGTCGGCGACGCGCACGTCGGGGGCGTCCGGCTGAAGGACGACACGCTGATCCCCGCCAGTCTCGTCGTCATGGCGGTCGGCATCCGCCCTTCGGTGGCGCTCGCACGCGCAGCGGGGCTTGGCGTCGGGCGCGGCATCCGGGTCGACGACCATATGGTCACCAGCGACCCGCGGATCCTGGCGGTCGGCGAGTGCGTCGAGCACGACGGACAGGTCTACGGCCTGGTCGCGCCGCTCTGGGACATGTGCCGCGCACTTGCCGACGGCCTGGTCGGGCGGCCCGCCGGCTATTGCGCTTCGGCGACCTCGACCAAGCTCAAGGTGGCCGGGCTCGACGTCTTCTCGGCGGGCGATTTCTCGGGCGGGGACGGCGCCGAGGACATCGTGCTGCGCGACGCCAGCCGCGGCGTCTACAAGCGCGTCGTTCTCCGCCAGGACCGCGTCGTCGGCGCGGTGCTCTATGGCGATACCGCCGACGGCGGCTGGTATTTCGACCTGATCAAGCGCGGCGAGGACATATCGCCGCTCCGCGACATGCTGATCTTCGGCCAGGCCTTCGCCTCGGGAGGAGGCGTGGCGGACCCTAAGGCAGCCGTTGCGGCGCTCTCCGACGATGCGGAGATCTGCGGCTGCAACGGCGTATCCAAGGCAAAGGTGTGCCAGGCGATCGTCGACGGCGCGGTCAGCCTCGATGCGGTCCGCTCCACGTGCAAGGCGTCGGCAAGTTGCGGATCGTGCACCGGCGTGGTCGAGCAATTGCTATCGCTGACGCTGGGCGCGGATTACGGCGGCGAGCGGACGGTGAAGACGCTGTGCAAGTGCACCAGCTTCGGCCACGACGACGTCCGCCGCGAGATCGTCGCGCAAGCCATGCGGTCGATCCCGGAGGTCATGCACAAGCTGCACTGGTCGACCCCGGACGGCTGCCCGTCGTGCCGCCCCGCGCTCAATTACTACCTGCTGTGCGCACTGCCGGGCGAGTATGTCGACGACCAGCAGAGCCGCTTCGTCAACGAGCGGATGCACGCCAACATCCAGAAGGACGGCACCTATTCGGTCGTCCCGCGGATGTGGGGTGGCCTCACCAACCCGCGCGAGCTGCGCGCGATCGCCGACGTGGTGGAAAAGTTCAACGCGCCACTGGTCAAGGTGACCGGCGGGCAGCGGCTCGATATCTTCGGCATCAGGAAAGAGGACCTGCCCGCGGTCTGGGCGGATCTGAACGCCGCCGGGATGGTGAGCGGCCATGCGTACGGCAAGTCGCTGCGTACCGTGAAGACCTGCGTCGGCAGCGACTGGTGCCGCTTCGGCACGCAGGATTCGACCGGATTGGGCGTCAGGATCGAGCAGGCGACCTGGGGCAGCTGGATGCCGCACAAGTTCAAGATCGCGGTGTCGGGCTGCCCGCGCAATTGCGCCGAGGCGACGATCAAGGACTTCGGCGTGGTGTGCGTCGACAGCGGCTACGAACTCCACGTCGGCGGCAACGGCGGCATCAAGGTCCGTGCGACCGACCTGCTCTGCAAGGTCGGCACCGAGACCGAAGCGATGGAGATGTGTGCCGCCTTTATCCAGCTCTACCGCGAGGAGGCACGCTATCTGGAACGCACCGCGCCGTGGATCGAGCGGGTCGGGCTCGATCACATCAAGGCGCGGTTGTTCGACGATCCCGACGCGGTCGCCGCCTATGCCGCCCGATTCCGCTTTTCGCAGCGCTTTACGCAGGACGATCCCTGGGCGGCGCGCGCCGCGGGGGCGGACCGCGAACTGCATGCGCCGATGGCGCGCTTCCAGCCGCAAGAGGAGATGGCATGACCGGCGATTGGCTCGATATCGGCTGGGCCGACGAAATCCCGGTCCGCGGCAGCCGCACCGTCCAGGTCGCGGGCGGCGACGACATTGCGGTGTTCCGCACCGGCGACGGACGGGTGTTCGCACTGCGCGATCGCTGCCCGCACAAGCACGGACGGCTCAGCCAGGGCATCGTTCACGGCGGCGCGGTCGCCTGCCCGCTCCACAATTGGCGCATCTCGCTGACCACCGGCGAGGCGTTGGGCGAGGACAAGGGCTGCACCCCCGTCGTGCCGGTGAAGATCAGCGGCGGCCGGGTGCTGATCTGCCGCGCTTCGACGCTGAAGGCGGCGGCGTAAGATGGCGGACGCGGTCCGCACCACCTGCGCCTATTGCGGTGTCGGCTGCGGCATTCTCGCGACCCGCACCGGCGAGCGCGCGGTGACGATCGCTGGCGACGCCGATCATCCCGCCAATCGGGGCAAGCTCTGCTCGAAGGGCACGCACCTCGGCGAGACGGTCGGGCTCGAGGGGCGGCTGCTGCACCCGATGATCGACAAGCGCCGCGCGACTTGGGACAAGGCGCTCGATCTCGTCGCCAAACGCTTCCGCGATACGATCGCCGAACACGGGCCGAACAGCGTCGCTTTCTACGTCTCGGGGCAATTGCTCACCGAGGATTATTACGTCGCCAACAAGCTGATGAAGGGCTTCATCGGCTCGGCCAACATCGACACCAATTCGCGGCTCTGCATGTCGTCCTCGGTGGCGGGCCATAAGCGCGCTTTCGGCTCGGACACGGTGCCGGGCACCTACGACGACCTCGAGGAAGCCGACCTCGTGGTGCTGGTGGGCTCCAACCTCGCCTGGTGCCACCCGGTGCTGTTCCAGCGCATGATGGCCGCGCGGGAACGGCGCGGTACGACCCTGGTAGTGATCGACCCGCGCCGCACGCCGACCGCCGAGCAGGCCGACCTGCATCTCGCGGTCCGGGCCGACGGTGACGTCGCGCTCTTCAACGGCCTCTTGCGCCACCTCGCCGGATCGCCGGCCATGGATCACGGCTTCGTCGAGAGGCACACCGCGGGCTTCACGGAGGCGCTCGCCGCGGCCTCGCCCTCCGATCCGTCCGCGATCGCGGAGGCCACCGGTCTCTCCCCGGCCGACCTCGCCCGCTTCTACGCCCTCTTCGCCGCGACCGAGCGCGTCGTCACAGTCTATTCGCAGGGCGTGAACCAGTCCGTCTGCGGCACCGACAAGGTGAATGCGATCATCAACTGCCACCTGGCGACGGGGCGCATCGGCCGCCCCGGCATGGGGCCGTTCTCGATCACGGGCCAGCCCAACGCCATGGGGGGCCGCGAGGTCGGCGGCCTCGCGAACCAGCTCGCCGCCCACCTCGACCTCGACGATCCCGCGCACCGCGATCTCGTGGCCGGCTTCTGGGGCGCGCCGCGCGTGGCGGCGCGGCCTGGCTTCAAGGCCGTCGACCTGTTCCGCGCGGTGGAGGACGGGCGCGTCAAGGCGCTGTGGATCATGGCCACCAACCCGGTCGACAGCCTGCCCGAGGCCGATCGCGTCAAGGAGGCGCTCGCCCGCTGCCCGCTCGTCGTCTGCTCCGACGTGATCCGCGACACGGACACGACGCGGCTCGCCCACGTGCTGCTGCCCGCGGCCGCCTGGGGCGAGAAGGACGGCACCGTCACCAATTCCGAGCGCCGCATCACGCGGCAGCGCGCCTTCCTGCCGCTGCCCGGCGAGGCGCGGCCCGATTGGTGGATGGTCGACCAAGTGGCACAGCGCATGGGGTTCGGGGCAGGCTTCGGCTATCCGTTGCCCGCTGCCATCTTCCGCGAGCATGCACGGCTGTCGAGCCTCGGTAACGCAGGGACGCGCGACTTCGACCTCGGCGGCCTGGCCGCTCTCGACGACGAGGCCTTCGACGCCCTGGCCCCGGTGCAATGGCCCGTGCGGGCCGGCGAGCCCTCGGGTCCGCGCCGCTTCTTCGGCGATGGACGGTTCTTCACGCCGGATGGCCGCGGCCAGTTCATCGCGACTGCCGCGCCGCCATCCCGGCCCGTCGATCCAGCCTATCCGTTCACGCTCAATACGGGCCGCGTCCGCGACCACTGGCACACGATGACCCGCACGGGGAAGTCGGCGCGGTTGTCGGCGCACAGTCCCGAGCCGTTCGTCGCGCTTCATCCCGAGGACGCGGCTGTGGCCGGCATCGGGGCCGGCGACCTCGTCCATTGCGATAGCCCGCACGGCGGCATGGTCGCCCGCGCCCAGCTCGGCCCCGGGCAGGCGCGCGGCACGGTCTTCGCCCCGATGCACTGGACCGACCGCTTCGCGAGCGCCGGCCGCGTCGATGCCCTCGTGGCCGGCCGCACCGATCCCGTCTCGGGCCAGCCCGCCTCGAAGATGACGGCCGTCCGGCTCAAGCGCTTTCCGGCGCGGTGGTACGGGTTCGCGGTCGCACGGCAGCGGCCGCGGCCGGTCGGGGCCGACTACTGGGCCCTTGCCCGGGTGGAAGGCGGATGGAGGATCGAGCTCGCAGGCCGGCATGTCCCCGCGATCTGGCGCGACTTCGCGCTCGACCTCCTGGGCGGCAGCGAGCCGACCGATCGGCTCATCGCCTATGACGATGCGGCAGCCGGGCGGCACCGCCTGGCCATCGTGCGGGATGGAACCCTCAAGGCTGCGCTCTTCATCGCTCCGGCTCCCCTCGACATCTCACGCGCCTTCGTGACCGCCGCTCTCGATGGCGCGGTTGAAGGGGCCGACGGCTACCGGCTCCTCGCCGGCCGTCCCGGCGCGGGCCGCCCCGACAAGGGCGAGACGGTCTGCGCCTGCTTCCAGGTGGGATGCAACCAGATCCGAAGCCTCGTGACGCAGGGGGGTGGCGGGTCGGTCGCGGCTGTCGGCGCCGTTCTCAAGGCAGGCACCAATTGCGGCTCATGCCGCCCGGAGATCCAGCGGATCATCGAGGCCTGCAAGGCCTCAACCGAAAGCTGACGCGACAAGCGGTCGAACGTTGCTCCGGCTGACGGCCGTGGCCGCGATGACGGCTTGCGCCGCCTCGACTGCGCGTGACACCGTAACGGTCGGCCCGTCAGTCCCAACCGCGGCGGGTGGGGGCGCATCGGCTGTCCGGTCAGGTCAGAGGCAAAGCGTGCAACCCTTCAAGCGAGGCTGGGTCAGGTGGATGCGCGCCGGCAGGGTGCTGGCGGCGGGTTTCGCCACCCTGAGCGTCTTCATCGCCGCATCGGTGATCCTTTACGTCCAGCAGCAGGCAGGCGATGCGGTCGTGCGCCGCGCCCTGCAGATCGAGATCGCATTCGCGGATGTGTTTTCCGGGCTGCAGGATGCCGAGATCGGACAGCGCGGCTATCTGCTGACGGGCGACGATGCCTTCCTGCAACCCTACAACCGGGGCGGCGAGCGGCTCGCCCGGCACATGACCGAGCTCGGCGGCCTCATCGCCGGCATCGAGGACCTTGCCGCCCCGTTCGCGACGCTGCGCGCGCTCACCTCAGCGAAACAGGCCGAGCTGGCGCAATCGATCACCCTCTACCGGTCGGGCCAGGTGAACGAGGCCTTGGCGCTCGTCCGCGGCGGAACCGGCAAGCAGGTCATGGACCAGATCCGCGAGATCATCGCCGTCATGGACGCCCGCGAAGACGCCGTGGTCGACCGTCGCCAGACCGACCTGCG
>NZ_CAXVWL010000069.1:0-30438 GCF_964263785.1 Sphingomonas sp.
TGGGCGTAGCCGCCGACATATTCGCTCTGGTGCTCGTCGGTGAGCGGCACGAGGAAGCCGTCGAGGTCCTGCGCGGCGAGATGCGCGCGGAGATCGGCTAAGCGGGCGGAGGGTGTGGGCATGATTGGGACTCGAAGGTAACGAAGGTAACGCTAATTCGCAGCGAAAGCGCGTCGTCGCGCGGAGGGCAGCTGCGGCCGGAGCGTCGATGGCGAGGTAGAGCGCAAGGCGGTCATGGCGCTACCCTGACATACTGCCCGCGTGTAGGACAGCATTGAAGGCATGGGGCGGCGATGGCGGACGTGATCAACCTGAGGACGGCGCGCAAGACGCGGGCGCGAGAGGTGAAGGAGCAGGAGGCGGTTGCGAACCGGGCGGCGTTCGGGCGCACCAAGGCGGAGCGCGCCGCGGACGAGGCCGAAGCCGCGCGGCGTGAGGCGGCGCTGGACGGGACGAAGCGGGAGGAGGGGGCCGCTGTTCGTAACGTCTCGGAAACCAACGACGTCTAATACTGGCACGATCGCTGCAATGGGTCATGCCGGGAACTGAAATGAACGCCAGGACGATCAGCGCGACGGCAAGCGATACCAGCAACAGGTTCTTTTTCGCACTGGCATTCGCCACGATCGTACCGCTCGCGCTCCTGCCATTCTACCGATTCTATCAATCCTCTGGCGTCGCCACCACCTTCATCAGCGCAGTCTGGCTGGTGACGGCATACGGTCACGTCATGTCGACGGTTTGGTTTGGGTTTGATACCGATTACCGGCCAATCATCCGTCAAAACAGGTTCAGGATGCTGGGTTCGCTCGGCATCATCTCTGTGGTACTGGCGATTTTCGCATTGAGCAGCCGAGAACTGTCGTGTTGGCTATTTGCTGGCTTTCTGTGCTGGCAGGCTCATCATTACAACCGCCAGAACTTCGGCATTATATCCTTTGCTGCCGCGCGCGACAAGTTCGGCATTTTGCCAAAAGACGTGCTCTGGATTATAAAATTGACGACCGTGGCTGGTGCAATCGCGATGGTTTCTATGCCTTTCATATATCCCGGAGGCCGCGTAGATCTGCCATTATTCAGTATCTCCATTCTATATTACGGTCGCATTGCGTCGATGATATTAATGACGGTTGCCGCTTTGTTGTTTGTTCGTTTGGTGGTCGCGAACGAACGCCTGCGCCGGAGTCCGACAACGTTGCTGTTCCTTGGTCTGACCACCGTTTTCTTTCTTCCCAGCCTGATTGCCGGTTCGGACAAAGTATCGTTCTGGCCGTATGCGATAGCGCATGGTGCGCAGTATCTTGTGATGATGTCGGTCACGTCCGGGAGGTCGGCGCACGGCAGCAAGGGAGTCGTCGCGTGTACTGCAATCGTCGTCCTTCTCGGCATAGTCGCGGTTTCCATGAGCGACGTACCGTGGGCACAAGCGTATACCGGTATCATTGTTTGGCATTTTCTGGCAGACGCCCGACTTTGGCGACTGCGCGATCCGCTCGTCCGAACGGTGGTCCGCAATCGCTTCGATTTCATCTTCAGTCCCGCTCAACCGGTGCGTTCCGATCATAGCGGATTGCAACCCGTGCCAGTGCCTCTCGCCGCGTAGACAGAACCGGATGGGGGACGCCGGCAACCTGCAGGCTAGTGCTGCGCCTGCTCCTGCGCTTCGCGGGCGGCGAAGCTCTGGACCTTGGCGGGGGGCTGGGCGGCGTAGTAAGCGGCGACCGCTTCGATCTGCGTATCGTTCAGCTTGCGCGCGATCGCGACCATCGGATCGACGACCTTCTCGCCCGCGATCGTGCCGCGCCCCCCGGCGCGGAAGACCCGCATCTGGTTGGCGAGATACCAGCGTGCCTGGCCCTCCAGCAGCGGATAGGCCTTTGCCGCCGCGCGGTCGACGCCGTGGCAGGCGGCGCAGGGACCCAGCCCGGCGGAGGGCAGGCCGACCAGCGCCAGTTGCTGACCGATCGCGGGCACGGGTCCGGCCGCTGCCTCGGTCGCCCGGCGCGGGAGCGCGGTATAATGATCGGTCAGCGCGGCGATCTGCGATGGCGACAATTCGGCCGCGATCACCTGCATGTAGCCGCTGCGTCGCTTGCCCGCAGCGAAGGCGGCAAGCGTGCGGGCGGTATAGTCGCGGGTCTGCAGGGTCAGGTTCGGGAACGCTCCGCCGCCGGCCCCATCGGCGCCGTGGCACCGGGTGCAGGTCGCGACCGCGTCGCCGCCGAGCGCATAGCCCGAAAAGCCGAACACCGGCGTGCGGTAGCTGTAGCTCGCGCGCGGCGGCTCGGCATCGTTGCGCAGCGCGTAGCGCGTCTGGTGCGGCACGCCGCCGAACGGGATCGCCGCCGCGTTTGGCTGCGGCGTCGCGAGCGCCAGTCGCTGGAACGTGGCGGGCGACATCGTCGGCATCGCGCGCAGGAAAGCGACGAGCTGCCAGATTTCGTCGTCGCGCCGGTCCGCGGGCCAGGACGGCATGGCGCTGTATTTCACGCCTGCCTTGACGATGCGGAACAGCTCGGGCGCAGTGAATCGCGCGGTCGGCAGGTCGGTCGTCAGATATTGCGGGCGCGGGTGCATCGACAGCACGACGGGGTTCTGGCCGAACCCCGGCCCGGCATGGCAGCGGGCGCAGACCTGGCCGTAATATGCGGCACCCGCAGCGATGCGCACCGGCGTGTCGAGGTCGGCCGGGGGCTGCGGGCCGGCGTGGTACGCGGTCGAACGATCGAAGGTGTAGTGGAGGAAGCGCGCCCACCCTTGCGGGTGCGGCTTGGCGGCGGAGAGATCGACGACGCCGGACACGACGACGACGACCGCCAGCAGCAGCACGACGGCGCCGGCGGCGAAGAGCGGCCCGAGCCACTGGGTCGGGCGGATCGGGAAAAGCCAGCGCAGCATCGATGCGGAACAATATTGTGGCGGCGAAGTTCCGGCGGGCGCGATAGCGGGCGGTCGACTTGCCCGCCACCCGCGTTATGACGCGCGGCCATGACCGACCTTACACCCCCCGTCGCCGCCAAGCGCGCGCACAGCTTCACTCTCCACGGCGTCACGGTCGACGACCCGTATGCGTGGTTGAAGGACCCGAACTACCCGGACGTCGACGATCCGCAAGTGCTCGCGTACCTGGAGGCGGAGAATGCCTATTTCGAAGGCGTGATGGCGCCGCACCGGGCGCTGGTCGACCGGCTGTACGAAGAGATGAAGCGCCGGATCAAGGAGGACGAATCGTCGGTGCCGCAGAAGGACGGCGACTGGCTCTACTGGACCGCGTACGAAACCGGGGGCGAGTACAGGAAATGGTGGAGGAAGCCCGTAGCGGGCGGGCTCGACGAGCTGCTGCTGGACGAGACCGCACTGGCCGAGGGGCATGAATACTTCCGGCTGGGGGCGTTCTCGATCAGCAATAATGGTCGGCTGCTCGCATATGCGATCGACGATTCGGGCGCGGAGCGGTTCGAGGTCAGGATCAAGGACCTGACGACCGGCGCGCATCTGCCCGACGTCATCCCGGGCATGCTGTCCGAGATCGTGTGGACCGCGGACGACAGCGCCTTTCTCTACGGCCTGGCGAACGAGCAGTGGCGGACCGACAATGCGCGGCTGCACCGGCTGGGGACGCCGGTGGCGGACGATGTCGTGCTGTACCATGAGGCGGACGAGGGATTTCGCGTCGGGCTGGGCGAGACGAGCGCGCGCAACTGGATCGTGATCTCGACCGGGGACCATGTGACGAGCGAAGTGCGATTGGTGCCGGCGAACGACCCTTGCGCCGAGGCGATCGTCGTCTCTCCGCGCAGGCAAGGGCGCGAGTATGACGTCGACGAGCATGACGGCGCGTTGTTCATCCACACCAACGACGTCGATCCGCAGTTCCGGCTGTGCACCGCGCCCGTCGAGCGCCCGGGCGAATGGGCGGAGCTGATCGCGCCGTCGCCGCATTTCTACATGACCGGCGTCGAATGCTACGCGAAGTTCTTCGTGGTGGAAGGGCGCGAGGACGGGCTCGATCGGCTGGCGATCCACCGCTACGACGCGCCGACCGTGGCACAGCGGATCGACTTTCCCGAAGCGACCTATGCGGCCGGCTTCGGCGACAATCCCGAATACGACATGGATGTGCTGCGGGTCGGTTACGAGTCGATGGTCACGCCGGGGACGGTGTACGATTACGACGTCGCGACGGGCGGGCTCACGACGCTCAAGGTGCAGGAGATCCCGTCCGGCTACGACGCGGGCAAGTACCGGACCGAGCGGCTGAAGATCGCCGCGCGCGACGGGACGCAGGTGCCGGTGTCGATCGTCTACCCCGCCGACTTCGTGCGTTCGAAGGGGGATGGGGGCGGACCGTTGTTCCTCTATGCATACGGCGCCTACGGCCATGCGATCCCGCCGGGGTTCTCGACCGGACGCTTGTCGTTGCTCGACCGCGGTTTCGCCTATGCCATCGCGCATATCCGCGGCGGCGACGATCTGGGGCAGCAATGGTATCTCGACGGCAAGCTGGAGAAGCGGGAGAACACGTTCAACGACTTCGTCGACGTGGCGCGCGGGCTGATCGCGCACGGGTGGACGAGCGCGGGGCGGATCGCGATCGCGGGGCGTTCGGCGGGCGGCGAGCTGATGGGGGCGGTGTGCAATTCCGACCCCGAGCTGTGGGGCGCGGTGATCGCCGACGTGCCGTTCGTCGATGTGCTCAACACGATGCTCGATGCCGAGCTGCCGCTGACTCCCGGCGAATGGCCGGAGTGGGGCAATCCGATCGAGGACCCGGCGGCGTTCGCGCTGATCCGGTCGTATTCGCCTTACGACAACGTGGCGGCGCAAGCCTATCCGCCGCTGTTCATCTCGGGCGGCTTGAACGATCCGCGGGTGACCTATTGGGAACCCGCCAAATGGGCGGCGAAGCTGAGAGCGACCAAGACCGACGGCAATGTGCTGCTGCTCAAGACCAACATGGGCGCGGGCCACGGCGGCAAGTCGGGACGGTTCGAGTCGTTGCGTGAGGCGGCGGAGGAGCATGCCTTCGTGTTGTGGCAGATGGGTGTGGATCAGGGCGCGGCGGGGTGACCATCGAGGCGCTCGTCGCCCGCTACGGCCTGGGCGCGGTGTTCGCCGGCGCCGCGATCGAGGGCGAGACCGCGGTGGTCGCGGGCGGCGTGCTTGCACACCACGGCCTGCTGCCGCTCGCTGGCGCGTGCGTCGCGGCGGCGACGGGGTCGTTCATCGCGGACCAGGCGTGGTTCGTGGCCGGACGGCGGTTCCGTGGCCATCGCTGGGTGCGGGGCTTGCGCGAACGGACGGCGTTCGCACGGGCGCTGGCGCTGTTCGAACGGCATCCGGTCGGGTTCATCTTCGCGTTCCGCTTCATCTACGGGTTCCGGACGGTGAGTCCGGTGGCGATCGGGACGAGCGCGGTGCCGACGCGGACGTTCGTGCTGGTCAACGCCGTCGCGGCAGTTGTGTGGGGCGTCGCCTTCACGCTGATCGGCTGGTTCTTCGGCCATGCGCTCGAAGCGGCGTTGGGGCGGCTCAGGCCTGACCGGAACGTGTTGGTGATCGGGATTGTGACGCTGGTGACCGCGGCCGCATTGACGGTGGCGTGGCGGTGGAGGAGGAGGCGGGACTGACATGTTCAGGGTGACGATCATCGCAGGCGCGGACGACATCGACGAACTCGGCCATGTCAACAACGCGGTGTGGGTGCGCTGGATACAGGAGATTGCGGTCGCGCATTGGCAAGCGGCGGCGCGGGCGCAGGACGTCGCGGCGTATGTGTGGGTCGTGACGCGGCACGAGATCGACTATCGCGGCAACCTTGGCATCGGCGAGACGGTGACGGCCGAGACCTGGGTGCCGAACCCGCCCAAGGGCGCGCGGTTCGACCGGCACATGCGCTTCACCGGCGCGGACGGGCGGGTCAAGGTGGAGGCGGTGACGACCTGGGCGATGCTCGACCGCGCAAGCGGACGGTTGCTGCGGGTGCGGCCGGAGATCGCGGCGGCGTTCGTGGAGCTGCCGGGCTGAAGGCGGTCAGCGGCGCACGACCGTCGCCCGCCATGTCGTGATGTAATCGGTGTTGCCGCGGCATTCGCCCATCGCGCGCTGTTCCGACAGACGCAGGCGCGTTCCGTCCCAGACGAATTGCTGGGCGACGCCGCAGTCGCCGATGCCGCGACCCTTGGCGTAGCTGGCGAGCACGCCCTTTCTGAACTCGCCGTTGACGACGGTGGGGACGGCCGTCGCCGAATCGGCGCCGCTGGCGGTGAAGCCGACGGGTGCGTCGGCGCGGACGGGGACAACGCCGGATTCGTCGAGGACGAACATCGCGGCGAGCACGTTGTACGCGCCCGCCGAACAGGGGAGCAGGACCAGCGTCTTGCCGCCGCCGAGCGCATAAGTTTCCGGCGCGCCGATCGTGCCCGCGGCGATCGATTTGTCGCTGCACTGGGCGGCGCGGCGCATGGTGGCGAGTTGTGCCTCGGTCGGGCTTGCTGCCGGCCCACCGGGGGCTAGCGCGGCGATGGTCGGAGGTGCGGGGGCGGCGGGAACGGCGCTGGCGGGCTTGAGGCCACGGGCAACGAGCGCGGTGACGGTGCCCGCGCGGCCCTGTACCGCGTCGGCGTAGCGCAGCGCCGCGGAAGCACCCTTGAGCGACACGGTGGCGACCGCCTTGCCCGCGGCCAATGCGGTCAGCGCGTGGGCATTCGCCATCGCCGCGACGATCCGCGCGGGCGTGTCGGCGCGGCGGCCGTCGAGCGCGACCGCTAGCGGGGTGTCGTCCTGGCCATCGACCGAGACCTCGAGCTTGCCGGCGGGTCCGGCGTTGCGGGAGATCGAGACGGTGACGTCGGGCAACGCGCCGGTTTCGGGGCCGAGCGAGCGCAATTCGCAGCGCAGCGTGTTGTCGCAGCCGACGGTCCAGTCGCCGAAGGTCTTCAGCTCGCCAGGCCGCGGCACCATCGCCTTGGGCGGCGCCGTGGGTCGGGCCGGGACTTCGGTCGGTGCGAAGGTGGCGCGAACGGCCGGGGCCGCTGCGTTGCGCGCGGGCTCGGGCGAGCAGGCCAGCAGCGCGGCGGCGGTGCCGAGGGCGGCGATCGACGGTTGGGTCATGGCGGGGCAACGCGCGGGCCGCTAGGGCGTTGCGCGAGTGCAGGATGGAGACGGTGATGCAAGCAGTTGGGGAAACGGTGGGTGTGATCGGGGCGGGGCAGATGGGCGCAGGCATCGCGCAGGTCGCGGCGCAGGCGGGCTACCGGGTGCTGCTTGCCGATGTCGGGCGCGAGCGCGCCGAGGCGGGCAAGGCGGGGATCGCCAAACAGCTCGACCGGCTGGTCGCCAAGGAAAAGATCGCGAGCGGTGACGCGCAAGCCGCGGTGTCGCGGATCGAGGCCGTCGACGGCGTCGCGGCGATGCCCGAGTGCGCGCTCGTCATCGAGGCGGCGACCGAGCGCGAAGAGATCAAGCGCGCGATCTTCAAGGATGTGGGGGCTGTGCTCGGCGCGGACGCCGTGCTGGCGTCGAACACCTCGTCGATCCCGATCACCCGGCTGGCGCAGGCGTCGCCCGATCCCGCGCGCTTCGTCGGCGTGCATTTCTTCAATCCGGTGCCGGTGATGGGGCTGATCGAGGTGATCCGCGGACTCGCGACCTCCGACGCGACCGTCGCGGTCATCGAGGATTTTGCGGCCAGGCTCGGCAAGCAGGTGGTCCATGCCAACGACGCACCCGGGTTCATCGTCAACCGGGTGCTGATGCCGATGCTCAACGAGGCGTGCTTCGCGCTCGGCGAAGGGGTGGCGACGATCCGCGATATCGATCTGGCGTGCCAATTGGGGCTGAACCATCCGATGGGGCCGCTGACACTCGCGGATTTCATCGGGCTCGACACCTGCCTGGAGATCACGCGGGTGCTGTTCGAGGGCACCGGCGACCCCAAATTCCGGCCCGCGCCGGTACTGGTGAAGTATGTCGAGGCGGGTTGGTACGGGCGCAAGACCGGGCGGGGATTCTACGATTACACGGGCGAGACGCCGGAGCCGACCAGATGAGGAGGGGGCGATGAGTCTCGACGACACGATCATCGATACGCCCGAAGGTCCGATGACGTTCAAGGCGTGGAAGAAGAAGAACCCGGTCCAGCTGCCGTCGCGGCGCACCAAGGGCAAGGATTTGCCCAACAAGGTGAAGTTGCGGACCGACGAATAGGGCGCCCCCTAAAATGGGGGGTGGAGCGCCAGATAGGACGCCGTCCAGCCCACCGCCGCCAGCGCGAGGATGATCGCGATGCGGACGCCGCCGGGGAGCGTGTCCGCGTTTCCCTCCGCCACTTGCGCCGCGTCCGGCCTGGGCAGCGGCAGCGGGACCGGTTCGGCGGGGAGCGCCACCAGCGCCTCGGCGAGTTCGTCCGGGCTCAAGGGGTAGAGGAATTCGCAGCCGTAGCCGCCGTCGTCGACTCGCGCGACGCGGGCGTTGCACATGCCGACGCCGGGGATGCCGAGCGTGATCAGCGCGCCGGCGTCGAGTTCCGCGGCCGCGGGCACGCGCACGCCGGTCGCGGACAGGTCCTCGATCACGACGTCGAACGGCCGCCGCGATTGGTCGCGCAGCGTCGATTCCATCGCGACGCTGTGGCGCAGCGATCCGCGCAAGTCCCGGTAGAGCCGTGCCGTCACCGCCATCGCCGCATTCCCCTTTGCCGCCGCGCGCCTAGCGCAACAGGGTTTAAGGGCGCGTAAAGGCGGCTAGCCGATGAGCAGCCCGGCGAGCGCCGCGCTCATCAGATTGGCGAAGCTTCCCGCCACGAGCGCGCGCAGGCCCAGGCGGGCGATCATCGGCCGCTGGTTGGGGGCGAGGCTGCCGGTGACCGCCATCTGGATCGCGATCGAGGAGAAATTGGCAAAGCCGCACAGCGAGAAAGTAACGATCGCGATCGTCCGCGGGCTCAGGCCCTGTTGTGCGCCGAGGCTGATGTAGGCGACGAATTCGTTGAGCACGATCTTCTGCCCGAACAGACCGCCCGCAATCCCTGCTTCGTGCCACGGCACGTTCAGCAGGAACATCACCGGCGCGAAGACGTAGCCGAGCAGCCCCTGAAAGCTCAGTCCGGGCACGCCGACCATGTTGCCCAGGCCGCCGAGCAGCCCGTTGGCGAGCGCGACCAGCGCGACGAACGCCAGCACCATCGCGCCGACCGCCACCGCGAGCCGCACGCCGGTCTGCGCGCCTTGCGCCGCCGCCATGATGATGTTGGCGGGCTTTTCCTCGTCGTGGGTCGCATCGGGCATCGGTTCGCCGGCGATCGCGTCGGACGGCGTGTCGCCGAGCGCGAGCTCGCCCTGCGGCGTCGTGCGCGCGTCGGGCATGATGATCTTGGCCATCAGGATGCCGCCGGGCGCGGCCATGAAGCTGGCGGCGAGCAGATAGTCGATGCGGATGCCCATCGACGCATAGGCCGCGAGGATCGTGCCCGCGACCCCGGCCATGCCGCTGGTCATCACCGTGAACAGCTGCGGCGGGGTGAGCGCGGCGAGATAGGGACGGATGACCAGCGGCGATTCGCTTTGCCCGACGAAGATGTTGGCTGCGGCGCACAGCGATTCGACCTTGGACACCCCGATCACCCACTCGATCGCGCCGCCGACCCAGCGGACGATCAGCTGCATCACGCCGAGGTAATAGAGGATCGACACCAGGCTGGCGAAGAAGATGATGACCGGGAGCGCGGCGATCGCGAAGCTCTGGCCGCCGATCTCGGGCGTGGCCATCTTGCCGAACAGGAATTCGGTGCCCTTCTGCGAATAGCCGAGCAGGTTCGCGACCCCACCCGACATCTGACCCAGGACCAGCTTGCCGATGCTCGAATAGAGGACGAGCACCGCGATCCCCGCCTGGAGCGCGAAGGCGGCGCCGACGACGCGCAGGCGGATCGCGCGGCGGTCGGTCGACAGCGCGAAGGCGATGCCCAGGATGACCGCGATGCCCGCGAGGCCGATGAGGAATCTGGTCATGCAAGTCCTGCTTGAAGGTCGCGCAGCCCCCCGGCGGCGCGGCGGTGCACCATACACGGGCGCGCCGAGGCTGCTAGAGCGAGTTTGCGCTGGGTCTAATCATCCGTTCGCCCTGAGCGCAGTCGAAGGGCCTGGCCCCAAGTACAGGTGCTTCGACTTCGCTCAGCACGAACGGAAGTTGGGCCCAGCGGTTTGACGGGGCTGCGTTTGCGGCTAGCGTCCGGGTGATGGATACACGCGCAATTCCCCGTTCGCTCTTCGTCTTCTCGATCTTTTACGGCGGCATGGTCTGCATCGCGGGCGTGCTGGGCAACAAGCAGGTGGCGCTGGGGCCGCTCTCGGCGCTGGGACCGGTGTTCGGGCTGGGGCCGCTGGCGATCGAGGCGGGCATATTCGCGTTCCTGCTGCTGGTCGTCGTGTCGAGCGCGATCGCCGAGCTGCACGGCGCCGCCACCGCGAACCGGCTGGTGCAGTTCGGTTTCGTGCCGCTGATCGTGTCGATCCTGCTGTCGCTGCTCGTGCTGGCGCTCCCCGCGTCGAGCGACATGGAGCCCGCGCGCCGCGATGCGTTTGCGCTGATGATGGGGGCGACGCCGCGCATCTGGATCGGCGGCATCATCTCCTACGGCATCTCGCAGACCCTCAACGTCTATGTCTTCGGCCGCATGAAGGGCGCCGAGGGGACACGGCTATTGTGGCTGCGCGCGGGGGTGGCGAGCGTGCTGAGCCAGGTCGTCGACACCCTGCTGTTCGTCAGCATCGCGTTCCTGGGCGTCTTTCCGATCCGCGAGCTGCTGCTGGGACAGATGATCGTCAAGGTATTGCTGTCCGCCGCACTGGTGCCGCCGCTGATCTACCTGTTCGTCGCCCTCGGGCGGCGGCTGGACGGCACGCCTACGCCAGCGTAACCGCCCGCCCATGAAAAACGGACCCGACGCCGCCCTGCTCGCCAAGGCGGAAACGCTGACCGAGGCGCTGCCGTATCTGCAGCGCTATGCGGGCAAGACCTTTGTCGTGAAATACGGCGGGCACGCGATGGGATCGCCGGAATTACAGCGCGATTTCGCCGAGGATGTTGTGCTCCTCAAGGCGGTGGGGATCAACCCGGTCGTCGTCCACGGCGGCGGGCCGCAGATCGGCGCGATGCTGAAGCGCCTGGGGGTCGAATCGCGCTTCGTCGACGGCCTGCGGGTGACCGATGCCGAGACCGCGCACATCGCCGAAATGGTCCTGGCGGGGTCGATCAACAAGGAGATCGTCGCCTGGATCGGGCAGGCTGGGGGGCGCGCGGTCGGGCTGTCGGGCAAGGACGCGGGGCTGGTCACCGCCGCCAAGGTGCAGCGCGCGCAGGCCGACAAGTTGCAGGGCATCGAGCGGCACGTCGACCTGGGCTTCGTCGGCGAGCCGGTGGCGGTCGACCCGCGCATCCTCGATACCCTGTCCAGGGACGGGGTAATCCCGGTGATCGCGCCGATCGCGATCGGGAACGACGGGCATACCTACAACATCAACGCCGACACGATGGCGGGCGCGATCGCGGCGCGGCTGGGGGCGGCGCGGTTTTTCCTGCTGACCGACGTGCAGGGGGTGCTCGACAAATCGGGCGCGCTGCTGACCGACCTCTACCCCGCCCGCATCGCGGAGTTGCGCGCCGACGGGACGATCTCGGGGGGGATGATCCCCAAGCTGGAGACCTGCGTCGCCGCGGTCGAAGCGGGGGTGGACGCGGCGGTGATCATCGACGGGCGGGTGCCGCACGGGATGCTGCTGGAAATCTTCACCGAGGCCGGCGCGGGGACGTTGGTGCGGCGGTAGGCCGGCGGCGGGTGGGTTGGCGACCATTGTCTAACCCTACTTCGTCACCCCGGGCCTGTTCCGGGGTCCAGGGTTCATCCCGGCGATATCCTCGAACAATCAAGCGCATCGCCCGGCACCACGCCGGACCCCGGGACAGGTCCGGGGTGACGGATCGTGTGAGGTTGGCGGTGGCGCACCAACTGCGCTAGAGGCCGATTATCCATTCCCAACCGCGAGCCTTGAATGTTCCTGGTCATCTCCCTCGTCGATTTCCTGCTGATGATTCTCAATTGGGTGATCGTCGCGCAGGTGGTGCTGTCGTGGCTGGTCGCGTTCAACGTGGTCAACCGGCAGAGCCGGTTCGTGGCGTCGGTGCTGCAGGCGCTCGATGTCGTCACCGAGCCGCTGTACCGGCCGCTCCGCCGCATCCTACCGGATTTCGGCGGGCTCGACTTCGCGCCGCTCGTGGTGCTGCTGGTGGTGTTCTTCCTGCGCTCGCGGGTGGTGCCCTATCTCTACGCCGCGACCGCGACCCCGGTCGCGTATTGAGGCGGTGAGCGCCCGGATCATCGACGGCAAAGCGCACGCGGCGGCGCTGCGGGCGCGCGTTGCGGAAGGCGTGCGCGGGCTGGCGCGCGCGCCGGGGCTGGCGGTGGTGCTGGTCGGCGAGGATCCGGCGTCGTCGGTTTACGTGCGGTCGAAGGGCCGGGCGACGCGGGAAGCCGGGATGCGCGGGTTCGAGCATCGGCTGCCCGCCGACGTGGCGCAGGCCGACCTGCTGGCGCTGGTCGCGCGGCTCAATGCCGACCCGGCGGTCGACGGCATCCTCGTTCAGCTGCCGCTGCCGGCGCACATCGATGCGGCGCAGGTCATCACCGCGATCGACCCCGACAAGGATGTCGACGGCTTCCACCCGGTCAACGCCGGGCGGCTGGCGACGGGGTTGCCGGGGTTCGTGCCGTGCACGCCGCTCGGGTGCCTGCTGCTGCTCCGCGACGTCCATCCGCACCTCGCCGGGCTGGAGGCGGTGGTCGTCGGTCGCTCCAATATCGTCGGCAAGCCGATGGCGCAGCTGCTGCTCACCGAGAGCTGCACCGTCACGGTGACGCACAGCCGCACCCGCGACACCTTTGCCCATGTCCGCCAAGCCGATATCGTCGTCGCCGCGGTCGGCATGGCGGGGCTGATCAGGGGCGAGTGGATCAAGCCCGGAGCGACGGTGATCGACGTCGGCATCAACCGCACCGACGCGGGGCTGGTCGGCGACGTAGACTTCGCCAGCGCCAGCGAGGTCGCCGGTGCGATCACGCCGGTGCCCGGCGGGGTCGGGCCGATGACCATCGCCTGCCTGATCCGCAACACATACGTCTCCGCATGCCGGCGCGAAGGTCTCGACGTGCCGAAAGACCTATGATTGCCCTACTACTCTCCCTAGCCGCGCCGCCGGCCGTTCATGCCGAACCGCGAACTGCCCTCGACGCCGAGCGCTCCTTTGCGGCCGACGTCCAAAAGATTGGGCAGTGGGCGGCGTTCAAGAAGTGGGCGGCGGCAGACGCCATTATGTTCACGCCACGGGCGATCCGTGCTCGAGACTGGCTGAAGAACCGCAAGGAGCCGGTCAGGGCGGTCGAGTGGTGGCCGATCGCTTCCTGGGTCTCGTGCGACGGAACGCTCGCAGCGAGCACGGGTGGTTCCAAATGGCCGGATGGCAGCGCCGGCTATTTCACGACGATCTGGAAGAAGCAGGCGGACGGTCGCTGGCGTTGGATCGTCGATCATGGGGGGAAACTGCAAGTCGCGCGGCGAAGGGTTGAACAACCCGTACTCCGCACACCCCGTTGCGAACCGCATCTGCCCGGAACCGGAGACCCGCCCTACCTTGCCGATCCCGGCGAACAGAAAAGTTGGGGTTCGTCCAGCGACGGCTCGTTGGTTTGGGAGTGGTTTGTTGCGAGGGACGGGGAGCGTCGGCTCTCCGTTGCGATGACCTTTGGAAACATTTCAGAGACCGTCGTTGATGACCGAGTCCCGGCACCCGCCCCATGATCGAGCTCTACATTTCCTCCCTCATCACCTTCTTCGTGGTGATCGACCCGCCGGGCTGCGCGCCGATCTATGCAGGATTGTCGTCCGGCGCGAGCGCGGTGCAGCGGCGGGCTATGGCGGTGCGGGCGGTTGGGGTCGCGGCGGCGATCCTGTTGGTGTTCGCGTTGTTCGGGGAGGATTTGCTCCGCGGGCTCGGGATCAGTTTGGCGTCGTTTCGCATTGCAGGCGGGATCATGCTGTTCCTGATCGCGCTGGAGATGGTGTTCGAGAAGCGCACCCAGCGCCGCGAGGACCGCGCCGCCAAGGTCTCCGCCGAGGAGGTCGAGGACGTGTCGATCTTCCCAATGGCGATGCCGATGATCGCGGGGCCGGGGTCGATCGCATCCGTCATGCTGCTGATGGCGCGTAACGACGGGGTCGCGCGGACTGCGGTGGTGCTGGCGGCGCTGGCGACGATCCTGGCGCTGACGCTGGTCGCCTTGCTCGCGGCGGGGCCGATCATGCGGGTGCTCGGCGCTAAGATCGAGGCGGTGATCACCCGGCTGCTGGGCGTGCTGCTGGCGGCGCTGGCGGTGCAGTTCGTCATGGACGGGTTGCAGGTGAGCCTGCGTTAGAGTCTGTCTTGCCGGGATTGAAGCATCGTGGCCCGCCGCAAAGCGGTTGCCCTGTCGCGCCCGCCGACGGCGTCACGACGCTTGCGCGTAGCGCCGCTACGCGCTGCACGCCGCTCCTTGCCGGACGAACGCGACAGGGCAATCACGATGCTTCAATCCCGGCAAGACAGACTCTGAATGCGCCGACCGATCGCGCTGTGGTGGATGATCGGGCGCGGGGTGGTGCGGATCGTCGCGTCGGGGATCGTCATCCTCGCGGGCAGCGCGCGGGACCGGCTGCGCGGGCGCGGTTCAGTCGATGCGGAACAGCCGGAGCGGTGATTTCGCGGGCAGCGGCAGGGGGGTGAGCCACGCGGGCACCTGACCGTGCGCCAGCCGGTCGTAGAAGCCGCCGGGATTGCGCGAACGGTAGATCGTCGATTCGGCCATGTCGGGGCAGAGCAGCAGCAGGGTCGCGCCGTGGCGCTTCATGATCGCGTGCGCCTCCGCCGGCGAGCGGCTGAAGGCGTGCTGGACATCCAGGATCGCGTCGCCGTTGCGATGATAGGGTCCTGCGATCGCCGAATGATGGGTCAGGGTGATGAGGCGGGGGCCGAGATCGGTGAAGGTGAACACGGTCTGCGCCGGGTAGCGGTTCAGCGCGGTCAGCGAGGGGATCGTGGCGCAGCGCGCGTTGGCGCGGTTGACCCGCTGGACATACTTGTTGGGCCGGTCGATCGGCAGCCAGCGGATGACGAGCCCGGCGAACAGCCCCGACACGATCAGCGCGGCGCCGACGGTGCCGAACACCCGCACCGCCATGACGCGGTGGTTGAGGACGAGCGGGATCAGCACCCAGGCGAGCGCGGTGGCACTGGGCACCGCGAGCAGCTGCGCGGCGGGCCCCGCGCGCGCCTGCCACAGCAGCATCAGCGCGGCGAACAGCGCGAAGAGCGCGACGACGGCCCAGCCGCGCAGGCGAGCCGGATCGCGACGGGCCATCCACAGCGCGAGTCCCGCGCCGAACAGCCCGACCACGGGCAGCGCGGAAATGGGGAAGGCGGAGCGGAACGGGTGCTTGTAGATCGGTTTCGCCTCGCGCACGTTGTCGAGCCAGCTGCGCTGGAGCTCGGGCGAGACGCCTTCGAGGCGGCCGAGGCATTGCGGGAAGAAGTGGACGTAGCAGACGACGATCGCGACCGCCGCCGCGACCGCCAGCCCGAGGCGCACAGCACGCGAGGCGGGGTTGGCGAGGGCGAGCACCAACAGCAGCGCGCCCGCAGCGGCAACGGCCGACAGCCACACCGGGGTCAGCGCGTCGCAGCGCATGGCGTAATTGGCGTTGGACGCGAAGGCGGCGAACCCCGCGCCGGTGCCGCCGCCCAGCGTCACCGCATAGACGGCGAGACGGCGGGCCTCGTCCCGGTCCCAAACCCAGCGCAGCGCGATGATCGCCCCCGCCATTGCGGCATAGGGGAGCAGCTCCAGCCCGATCGCGAGGCTCACCGCACTGGCGAGCCCGACCATCGCGCCACCGCGCGCCTGACGCGGGTCGCACAGTCCCGCGACGGTCAGGCTGAGCATCGCGAGTTGCCAGCCGTGATGGTCTATGCGTTCGGGCATGAACATCGGCATCGTTGCCGCCGTGCCGAGCAGCAGCACGATGGCCACCGGCCAGGCGAGCGGGTGGACCAGCCGCCGGACGGTCGCGCCGAGGCCGAGCATGGCGATGCTGAGCGGGAGCAGCGGCGCGATGCCGCACGCCAGCTTTTCGGCCCACAGCTCGGTGGTGAAGGGACGGAACAGCAGGATCAGCCCGGCGATCGGCAAATCGACGATGCGGCTCCAGTGGATGTCGAAGCCCGCCGGCGGGTTCAGGCGATATTGGCGCAGGTCGTACCATGCTTGGCCGTTCAGCCAGGCGCGGACCTGCATGAGGCGCATGTTGTCGTCGGTATCGCCGAGCGCGAGCCAATAGACCTGCGGCCAGTGGCTCCACAGGAACCATGCCGCGATCACGCCCCAGGCGAGCAGGGTCAACGCGATCCAGTGACGCGTCAGGTCGCCCCGCATCGCGGCCCCCAAGCCTTGATCGCCGCCGCCCGTTTCCGCTTCCCTCACACGCCCACCCGCTCTAACGCCCCGGCTTCTTTGGGGTCCGCGTGCTCTAGTCGCACGTGCGTAAAGGGCAAGCGAACGTGCTGGCGAAGATCCAGGGCTGGCGGACGAGCGGGGTGCTGGGACAACTCGTGCGCTTCGGCGTGACCGGGGTGGCGGTGACCCTGTTCTACGCCGCGATTTACTGGCCGCTCGCGACGTTCGTGATGAACCCCAATCTGGCCGTGCTCGTCGCGTTCGTGCTTGCGACCGTGGTCGGGCGGTTTGCGCACGGTGCGGTCAGCTTCAAGGGGCACGGCTCGCGCGACCGCAGCACGGCCGTGAAATTCTTGGTCGTCCAGGGGTTCGGGTTCCTGCTCAACCAGGGGTTCACCTGGGCGCTGGTGACCGGACCGTTCCTTCATGGGCCGACGTGGTGGCCGCTGGTGCCCGCCGTGTTCCTGGTGCCGCTCGTCACCTTCGGCCTGCAACGCAATTGGGTATTCGCCTGATGGACAGACGCGTTCACGATCGCATGGCGGAGCATGATTCGACGCATTGGTGGTATCGTGCGCGCCGCGACATCCTGCGCGATTATCTGAAGCGGTATGGCGGCTTGCCCAAGGATGCGCGCATCCTGGAGATCGGCTGCGGCACCGGGCACAATCTGGCGATGCTGGCCACGTTCGGCGCGGTCGAGGCGATCGAGATCGACGAAGGTTCGCGTGCGATCGCCGAGACGCGGCTGGGCCGCAGCGTCGGCGTGGCGCCGTTGCCCGAACTGCCCGGGGTGGAGCGCGGCGCGTACGATCTGGTCGCGGTACTCGATGTGGTCGAGCATATCGACGACGATGTCGCGGCGCTGACGGCGATGAGATCGCTGCTCAAGCCCGACGGCAAGATCCTGATCGCGGTGCCCGCTCACCAATGGATGTGGAGCGCGCACGACGTGGTGAACCACCACCACCGGCGCTATTCCAGGAAGACGCTGAGTGCGGCGATCCTTGCCGCGGGGCTGCGCCCGGAGAAATTGCGCTGGTTCAACTCGCTGCTGTTCCCGCTCGCGGCGGCGGCGCGGATCGCGGGGCGGCTGACCGGGCGCGACGACAGCGACGATTCGCCCCCGCCGGGACCGGTCAACGCGCTGTTCGAACGCATCTTCCGGCTGGAGCGTCACCTGGTCGGCAGGGTGCCGATGACGCCGGGGGTGTCGCTGGTGACGTTGGCGGTGCCGAACGCCTGATCGTCGACGTCCTGCTCGCGGAACCCGAGCGACGCCTTGCCCTGCACCGGACCCGCCACATCCGCGACGATGTACAGCGGCCGCCGCTTTGCCTCGATATACAGCCGCCCGAGATATTCGCCGATCATCCCGAGCACGAACATCTGCACCGCGGACAGCACGACGACGACGAGCATCGTCGAGGTCCAGCCCTGCACCGGCGAGCCTTCGAAGAAGCCCCAGGCGATGTAGAACAGCAGCAGCAGCGACGCGCCAGCCAGGATCACCGAGGCGTGGCTGGCGAACCGCAGCGGCGCGGTCGAGAAGCCGGTGACCGCGTCGAAGGCGAGGCCGAGCATCTTGCCGATCGGGTAATTGGTGTCGCCTGCGTGGCGTTCGGCGCGGTCGTAGGCGAGCGGCACCTGGCGGAAGCCGACCCAGGCGACCATGCCGCGGATAAAGCGCGCCTGTTCGGGCAAGGATAGCAGCGCGTCGAGCGCGCGGCGGCTGATCAGGCGGAAGTCGCCGGTGTCGAGCGGGATCGGGGTGTCGGTCAGCCGGTCGAGCAGCCGGTAGAACACCGCCGCGGTCGCGCGCTTGAACAGCGTCTCGCCATCGCGCTTGCGGCGGACCGCGTAGACGACATCGGCCGATTGCGCCGCCATCGTTGCGCGCATGTCGGCGAGCAGTTCGGGCGGATCCTGAAGGTCGGCGTCGATGATCAGGACCTGGGCGCCCGCGCACAGATCGAGCCCGGCGGTGAGCGCCAGTTGGTGGCCGTGGTTGCGCGACAGGTTGATCGCAACGAGCCGCGGGTCGGCGGCGGCAAGGCGCTGCATCGCCGCCCAGCTCTCGTCGCGGCTGCCGTCGTTGACGAGCACGATCTCGTAATCCTCGCCGACCGCGGCGCGTGCGGCGGCGGACACGCGGGCATGGAGGATATCGAGGCACGCCGCCTCGTTGTAGCAGGGGATGACGACCGAAAGCGCGGGGCGGTGCATGGGGGTGCGTTGTAGCTGGCGGTGGGGGGGATGGGAACGCCTTTGCGGACCCGGGGTGGTGCTTCGACTTCGCTCAGGGCGAACGGGGTGGTTTACACTGCCCAACCCCGAAACACGTTCGTGCTGAGCGCAGTCGAAGCACTTTGGGCGGGCGTGCCCCCCTTCGACTGCCTGCAAGCAGTCGCTCAGGACAGGCTCCGACTTCGCTGAGGGCGAACGGAACCGGTCAGATATCCTGCACCAACCGCCCGTACAGATCGGGCCGGCGATCGCGGAAGAAGCCGAAGGCGGCGCGGTGGCGCTTGACGACGTCCAGGTCGATCGTTGCAGTAATGACGCCTTCGTCCGCGCGCCCAAGTTCGGCGAGAACGTCGCCCCGTTCGTCGCAGATGAACGACGTGCCGTAGAAGGTCTGGCCGTGCTCCACCCCGACGCGGTTGGCGGCGACGATGGGGACCACGTTGCTGACCGCATGCCCGACCATCGCACGCCGCCACAGCCGCGCGGTGTCGAGCGACGTGTCGTGCGGCTCGCTGCCGATCGCGGTCGGGTAGAAGAGCACCTCCGCCCCCATCAGCATCATCGCGCGCGCGGTTTCGGGATACCATTGGTCCCAGCAGACCCCGACGCCGAGCTTGACGGGCCCGTCCCACACCTTGAACCCGGTGTTGCCGGGGCGGAAATAGAATTTCTCCTCGTAACCGGGACCGTCGGGAATATGGCTCTTGCGATAGACGCCGCGGACCTCGCCGTCGGGGCCGATCATCGCCAGGCTGTTGTAATGGTGCGGGCCGTCGGCCTCGAAGAAGCTGGTCGGAATCCAGACCTCGAGCGCCTCGGCGAGCGCCTGCATCGCGAGTACCGCCTTGTGCTCTGTCACGGGCGCGGCCTGCGCGAACAGCGCTTCGTCCTCGACCCGGCAGAAATACTCGCCTTCGAACAGCTCGGGCGGCAGGATCACCTGCGCGCCCTTGGCCGAAGCCTCGCGGATCAGGCGCGAGACGTGGGCGACGTTGCGGTCGATATCGGGGGTGAAGCCGCATTGGACCGCGGCGACGGTGATCTGGGTCATGGAGGCGACGTAGGCGATGAGCGACGAGGATGCTACGGGGACAAAGATTAGTACCCCGCCTCGGCAAGCTGCATGGCTGTGCAGCGGCGGACAATAGCATCGACCTTGGCTACGGCGCTATAAGGCGCACCTCGCGCGGCAAGCATATGATCAAGGCACTCCAGCACCGCCTTCAGCTTGCCGCGAGGTGCCGTCGGAACAGCAGCGGAGACGAGAGTAGTAGGCTGTTTTTGAAAGCTGCGGTTGAACAGGCGATCATGATGCGCGCAGATGTTACGGAGATCGACTAAGCATTCTACCCACCGCAGGAACACGGCGTCGTTTGGAACGCCGAACTCGGCGGCAATCGCGGTTCGCATGGTTCCCGCCAAGTGCTTCAGGAGCCGCGAGCACCCGCCAAACGTCAGAACTTCCTTCAACGTCCAGATTGGTGGAATAAGTGGATCGCCATATGTCGTGCGGTAGTGAGCGACTCGCGCGTCCTTGGAGCGGGCGACCATGTCCAGCAGCAGCTTCAAGGCTTCACGATTAGCATCGGCATCGCGAAATGCCGCGGACACGAAGTAGGGATGTGCGCCGTGATTGCTGCTTAATACCTCCGACATGGCGTTGCGGAGCAAGATTTCGAACTGCCCGACCGCTACGAAGCAGACGTCCCGCAATCGAGCATCGCATTCATACAAGCGCACGATATCCGTGTATGTCGTGCCGGGCACGAACGGCTTACCCGGTAGATGCCGCTGACGGCGGCTGAGAAAGTAAATGCGCAGACGTTCGTAACCGATCTGCTCGATCTTCCGCTCTGCCACGCTCGGATGCCGTATATGAAGACCACGCGCGCGTAGGTGCGCGATGCGCTGCGCAGGAGATATATAAGGCTTCGTATAAGGAGGAAGGGTCATCTCAAAAGAGAAGGGCCGCCCTTTTGCACTCTCGCGGACGAGACGTGTGGCGACCCATGACGCAACCTGAATAATGGTTGACATGCCGATTTGCAAGGCAATTCGTAATGCGCGGGTTGCGCCTAAACGGTATTACGCAGGCACCTGCTGCGAGATGCAGTGGAAGCTGCCGCCGCCGGTCAGGATGTGGTCGGCCCGCAAGCCGACAGCCTCGCGACCGGGGAACAGTGCGCCGATCGCCGCCACCGCCGCGTCGTCGTTCTCCGCGCCGTACAGGGGAACGACGACCGCGGCATTGCCGATGTAGAAGTTCATGTAGCTGGCAGGCGCGATCTTCTCGTCGCGCAGGACGCGGCCGGGGGAGGGGACGGGCACGACCTCCAGCCCGACGGCTTCGGCGCGTTCGCGGGCGTCCTGATAGACTCGCCAGTTGGGGTCGTTGTCGGTTGCCTGCGGGATCGCGACGCGGCCCTCCCCGACAAAGCGGGCGAGGTTGTCGACGTGGCCGTCGGTGTGATCGTCGAGCAGGCCGTTGCCGAGCCAGACGACGTTGGTCAGGCCGAGGTCGGATGCGAGTCTCGCCTCGACTTCGATGCGCGACAGGTGCGGGTTGCGGTTGCGGTTGAGCAGGCATTGCTCGGTGGTGACGGCGGTGCCGGTGCCGTCGCCATCGATCGCACCGCCTTCGAGTACCCAGTCGCCATGCTCCACCGCAATTTCGCGCGATGCGGCCAGTCGCGTGCCGACCGTATCGTCGCCGGGCAGGTCGTACTTGCCGCCCCAGCCGTTGAATACGAAGGTTCGCGCTTCATGCGCCGACAGCAGGATCGGGCCGGTGTCGCGCAGCCAGATGTCGCCGAACGGCGCGACGACGATCTCGGCGAAGTCGCCTGCCAGTGCCTGCGCCGCGTTCGCCGCCTCGGCATCGGCGACGACCAGCAGCACCTGCTCGCCGCGCCCCTCGGCATGGACCGCGCGCGCGAACGCGACCACCTCCGCCCGAGCGGGCGCGAGGTCGTCTTCCCAAAGTTCGGGGTGGCTGGGGAAGCCGATCCACACCGCGGCATGCGGCGCCCATTCGGCGGGAGGCGGCGTCATCGCGCGGGGCGGCTCCGGTCACGGACTGCGCGGAATTCGCTGGTCCGATACCAGTTGGGCCAAGCGCTCGTGTCATCGGCAAGCTGACGGCCAAGCGTGTAATAGACGCTCAAATCCTGCACCGCGCCCGACCAGTCCCAGTTGGCGTCGTACTGGTCTTGCGGCTTGTGATAGCGGTTGGCGATATAGTCGAGCGTCGCGGCATGCCCCGCGGCGGTCCCGCCCTTGACCAGGTCCTCGCCCGACGACCCCGACAGCATCGGCACGCCCAGCTTGGCGAAGGAGAAATGGTCGGAGCGGAAGTAGCCGCCGCGCTCCGGGTTCGGCTCGGGCGCGATCGTCCGCCCGCCAGCGAGCACGATCGGCTTGGCCAGGTCCTCGATCTCCGACTTGCCCGCGCCCTCCAGTACGAAGTCCCTGGTCGCGCCTTCGACGTTCAGCACGTCCATGTTCACGCCGCCGACGGTGTTGGCGAGCGGGTAGACCGGGTGTTCGGCGTAGTAGCGCGAGCCGAGCAATCCCGATTCCTCCGCGGTGACCGCCAGAAACACCATCGACCGCTTGGCTGGGCCCGCCTTCGCCTGCGCTTCGGCTAGCGCGATCAGCCCGGCGACTCCGGTCGCATTGTCGACCGCGCCGTTGCAGATGTCGTCGCCATCCACCGCGTCGCAGCGGCCGAGGTGATCCCAATGCGCGGAGTAGAGGACGACGTCCTTGGGCGCGGTCTTGCCGGGCAAAATGCCGACGACGTTCTGCGAGGCCTGCCGCCGAATCGTGTTGCCGAAGCCCGTCGTGAGCTTCACGCCCAGCGGGACCGCGCGGAACCCCTTGGTCTGTGCGGCCGCGGTCAATGCGCCGAGGTCCTTGCCTGCACTCGCGAACAGCTTCAGCGCGGCGGCTTGCTGCATCCAGCCGATCACCTGGCTCTGGTCCATGTGGTCGCCGCGTTCGTCGAGTTCGAGCTGCGGCCCGGTCCACGACGATTGCACCACCGGCCAGCCGTAGGCGGCGGGCTCGGTCTGGTGGATGATGATCGCCGCCGCCGCGCCGTGCTTCGCCGCATTCTCGAACTTGTACGGCCAGCGCCCGTACCAGGTCATCGCGCGACCCTCGAACGGGCCATCGCGGCCGGGCGTCTGCCAGTCGGGGTCGTTGACCAGCATCACCACCGTCTTGCCGCGCACGTCGACGCCGGCGTAATCGTCCCAATCCTTCTCGGGCGCGGTGACGCCGTAGCCGACGAAGACGACGTCGCTGTCCTTCACGTCGACCTTCGGCACGACGCGGTAGGTGCCCGCGACCATGTCGGTGCGGTAGTTCAGGCTGACCGGTTCGCGACCGCCGGTGAAGACGAAGGGCTTCACGTCGGTCGCGGTGATCTCGACCATCGGCACGGCTTGCGTCCATTGGCCCGCGTTGCCGGGTTTCAATCCCGCGGCCTTCATCCGCTCAACGATATAGGCGACGGTCTTGGTCTCGGCCGGAGTCGTCGGCGCGCGGCCTTCGTAGGCGTCGGAGGAGAGCGTTTGCGTGACCGTCTTGAGCGTGTCGACCGAGATGGCGGGCGGCGTCTGCGCGGTCGCAGCGGTGGTGCAGAGGAGAAGGGCGATGGCGGCGACGCGCATGTGTGGGCTCCCGAGGAGGTCAGGCGCGGGGTTTGGCAGCGTCGCGCAGGGGGCGCAAGGGGATGATTCGGATACAAAAAGGGCGGCCCCGCAGGACCGCCCTTTCTGGTTCGGATGGCGCACGCCGCGGCAAAGCCGCGTCGTCGGTCCTCGCTGTAGCGAGGTCGGCCGAGCCGCTGACACGAGGCATCGCTCCAGCTTCGCTGGAGCTTGGCGTCAGCGGCTGTAGAATTCCACGACGAGATTCGGCTCCATCTTAACCGGATACGGCACCTCGTCCAGCGTCGGCACGCGGGTGAAGGTGACCTTCGCCGTGCCATCGGGCGCGACGTAATCGGGGATTTCGCGCTCGGCGAGGTTCTGCGCCTCCAGCACCAGCGCCATCTCCTGCGCCTTGCCGCCCAGCGTGATCTCCTGTCCGGCAAAGACCCGGCGCGATGCGATGTTGCACTTCACGCCGTTGACGCGGACGTGGCCGTGGCTGACGAGCTGGCGTGCGGCGAAGATCGTCGGCGCGAACTTGGCGCGGTAGACGATCATGTCGAGGCGCTGTTCGAGCAGGCCGATCAGGTTCTGCGAGGTGTCGCCCTTCATCCGGGCGGCCTCGTGGTAGCAGGCGCGGAACTGCTTTTCGGTAACGTCGCCGTAATAACCGCGCAGCTTCTGCTTGGCGCGCAGCTGGATGCCGAAATCGCTGACCTTGCCCTTGCGGCGCTGGCCGTGCTGGCCGGGGCCGTATTCGCGCTTGTTGACGGGCGACTTGGGACGGCCCCAGATGTTCTCGCCGAGACGACGGTCGAGCTTGTGCTTGGCGCTATGGCGCTTGGACATGGATATTCCTTGGCAAAATGCGGACAACGTTGGTCCCGGTAATCGCTCTGTTCCCATCTTGTGGACGAGGCAGGGCCACCGCTTCACCGGGGTGCGGGGCCAATTGCGAAGGCGGGCGCGTAGCCGCGGGGGGTGCGTGAGTCAAGCTGGACAGGGTTGCGGGCACCGGGCAGAGGCCCCGCCATGACGATATGCGCGCCTGCCGATTGCTCCACGATGATCGACGTCCGGGCCGGGGTCGACCAGGTCGATCGCGAACTGGTGGCGCTGCTGGCGCGCCGCTTCGGCTACATGGACGCGGCGGCACGGATCAAGCCCGAGCGGTCCGCGGTCCGCGACGAGGCGCGCAAAGCCCAGGTGATCGCGCAGGCACGGGCCGCGGCGGTGCCTCTGCGGGTACCCGATACGCTGGTCGCCGATATGTGGGAGCGGCTGGTCGAGGCGTCGATCGCCTACGAACTGGCCGCGTTCGACCGACGTCAGGCCATGCCGTAAACCCGATCCGTTCGCCCTGAGCGAAGTCGAAGGGCAGGCTGCTTGGCCATCTGCTTCGACTTCGCTCAGCACGAACGGGAATTGCGGCGCTGGTCTATTTCCGCGGCTTAGGCATCAGCGCGGAGAAGACTCCGCGGAGGGTTCGCACCTCCTGGCTGGACCAGGCGGGCTTGGTGAGCAGGGTGCGCAGGGTCCGCCGGGTGGCCGGGGCGCGGTCCTCGGGGAAATAGAAGTTCGCCGCCTCCAGCATCGTGTCGAGCTGCGCGATCATGCCGTCGAGTTCGAATTGCGGGGCAGGCTCGGGCAGGTCGACTTCGGGCGGTTGCGCGAGGTCCTGCCCGCGCGACCACTCGTAGGCGACCAGGATCACCGCCTGCGCGAGATTGAGGCTGCCGAATTCGGGGTTGATCGGCACGGTGACGATCGTCCGCGCGACCGCGACGTCGTCGGTCTCGAGGCCCGATCGCTCGGGGCCGAACAGGAACGCGCTGCGCCCGGTCTCCGAGCGGACATCGCGGATCGCCTGTTCGGGCGTAACCACCGGTTTGGTGACGCCGCGCCGGCGGACGGTGGTGGCGTAGACGTGGGCGCAGTCGGCGACCGCTTCGGCGACGGTGTCGTAGACGACCGCGCGTTTGAGGACGATGTCCGCGCCGGAGGCTGCGGGCCCGGCGTTCGGGTTGGGCCAGCCGTCGCGCGGCGCGACGAGGCGGAGCTCGACGAGGCCGAAATTGAGCATGGCACGGGCGGCCTTGCCGATGTTTTCGCCGAGTTGAGGGCGGACAAGGATGATGAGGGGGGGCGGGGTACGCTCGGTGAGCGCGGGCACATCACACTGAGTTCCGGACCCGGGGATAGGTGTGCTTCGACTTCGCTCAGCACGAACGGAAATGGGGGAGGGCGCTTGCTCCCCGACTTCCGTTCGCCCTGAGCGCAGTCGAAGGGCCCTCGCCTCGCGCTCCCCCGCCGGGATTGCGAGGTCGTGCAACCTGTCCCAATCTCCCGCGATCAGCGCTTCTTTCTCGGCGCGCACCCAGCCCTTGATCTGGCGTTCGGCTTCAAGCGCTTCCAGCTGCGAAGGGAACTCCTGCGACCAGACGTATTCCAGCGGGCGTTTGTCGTGCGTATAGCATTTGTAAGTACCGGAATGATGCTGGCCGATACGACCTTCAAGGTTGTCGGTGTGCCCGGTATAGTATGTGCCGTCCGAGCAGCGAAGCATGTACGTCCAGAAGGTCATGCTACGGCCCGAACGGTGTAAGTGCCAAGCCCTTCGACTTCGCTCAGGGCGAACGGGGGGTGAGTGGATGGACCCGTCATCACTCCCCCGCCTCCACCGAACCCGCGAACGCCTCGAAATCCTTGGCCTCGCTGAAATCGCGGTAGACGCTGGCGAAGCGGATGTAGGCCACCGGGTCGAGCGCCTTCAGCGCGTCCATCACCAGCTCGCCGATGCGTTTGGACGAGACCTCGTGCTCGCCCGAGGTCTCCAATTGCCGTTGGATGCCCGACACCAGCCGCTCGAGGCGCGCGGCGTCGATCGGGCGCTTGCGGGCGGCGATGCTGAGCGAGCGGAGCAGCTTGTCGCGGTCGAAGGGCTCGCGCCTGTCCTCGCTTTTGAGAACCACGAGCTCGCGCAGCTGGATGCGCTCAAACGTCGTGAACCTTGCCGCGCAGCCTTCGCACTGGCGCCGCCGCCGGATCGCCGCCCCGTCTTCGGTGGGGCGGCTGTCCTTTACCTGGCTGTCCTCATGCGCGCAGAACGGGCAGCGCAAGCATCAATCCTTGCGCTTCGAATACGCAAAGGCCGCGCCGGCGATGGCACCCAGCACCGGGCCGACGAAGGGAACGGGAATCGCGATCACCGCGCCGACCGCACCGTATTTCGCCATCCGCTTGCCGAGGCCGGGGGTGTTCTTGATCTCGTTCTGGACGTCGTCGATCTTCGACATGGGTCTTATCCTTGATAGATAGGGAAACGGGCGCACAGCGCGCGCACGCGGGTCCGAACGTTTGCCTCGACTTGCCGATCCCCGTGTTCGCCCTTGTTCGACAGACCGTCGAGGACGTCGGCGACCATGTGACCGATCTCTTGGAACTCGGCCGGGCCGAAGCCGCGGGTGGTGCCCGCGGGCGAGCCGACGCGGATGCCGCTGGTCTTCACCGGCGGCAGCGGATCGCCCGGAATACCGTTCTTGTTGCAGGTGATCCCGGCGCGCTCCAGCGCCTCGTCGGCGTCGCGGCCGGTGATGCCGAGCGGGCTCAGATCGACCAGCGCCAGATGGGTGTCGGTGCCGCCCGCGACGATGTTCGATCCGCGCTCCTTGAGCGTGGCGGCCAGCACCTTGGCGTTCTCGACCACCGCGGCGATGTACGATTTGAAGTCGGGCTGGAGCGCCTCGCCGAACGCGACCGCCTTGGCGGCGATGACGTGCATCAGCGGTCCGCCCTGGAGGCCGGGGAAGACCGCGGAGTTGATCTTCTTCGCGAGCGCTTCGTCGTCGGTCATGATCATGCCGCCGCGCGGCCCGCGCAGCGTCTTGTGGGTGGTGGTGGTGACAACGTGGGCGTGGCCGAACGGGGTCGGGTGGAGCCCCGCCGCGACGATCCCTGCGAAATGGGCCATGTCGACCATGAAATACGCGCCGACCTTGTCCGCGATGGCGCGGAACCTGGCGAAGTCGATCTGGCGCGGATAAGCGGAGCCGCCGGCGATGATGAGTTTGGGCTGGTGTTCGACCGCCAGTGTCTCCACCTGGTCGTAGTCGATCAGGTGCGTGGTCGCATCGACACCGTATTGGACCGCGTTGAACCACTTGCCGCTCATCGCCGCGCGTGCGCCGTGCGTCAGGTGGCCGCCCGCGTCGAGGCTCATGCCGAGGATCGTGTCGCCAGGCTTGACCAGCGCCAGCATCACCGCGCCGTTGGCCTGCGCGCCCGAATGGGGCTGGACGTTGACGAAGCCGCAGCCGAACAATTGCTTCGCACGGTCGATCGCCAGCGTCTCTACTTCGTCGGACGGGGCGCAGCCCTGGTAGTAGCGCTTGCCGGGATAGCCCTCGGCGTATTTGTTGGTGAACACCGAACCCTGCGCCTCGAGCACCGCTTTCGACACGATGTTCTCGCTCGCGATCAGCTCGATCTGGGTCTGCTCGCGGTCGAGCTCCCGCGCGACACCGGCGAACACCGCGGGGTCGGCGTCGGCGAGCGTGCGGGTGAAGAAGCCGTCTGGCTGGACATCGTGCAGGGTCTGAGGCTGGGTGCTCATGCTGGTGTCTCCGACAATTTGTCGACGCGGGCGGCGTGACGGCCGCCGAGGAATTCGGACGTGAGAAAGGCTTGGAGGCAGGCGATCGCCATCTCCTCGCCGATCACCCGTGCGCCCATCGCGATGGCGTTGGCGTCGTTATGGGTGCGCGCGAGAGTCGCCGAAAGGGGTTCGGACACGAGCGCACAACGGCACGCCGGGTTGCGATTCGCGGCGATCATGATGCCGATGCCCGAGCCGCACAGCGCGACCCCGCGCTCGGCTCGTCCGTCGACAATCGCGGCAGCGATGGCGTAGCCGTAATCGGGATAGTCGACGCTCGCCGCGCCATCCGTGCCGAGGTCGAGGACGTCATGCCCCTGTTCGCGCATCCATGCGGCAAGCGTCGCTTTCAGCACGACGGCGGCGTGATCGGATGCGATGGCGATGCGCATCGGGCTGGGCTATCCTCGGGTGATGGCGATGTGCGCTCCCTTAGCTGGGCGCTCGCTGGTTTGCCACAGGAGAAGACATGCGGTGGATGGTTGTGGCGGCGGTGCTGGGCGGGTGTTCACAGCAGCCCGACGTGCTCAAGACGAATATTGTGGCGGTAGAGGCCACCTCGGTCCCGGCAATTTCTGCTCCGCCGCCCGTTCATGTCCCGCAGCAGGCTAGCTCTTACAGGTCAGACCGGTCGCTCGATGACCTCTACATCGGGCACTGGGTGGGTGTCGAAGGCATGGTCCTCGACGTCAAGCCGACGGCCGAGGCGGGCCGCTACAAGCTGACCATGCAATGGGATCTCGATCACCGGGGCACGTTCGACGGCGATATATTCGACCCCGGCCTCGTCGAGCCGGCGATCGTCTTCGAGCGTAACGGTCTTCGGGAGCGCTTGGAGTTCAGCGATGGCGCGAAGATCGGGCTCAAGTATCTTGCGGGAAAGAAGGACTGTTTGATGGTCAAGCCGGGCGAAGGCTACTGCCGGGACTGATTTGTCCCTCCATCACCTTGGCCTTAAGCCGGGGTCCAGCGCTCGGCGAGCGATGCGGCTGGCGGCTCGGAGGACATCGTTCGCGGCACCCTGGACCCCGGCACAAGGCCGGGGTGACGGGGCTACCGGAAGTTATCCGCGTAGGCCTGCAGTTTCAGCTTACGTTCGGGCGCGGCGACGACGGCGTAATCGTACCCCTGCGCCTCGCAATACGCCACCGCAGCTTCCTGCGTCGCGAAGCCCAGGCGGAGCTGGTCGCGGGTGTCGCCGCTGCCCGCCCAGCCGGTGAGCGGGTCGGGCTTCTTGGCTTCGGCGGGTTCGAATTCGAGTTGCCAGCGGTCGGTCCGGTACTTGCCGGACTGCATCGCGTTCTTGGGGCGCTGAAAAATGCGGGCGGTAGGCATGGCGCGTTCCTTATCGCGATCCGGCACCGCGCGCATCCGCCTTTTTCGTGCGCAGCGTCGCGGGCGCGGCGGCGGGGTCGTCGGGCCACGGGTGTTTGGGGTATCGTCCGCGCATCTCCTTGGCGACCGCGCTCCAACTTCCCGCCCAGAAGCCGGGGAGATCGCGAGTCGTCTGGATCGGCCGCCCCGCGGGGGAGGTCAGGCTGAGGACGAGCGGTATTCGGCCCGCGCCGATGGTCGGGTGGTCCGAAAGGCCGAACAGCGACTGGACGCGCAATTCCACGGTGGGACCCGCTTCGGCGGCATAATCGATCGCGTGGGTGCTGCCCGCGGGCGTGGTGAAGTCGGGTGGGGCGAGGCGATCGACGCTCCGTATCGCGTCCCAGCCGGCGAGGGTGCGCAGCGCGTCGACCAAGGCGCCGGGCGGGATCGCATCGAGCCTGCGGCGGCCCGCGACCAGCGCGGGAAGCCAATCGTCGAGGTGCGCGAGCAGCGTCTCGTCGTCGAGCGCGATCCCCGCGAACGCCGCGCGGCGGCGCAGCGCCTGGGCGGCGTCGGGCCAGGGCACGACAGCGACGCCGTGGGTGCGGACACCCTCGACCAGCGCGGCCGCGACGGCGTCGGGGTCGGGGTTCGCATCGGGGCCGCTCGACAGGCGAATCGCGCCGAGGCGACGTTCACGGATCGGCTGGATGCTGCCGGTGGCGGGATCGAAGATCAGCGTGCGGCGAGTCTCGATGCGATCGGCGAAAAGCGACTCGACCGCGATCGCGTCAATCGCCGCGGCGGACAGGATGCGCGCGCCCGCCGCCGACCCCTGCGTCTCCGCCACCGCGAGCCACTCGGCACGGGCGAGCGACGCGGCGGCGTCGAGCCGGAAGCCGCGCCCGCCGACGGACGCCCAGCGCTCGCCCGCCGCATCGCGCCGCCGCGCGATCCGATCGGGGAAGGCGAGCGCCACGCATACCTCTTCCCCCCGCCCGCTCACGGGAGGTGCCGTTCCC
>NZ_CAXVWL010000070.1:0-13928 GCF_964263785.1 Sphingomonas sp.
GCACGAAGCCGCTGCGCGGCAGGGGTGCCCGGCGGTAGGTAGCGCGCATGCGTTGAGGTTTGGCCCTGCGGCAGCGGCGGCAGACGATGGAGTTCCTTCAACGAGAGGAACTTCCCATGACAACTTCACCGACAGAACGGCCCGTTACCCCGCTGCGTCAGCGGATGCTCGACGACATGGCGATGCGCCGCATGGGGTCGCGGACGCAGCACGGCTATGTCCGTCACGTCCGCGCCTTCGCTGGCTTCCTCGGGCGCTCGCCGGACACCGCGACCGCGGAAGACGTGCGGCGCTTCCAGCTTCACCAGCGCGAGCACGGTGTCGGGGAAGGCACGATCAACGGATCGGTATCGGCACTGCGCTTCCTGTTCGGCGTGACACTGGAACGACCCGACCTGTCGCGGCGGCTGGTGCTGGCGCATCGTCCCCGCAAGCTGCCCGATGTGCTGAGCATCGAGGAAGTGGCGAAGCTGCTGGAGGCGGCACCGGGCATCAAGTACCGAGCGGCGCTCGGCGTCGCGTACGGCGCTGGCCTGCGCGTGTCGGAGGTCGCACACCTCAAGGCCGACGACATCGACAGTAAGCGGATGCTGATCCGCATCGAGGAGGGCAAGGGTCGCAAGGACCGCAATGCGATGCTCTCGCCCCAGCTGCTCGAGCTGCTGCGGCTGTGGTGGCGCGAGGGCAAGCGACGCAGCGTGCTCCTCCCGCATGGTTGGCTGTTCCCTGGGCGCAGCTACACCGACCCGATCTCGACGCGGCAGCTCCACCGCGCGGTTCACGAGGCGGCCGACGCAGCCGGGATCCGCAAGCGCGTCAGCCCACACACGTTGCGCCACAGCTTCGCCACCCACCTGCTCGAGCAGGACGTCGACATCCGCGTGATCCAGGTTCTGCTCGGCCATAGCAAGCTGGAGACGACCGCGCTCTACACCAAGGTCGCGACGCGTACGATCCGCGCGGTCACCGGCCCGCTCGACCAGTTGATGGCGTTGATGGCAGGGAAGACGCCCGCCGGCTGAGCCGCATGCGCCCCTCTATCGAGGTCGCCGACATCTTCCGCGCCGCAGGTCCTGGATACCGGATCGTCCATGCCGGGCACCTGAGCCTCGACAAGCTGAAGGTGATGTCGGCGATCGAGCATTGCCGTACCGCTGTCATGGGCGGCCACACCGAGGCCTGCACCGACTGCGGCCACTGGCGGGTTGCGTACAACTCCTGCCGCAACCGGCACTGTCCCCGGTGCCAGGGTGCCGCCGCGCGAACCTGGCTCGCCGAGCGCGAAGCCGACCTCCTGCCGGTCGGCTACTTCCACGTCGTCTTCACGCTGCCGGCCGAGGTTGCCGACATCGCGCTGCAGAACAAGGCGGCGGTCTACGGCCTGCTGTTCCAGGCGGCGTCCGAGACAATGACGACGATCGCTGCCGACCCCAAGCATCTCGGCGCGCGGATCGGTATCACTGCGGTGCTGCACACATGGGGGTCGGCTATGACCCACCATCCGCACATCCACATGATCGTGCCGGGCGGCGGGCTGTCGCCGGACGGGAGCCGATGGATCTCGTCGCGCCCCGCGTTCCTGCTGCCGGTGCGGGTGCTGGGCAAGCTCTTCCGCCGCCTGTTCCTGACCCGGCTGGTCGCGCTGCACGATGCCGGGCGGCTCGCGTTCTACGGCAGCCTCGCGCATCTCGCCGACCGGCGCGTGTTCCTGCGCCACCTGTCGCCGGTTCGGAAGAAGCGCTGGGTCGTCTACGCCAAGCCGCCGTTCGCCGGGCCGCAGACGGTGCTCGCCTACCTGTCGCGCTACACGCATCGGGTCGCCATCTCGAACAGCCGGCTCATCCGCTTCGACCAAACGGGGGTCACGTTCCGCTACAAGGACTACCGCCGCGATGGTCCCGACCGGCAGCAGAGCATGACGCTCACCGCCGACCAGTTCATCCGTCGCTTCCTACTCCACGTCCTGCCGAAGGGCTTCCATCGCATCCGCCACTACGGCCTGCTGGCTAGCTCGAACCGCAAGGGCCAACTCGACCACGTCCGCCAGCTGCTCGGGGTCGCGCCGCCCGCCGGGGCGGATACACTGGTCGAACCAGACGACATCAGGCCACCATGCCCATGCTGCGGCGGGCTCATGATCGTCATCGAGACCTTCGAACGCTGGCGGCAGCCCCGCGCCCCGCCGCACGGCACCACTTCGACCGAGACCATCGCGCCATGACCCGGCATGGCTTGTCCTCGCTCCGCCGCGCAGTCCGCGCGCTTCCGGCGACGATGTCGCGCGCGCTGGCAACACCGCCGATCGCACCCGTGCCAACTTCAAGCCTCGGTCATAGGCGATATCCACCCCGGACACCGCCCCTCGCGACCCTGTTCCTGACCACCGATGCGCGTCTCGACAGCCGTCGCTCGCGCCTCGCAACCGGGCAAAACCTGAAAACCCCATAGCTCACCGCCCGTGGCCCGCGGCTTCCTGCTTTGGGTGATAGCGGACGTGCGCGAAAGCGCTGTCCTACAAGCCTGCGCCCGTGCACGGTATTTCCCGGCTCGGCACTGCGCTCGCTCTTTCAACCGTTGATACCTTGCCCTCCCCCCGTCGTCGCGCAGGCCGCCCTCGTGCGCCATCAACTCCCGACGAAGGCGGAATACGAGAAGCGTTGGCGGCGCGACATGCGCGACAGTGTGACCTTTGGGCGCAAGCCGACATCAGACCTGTCCTACAGCGCTCGGCTCGTTCATCATCCGTGGCGGATCGCCTTGCTCTTTCTCATCGGTGCAGAAACGGAAACGATCGGTCGCGATCGACTCACGTCCACGCGTCAATCAGTGTCAACGTCAGCGCGGGCGCAGAATTGCAAAACGCACGATATGCGGCGACTTCGACAACTTCGGATAGCGCGCTGAACCCTTGTAGGATGTGACCTTCCAGTGACCTTTCGCGCCTACACCGTTACGCCCTGCAGCAGTTTCGGCAAGTCCCCCGCCTCGCCGCGCGCCTCGGCCATGAATCGATCCTTGAGCGGCGGGATAGCGTTGACCGCGGAGATGCCGAAGCGCCGGGCCGCGCTCGCCGCCTTGCCGGGCACGCCGAACAGCCGGGTCAGCGTGTCGGTCGCCGCCGCCACCATCAACGTGTCGAGCCCGCGCCAGCGCTGGTACCGCGCGAGCAGGGCAGCGTCGCCGAGGTCAAGGCCAAGGCGTTTACCCTCCACCAGCACCTCGGCCAGCGTCGCTACGTCGCGGAACCCCAGGTTCAGGCCTTGCCCCGCGATCGGATGGATGCCGTGCCCCGCATCGCCGACCAGCGCCAGCCGATCGGCGGTGACCCGCGCGGCGTGGTGGAAGCCGAGCGGGTAGCTCGCCCGCGGCGAAGGCGCCGAGAGCGTGCCCAGGAAGCCGCCCATCCTCTTGCTCGCTTCCGCCAGAAAGCCGCGGTCGCCAAGCTTCATCATCCCCGCTGCATCGCCCCCCGCGACCGTCCAGACGATCGCCGAGCGATGGCCGATGTCGTCGTCGGGGAGCGGAAGCAACGCAAAGGGACCGCCGGGGTAGAAGATCTCGTAAGCCGTATTGCCGTGGGGGCGTTCGTGATGGAACGCACCGACGATCGCCGCATGCGCGTAGCGCCAGCGTGCGACCGCGATGCCCGCCGCCTCGCGGGTCGGCGAGTTGCGCCCCTCTGCGGCAACCAGCAACGGCGCCGCGATCGTACTGCCGTCGTCGAGCGTCGCTACGACGCCTGCCACTCCGCGGACCACATCGACCGCGCGCGTCTTCATCCGCAAGTCGATCAGCGGCGCGTTGCTCGCCGCCTCGAACAGCGTGCGGCGCAGGATGCGATTCTCGTACATCGTGCCGAGCGCACCGTCCTCGGCATCGGGAACGAAATCGAGACGCCCCGACTCCAGCCCGTCGCTGACCCGGATCGCGGCGATCGCGCACCCCTTGCCCGACAGTCGCGCGCCGACGCCGATCGCGTCGAGCATCCGCCCACTGGCGCTCGCCACCGCCGACGCACGCCCGTCGAACGCTGGGGCAAGCGTCACCGCAGGATCGGCCGGGTCGACGACGACCGAGGCGATGCCGTGGGTGGCGAGGGCAACGGCAAGCGTGGTGCCGACGAGCCCGCCGCCGAGGATGATGACGTCTGGGTGCACTAGGGGCGGCTTGGGTGATGCACTGTCCATGCGCTCTCCTACGCCGCCTTGACGTCCTTATGCTAGAAGGCGATGAATCCGGCGCGATTTTGCGAAAAAGGTATGGACGATGGCGAGCCGAGCGCAGCCGGCCCTGTGGCGCGAGACGGTGAAGGCAGGCGCGGTGCGCAGCGGCGCGATGATCGCGGCGGTAGCGATCTTCGCGGCGACGCTGGCGCTGGTGCTTGCGCTCGCCAGCTACCGGCCAAGCGACCCGGCGATCAACACCGCCTCGGGTGGCGACGTCCGCAACCTGATCGGCCCGCCGGGTGCGTGGATCGCCGATCTGCTGCTGACCCTGTTCGGCCCTCCGGTTGCGCTGCTGCTCCCCGTCGGGCCGATCGTCGCGATGCGGCTGTGGCGCGGCCTGCCCGGCGGACAGTGGCTGCGAATGCTCGGCAAGGCGACGCTCGGGGTCGCACTGATGGCAAGCGCCTTGGCGTTCGTCTCCAACTCTGCGGTGCTGGCATTGCCCGCCGGCTGGGGCGGCGTGGCCGGGCTGGCGGTCGCGGGCACCGTGCGCTGGGTCTTGGCGTTCGCGGGCGATGCGACGGTCGCGACGTGGGGGGCACGCGCGGTCGGCGTGATCGTCGCGGTCGCCGGCGTGATCGTCTGGAGCCGCAGCCTGGAACTGGAACTGCCGCAACGCGACTGGCGCTTGCGGCGCGGTGCCCGCGAAGCGGACACGATCGACGATGCCGACGAGCCGCTGACGCTGACCCGCAAGCCGGTCGAGCCGCGCGCCGCGGTCGCCCCCGATCCGCGCCCCGCGCCGGTCATCGCCGATCGTCAGACTGCGCCGCCGTCGGCCAAGCCCAAGCCGCAGGCGCGGCTCGACTTGCGCGACAACTACACCCTTCCCTCGATCGACCTGCTCGCGCTTCCTCCCGAAGCGCCCAAGGGCGTCGTCGACAAGGCCGCGCTAGAACGCAACGCTCGGCTGCTCGAGAACGTGCTCGACGACTTCAAGGTCAAGGGGACGATCAACGAGGTCCGCCCCGGCCCCGTCGTGACGATGTACGAGCTGGAGCCCGATCCCGGAATCAAGGCGAGCCGCGTCGTTGCGCTCGCCGACGACATCGCCCGCAACATGTCCGCAATTTCCGCGCGCGTCGCGGTGATTCCGGGGCGCAACGTTATCGGCATCGAGCTGCCCAACCAGCGGCGCGAATCGGTCGCGCTCCACGAACTGGTCGCCAGCCAGACCTTCGAGGACCAGGCCGCGCAATTGCCGATCATCCTCGGCAAGAACATCGCCGGCGACCCCGTCATTGCCGATCTCGCGCCGATGCCGCACCTGCTGGTCGCAGGCACTACCGGATCGGGCAAGTCGGTCGGGCTCAACTGCATGATCCTCAGCTTGCTCTACCGGCTGACCCCGGACCAGTGCCGGATGATCATGATCGACCCCAAGATGCTCGAATTGAGCATGTACGACGACATCCCGCACCTGCTCTCCCCGGTCGTCACCGATCCCGCCAAGGCGGTGCGCGCGCTGAAATGGGCGGTCGAAACGATGGAGGACCGCTACCGCCAGATGTCCTCGGTCGGCGTCCGCAGCCTGGCGAGCTTCAACGAGAAGGTCCGCGCCGCCAAGGCCAAGGGCCAGCCGATGGGGCGCAAGGTGCAGACCGGCTACAACCCCGACACGGGCCAACCGATCTACGAGGAGGAGAAGCTCGAATACGACGTGCTGCCGCAGATCGTCGTCATCGTCGACGAGCTCGCCGATCTGATGATGACCGCGGGCAAGGAAGTCGAGTTCCTGATCCAGCGCTTGGCGCAAAAAGCGCGCGCAGCGGGCATCCACCTCATCATGGCCACCCAGCGGCCGTCGGTCGACGTCATCACCGGCGTGATCAAGGCGAACCTGCCGACCCGCATCAGCTTCCACGTCACCTCCAAGATCGACAGCCGCACGATCTTGGGCGAACAGGGCGCCGAGCAGCTGCTGGGCAAGGGCGACATGCTCTACATGCCCGGCGGCAAGGGAATCATCCGAGTCCATGGACCCTTCGTCAGCGACGACGAGGTTCACGCGGTGGCCGATCACTGGCGCTCGCAAGGCCGGCCCGATTACATCAGTTCGGTTACGGAGGAGCCCGAGGACGGCTTCGCGCTTGAAGGCGCGCCGACCGGCGAAGATTCGGCGGAGGACCAGCAATATCGCGCCGCGATCCAGCTGGTGTGCGAGAGCCAGAAAGCGTCGACCTCCTGGCTCCAGCGCCAGCTGCGCATCGGCTACAATTCCGCCGCGCGGCTGATCGAGCGGATGGAGAAGGACGGCATCGTCGGGCGGCCCGATCACGTCGGTCGGCGCGAGGTGCTGCGCGACGCCGAGGGGCACGCGATCTAGCGGGTTCACCGCGGGTTCAACGCCGATTGGCCATTGCTCGCCTTCAGGAGATGTCGATGTTTCGTTCGCGCGCCCTTTTGCTTGCTCCGCTCGCGCTCGTCGCAGCTGCCCCGATCGCCGCGCAGGCGACCGGCGATCTGGCCGCGGTGCAGACGCATCTGCGCTCGGTCGAGACGATGACCGCCAGCTTCAGCCAGTCCGATCGCGACGGCAAGGTGCTGACCGGCACGCTGACGCTCAAGAGGCCGGGCCGCATCCGGTTTCAATATGAGAAAGGCGTGCCGATCCTGATCGTCGGTGATGGCAAGGCGCTCTGGTTCCTGGACTATTCGGTCGGACAGAAGCAGCGCTGGCCGATCGCCAATTCGCCGCTCGGCGTATTGCTCGACCCGACCCGTGATCTCAGTCGATTCGCCAGCATCGTCCCGGGCGGGGACAGCCGGCTGGTGTCGGTCGAGGCGCGCGATCCCAGGCACCCGGAATATGGCCGCATCACCCTGGTCTTCGCGCGCCAGACGTCGGCGCCGGCCGGGCTGATGCTGCAGGGGTGGGTCGCGCTCGACAGCCAGGGCAATCGCACGACGATCCGGCTGGCCAATCAGCGGTTCAACACTCCGGTCGCCGACAACAGCTTTCGCTTCAACGAACCGCGCGCTGCAACGCGTCGAAACTGACCGCCATTCATCCGTGCGACAGGTTGGCGGGATTAGAGCCCCACTCGCGGATGTGAGGCGTTCGGGATTTTCCCCCTGTTGCCCGAGCCCACCTTATGTCCTGCCTGCGTGACGAACGCCAGGTCGGCCCTCGCTCCATGCCCCCGGAGCGGGGGCCTTTGCTTTTGGCGAGTCTTGGGGCATCGTGCCCCAAGACTCGCCAAAAGCGCGGACGGCGAAGCGCAGCTTCGACCGACGACGCGGCCCTTCGACTGCCTGCAAGGCAGTCACTCAGGACATGCTTTGCCGCGGCGCCGAAACCCCCTAAGTCGCCCCCGTGAAGATCGCCTCCTGGAACATCAATTCGGTCCGGTTCCGGATCGCCATCGTCGAGCGCTTCCTGCGCGAAGCCGAGCCAGACGTGCTGTGCTTGCAGGAGACGAAGGTCGTCGACGCGGACTTTCCCGCCGATGCGTTTCGTGCGCTGGGGTACAAGCACCACGTGATCCACGGGCAGCGGATGCATCACGGGGTGGCCATCCTGAGCCGCATACCGATTGCCGAGGACGACCGCTTCGACTGGCAGGCGAACCGCGAGGCGCGGCATGTCGGGGTGCGACTGCCGAACGGGGTGCGGCTTGAGAACGTCTATGTGCCCGCGGGCGGAGACGTGCCCGACCGGAGTGTGAACCCGAAGTTCGGTCAGAAGCTCGATTTCGTCGAGCGGATGACGCGGTGGTCGGCGGCGCTGAGCTGCCCGACGATCCTGGTCGGCGACTTCAACATCGCGCCATTGCCCGAGGACGTGTGGAGCCACAAGGCGCTGGTCAAGGTGGTCAGTCATACCCCCGTAGAGGTCGAGGCGCTCGACCGGTTGCAGGCGGCGGGCGATTGGGTCGACCTGGGGCGGCATTTCCATCCGGCGCCGGCACGGCTGCACACGTGGTGGAGCTATCGATCGGCCGACTGGACCAGGAACGACCGTGGGCGGCGGCTCGACCATCAATGGGCGACGCGCGATGTCGCGGCGGCGGCGACGGCGCACATTGTGTTCGAGGATTGCCGCAGCTGGCTGTCGCCGTCGGACCATGTGCCGATCATGACCGAGTTCGGGTTTTGAGCGACCCGCGGGCCGCGGCACGGGCGATCGACGCGCTGCGGCGGGGGTGGCCGATCGCGATCCGGGGCTTGACGCTGCTGGCGGTCGAGACCGGCGACGCGGGGCGGCTGGCGGCGTTCGATCCCGACGCGTGCGCCGATGTGCTCATATCTTCCGGGCGGGCGGTGACGTTGAAGCTGGCGAACCAGCTCGCCGCCGCCGACCCCGATGCGCCGGTGCTGGTCGAGCGCGCGCCGTGGATCGACTTTGCCGCGGCGACCGCGCTCGCCGATCCGGCGCTCGACCTGGCGACGCCGATGAAGGGGCCGTTCCGCGCTTTGCCGATCGCCGATCCCGAGGCGGCCGCGGCGGCTTTGCGGCTGGCGCGGATCGCGGGGCTGCTGCCCGCCTTCTTTGTCAAGGCAACGGGAAGTGGGCGCGACGCGGAGGTCGAAGTTGCGCCAGACGACATCGATGCGCACGAGGACGCCGGTCGGCTGATACTGGCGACCCGCGCACGGCTGCCGGTCGAAGGGGCGGAGGATGCGGAGATCGTCGCGTTCCGATCGCCCGAGAGCGCCGACGAGCATGTCGCGCTGCTGATCGGCCAGCCCAACGGTGAGGCCCCGCTCGTACGGCTGCACAGCGAGTGCCTGACCGGGGACGTGCTCGGCAGCCTCAAATGCGACTGCGGACCGCAGCTGCATGCCGCGATTTGCGCGATTCAGGCGTCGGGCTGGGGCATCCTGCTGTATCTGCGACAGGAAGGGCGCGGGATCGGGCTGGTCAACAAGCTGCGCGCCTATACCTTGCAGGATCAGGGGTTCGACACCGTCGATGCCAACACCCGGCTGGGCTTTGCGGTCGACGCGCGCGATTTCGGGGTGGCGGCGCGGATGCTGACCCTGCTCGGGCAAACCCGAGTGCGATTGCTGACCAACAATCCCGCCAAGGTCGTAGGCTTGGAGGTGGCGGGCGTGACTGTGGTCGAACGGGTGCCGCATGCGCTGCCCGCCAACCCGCATAATGCGCGCTATCTCCAGACCAAGCGCGACCGGACGGGGCATCAATTCTGAGCGCGGCGGCACCGGAAGGTGAGGCTAAGGTGAGGCCAATGCGCGGTCCGGCGCGGCGGCGAAACTTCTCTAACTTCGCGCATAGACGGCATGCGCGGGGTGCGAACTTTGCGCGCGCCGGTAACCGGATGCGGTGGATGCGGAATACGTCTGCGACGATGGGAAAGAGCGGTGCCGTGGCGCAGGTGGCATCATGCACATCGCGGGCGTGTAGGACAGCGGCTTTCAGCCGAGCAGCGCCGTCACCTCGTCGAAATTGTGCGCGACCGTGTCGACGCCGATCGCCTTCAGCCGATCGGCATGGCCTATGCCGCAGTGCGAGCCTGCGCACAGGCCGATGACGTAGGCGCCCGAGGCGACCGCGCCGGTCGCGCCCACCGGCGAATCCTCGAGGATCGCGCAGCGGCGGATGTCGACGCCGAGCGCGGCGGCGGCGTGGAGGTAGAGATCGGGTGCGGGTTTGCCGCGCGCGACGTGCTCGCTGCCGCTATAGATGTGTGTGCCGAACGCATCCTCCAGCCCGAGATGGTCGAGGTGGCAGGCGATCCAGCGGGTCGAGCTCGACGACACGACCGCGCAGGGGAGTTCGGGCGGGAGCGCGCGGACGAAGGCGGCTGCGCCCGCGACTTCCGCGATGCCTTCGGCCATGACCCGGGCGTCCTCTGCGGCGCGGGCTTCCCGGAAAGAAGGCGGCATGGATCCACCGATCCATCGTTCGATGGCGGCGTGGAAGTCGGGGCCCGACAGGCCCATGAAGTTTGCCATCGACTGCTCGGGGGTGGTCGGGTGCCCCTCCGCGGTTAGCCACTGCGCGATCTGGCGGTTGCCGATATATTCGCTCTCGATCAGCACGCCGTCGAAGTCGAACAGGAGCGCGTCGAACCTCATGCCGCCACCTGCGCTCTGGCGCCGAACAGCGCGCTGCCGACGCGGACGTGGGTGGCGCCGAGCATGACCGCGGTCTCGAAATCGCCAGACATCCCCATGCTGAGGCCCGTCAGGCCGTGGTCGCGGGCGAGTTTAGCGAGCAGCGCAAAATAAGGCGCGGCTTCGACGTCCGCAGGGGGGACGCACATGAGGCCGGCGACCGGCAGGTCCTTGGCCGAGGCGAGCAATGCGGGCAGGTCGCGGATCGCGCAGCCGCCCTTTTGCGGTTCGTCGCCGATGTCGACCTGGATGAAGCAGCTTGGACGTTTGCCGCTCTTGTCCATCGCGCGGACGAGCGCGGCGACGAGCGAGGGGCGGTCGACCGCGTGGATGACGTCGAACAAGGCGACCGCGTCGTCGGCCTTGTTGGACTGGAGCTGGCCGACCAGGTGAAGTTGGACGCCGTCGTAACGGTCGCGCAGCGCAGGCCATTTGGCCTGTGCCTCCCGGACGCGGTTCTCGCCGAAATGGCGCTGGCCTGCGTCGAGCAGGGGGAGGATGGCATCGGCGGGGTGGGTCTTGGAAATGGCGATGAGCGTCGTCGCTTCGGGCTTGCGGTTCGCGAGGGTTGCAGCCTTGGCGATGCGGGCGTGGATGTCGGCGAGTTGGGGGTGGCTCATGCGGGAGCTATAGGGGGCGGAATGCGTGTCCGGAACCCTGGTGTAGGCCGACGCCGTTCCCACAATCGTCACCCCGGACTTGTTCCGGGGTCCAGCCGGCGGCAAGCGAGATGGCAAGAGGCCGGAAAGGTAGCGCGTGCGGCACCCTGGACCCCGGAACAGGTCCGGGGTGACGAAGGATTTGTTGAGGCAGCAGCCCAAATCATGGTGTTGGAGGATGTTGGTGAAGCGTGTGCCCACCGCCTGGCTGATGACCGACGAGCGGATGGGCGACCAGCTCTGGGCGGCGCTGGCGCGGGTGCCGCCGGGGGGCGGGGTGGTGTTCCGGCATCTGACGACGCCCCGCGCCGAGCGGCTGGCGCTGTTCCGGCGGGTGCGCAGCGTGGCGGTGGCGCGGCGGCTGGTGCTGGTGGTCGCGGGGGAGCGGCTGCCTTGGGCTGCGCGGCATGGCGGGCCCCGGCCGGTGACCGCGCCTGCGCATGACCGGCGCGAGGGCGTGGCCGGGGTGCGCAAGGGTGCGCGAATGCTGTTCGTGTCGCCGGTGTTCGCGACGCGGACGCATCCGGGGGCGAAGGGGCTGGGGGTGCGGCGGGCGCGGGCGATCGTGCGGGGGTTGCCGGTGGGGGCGGTGGCGCTGGGGGGCATGGATGCGCGGCGGTGGCGGGGGTTGCAGGGGTTTGCGGGGTGGGCGGGGATCGATGGGTGGTTGGATCGAGGTCGATCCGCAGACTGTTGGTAAGCGGTTTAGCGGCTTTCAGGCTTTCAACTCGCAAAGCTGCCGTTGCAAGCGCGCCGGCAACGCATCAGGTTTTTGCATGAGCTAAGTGGACGTTTATTCAACTGTATATGGCAGATGCGAAACTTGTGAGTTTTGCATCACAAGGGCCTCAGAGTGGAGTTAGCTGCCATTCCTCGATGCGATTCATGCAAGCATCTCTTCGTAGGCGCGAAGGGCGTTCATCTTGCTCAACCATCGCCAGCGGAACACCAGTCCAATGACAAGACTGATGCTCCCGCCGATCACATAGTTGCTTTCAATCGCCCAGAGTTCGTTCCAGCTCAACAAGCCGCGAGAAAGTGCCCAGATCAGGTAGGCAAACATCCCAAATACAAGGATGACGGCCAAGCCAAACCATAGCCAGTAGGTCGCCCTTGAGGGCACTAACGGGCGGAATCCAGAAATGTGTTTCCCCGCAGGTCGCGCGCCCTTGATCATCTTCACCTTGTTCCACCGTTAGCGAAGGTCCGCAATTAGGCTTCAGCCTCCCGGCTGTTTTGCGCCGCTGCGCTGATGCAAAACTCTTGATTTTTGCATCAAGGCCGGTGGTGGACTCATCGCAGCGATGCCAAACGGTCCGCTCTGACGAACATCGATACCACACTCGTTATGGGAGGAAGCAGCCGATTGCGTGAGGATATAATGGCCTCGGTCACGTCACGCCGCGGCAAAGCCGCGCCGTCGGTCGGGAGCTTCGCCCCGCCGGCCGGGCTTGCGTGAGTCTTGCGCCAGCTTGGCGCAAGCCGCCCTGCGCCTAGAACCTGAACGCCGTCCCCACATACACCGCCTGGCTGTCGCGCCGGTCGTCGGCGATGCGCGCTAGGCGTTCGCGGTCGGTGCGGTAGCGGACGCCGGCGGTGACCGCGAGGTTGCGGGTCAGCGAATAGGAGCCGCCGACGTCGACCGAATAGGTCGGGACGCCTTCGATCATCCTGGGGGTGACCGCTGCCGAGCCGTCGAGCGGACGGTCCGCGGCGGCCTTCACGCGCGCGCCGAAGCGGGTGCCGGTGTAGCTGAGGCCGAGATCGAAGGCTTCGCGGCTGCCGGGCTGAACGCCCGCATCCACACGGCGGACGTCGCCCGAGACCGCGAACCGCTTCCAGCCGACCGCGACGCCCAGATTGTAGGCGATCGGCGCCAGGCCGACCGCGGCCGAAGGGGCCGCGGCGGCGACACGCTGTGTATCGACCGCCCGATTGGTACGGGCGCGAACCGCGACGGTGATCGCGTGGCCACCGCTGCGGCTCTGCGCGGGGGTGAAGCGGAAGCCGTCGTCGGCGAGGCCGCTACGCGCGAAAATCGCGGCGAGGCGAGGATCGGCAGCGGCTGGGGTGAAGGTGCCGCCCAAACGCACGACCGGTGCGGGGCGTGCGACGCGCTGCCCCCGATCGGTGGCGCCGGACGCGGGCACGACGGCGATCGCGCAGGCGACGATCGCCCCCGCAGCCAGCCCTGCCATGATCCGCTGCTTCGACACCCTACGGATATTCCCCGTTCCGACCCGGACTCTGACTGCCGCCCGAGTCTCTCTTCACCAACGCGCCTAGCATGATTCCGGACGGCGCAAACACCGGCGCGCGACGATTAATCACAGGTGTTGCATCCGGCACACAGGAGTGCGCCCGAGGCGCTGCGGCTTGCGGGAAAACCGGCCCGGCTGTAGAGGCGGTGGCTCTTCGTATAGGCTTGATCGCAGGATGACATCCATGAACCGCCCGTCGCCGGCCACGCTGCCGATCCTCGCCGCCGCTGCGCTGGCGCTGACGCTCGGGGGGTGCGCGAGCAAGAAGGCGGGGCGCACCGATCTGGCCGCGTCGAAGATCACGACGATCGGGGTCAACAGCTATTTGTGGCGCGCGAGCCTGGACACACTGTCGTTCATGCCGCTGGTGCAGACCGATTCCAACGGCGGGGTGATCGTGACCGACTGGTACGTCAACCCGAACTCGCCCGCCGAGCGGATCAAGGTGACCGTCTCGATCCTCGACCAGGATCTGCGCGCCGATGCGGTGCGCGTCGCGGCGCTGCGCCAGGTCAACCAGGGCGGGCAGTGGGTCGCCGCGCCGGTGCAGGCGGCAACGACGCAGAAGCTGGAGGACGTGATCCTGACCAAGGCGCGCGATTTGCGCCGTGCGTCTCTTGCGGGCTGACGCCCAAGGGGCGGCGCCGGCCCGCTCCCCCACCCGGCCACCCATTCAGGATACTCTGTGGGTGGCCGGGTGG
>NZ_CAXVWL010000071.1:0-31447 GCF_964263785.1 Sphingomonas sp.
GCCGACTTCATCGGCGACGACAATGTCGCGCTGGTGCTGGGCGACAACATCTTCTTCGGCGCCGGCCTGCCCGAGCTGCTCGCCAGCGCGGTGGAACGGACGAGCGGCGCGACCGTGTTCAGCTACCGCGTCGAGGATCCCGAGCGCTACGGCGTGGTCGAGCTCGCCGAGGACGGCCGCGCGCTCAGCCTCGAGGAGAAGCCGGCGCAGCCCAGATCGAACTGCGCGGTGACCGGCCTCTACTTCTACGACAACCGCGTCGTCGACTACGCGCGCAACCTCCAGCCCTCGGCGCGCGGCGAGCTGGAGATCACCGATCTCAACCGCCTGTACATGGAGGCGGGCGACCTGTTCGTCGAGCAGATGGGCCGCGGCTACGCCTGGCTCGACACCGGCACGCACGACAGCCTGCTGGAGGCCTCCGAGTTCGTCCGCACGCTCCAGCACCGCCAGGGCATCCAGATCGCCTGCCTGGAGGAGATCGCCTACGAACAGGGCTTCATCTCCGCCGACCAAGCCCGCGCGAGGGGCGAGATGTTCAAGAAGACCGCGTACGGGCGCGCAATCCTGCAGGCGGTTGGCACGTCCTAGCGGGAACCGCGCATGCCGAGTGAACCATCGGCATCTTCCGGCTTGGAGCGTGGACGACCGGAGTGGAGATGGCGTAGGACCGATCTCATGAGATCGACAGTAGCGTTCAGCGCCCTCATCGTGCTCGGAACTCCAGTCGCGGGCCAGACCCGAACGGCGGCGGACACCGTCACCGCTTATGGTACCCGATTGAACGCCGAGACGCAGCCTTCCGGCATCAACACCCGACGCGTAAACAACCGCATCGCCGGTCGCATCGATGGCCGCCTGGGACTGCGGATCGAGCGGTACCGATTGGAAAGCGCGACCGATCCTACCGCCGCCTATCGCGTGACCCGGACGGATAATAGCAGGGAAGCGCGATCTGAAGTGACGGCCCGGACGATCCCGGCCCCATCACCTTACGCGGATCGACTTGCCGACACCGATGGTCGGGAACGCTCCCCGTCGATGTCACCGCGTTGATGGCGGATGACTGACATGTCGAGGGACAGTGGCACCGCGCCGTTACGGATTGATGGTCCGACCTCGATCACGACCGCCGTCGTCCGCGACATCGTCGTGGCGGCGGGCGGCTCGCTCCGATTGTCAGGGCAGGTACAGGGCGACATCACCGTCCTGCCGGGTGGAGCCCTCATCATGCTGGGCGTGGTCAAGGGAGGTGTCATCAACAAGGGTGGCGACGTGGACGTGTTCGGCTTCGTTGGTCGCATCGAAGATCGCGGCACGACTGACACGATGCTGTCGATGGGCGCGATCGTGGGCGGCAAGCGCGTGCCGCGGCCCATGCCTTTCCGGCGACTTCGCCTCTGAGAACGGCGCGGTGCCGGATATCGCGTCACCGACCGAGATTTTTGGATCGCGCACGCGGCTTGGCAGCCGCTGTGTTTCGTGGGATGCCGCGTTCTCCACTTCCAACCACGGGATCGGCTTTGAACGGTAGACAGGATCTCGCGATCGTTCTCCTGCTGGTCCTGCTGGTCGCGACCGGGACGGCGGTGCTGTACGCTCTCGTCCTATTGCGGGCGAAGAAGAAGCGGATGTTCATGTCGTCCCGCATGCAGCAGAACAGCCCGCACTGGGTATTCGCCGTGCAGGCCAAACTAGACGCCTGGAAGCGCAGGTACGATCCCCTGGACCGTCGTCGCAGCCGTCAGCGGCGGCGACCGCGCTAACGCGCTAACGCGAATGGATAATGCGGCACAGCCGGATCGCCTCCCGCCTCGATCAGCGCGCCGGGCGCAGCTGAACGCGATCGACCTGCCCCGAACTCCCCGACACGGCATCTGAGGGACGCGTCACCAGCGCCAGCAACTGCAGGGGGCAACGGTCGGGAACGGTGAAATGGCCAGCGAAGGCTCCGTTTGCCGACGCCGAATTCGTTACGACGACCCGGCCCAGCTCACGTCCGTCGCGGCAGGTCAACACCCAGTAGGGCCGGGAGCCTTCCGGTTGATCCACGCCCACGCTGTGGCCAGTCAGGTCATACTCGCCCACCGGCAGCATCTGCGCTTGCTGGAGCACCGTACCGCCAACGCTGCCGGGTGCCGTGAACTCAAACAACCCGCCCGCATCGCCGCGCTGGACGGACGACGTGATCCCTCCGTCGTTCACCGGCACCCAATCGAACAGCGACGGCTCCACCCGATCGCCAGCGAAGTTCGGATCACGCGATTGCGACCGTTGCGCGGCAGGACGGACTGACGCGTAATAGGTCCAAGCGTCGTCCAGCGCGTCGTGGGAGATCAGGCGCGAGATTGTCACAGCCTGGGCATGTTCCGAGATCAACAGGCCAGCCGAATGCAGTCCTCGCAGAAGACGCGCGGACGCCCGCGCGTCCGGTCCGCTGCCGGCCACATACTCGACAAAACTGGCGCCCCAAGCGGGCTTGGCGACCAACGTCCGCGTAAGCGACGACGCGATCTGGGGCTCGGCGCTCGCCGCTGCGAGGACGGGAAACAACAGGTCCATCGCACTCCGCGACGTCCGAAGCGCGACATCGTAATGCCTCAGGGCACCGGGTATGTCGTTGCGGGCGACCGCGTTCTCGATCGCCCAGATTTGGGTCCGCACGTCGCGCCGCGACAGCCGCTCGGAATAGCCGAAAAGCGCTCCGACGCGGGAGGCGTCGCCGTCCAGATCGGCCCCCAGCCCGAGCACCACGACCGCCGGGACGGCCGTGGCATCTTGTCGTACCGCCGATCTCGCCAGGGCGTCTGCCGCCCGCTGCTGCCTCGGCGCAACGTCGGCGGTGATCAGCTTGTCGGCGAGAAGCGCGGTGATCCGTCCGTCACCGGATGCCAGTCGATGCGCCCACGCCGGGTCGCGTTCACGTACGGCATAGGCCAGCGTCTGCGAGACGCTGACCCAGCCGACGATCGCCAGGAGGATCGCGATGCCCCCCCTGATGCCCCGGCCATTCGGCGATCGCCGCGCGGAACGTCGAGGATGCAACATTAAGACTGCGACGCCTTGTCCGCGCGACCGTAGCTGTAGCCGTACTCGTATCCGTAACCATAGTTGGCCTTGCGCGCCTCGAACTTGGTCAGCACCCCGCCGATTACGCGCGCATTGGCGCTCGCCAGGCGCCGAAGCGCGGTTTTGACGATGCTCGCCTTGATGCCGTGCGATTCGACCGCGTAGATGACGCCCTCGACGCGGCTGGCGATCAACGGGGCGTCCGCCAGTCCCATGACCGGCGGAGAGTCAATCACCACGTGGTCGTACGTCTCGAGAAGGCGGTTGATGAGGAGCGATAGCCTGGCGCCGGTCAGTAGCTCGGCGGCATTAGGCGGGATTGGCCCGGCCGACATGGCGGTGAAGCCGAGGTCCGCCATCGGGAAGGTTAGTGCTTCGATGTTATCCTGCCCCGACAGGAAATTGCTTAAGCCGTGAGCATGATCGACGCCGCCCAGCTGGTGAATAGAGGGCGATCGCATGTCGCCGTCGACTAGGATGACCTTGCGTTGCGCCCGCGCGAGCGTCGTTGCCAACGCCAACGCGGTCGTCGACTTGCCTTCGGCTGGACGGGTCGATGTGACCGCGAACGAGCGTGGAACCCCGTGTTCGGTGGTAAAGGCGAGATTGGTCTGGATCGCGAGATAGGCGTCGACCATGTCCGACTTGCGATCTTGCAATGCTTCCTTGGGCGTTCCACTCTCGAGCTTCGGAACCGAACCGAGTAACGGCAGGCCCAGACGGCGCTCCACCTCGGCCGGGTCGGCGAACGCCTCGTCGATCTGCTCCAACGCAAAGGCGAGCAGTACACCCAGTCCCAGACCCACCAGGAGCGAGATAATTAGGTTCACCGCGAAGCGCGGGCTGGACGGCTTCTGGGGGACGTCGGCGGGATCGACGACGGCGGCATTGTTGATGCCGACGCCGCCCGCGACGCCGATCTCCTCGAAACGCTTGAGCAGGCCATTGTACAGGGCCCGGTTGGTGTCGACTTCCTGCTGGAAGATATTGTACTGGATGCTGCGTCGACGCAGATCTAGGTAGCTAGTCTTCAGCTGGTCGACCCGCTCCTGGAGCGACCGCTCGCGTTCCCGCGCCTCGCGGAAGTCGGCGAGCAGCGATCCGGACACGCGTCCCTCCTCGCGTGCAATACTTCGATCAAGCTGATCGATCTGCGATTGGATCGCCTGCGCCGCGGGATAGCCGGGTTCGAACTGTGCCATCAGCCGCTGATAGTCGGCGGCCAGTTCCGCCCGCCGCTGCCGCAAGCCGTTGATCGCTTGGTTGCGCAACGCCTCGGTCGAGGCGCCCGCCCGGCCGCTCTGCTCGTAGCGCGCCTCCGCCTGAATGCGATCCGCGATCGCCTGCGACAACGATGCGTTCAGCGCCGCGAGATCGTCGGCTACGATCGACCGTTCCGCCGTCTGACCATCGCCGATCTGCTGCGCCGGCAGGTTGATGATCCGTTGCGCAGACGCGTAGCCCACCAACTGCCGCTGCGACTCGTCCAGCTTCTCCTTCGCCTGCGATAGCTGCCGCTGCAGAAGGTTGCGCCCGTAGGAGGTGGCCTGGACTTTGCGCTCCAGGTTGGTCTGGATAAAGCTGTCCGCCCAGTTGTTGGCGACCTTCGCCGAAAAGCCCGCGTCGGGACTCGTGAAACCGATGTCGACCAGCCGCGACAGGCGCGTCGGCGAAACGACTAGGTTGTCCCTGAGCGTCTCGCCAGCGATGCGGAGGCGGGTCGCCCGGCCGGACGCCGGGTAACGCCCGTTGACCAGCTGGAACGCGGAGTCGTTCTCCGACACGCCGAACAATGCGAAGAACTTCGGATCGTCCACGAGCCGCAGCTGCGTCGCAACCCGCTCGGAAATGGAGCGCGACCTCAGAAGGCCGTACTGCGTCTGATAGAATTCCTGATCGGCGATGTTGGTCTCGCGCTCCACTCCCTGGAAATCGGTGACCTTGTTGGCCTCGCGTGAAATCTCGACCGTCGTCGTTGCCGTGTACTTCGGCGTCATCATCAGCGTCACGATCAAGCCCAGGAGGACGCAGGCGATCGTCGCGCCGAGAATTAGGTAGCGCCAGCGCATCGCGATGCGCAAGTACTGACGGATCGCTGGCACGGTCTCCGCTTCCATCCCGGGAACGTGGGAGAGCGTCGGTCCGGCAAGCGGCACGCCACCACGCATAGTTGATGTGACCAGGTTCATGACGGGGACGGACCTTACTGCAGGATCGCGATGAGAGGAGCCGCGATGATCGGCGACAACGAGACGAAGTCGCGGAACAGACGACGTTGCGGAGAATCGCCTACGACGATCACGTCGTTCGCATAAATCGGCGGGTCGCCGTAGGCGCCGCGCCGGATCGCATCGATGTTGTACAACCCGGCCATCTTGCGGTCGTTGACGGTGCGCAGGATTACAACGTCGTCCTGGCGGGCGAATTCTGATAGACCTTTGGCCGAGGCGATAGCCCGCATCAGCGTCATTTGGTTGGTGACGGGATATAATCCTGGCTCGACGACCTGTCCGTCGATCGTCACCACTTGGCTGACCGAACTTTTGATGTTGATTGTCACTTCCGGGTTGCGGATGTACCGGCCGCGCAACGCCGCCTCGATTGCGCCGGCCAGTTCGGGAGCCGTCTTGCCCCGCGCGTCGATCGTGCCGGCCAGCGGCATAGAGATGCGGCCGCTCGCATCGACTTGCATCTCGCGGCTAAGGTCGGGAACGTTAAAGACATCGACCTGAATCGTATCCAGCGGACCGATCAGCGCGGGCCGGTCGGCCGCGGTCAGGTCCGCCCTACCTGGGGGCGGCAAGGTACTGTCCTGCACGACCGTTAGGTCGCCGTTCGACCGCAAGGGTTCCCGTTCAGCACATCCCGACATCACCGTTGCGAGAAGAACAACAAGGCAGAATTTTCGCATACGCGTGACGGGTTCCGAGCTGACGGGGATCGTGCCGCCTATAGATACTGACCATTCCGGGGTAAAGCGCGGCTCCCGCGGCTTCCCGACTCGCTCAACCACATGGCGGCGATGACGATGGTCGCCATCATTAGCGGCGTTCGAGCAGGATAGTCGAAGGCGCTCGCTAGGATGACGAAGAGCAGGATCGCCGATCCCAGCTTGGGCAATGCGTGGTGGACGCCCGCCCCCGCCCGCCAGGCACGCACGCTGGCCGCAGCCCACCAGACGAGCGCGGCCACCAGCAGCAGCAGCCCAGGCAGCCCCGCATCGAGCACCACTTCGATCAGATCGTTGTGCGCGTGGTTGAAATAGGTGGGCTTGAGCAGCCCGAACGGCTCGTTGATCCGGAACAGCGGATCAAACCCTCCTAGGCCGGAACCCCATGGCCAATATTCTCGGACCATGGCCAGGACCGTCGGCAGTCCCCGGCTGCGCATGTCCTGTTCGGCATCGACCGCGATCGCACGCTGGATCGAGATCGCCCGATCGGCGGCGATGCTAATCAGCACCAACACTCCGATCGCGATGACAATCGCCGCGATCAGCGCGGGAAAGACCCAGCGCGGGTAGCGCCGCAACGTCCGGCGAATTCCCTGCTGCACCAGCAGCAAGCCGGTGCCGAGCGCCAGTATCCCGATCGCCATGCCGGCTCGCGATCCGCTCGCCAGGATGGTCAGGGTGAACAGAAGAATGAGACCGACGCTGACGGGAGCGCGCCACCCCGGCCTGCGGTCTTCGACGAAGGCCCATACCGGCGCGAGCAGACAGCCGACGGCGACGAACAGCGCGAAATGGTTGCGGTTCGCAAAGGTGCCGCTGACCTCGCCCACGGTGTCGTTGATGAGCAGGTTGTCGAACCCGGCGCCCGAAAACTGCAGGAGGCCGACGAGCGTGGAGGCGACCACCAGGCCGAGCATGATCCCCACCAGCCGGGGCCGCTCCTGCGGCTCAAGCCCGATCAGTAGCACCAGCATCGCGACGGGAACGACCAACGAGCCGGCAGCATTGATCGCGGCTCCCGGCACGATCGCCAGAGGCCGCCATGGCTGCGGCTGGCCGCTCAGGTCGGCGGCCTGTGCGAACAGCGCGCGGCCGGGCAGCGCCTGCCACAGTTCGGGCGGCAGCGGTACCAGCTGCAGCAGGGCGAGCAGGATGCTCGCGCCGATGAGGAGCGCGATAGGTCGAGCGCTATCCAGCGTCGCCCGCGGCTGCGCGAGCGCCACGACGATCAACATCGTCCAAGAGGCAGCGCGCACCACGACCTGCCCCAACGCGTCGGCGCGCGAAGCGCCGCCCGCGAGCCAGAGAACCAGGAGGTACAGGCAAGCGAGGATCAGCGGGAAGCTGGTCCTTGCCCGAAGACCGAGAGGTGAGCGCATGTCCGTGGCTTCTTTCCCGTGACCGGCGTCAGCGCCTCTCGGGACCCAACGGCACGTCGCCGACATCAGTGCGATCCCACTGATCAAAATCAGGCAGCACCGGCCCGGGCTGGACCTGCGCCGGATCGAACTGCCAGGGATGGACCTGATGCGGCTTCAGGATGTCGTAATATTCCTGCTCGTCCATCTTCAGGTTGCTTAGGAACCAGTCCATCGAGGCAGGGCGCTTGCCGTCGTACTGGTATTCGATCTCCGCGGCTTCCTCGCGGGTCTTGCGTCCGTTGCGAATATCGATCGACAGCAGGTGGTTGGCCCGACCGTAGCCGCGCTTCACGAACTTTGAATAGTCACGCATGCCTTGGAACTTGCATTCGATTTTCTCGTAATCGAATTCAGGCGGAACGCCTTCGACTTGCTGCCCCTTCCATCCCAGCTCGTCCTTGATGAGTCGGACGTTCGCCTTGGTATCCCACTCGATGTAATTGCCCAGGCAGATCGATCGGACCTTGAGCCGAATCAGATCCTTACGCTTGGGATAATCGAACATCCACAAGTCGCGACGCTCCACGCGTCCCTGCAGGAACTCGAACATGTCGTCGGCGGTGATCCCTTGGTTCATCAGCCGGTTGAAGCGCTTTTCGTCGACCTCCTCCATCTCCTCGAAGGTGTACCAGCTATGGTACTCGGCAGTACTTTCGCCCCAGAACAACAGCGGGGTCTCGAAACGGACCGCCATCTGCATGACCCCGGCATAGATGCCGGTATGGCAATGCCAGCAGAAGTCGCCACGGCGCTTGAACGCCTCAAGCATCGTCTCGCGCACAACGTGCCAGTTGGGCGTAAACTCGACCACGTCGCAGCCGAGCTGCTTGAAGACCGAAGTATTGTTCTCCTCGACTAACGGGCGGTAACCCCAGTGATTAAACCGCACGACCAGTGGCTTCAGCTTCAGCACCCGAGTGATGTAGTACAACTGGAAGACCGAATCCTTGCCGCCCGAATACGGGACAATGCAGTCGTAAAGTCCTTTGCCCTTATACTCCGCGATCAGTTCCTGGAGCTGCCGGCCACGCTGTTCCCAGTCGATCTTGTCTTTCTTGAACTCGATCTGTCGGCAAACGCTGCACACGCCCGCTTCGTCGAAGGTGATCGTATCCACCGTCTCGGGCGTCAAGCACCGCACGCATTTACGCATCTGAAATCCTTGGGTTCTCGTTGCCGCGTCAGCCGGCCCTTCCCCCGCCGCCCGCCTTGGCTCGGTGCGCCATTAGCGCCTCGACGCAGAGGAAGTCTACCAAGTCATCGACTTCCGCCGCCTTAAACCGGTCGGTGACGTAGCCCAGCGTCCGTGCGTGCGCGAAGCCGCACTCCCGCCGAAGCGCTTCCACGGTCGAGATATAGAGCGTGCCGTCAAGCGCGAAGATCGGCTCCAGATCCTGGCGTCGCGGCAGGTCGCCGAAGCTCTCCGACAGAAGCGGACGGATCACGCCGACATCGTCGCGACGCACTGCGAAGGAAGGATGCGTCGTCTCCATCGGAGCAATCCCGACGACCGCGTCCGCGCACGCGCGCTCCGCCACCAGCTGCTCCAGCGCGGCATCGACGTCCTGCGCTTCGGTGAGCGGCGACGTCGGCTCGAGCAGCACGACATAGTGGTAGTGGTCGCCGTCGGCAGCCAGCGTGTCCACTGCGTGAAGGACGAACCCGATCGATGGTGCCGCGTCGCCGGCGAGGTCCGCAGGTCGCAGGAACGGCGCCTCCGCGCCATGCGCGACCGCGATCGCGGCGTAGCCGGCATCGTCGGTGGAAATGATCGTGCGGTCGACGTAGCGCGAGCCCCGCGCCGCGGCGATCGGCCAAGCCAGCAGCGGCTTGCCGTGCAGCGGCCGCACGTTTTTGCCGGGAAGTCCTTTCGATCCGGCGCGCGCGGGCACGATCGCCAGCACGCGGCGATCAGCGATCACCGGTCGAAACTCAGCGGCTGCAGGGTCACGCGGCGCGCGCGCAGACGTTGCAGGCTTCGGTCAAGGATCTTGGCCGCGGCGAACAGCAGGAGCGGGCTGCGAATATCATTAGCCCGCTGGCCGCGCTTCACCTCGCGATTCTGCCGCAGGACGCTGCGGATCCCGCCCCCGGTCATGCCGCCCTCCCGCATGATGACCCAGATGTCATCGACATGGGCGTCACGCACGTGGAACCGCCCGAAGATACGATTCATGAACTCGACGTCAGCGGCCATTCGGTAGGACAAGTCGAAGCCGCCCGCGCGCTCGTACACGCCGCGGCGCAGGAACAGCGTCGGATGCGCTGGGTGGAAGCCTTGACGGATCAGTCCCGGCGTCATGCGCCGCCCTTTCCAGAACCGCGTGACCTTCGTCACGTCATACTGATCGACGTAGACGAGGTCGGCATGGACGGCGTCCAAATCAGGATTCCCGTCGAATAGGCGCACCATCTGCTCGACGACGCGCGGATGCGCGTAGAAGTCGTCGGAGTTGAGAAAGGCGACGATCTCGCCCGATGCCAGCGCCAGCCCCTTGTTGTAGGCATCGTAGATGCCCTTGTCGGGTTCGGAGACGACGTGCGCGATGCGCGTGCCCGCCCCGACGATCGCCAGCGTATCGTCCTTGGACGCGCCGTCGATCACAATGTGTTCGATGTCGGGATGGGTCTGCACCTCGATCGACCTCACCGTATCGCGGATGGTTCGCGCCGAATTGTACGATGCGGTGAGCAGCGTGACTTTGGTCATACGATCACCGCGCGGAGAGCGGGGGCGCCGCAATCCTTATCCGACAGGATCGGATTGACGATCCCCATGTCCCGTAGAGAATCGAGGATCGAGAAGGCCTGCTCGGAACTCTCGTCATATCCGCCGTCGCAGACATATTCGAATATGGTGTCCTCCAGCGCGTAGAAGCCGTGCGCGTACCGCGCGGCGACGCGGATCCATCCGTCGCCGGGTCCGATCTCGCGATGGTGCAGGGTGCGGGCGGAGTCGTCCAGCGACACCAGAAAGTCGATGATCCTGCCGGAGGCGACGCGGATGATCTTAGTCTGCGGCGACGGGGCGGCTTGCGCGTGGAGCCCCCGAAACACGCCCGCGCGGCTGAACGACCGTTTCAGCACGGTATTCGGCGTCTCGTACAGCACCTGGAGCCAGCCGCGCGCGTCCTCGATGCGCGGCGCCTCGCCCTCGAGCAGCGGGAAAACGGCGTTGCTCACCAGGTGACGCCCTTCACCATCGCCTGCTTGCGCGCGGCGAGCAGGTCCGCCTCCATCATCTCGTCGACCATCGCGGCGAAGCTGATCTCCGGCGACCAGCCGAGTTCCGCCTTGGCCTTGCCGGCGTCGCCCAGCAGCGTCTCCACCTCGGCCGGGCGGAAGTAATGCGGGTCAACGCGGACGACCGTCTGGCCGACCCGCATCGCCGGGCAGCGCTGCGCCTGCGCGCCGTCGGCGATCGCGGCGATGACGCCGCGCTCCTCGACTCCCTCGCCCTCCCAGCGAAGCGTCACGCCGATCCGATCGGCCGCCTGGTCGACGAACTCCCGCACGCTGTACTGCACGCCCGTGGCAATCACGTAATCGCGGGGCGCGTCCTGCTGGAGCATCATCCACTGCATCCGGACATAGTCCTTGGCGTGTCCCCAGTCCCGCCGCGCGTCCATGTTGCCCAGGTAGAGGCACTCGGCCGCGCCTTGCGCGATGTCGGCCAGCCCGCGCGTGATCTTGCGCGTGACGAAGGTCTCCCCGCGCCGCTCCGATTCATGGTTGAACAGGATGCCGTTGCACGCGAACAGGCCGTAGGCTTCGCGGTAGTTGACCACGATCCAGTAGGCGTAGAGCTTCGCCACGGCGTAGGGACTGCGCGGATAGAACGGGGTCGTCTCGCGCTGGGGCGTCTCCTGGACCAGGCCGTAGAGCTCGGACGTCGACGCCTGGTAGAAGCGCGTCTTCTTCTCCAATCCCAAGAAGCGGATCGCCTCCAGCATCCTCAACGTTCCGATGCCATCGACGTCGGCGGTGTATTCGGGCGCCTCGAAGCTGACCGCCACATGGCTCTGCGCGCCGAGATTGTAGATCTCATCGGGCTGGGTCTGGTGGATGATGCGCACCAGGTTGCTGGTGTCGGTCAGGTCGCCGTAATGCATCATGAACCGCACGTCGGTCGCGTGCGGATCCTGATAGATGTGGTCGACGCGATCGGTGTTGAACAGGCTCGAGCGGCGCTTGATGCCGTGAACCGTATATCCCTTCTCGAGCAGAAATTCGGCCAGGTACGATCCGTCCTGGCCGGTGATCCCGGTGATCAAGGCTGTTTTGCCGCTCATGTTCCTGTGCCTATGTGTATGCGGGATCGCTACGATAGGGGCGGTCGCGCCTCGATACCCCATCGGTGCATCGATGAAATCACCTGGGCGGTTGGCCGAACGGCCTGAGAAAATCAACCATCGTCCCGCCGGCGCACCGCCCCGCTCGCCGTCGCGGCTCCCGGGTATGTGACGTCGCTTCCAAGCCGTCGCGGTCTGCGCTACCGGCCTCGGCCATGACCATCGCGATTATCGACTATGGCATGGGCAACGTTCGCTCGCTGTCGAACGCCCTCGAATTCGTGGGATCGGACGTCGTCCTGTCGAAGGATCCCGGCGAACTGGCGGAAGCGGATCGGTTGCTGCTGCCAGGCGTGGGCGCGTTCGGCGACGCCATGGCGGCGATCAACGCCAGCGGCCTGCGTCCGGTGCTCGACCGCCTAGCCATGGAGGAGAGGAAACCCGTCCTCGGCGTGTGCCTCGGCATGCAGCTATTCGCGCGCAGGAGCTACGAGCACGGCGAGCACGAGGGGCTCGGCTGGCTGGATGCGGAAGTGGTGCCGTTGAAGGTGGCCCCGCCCGCCAAGGTGCCGCACGTTGGCTGGAACGCGGTCAGCTTCTCGGGTTCCAACGCCTGGCTGTTCGACGGACTGCCGGACGGGGAAAGCGATTACTATTTCGTCCACTCGTTCCACATGGTCTGCGCCGATCCCGAGGACCGGATCGCTACCTGCGACCACGGCGGCCCGGTGACGGCCGCCGTCGGGCGCGACAACCTGATTGCGGCGCAGTTCCACCCCGAGAAGAGCCAGGACAACGGCCTCCAGCTGCTGACCAACTGGGTGGAGCACCGATTCTAGATGCTCAAGAAGCGCATCATCCCTAAGTTCCTGATCCGCGGTGGTCGGCTGGTCAAGCTGCGCCGCTTCGACGCCGACCAGCGCGAGGCGGGCAATCCGGTTTCCACCGCCAAGGTGTACGACAGCTACGGCATTGACGAGCTCATCATCGTCGACATAGACGCGACCGGCGAGGATCGCGTCGTCGCCTCCCCAATAATCGAGCGCGTCGCGGAAGAGGTCTTCATCCCCTTCACCGTGGGTGGCGGCGTCCGCAGTCTCGAAGAGATCGAGGCGCTGCTGAAGGCAGGCGCCGACAAGGTGAGCATAAATTCCGCCGCGGTCGCCGATCCCGGGTTCGTCACCCGTGCCGCCAGCCGCTTCGGCGACCAATGCATCGTCGCCTCCGTCGATTACCGGGAGGAGGCCGGCGCAAAGAAGGTCTTCGCGCGCGGCGGTCACCGGGCGACCGGCATGGACGCATCCGAGTGGGCGCTCAGGATGCAGGACGCGCACGCTGGCGAAATCCTGCTCACCTCGATCGATCGAGACGGCATGATGAACGGCTACGACCTGGACCTGATCGCGACGCTGGCGGACAAGCTAGACGTGCCGCTGATCGCGTCGTCGGGCGCTGGGAGCCTCGCCGACTGCAAAGCGGCGCTCGACGCGGGCGCCTCGGCGATCACCATCTCGTCGATGTTCATCTTCACCGATCACTCGCCGATCAAGGTACGCACCTATCTGAACACCAACGGCGTGCCGGTCAGGAGTCAGAAGGGTAGCCGATCATGATCGCGCGGATGCGCGCGTCGCTCGCGCCCGAGGCGTTGGCGGCGTTGGCGGCGCGACAGTGCGATAACCTGATCCCTGACGGCGAGAAGCTGTCGCCCGATGCGCTGATGCAGGCGGTGCCGCACGCGCTCGCCCGCCTGGAGCACTGCTTCCAGGCCGTCGATAACAAATATTTCTTCGACGGCACCGACGCGGTCTTCGATCACCTTCACGGTGATCAGTATTGCATGTGGCTCTATCTGCTCGCCAACGAGTTGCACCGCCAGCGCGGCGTTACTTCCGCTTGCTCCAAGCTGTTCCTGTTGAACAAGGCGCTGCACGGCTGCGACATCTACTACGAGGTCGAGCTGCCCAGCATCTTCCTGCTCGTTCATCCGCTCGGGACGGTGCTGGGTCGCGGCGTCTACTCGGATTATTTCGTCAGCTACCAGCGCGTCGGCGTGGGATCGAACCATGACGTCTATCCCTGCTTCGGCCGACACGTGACGCTCCGGCCGGGTGCGGCGGTGCTCGGCGCCGCGACGATCGGCGAGATGTGCCAGATCGCGACCGAGAGCCTGGTGCTCGACCGCGACGTGCCGGCGCACAGCCTGTACATCGGCAATCCCAAGACGGCAGTGGTGCGGCCAAACCGCGCCCCCTATCCGCTGTGGCGGCAGTGAGGTAGCGGACGGGCATGGCCACCAGACTTTCCAACGCCCAGAACGATTTCGCCGATCTGCGCCGACGACTGCACCGCACGATCCCGGGCGGCGCGCACACCTACTCGCGCGGCGACGACCAGTTTCCCGCGATCGCGCCTCCCATGCTCGACCGGGGCAAGGGCGCCTATGTATGGGATACGCAGGGCAATCGCTTACTCGACTATGGGATGGCGCTCCGCGCGGTCACCATCGGCTACGCCGACGATCGCGTGAACGCGGCCGCGATCGCCGAGATTGAGAAGGGCGTGAACCTCACCCGCGCCTCCACCGTTGAACTCGAGGCCGCCGAGCGGGTCTGCGACCTGATCCCCTCGGCCGAGATGGTGAAGTTTGCCAAGAACGGCTCCAACGTCACCACTGCCGCGGTCAAGATCGCAAGGGCCTACACTCGACGGCGCTTCGTCTGCGTGCCGCGCCAGCATCCGTTCTTCTCGTTCGACGATTGGTTCATCGGCACGACCGCGCTGCAGCGCGGCGTCGATGCGCCGCAGACTAGCTCGACGCTGGTCTTCGACTACAACGATTTCGCCAGCCTTTCCCGCCTGTTCGACGAGCATCCCGGCGAGATCGCAGCGGTGATGATGGAGCCCGCCACGCACATCACGCCGCAGGGCTCCGGCGATCCGGAAGCGTGGCCGCACGGCACCCATCAGGCCGGCTTCCTGGGACAGGTACGCGACCTGTGCACGCGCGAGGGCGCGCTGTTCATCCTGGACGAGATGATTACCGGCTTTCGCTGGCACCTGCGCGGTGCGCAAACCTTCTTCGAGGTCGAACCCGACCTGTCGACGTTCGGAAAGGCAATGGCCAACGGCTTCAGCCTGGCCGCCGTGACCGGCAAACGCGAGTTCATGCGGGTGGGCTCGATCGACGAGCCGGGAATGGAGCGTACCTTCCTCCTTTCTTCCACGCACGGCGGCGAGATGCCGGCGCTGGGCGCGTTCCTGGCGGCGTCCCGCATCAACGAGGAGGAGGATGTCGCCGGCCACCTGTGGAACTATGGCACCAGATTGCGTGACGGATGGGCGGAGGTGGCCAGGCGGCACGGCCTGGGGAATTATCTGATGGTAGAGGGGCCGGCGGTGGCGCCGAACCTCGTCGCGCGCGACGAGGCCGGTACCCCCTCGCCCCCGATGCGGACGCTGTTCGCGCAGGAGATGCTCAGGCGCGGCGTGATGATGCCGTGGATCGCGTTCAGCCGGGCTCACGGCGACGCCGAGCTCGACCTGACGCTCGACGCGCTCGACGGCTCGATGGCGGTCTACGCGCAGGCACTGGCCGATGGGCCGGAAACGCTGCTTGAGGGACCGGCCGTGAAGCCGGTATTCCGACCGCACAACTAATGAGCGACCCCACTCGCCTCGATGGCCAAGTGGCGCTGGTCACCGGCGGCGCCGGCATTTTGGGCGCCAAGTTCTGCGCCGGTCTGGCAGCACGCGGCGCGGCGGTGGCCGTGGTCGACCTGTCCGCGGACACTGCGGGCGCGATCGCGGCCGCCATCGACGGCCGGGTCGAGGGTTTTGCCTGCGACGTGTCCGACGCGAACTCCGTCCGGGACTGCGTCGACGCGGTCGCGGACCGTTTCGGCGGTATCGACATCCTGCTCAACAACGCCGCCACCAAGACTGCCGACCCGCGCGCTTTCTTCGCTCCGTTTGAGGATTACCCCATCGCGACCTGGCGGGAGGTGATGTCAGTCAACATCGACGGCATGTTCCTGATGGCTCAGGCGGCGGGCCGAGTGATGGTCGCCGGCGGGCGCGGCGGCAGCGTCATCCAGACCTCGTCGATCTACGGCCTAGTCGGCCCGGATGCGCGAATTTACGAGGGATCGGACTATCTCGGCGGCTCGATCAACACGCCCGCGGTCTACTCCGCCTCGAAGGCGGCAGTGATCGGCCTAACTCGGTGGTTGGCGACACATTGGGCGAAGGACGACATCCGCGTCAACGCGCTGGTACCCGGCGGGGTCGGCTCGGGACAGAACGGCGTATTCGGCGATCTCTACGCCAAGCGGGTGCCGATGGGTCGGATGGCGACCGCGGACGAGATCGTCGGCCCGATGCTGTTCCTGGCATCGCCCGCCGCCCGCTACGTCACGGGCCAAGTGCTGGCCGCTGATGGCGGCTGGACGGCCTGGTAGATCCCACCGACATCCCATGTACCTCGTCGCGATCAAGCTGATCGAAATCTTCGCGCGTGCCGGTTTCGTTGCCGGGATCACCTATTCGCTGGGCTTGTCGGCGGCGGGCCAGTTCGGCCTCGTTGTGACGCTGATCGGGCTGTTCGCGCTCGGCTTCGGGTGGGAAAGGCACATAGACATCCAGCGCCGCATGGCGGGAGAGCCGGAGCCGACGTTCGATGGGATGGTGGCGGCTACGGTGCCCTTCTGGGGCTTCAACTACACGCTGATGCTGCCCGCCTTCCTGCTGATTGCAGCGTTTATGGCCAAGCTGAACGCGTTGCAGCTCCTGCTCGCGGCGAGCGTCGTCGTCGCCGAGCACATCGCTAATCAGGCCTATCAGATGTCGCTGATCGACCGGCGCTACCGCAGGCTGGTTAACCTCGTCGCGATCAAGAATTTGGCGGTGCTCGCCGTCGCGCTGCCGGACATGCTGTTCGCCTCCAGCCGGCTGACGTTGAACTTCGTACTATCCGCCTGGGCGATCGCCTCGGTGATCTCGACGGTCGCGATCGTCGTCGGCTGGCAGCGGATCAGGAAGGATACACGGCCGGCCTCGCGCCTCGCGTGGCGAGGGCACATCAGGGGGCAACACCGGGCGTCCTTCACCCATTTCCGTATTGGGGTGGTCGCGTTCCTGATGCTGCAGTACGATCGTTTGGCGGTCGGCACCTTCGCCGGGCTCGCCGACGCCGGCATCTATTTCCGTCACGTGCTACTGATCTTCTTCGGCTATCAGCTCTACACCGTCGCCTCGTTCAACCGTATTACGCCGGCAATCTTCCGAGTAGCCAAGGTCGAGCCCGTCGCGTCGCTTGTCCGCCGACTGCGTCGCGAGTATCTGGTACTGCTGTCGCTTGCCGTCGGTGCCGCAGTAGCCAGTATCGCGCTCGACCTAGCGCTCGACCGCGCGATCTCGACCAAATATCATCTCGACTACTTACTGGCGGCGGTCCTGCTCACCGGCACGATGCTGCGTATCGCGGCTGACTTCGCCGGCATGGTCGTCAATGCTCGCCTGCGCGAGAAGATGCTGGGCAGGGCGCAACTGATCGCCTTTGCCTGCGGTGGTATGATGCTGGCCGGGTCGACGTGGAAATTTGGCATCCTGGGGGCCGCGATCGCCAATGTCGCCACTTCAGCGGTGTACCTGTTCCTCGTGGTGCGTGCGCTACACGCCATTCCCGAATATCCCGAGCCTGGAAGCCCGAAGCCATGACCGCGCGTGCCGGAACCGTCCTGATCTTCTCCATCCACAATTCGGAGCCGTGGTGGCGCGAGGTCGGGCGCAACCTGGGCTACGAGCACGTGCGCCTCGTAACCGATCTGCGCGGCGAGGGCGACGTGTCGGTCGTCGACGGCTTCTACGCCGCCTACCGCCGATTTTATCGTGCCGCAGCGACAGAATCCGTGCTCCTTTCGGCGGACGAGATCGCCGATGTCGTCGCCCGCTGCCGCGTGCTGCGCTGGTATCCAATAAGGCGGGCGGCGGCGATGGCGCTGGCGATGGCCGAGGCGATGGACCGCGTACTGGACGACGAGACGCCGGTCGCGGTGCTCAGCTGGCCCATCGACCGCTACGTCAAGGACGTGCTGGCGCGCATGGCCGCGCGACGCCGCACCCCCTATTTCGAGCTGACGGCGGGACCGGTGCCAGGGACGTCGATGCTGGTGCTGCGCGGGCAGTTGCTGACCCGCGACGACGTGGTGCCCTCAGCGGGCGAGATCGATGCTGCCATTCACGCAATCGCCGATCCGCTCTTCGTTCCCGCCTACATTCCGTCCAAGGCGCGGTACACGCGAAGCCGTTTCCTCAGAACGATCGGCTATTTCGCACTGCGCTCGGTCGCGTTCCAAGCCATTTCGTGGTGGAAGCGCGATCCGCTCAATCTCCACTATATGGACGCGCAGTTCTCGCTTGGCCACAAGCCGCGGCTCAGGGACATCCGCATGCTGCGACTGATCGATCGGGATTGGCGTGAGCGGATGGAGACCTTCCCGAAGGACAGACGTCTGTTCATCGCGCTCCAGCTATTCCCGGAGGCGTCGATCGATTACTGGATACGATCGCTGGAACTGATCGACCACGACGAGATCCTGGTCGCCGCAGCGCAGGCATTCTCCGCGGCCGGCTACGTGATCGTGGTCAAGGACCATCCGCTTCAGTTCGGCTTTCGCCAGATTTCGCTGATCGAGCGGCTGCGCGCGATTCCCAATGTCGTCATTGTGCCCTACGACGTTCCCGGCAACGCGCTGCTGGCCGAGGTGGGCGCCAGCTTCACCGAAACCGGTACGCTGGGAATGCAAGCGGCGCTGACCGGTATGAAGTCGATCACGGTTGAGGCCTATTACTACACGCCCGGCGACTACATCCCCTTGCGCGGCAAGGCCGATATCCCCGACCTGCCGGCTCGCCTCGCCGCGACCCCGGCGGTGGACGATCTGCGAGCACGGCAGGAGCGGATCGTCAGCCATCTGCTGAAAGGCAGCTTTCCCGGCGACTTCATGTCATTCCGCGGGTTCGACGCGGCCCGGCCCGACCCGGCAATACGCGCATTCGCCGGACAGCTGGGCACTGAGATCGCGGTTCGCGTCGGCTGACGGGGCATCGTCCTCGCTACCTGGCCATCCAACACGCCTAGAGGGCGACGCCCACCGCCTTGATCTGACCCGGATGGCCAAAATCGTCCCAGACAACGCCGCGCACGTCGTAGCTGCCGGGAATGAGGTGCGGTCCTTCGAAGCGGAACGCGGTGTAAGGGGCGTTGCCGGCCGTCGCACGCACCAGCACGCCGTCGATGGCGACGCCGCGCACCGTGTCGGTTCGAGCGGAGAACTCGCACCCGGTTGTCGCGCGCCGCTGGTCGTTGCTGAAGAGCTGGAGGTTGGTGCCGCGGAACACCGAGACCCCGGTGCATAGCAGATGTCGTCCGACATTGTTTTCGAACGCCGTCGACGTGACCTGGATATTGACGGCGAGGCCCGCTTCGCCCGGGATGAACAGGCCGACATTTCGGTTCTCGGTGAAGGCGCACTGATCCATCGTCAGCATCTGCCCCTTGTACTGCATGCCGCCGCTGCCTGGCGTCGCGCCGCTCGCGGCACCGATGCCGCAATTCTGCACCATGACCCGGCGCAGGCCGAGGAAGGAGATCTCGTTGCGTCCGGGTGCCGCGGCCGCCGCTATCCCCCAGCCGGCGCAATTCTCGATACGCACGTCCTCGATCGTCACCATGTTGGATCCGTCGATATCACCCAACAGGCACGGGATGCTGATCCCGTCGCCGCGCCGGTCGACGATGTACACCTGCCGGATCGACGATTGATAGCAGCCGCGAAAGCGGATCGCCGCTGTCGTGGCCCCGGCGCGCCCGCCCTCGATCGTAAAGCCCTCCAGGTGGATGCCATTGATGGCGCGAAAGCCCGTCTCCGCGTTGGTGCCGCTATCGAAATCTAACAGCGCGCGCGCCCTCGTTCGGTCGTGGAACACCGTCTGGCCGATCCCTGCGCCTACCAGCGTGACGCCGGGTGCGAACCGTCCCGCTATCCTGGGCCGGAACGCAATGGGCGTTGCCACGACGTAGCGGCCGGCGGGAAAGAAGATCGTCCCTCCTCCCGCCAGCCCGGCCGCGATCACCGGACCGCAATCGAAGTCCGACGTGCCCGCCGAGATTGCCTCCCATTCCGTCGACGGAAGCAGGTCGAGGATCGATCGGACGATCCCCGCCGACGCCGCGGCGATCCGCGGGACGCAAGCGCTCCCGGCCGCGAGGGCGAAACCTGCGAGGAACGGTCTGCGGCTTACCGGCAAGGCGAGGGTCTCCAACGATGGGGCGGTAAGGGGCGAACGCGCGCGTCGCTAAAGCGTGCCCGGCTCCGGTCGCCAGTTGAGCCGCTCGCGCGTGGGCCTGACGTCGAGGCGGAAATCGTCCAGGAGCTCGGAGACCATCTCCTGCCGGTTCAGCCCACCCAGCAGCCGCGCGGGCATTATCGCGACCACCGCGCGCAACACCGCCGGCGGAAGCGACACTAGGCGCGCGCGCCGGCCGAGCCGCGCGCCGATCCTCTCGGCAAGCGCACGGGTTGACAGCGGGTCGTCGTCGGTCGCGAAGAAGACGTGGCCCGCGGCCGCGGGGCTGGTCAGGCAGGCCTCGATGATCGCGATCAGATTGTCCGGTGACACGTTGTCTCGGGCATTGTCGCGGATACCCCCGAGCGGAAGCGGCACCCCTCGCCCAATCAGTCGCTCGAATAGGCGCAGGTTGCCTTTCAGGGCCGGCCATATGATCCGTGGCGGACGCACGACCACGACCTCCAGCCTAGTACGATCGGAAATCTCCCAAAGCGCCGCCTCCGCAGCGAGCTTTGACCGGGCGTAGGCGTTGCCGGGCGCCGTTACCCCGTCGGGTGCGATCGGCGCCTTGCCCGACCTGCGGCCCGCCACGGCCGCCGTACTGATCTGGATGAAGCGCCGCACACCCGCGGACGCCGCCTGCTCGGCAAGCGCGCGCGTGCCCCGATGGTTGACCATGTCGAACTCGGCCTCGTCGTCGTCCGGCGCGATCGTGGTCAGCGCCGCGGCATGGACGACATGGCTCACCCCAGTCAGTGCGGCGCCCCAGCTGGTGTCGCCATCGACCGTCCCTACTGCGACAGTGCGAACGTCAGGCGGCAGGCCGGCAACTTGTTCCCGCGCTGCAGCGGTGACCGCGACACCGCCTGCGCGCAGCCGCGCGATCAGGTGTCGCGCCACGGCGCCGCTGGCAGCGGTCACCAACACGCGCGTGACCGGTTCCTGTGACATGCCACCTTCCACTGGGCTGATCTCCTGATTTCCATAGCGTGTCAGATCACAAACACCATGGAATTGCCCCGCGATCGGGCCGTCGTTATGGCCGCGGCTTCACAGCGCGCGGTCCGGATCGGATCGTCACGCCGCAGAAACCGGGAGTTAGCAGGCGATGGCCACCGTTGCCGATTATCGCGTCCAGCCCGCCCCCCACGCCGTCGTGCCGATTGATGCGACGTTCGTATGGCGCAGCGACCTGATCGATTACACCCGTCACGACGCTTATGCCGACTTGGTCAGCGCGGCCGGGTGGAGCCGGAAGATGGCAGCCTTGGCGGGCTACGCGAGCCGGTTCGCTCTCCTCGCCGCCAAACGGGTCGTACATTACGAGATGATCCCAACCGAATATCGCAACGGCAGGTCGCTTCGCGATCGGCTGGGATTCATCGGGGTCGCGGCGCGAAACGCGCTCGGCTTCGTCCGTAAAGCGCCCCGACGCACCGATGCAGCGACCAATCCCGCGATCGGCCAGCTCGATACGCAGGGCATCGCGGTGCTCACCATGCCGCTGGCGCGGGTGACCCAGTTGATGGCGCTCGCGGAACCCTATTTCGAACGGCTGGCGGCACGCCGGGGAGGCACGGCGGCAGGGCGGGCGTTCGAGGAATCGCGTTCGACCACCGATCGCACCTCCTCGCCCGATCTGTTTGCCCTGATCGAGACGATCTTCGACGAATCGGGGCTCAGCATCGCCGCGGCTGACTATCTCGGCCGGCCGGCGCGGCTAATTGACGTGAACCCGCAGATCAACGATCGCTCCGACAGCTTCTGGCGCGACATCTTCGGCGACCTGAGAGGCCGCACACTTCCGAAGACCGCCTATTATCACCGCGATGCGTCGGGCGGCGACCTGAAGGTGATCATCTACTGCTCCGATGTTGGCCCAACGAACGGCCCTTTCAGCTACGCGGTCGGATCGAACAACATGGTCATCTCACGCATCGACGACCTGTTATGTGAGGCCAACGATCACAATGGCTTGGCCGCGACCGACCTCGCCGCGCGGCGCCGGTTCGCCGCGCTTCCGGCCAAGCTTCGACAGAAGGGGTCGTTTGGCAACGACCTGCCCGACGACCAGCCCGAAAGCGCCCGGATCGTAGGCAGCACGTGGCAGATTGTGAGTCCGAAAGGGTCGATCGTCGCCTTCGATACCAAGGGTATCCATCGCGGGGGCATGGTGGAGGAAGGCGAACGGCGCGTCATCACCTGCGTGCTGGGCTGAGATCGACCGACGCCCGACCACGCGCCGACGCCGTCACGCCGACGGGAAGCCGAGCATTTCTCTGTCGCCGGAATATCTGATGGCCGGGGTAGCCGGCCGCGCGAGGAAGAAGGCGAGAGTCATCCAGCTGAGCGAGACCAGGCCATTGGTGGTGCCCAGCGGCGTGTTGATAACGCTGGTCCCGATGCCTTGCATGACGAAGGGTGCCGCCAGCGCCCATCGCACATCGTTCAGCAATCGCACGCGGGCGTACACGATTCCGGCGATATATCCCCAAACTCCCGCAATCAGCAACCCGAAATACCAGTAATCGACGTACAACGTTCCGAATGCGCTGGGCAGATAGCCGAAGACGTTCAGGTCGTTCAGCTCCAGGTTGCGTTCCGCCAGATAGGCGCCGTTAGTGCGCCGTACCGCCGCGCTGACCAGTTCGATGCCGTAGGAACCGAACATAGGCGGCCCTTCATACCCGGAGAACAGCGTGCTGGCGATCACGATTCCTTGTGTGATGTACCAAGAGAACACGAAGATCAGGTAGGTATTACCGACGCCGAGTATCCGCTTCATCCACTCCGCCGACGGCCCCTCGAAGGTCACGCCCCAAATGGTCGCAACCGAGTCGAACATGTTCTCGATCCCGCCAATACCCTCGGCGCGCACGACGAAGACCTGGACGAAATAGTTCAGGGCAAACAGGGCGGCGATGCCGCCCGCAATCACCATCATCACGGTTCGCGGATTCCGTTGTCGCACCATGGTGGATGGCGGCATGATGGTCCAGCGCTTGGTCATTACCGATAGCGCCATCATGGTGAAGCCCCATAACAGCGGCGCGCGCCCGCCCAGTGCCAGCGAGCTGGCGAGCAGGGGGCCGAAACCCAGGATGGCCAGTCGGATGGGCCGCACCGGGGTACGAAAGATGATCTCGCGGGCGATGACGGTGTAGCCGACCGGCGAGAAGAGAAAGCCGATCTGGAAGCTCAGCGAACTGCCGGAATCGGCGCCGTAGAGCAGGGCGGTGGTCCGATCGCTGCGGACGTTCCACGCGTCCGACAGGCCACCCCCGTTCGAACGCCATTCCAGCAGCAGCACCAGGATGCCGATCAGCGAGGCCGCTATCAGCACCGGGTCGGTACGGGAGAAATCCGGCATGGCGACCTGACCTTGCCGATGCTGGGGCATGGCATGCGTCCGCAACCATGCGCCGATGCAGAACGCCATGACGGAGGCGACCAGCATGGCCAGTCCGAAGCCGGTGATCTCTCGGCCGACGAGCTGGAACGGCAGCACGAAAAACAGCGTGAAGCACACAGTCCAGACGGTCAGCATCATGCCGGCGGGATGCCATTTCATTGGAAGAATCCCCGCTCGCTCGGAGCTGGTCGGCATGTCGTCATCGGGGAACGCCTAGTGATCTTAGAACAGGCGATCAAGGGCAGCGCCCTTTTGTTGCCCTGACCGATGGTCGCGGTTATGCGGCTCCAATGATCGCATCGTCCCGCGTCCTGGTGACCGGTGCCAACGGTTTTGTGGGACGGATGATCGTCGATCGATTGGCCCGCAACGGCTTCGACACGGTCGCAGTCACGCGAACGGAAGGCAGCTGGCATCCCGCCGTTGCGCGGCGTCGCTGGGCGTCTCTCGACCAAATCCAGTGGAAGAAAGAATTCAGGGGTGTCGACGTCGTCGTCCATTGCGCCGCGCGAACACACGTCCTCGGCCGGGAAGCGGAGGCGGCGGACGAGCCGTTCCGCCAAGTCAACGTCGCCCTTACGTTGGCTATGGCGCGCGGAGCGGCGGCTGCGGGGATGCGCCGATTTATCTATATCTCCTCCGCTCACGTGCACGGGGGACGTACGGGCGATCGTCCTTTCCGTGCCGACGATCCGCCACGGCCGGAAAACGCCTACGCACGATCCAAGTGGGAGGCGGAGCAGGGCTTGGACGCAATCGCCCGCGACACCGGCCTGGAGGTGGTGGTAATCCGGCCGCCACTGGTGATCGGTCCTTATCCCAAGGGCAATCTCGGCGGCCTCGTCGCCGCGATGCGCCGCGGGCTGCCGCTGCCGCTCGGCGCGGTGACGCGGAACCGGCGCGATCTCGTTTCGCTGGACACGCTGGCCGACCTCGTTTCGCATTCGATTGATCATCCCGCCGCGCCGGGCGCGCCGCTGCTGGTCAGCGACGGCCATCCCTCATCCACTCGCGACGTGATCGAGCGATTGGCAGCGCTGCACGGGCTGACGCCGCGATTGCTGCCGGTGCCGACCGCCCTGTTGCGCGCAGCACTCACCCTCGCGGGACGCGGTCGTCTCGCCTCGCAACTACTCGGCAACTTGGAAATCGATATCGCGGAAACCTGTCGTCGTCTCGACTGGCGGCCGCCGCAAGGAGCACGATCATGAGCGTCTTCGTCATCGCCGAGGCCGGCGTCAATCACAACGGCGACGCCGAGCACGCGCTGGAAATGGTAGACGTCGCAGCCCGTGCCGGCGCCGACGCGATCAAGTTTCAGACCTTCTCCGCCGACAAGCTGGTCAGCCATCAGGCGGAGAAAGCTGAGTATCAGAAGCGCGAGACAGGCGAAGGTGGGCAGCACGCGATGCTGAAGGCGCTGGAGATGTCGGACGCACTGCACGAGGCGCTGGTCGCCCGCTGCGCTCGCGCAAACATCGAATTCATGTCGACGCCGTTCGACGAAGATGCCGCCGACATGCTGGTCGCCCTGGGCATACGGCGGATTAAGGTTCCTTCGGGAGAGATCACCAACCATCCTTTTCTGCGCCATCTGGCGGGCAAGGACCTCCCGCTGATCGTGTCGACGGGCATGGCGACGCTGGCGGAGATCGTCGATGCGCTGGCGGTGATCGGCCGGGCGCGTGAAGCACACGGCCTCGCCGCCCCGCTGGAGGAAGTAGTGACGGTCCTTCACTGCACCTCCAATTACCCGGCCGAGCCGGGCGACGTGAACCTGCGCGCGATGCAGACTATCGCCGTGGAAACCGGCATGCCCGTCGGCTACTCCGACCATACGCTGGGGCTGGCGGTCTCGACCGCGGCAGTGGCGATGGGCGCGCAAATCGTCGAGAAGCATTTCACGCTCGATCGGACGCTGCCGGGGCCGGATCATCGCGCCTCGCTGACGCCCGGCGAGATGACCAGACTGATCGCGCAGATCCGCACGGTGGAGGCGGCCTTGGGATCTCCGGTAAAGGCGCCCACGGACGCCGAACTGCCGGTGCGCGCGGTCGCACGCCGGTCGGTGGCGGCGGCGCGGGATCTCTCCGCGGGCACGATGCTGACGCGTGGCGATGTCACGCTGCTGCGTCCGGGTACCGGCATCGCACCGACCCATATCGACGAGATCGGTGGGCGCACGCTGGCGCGCGCCATCGCACAGGGCACGCCGCTCACTTGGGACGACCTGGCCTCAGCATGACACGTCGGATTGTCTACATCAGCGGCACCCGCGCCGATTTTGGGCTGATGCGTGGTACGCTCACCGCGATCCATGCCGAGCCCGGCCTGTCCCTGTCGGTACTGGTAACGGGAATGCACTTGTCCCCTACCCACGGCGACACGGTCCGCGAGATTGAAGCAAGCGGCTTGCCTATCGTGGCGCAGGTGCCGGTCGCGACCACCCCCGCAAACGGCGCGACTATGGCGCGCGCCATCTCCTCCATGATAGCCGCCTTCACCGACGTGCTGGAGGTCCGACGCCCCGATCTCGTGCTGCTGCTCGGAGATCGCGGTGAGATGCTAGCCGGCGCTGTGGCCGCGCTGCACCTCAACATTGCTGTCGCGCACATCCACGGAGGGGAACGATCAGGCACGGTGGACGAGCCGATCCGCCACGCCGTGTCGAAGCTGTCGCATCTCCATCTGACCGCGACGGTCGAGGCGCGCGATCGCCTGGTCCGCATGGGCGAGCACGCCGCCAACGTCCACGTCACTGGCGCCCCTGGCCTCGATGGACTGGCCGACGCCGACCGCCAATCGCGCTTCGAAGTCGCCGCCTGCCATGGATTCGATCCCGATCGACCGATCGCGCTCATGGTCTATCATCCAGTTCTTCAGGAAGCGGCGACGGCCGGCGGCCAGGCCGGCACGATACTAGACGCAGCCTTGGCGACGGGCGCGCAAGTATTGGCGCTGATGCCCAACGCCGATGCGGGCAGCGACGACGTGCGTGCGCAGCTGGAAGCACGACGCGATCACGAGGATGTCGCGTTGGTGACGCATCTGCGACGCGACGACTTCCTGGACGCGATGGCGCGCGCAGACGTGATCGTGGGCAATTCCAGCGCGGGGATCATCGAGGCGGCGAGCTTCGGCACCCCGGTGGTCAACATCGGTACGCGCCAGAACCTGCGCGAGCGCAACGCCAACGTCATCGACGTGCCGATCGATGCGCGGGCGATCGGCGCGGCGATCACGACCGCGCTCGCCGCGGGACGATTGACCCCCGCCAACATCTATGGCGACGGACAGGCGGCGCGCCGCATCGTCGCCCTGCTGCGTGATATACCGCTCAACGCACGGCTGATGGCGAAAGCCAATGCGAACTGATCCGATTTACCTGATCGGCGCTGGCGGGCACGGTCGCGTGGTCGCAGGGGCGCTGCTCGCGGCCGGCGTCGATGCCGCCACGATCGTGGTGCGGGACGGACGCACGGGCCTGACGATGCTCGGCCGCGCGGTGCTGACCCCCGAAGTGACGGAGACAATGGCTGGCCGACGTTTCCACGTCACCGTCGGTGCGTCTGCCATCCGCGCACGCCTGCACTCGGCCGCCCTCTCTGCGGGTGCGATACCGATAACGGTGATCCATCCCGCCGCGGTGGTCTCCGCCGATGCGATGCTGGAGGATGCTGTGCTGGTCGCCGCCACTGCGGTCGTCGCGCCCGGCGCGCACGTCGGTACCGGCACGATCGTCAACCATGCCGCCGTCGTCGATCACGAGATCCGGATCGGCACCTTCTGCCACATCGCGCCCAACGCGACGCTGGGGGGCGGCGTGACGCTGGGCGACCGGGTGATGGTCGGTGCCGGCGCGGTGGTGCTGCCTAACCTGTCGGTCGCGAGCGACGTGACGATCGGTGCTGGCGCGGTCGTGCTGCGCTCGATAGGCGAAGCGGGAATATGGATAGGCAATCCCGCCAGAAGGCTGGCAAGATGAGCGACGTCACCACGATCAGCACGACGCGCACGGCACGAGTCCGCGACGCGCTGGCGATGATCGATCGTTCCGGCCACGGGTTGGTGCTGCTGCTGGACGGTGACGGCCGGTTCGAGCGTACTGTGACTGACGGCGACCTGCGGCGGCTGCTGCTGAACGGCGTCGGTCTGGAAGATCGGCTCGATATGCTGCCGAAGCTGGCGTCGCTGACGGTCACGGTCGATGCGCCGCGGCGCGAGGCGCTGACGCTGATGGACGCGCGCAACGTGAACCACCTTCCTGTGGTCGACGCGCGGGGACACGTCGTGACCGTGCTGGAGCGGCGCGCGATCGAGAAGCCGATCCTGCTGTCGACGCCGCACATGGGCGACAACGAGATGACCTTCGTCGAGGAGGCCTTCCGCACCAACTGGATAGCCCCACTGGGCCCCAACGTCGACGCTTTTGAGAAGGATATCGCGCGGATCGCGGGCGTGGACCACGCCGCGGCGCTGTCGTCAGGGACGGCGGCGCTGCACCTAGCCCTGGTCCTGCTCGGCGTCGGACCGGGCGATCGCGTGTTCTGCTCCTCCTTCACCTTCGCCGCCTCGGCCAATCCCATCGTCTACCAGGGCGCGGAACCCGTGTTCATCGATTCGGAAGCGGAGAGCTGGAACATGAGCCCGGCGGCGCTGGAGCGCGCGCTGGCGCAGGCAAAGGCCGCGAACCGCCTGCCCAAGGCAGTGATGGTAGTGAACCTTTACGGACAGTCGGCAGATATGGACCCCATTATGGCGCTGTGCGGCGCCTACGGCGTGCCGATGATCGAGGATGCCGCGGAATCGCTGGGCGCGACCTACAAGGGCAAACCGTCGGGTTCCTTCGGTCTGCTCGCCGCCTTCTCGTTCAACGGCAACAAGATCATTACCACGTCCGGCGGCGGGATGCTGGTGAGCGACGATGCCGAACTGATCGCCCGGGCGCGCTTCCTGTCGACCCAGGCGCGCGATCCGGCACCGCACTACGAGCACAGCGTCGTCGGCTACAACTATCGCATGTCCAACATACTGGCGGGCGTCGGGCGCGGCCAGATGCAAGTGTTGGACAAACGGGTGGCCGCGCGGCGCGCGGTCTTCGACGCTTACGTGGCGGGACTCGACGACGTCCCCGGGGTCGAGTGGATGCCCGAACCGGAATGGAGCTTCTCGACGCGCTGGCTATCGACCTGCACGATCGACCCTGCCATACACGGGCTGACCGCGTCCCAACTGATCAAGCGGCTCGGCGCGGAGATGATCGAGGCGCGCCCGGTCTGGAAACCGATGCACCGTCAGCCGGTATTCGCCGGCACCGACTATGTCACCGCCGGCAATGGTTCGGTCAGCGATCGCCTGTTCGAGACAGGTCTGTGCCTGCCGTCGGGGTCGAACATGAGCCAGGACGAGATCGACCGCGTGATCCAGACGATGCGCAAGGTATCAGGTCGCGCCTGATGCCGCGCGTCGCAGATATCGTGCTGGCGCTCGTCGCCGTGGTGGTGCTTGCCCTGCCGATGGCCGTCGTGGCGCTACTGGTGAAGCTGACATCGCCGGGGCCGATCTTCCACTGGTCGAACCGGATCGGGCAGGACAACAGGCTGTTCGCCATGCCCAAGTTCCGCTCGATGCGCATCGATACGCCGGCGGTGGCCACACACCTGCTGGCAGACGGACAATCCTGGCTCACTCCGATCGGCGGATTTCTGCGTCATTCCAGCTTCGACGAGCTGCCGCAGCTCTGGTGTATTTTGACCGGTCGGATGAGTATCGTCGGGCCCAGGCCAGCCCTGTTCAATCAGGACGACCTGATCGAAGAACGATGCCGTCATGGCGTTAATAGATTACGTCCGGGCCTCACCGGTTGGGCTCAAGTCAATGGACGCGATAGGTTATCTATTACCGAAAAGGTCATGTTGGATACCCAATACCTCGAGCTCCGCAGCGGCAGACTCGATATGAAGATAATCTGGATGACGATCATCAAAGTCATCACCGGAAATGGTGTCGCGCACTAGGGCGATCGTTCGTTTTTCCGGGGAGTGGAGTAGCAGTACATGGCATTTCGGCGGACGGTTGAGACCGCGCTTGAGCTACCACGCTCGACCAAGCGCGTGATGGCGCTGGCTATGGACGCCGCGATCTGCGGATGCACCGTTCGGTTGGCGTTCTACCTTCGCCTGGGCGAGTGGGAGCCCATTTCGGGCAACGAATGGATAGCTGTCGGCGCGGCGCTGGCGATCGCGCTGCCGTTGTTCTGGGTCTCGGGACTGTACAGAGCCATCTTCCGTCATACTGGCCTGGGCGGTATGGCGGCACTGACCCGCGCCATCCTGGTCTACGGGCTGATCTACGCGAGCCTGTTCACCTTCCTCGGCGTGGCCGGAGTCCCCCGCACCGTCGGCATCATTCAGCCGATCCTGCTGTTCCTCGCCGTCGGGGCGTCGCGTGCTCTGGTCGGGCAGATCCTAGGCAAGCGGATACTCCTGGCCGGTTCGCCGAAGGTGCTGATCTATGGGGCGGGATCGGCCGGACGGCAGCTTGCCGCCGCCATTACCGGCGCGGGCGAGTTGCGTATTGCGGGTTTCATTGATGACGACCCGACGTTGCCGGGCAGCGTGCTCAACGGGCGTCGTATCTTCGACCCGGCGAAACTTTCCTCGCTCGTACGGCGTCTCGGGGTGACGGACATCCTGCTAGCCATGCCGTCCGTCCCGCGCCAGCGGCGCAACGCGATCATCGACAAGCTCCGTCCGCTGAACGTCGGGGTCCGCACCCTGCCCGGCATCATGGACTTGGCGCATGGCCGGGTCGAACTGGGGCAGCTGCGCGAACTGGACATCGAGGATCTGCTGGGCCGCGACGTGGCGTCACCCAATCAGATTCTGTTCGCGCGCAACATCCTAGGCAAGACGGTGCTCGTGACCGGTGCCGGCGGATCGATCGGCAGCGAACTCTGCCGCCAGATCCTGAGCGCCCGGCCAAGCACGTTGCTGCTCGTCGATATCAACGAATACTCGCTCTACGCCATCCATCACGAACTGGAATCCTACCGCAAAGATGGGATTCGCATCGTCCCCCTGCTAGGGTCGGTACGGGACGTCGAGCGGATGCGGAACATCATAAATGTCTGGCGACCCGCCACCGTATACCACGCTGCGGCGTACAAGCATGTGCCGATGGTCGAGCACAATCCTATCGAAGGCGTGCGCAACAACGTGCTGGGCACCAAGGTGACCGCCGAGTGCGCTCGGGAGGCAGGGGTCGCAAATTTCGTCCTGATCTCCACCGACAAGGCGGTACGCCCGACCAACGTCATGGGCACCAGCAAGCGACTGGCGGAGATGGTGCTTCAGGCGCTGGCATCGCAGACGCCGAAACAAGGCAGCCATACCCGCTTCTCGATGGTCCGGTTCGGCAACGTACTCGGGTCTTCGGGATCGGTGGTTCCGCTGTTTCGCCGGCAGATCAAGGCGGGCGGCCCGATCACGCTGACGCATCAGGACATCACGCGCTATTTCATGACCATCCCGGAGGCCGCGCAGTTGGTCATCCAGGCCGGCGCCATGGGCGTCGGCGGCGAGGTGTTCATCCTCGACATGGGCGAGCCGGTGAGAATTATCGATCTGGCCCGCAAGATGGTGGCGTTGTCCGGCATGACCGTCCGCGACGAAGCCAATCCCGACGGCGACATCGCGATCGAGACGATTGGTCTGCGCCCAGGCGAGAAGCTGTACGAGGAATTGCTGATCGGCGACGATCCGAAGAGCACGGCGCACCCGCTCATCATGAAGGCAACCGAGAGCTTCCTGCCGCCGAGCACGCTGATGCCGCTGCTGGATCGCCTCGTCGAAGCGATGGACAACAATGCCATCACCGAAATGCAGCTCCTGCTCCAGCAGATCGTGCCGGAGTACACGTTCAAGGGCGACCTGCCGGACTGGTTGGA
>NZ_CAXVWL010000072.1:0-8963 GCF_964263785.1 Sphingomonas sp.
CTTGCCGATGCCGGTCCGCGCGGTGGCGACGATCGCTGCTTCACGCATGGCTTGGGCTTTCGAACGATTGCTATGGCGCCGCTACTATAGCGACTGGCCGTCGTCGACGGTGAACACCGACCCCGTCGTGCCGCGCGCGCCCGAAGTAGCCAGTCGGGTACGCCTTGAAATTCGCCCGCACCGGCTTGTCGCCGTCGACATCGGGCAACCGGCTGATGCCGTGGGGGTGCAGCGAAGAGCGCGTCAGGTGCGGGATGGTGGCCTGCAAGGCGTACGCGCAGTCGTCCAGCGGCAGCAGCGTGTGTCGCCGGAATGCGAAGATGGTCGACCTGTGCCAGCCACAGGAATGCGCCAACTACTTCAGCTCCTGCAGCGTACTGAGACGACGTAAACGGAAGACTCTTTCATGGGGGGCGGCCTGATTACGTGAAGTGTACCTCAAGAATCAACATGATCCCGTTATCGGCCATCGCCATTTTCGAGTTTTCGTCGTGCAATCCTTGATCGTCTTTCACCAAGTATGAAATTAGGGAGAGGTGAAGCCTTTTATCGGTTCTGATACCGAGTTGTTTGATGAAACGAGCTGAGCCATGACGGAACACAATCAGCCCTACGCGCATTCGAGACCCGGGGAACCGCGCGACACCTGGGAGCCGCTGCTCCACCATCTGCGCGCGGTGGCCGACCAGGCGGCCGCGTTCGCCGCTCCGTTCGGGGCGGGCGCAGCGGCGGCGGCGGCGGGATGGCTGCACGACATCGGCAAGAACTCGGCCGAGTTTCAGCGCTACATCGACGACCACGGGCCCAGCCCCGACCACAGCACCGCAGGCGCGGTCGAGGCGGCGCGGTTCGCGCCCCCCTGGGGCCGGCTGATCGCGCTGGCGGTGGCGGGACACCATGCCGGGTTGCCCGACGCGGACGCGAGTTTCGACGCGCGGCTGACCAAGGAGCTGCCCCGCTACGCCGGATGGGAGGCGCAGGCGCCGGGGTTGCCGAACCAGGTCGCCGTCAAGCTGGGACGCGCCGCGGCGTCCCCAGGTTACAGCCTGGCGTTCCTTGGCCGGATGATCTTCTCGTGCCTGGTAGACGCGGACTTCCTGGCGACGGAGGCGTTCTACGGCGAGCGGGAGCGCGGCGGCCATGCCACGCTGGCGGAGCTGCGCGACCGCCTCGACCGTCACATGGCCGGGTTCGCCGGCGGTCCGCGCGCGGGCGAGCCGATCAACCGGCTGCGCGCCAACATCCTGGCTCATGCCCGTGCCGCGGCCGCGTCGCCGCCGGGGCTGTTCACGATGACGGTGCCGACCGGCGGCGGCAAGACGCTCGCCAGCCTCGCCTTCGCGCTCGACCACGCGGTCGCCCACGGGCTCGACCGCGTGGTCCTCGTGGCCCCGTACACCTCGATCATAGACCAGACCGCCGACGTCTTGCGCGCGGTGCTGGGCGACGACGACGTGCTCGAACATCATGGCAATGTCGATTGGGACGGCGTGGAGACCGACGCCGACGGGCGCGAGGCGCTGGCCAAGCTGCGCCGCGCATCGGAGAATTGGGATGTGCCGATCGTGGTGACCACGGCGGTGCAGTTCTTCGAAAGCCTGCACGCGAACCGCACCGGCGCCTGCCGCAAGCTCCACAATCTGGCGCGGAGCGTCGTGATTCTCGACGAGGTGCAGACGCTGCCCGTGCCCTTGCTGCGCCCATGCGTCGAGGCCATCCGCGAGCTGTCGACCAACTATGGCGCCAGCATCGTGCTGTGCACGGCGACCCAGCCGGCGCTGCGCCGAGAGGACGGGTTCATCGACGGGCTGGAGATCGCGCCCGACCGCGAACTCGCGCCCGATCCCAAGGGGCTGTACCACCGGCTGAGGCGCGTGACGGTGGAGCATGTCGGCGAGGTCGACGACGCGGCGATCGCCGCCCGCTTCGCCGAGCAGCCGCAACTGCTGTGCATCGTCAACAGCCGCAAGCACGCCCAGATGCTGTTCGGGCTGATCGCGGACCAGCCCGGCGCACGCCACCTGACGACGCTGATGTGCCCGGCGCACCGCCGCCAGGTGCTGGCAGAGACGCGCGGCGATCTCGCGGCGGGCCGGCCGGTGCGGCTGGTCGCGACGTCGCTGATCGAGGCGGGAGTGGACGTCGATTTCCCGGAGGCGTGGCGGGCCGAGACGGGGCTGGACAGCATCGCACAGACCGCCGGCCGCGTGAACCGCGAGGGCAAGCGCGACACGGGCCGCGTCGTCATCTTCGCGCCGGCGGACCAGAAGCCGCCCGCCGCCTTCGCCCAGCCGACCGGGGCGATGCGCGCCGCGCTCCGGCTTCACGGCGACGATCCGCTCGGGCTGGCCGCGATCCACGCCTATTTCACCGAGCTCTATTGGACCAAGGGTGACGAGGCGCTCGACGCGGCGACGATCGAAGGCGAGCGCTTTCCGATCCTCCAGAGGCTCAAGGACAGCTTCAGCATCGTCGGCATGGACCAGATCCGCCTCGCGCCACCGTATGCCGGCATCGCCCGCGCGTTCCGGATCATCGATGACGTGATGGACCCGGTCATCGTCCCCTGGCGCGGCGGCGCGGAGCCAGGCGAAGTCGAAAACCTGCTCGCCGCGTTGCGGGCCGCCGATCGCCCGCCCGCGAGCGTGCTGCGCCGGTTGCAGCGGTACACCGTGTCGATTCCGACCAAGGCACGCGCGCGGATGCTGGCGAGCGGTGCGGTCCAGCCGGTCGACCCGAGATACGGCGACGACTACGTCCACCTCGCCATCGACAGCCTCTACAGCGAACGTACCGGGCTCTCGCTCGACGAGTTCGGGATGGAGGCGAGCGCGGGAATTTTCTGAACTGGTCCGCCAGCCTATCCGGAATGGAGCAACTTTGGGAATTGCGATCCGGCCAGACGCGTGTCAGCTTGCCGAACAAGGGGAGAACTACGCGCGATGGCCTTTGGTGTCCGCCTGCATGTCTGGGGAGATCATGCGTGTTTCACGCGGCCGGAGATGAAGGTCGAGCGCGTCTCCTATGACGTGATCACCCCGGCGGCGGCGCGCGGCATCCTCGACGCGATCCATTGGAAACCGGCGATCCGGTGGGACGTGACGCGCATTCATGTGCTCAAGCCCATCAGGTTTCGGTCGATCCGCCGCAACGAGGTGTCGGCCAAGGCGTCGGCCGATCGCGCGAAGAGCGCGATGAAGGCGGGGACCACCGCCGGGCTCGGCATCGACATCGCCGGCACGCGCCAGCAGCGCGCGTCGACGCTGCTGGTCGACGTCGCCTATGTCATCGAGGCGCGGTTCGCGCTCACCGACCGGGCGGGCGCCGACGACAACCCGGCCAAGCACATCAGCATGTTCAACCGCCGCGCCGCCGCCGGCCAGTGCTTTCACCGCCCCTGTCTGGGGACGCGCGAGTTCACGGCGGATTTCCGCCTGCTGGAGGAGGGCGACCCGCTGCCCCCGAGCGAGCTGGCCCCGGGGGACCGCGACCGCGACCTGGGCTGGATGAACTATGAACCCGGCTATACCCCGGCGATGCCCGCGCGCTTCTTTCGCGCGCGGATGGAGGGCGGGGTGATCGAGGTCGAGCGGCTGCTCGCCGAAGGGGTGGTCGCGTGACCGTGCTTCAGGCGCTGTCGAGCTACTACGACCGCATGGCCGCGCGGGGCGATGCCGAACTGCCCGGGTTCAGCCGCGAGAAGATCAGCTTCGCGGTGGTGATCGATGCGGCGGGCGCGGTGGTCGACGTCACCGACCTGCGCGACACGACGGGCAGGAAGCCGGTGGCGGTGCTGCGCGATGTGCCCGCCTCGTTCAAGCGCCCCGGGATCGGCGTGAGCCCGTTCTTTCTATGGGACAAGACCTCTTACGCACTCGGTGCCGCCATCGTTCCGGACAAGCGCACTCCCTTGCAGCATCAGGCGTTTCGCGACCTGCACATCGGGCTGTTGGCGGACAGCAGCGATGAAGGGCTGACCGCCTTCCGTAAGTTCCTGGAGAAGTGGACGCCTGACCGCTTCGCCGAGGCGCCTTTCTCCGCCGACATGCTCGACACCAACATCGTGTTCCGACTTGCCGGCGACGCCGGCCCCGATGGCAGGCCGCGGTTCATCCACGATCGCCCGGCGGCGCTGCCGCTGATCGAGGCGCGGGGCGTCGCGGGCGACAGCATCCATTGCCTGGTCAGCGGCACCGATGCGCCGATCGCGCGGCTTCACCCGGCCATCAAGGGCGTCGATGGCGCGCAGACGATGGGCGCGGCGCTGGTGTCGTTCAACCTCGACGCCTTTTCGTCCTACGGGCGTGAGCAGGGCGCGAACGCGCCGACCGGACAGGCGGCCGCGTTCCGCTATGGCGCCGCGCTCAACCGTCTGCTCGACCGGGGAAGCGGCAGCCGCGTCCAGCTCGTCGCGAGCCAGCATCTCGACCCGGCGCGTCGGCGGTCGCGCGAGGTCCGCCACCGGCATCGCTTCAGGCTGGGGGACACCACCACCGTGTTCTGGGCCGACACCGCTGATGTCGGCGAGGAGCTCGCCGCCGCCGCCGAGGCAATGCTCGCGTCGATGTTCGAGACGGTGGACCGCGTCGATCAGGATCAGGACTCCGCCTATGCCGCCCAGGTCCGCGAAATGCTGGAAAGCCTGGCCGAGGGCCGTTCGGCCGCCTTTGGCGAGCTATCCATCCCACCGGGCGTCCGAATCCATGTCCTGGGCCTCGCCCCCAACGCCGCGCGGCTGTCCGTGCGTTTCTGGCTGACCGAAACGCTTGGCCACCTGGCGACGCACGTCGCCGCCCATGCCGGGGATTGCCGGGTCGAACCCGCGCCGCTCGGTTGGGGCGCGGGGCCGTCGATCAACCTCCTGCTGCTCAAGACAACCGCGCCGCAAGAGAAATGGGACAACATCCCACCGCTCCTCGCGGGCGAGATGGCGCGCGCGGTGCTCGGCGGCGGGCGTTATCCGCGTACGCTGCTGTCGACCGCGATCATGCGGCTGCGCGCGGGCGACGATCCCGCGACCGGCTGGCACGCCGCCGCGATCCGCGCCGTTCTCGCCCGCGATCACCGACTTGGCATGACAAAGGAGGGGGCGCCCATGAGCCTCGACAAGCAAGAAACCAACCCCGCCTACCGCCTCGGCCGACTGTTCGCCGTGCTGGAGGCGGCACAGTACAACGCGCTCGGGCGGGTCAACGCGACCATCCGCGACCGCTATTTCGGGGCCGCCTCGGCGACCCCGGCCAGCGTCTTTCCCCTGCTGCTGCGCGGCGCGCAGAACCACCTCGCCTCGCTCCGCAAAGAGGGCAAGTCGGGCGGGCTGGAACGCGACCTGGAGGAGGTGGTGGGCGGGCTGGCGACCGAGCTGCCTCGCTCGCTCCGGCTGGAGGAGCAGGGCCGATTCGCGATCGGCTATTATCATCAACGCGCCGCGCGCTTCGCCAAGAAGGACGTGGTCGACGAACAGGGAAATGACGATGCCAACTGACAGCCCGGCGCTGACGCGCCGCCACGATTTCGTGCTGTTCTTCGACGTGACGAACGGCAACCCGAACGGCGACCCCGACGCGGGCAACCTGCCGCGCCTCGACCCCGAGACCAATCGAGGGCTCGTGTCCGACGTCTGCCTCAAGCGCAAGGTCCGCAACTATGTGGAACTCGCCCGGGAGGCGCAGCCGGGATACCGCATCTATGTCACCGAGGGCGCGATCCTGAACGACGCGCACCGCGAAGCCTTTGTCGCGCTCAGGCCCGGCGACGAGAAGGCCAAGACTGACAAAAAGCTCAATCCGAAAAGCGACGGCGAGGCCAAGGCCATCCGCGGTTGGATGTGCGGCAACTTCTTCGACATTCGCGCCTTTGGCGCGGTGCTGTCGACCGGCGTCAACGCGGGGCAGGTACGCGGGCCCGTCCAGATCACCTTCGCTCGATCGGTGGAAGCGGTGCTGCCGCTGGAAATCTCGATCACCCGCATGGCGGCGACCAACGCCGCCGAGAAGGAGAAGCGCGAGGCCGGCGCGGGCGACGACGAGCGCACCGACAACCGCACCATGGGCCGCAAGCACATCATCCCCTATGGCCTGTACCGCGCGCACGGTTTCGTGTCGGCCCCGCTCGCCAGCCATCCGACCAAGGGCACCGGCTTCACCGAGGCGGACCTGGAGCTGTTGTGGACGGCGCTGCGCGACATGTTCGAGCATGATCGCTCGGCCGCGCGCGGCGAGATGGCCACGCGCGAGTTGATCGTGTTCGCGCATGACGGCGCGCTCGGCAACGCCCATGCCGACAAGCTGTTCGGCCTCGTCAAGGCGCGGCGCAAGCGCCCGGGCGACGACGCGAGCGACCTGTCCGCGCTCCACGAGGTCGACTCGCCCGCGATCGGCAACTGGCCGCCCGCGCGTAGCTACGATGATTACGCGGTGACGGTCGACGAGGCCGCCGCGCCCTCGGGCGTCACGATCACCCGGATGTAGCGCAGGTGGAGCCGCCAGCGCCGCCCTCCCCGACGCCTGGGGCGATCGACGAAGACGACCTCGTCCCTATCTCCGCGCTCCAGCACCAGCTTTTCTGTCCCCGGCAATGCGCGCTCATCCACCTGGAGCAGCAATGGCTCGAGGACGGCGCCACCGCCGAGGGCCGTATCCTTCACGAGCGCGTGGACGACGGCGGAGCGGACAAGCGGCGCGGCGTGCGCACGGTGCGCGGCATCGCGCTGCGCTCGATGGCACTGGGCGTGACGGGCAAGGCCGATGCGGTCGAACTCCACGGCCGCGCGCCGGACCTGCGGCCCTATCCGGTCGAGTACAAGCGCGGGCAACCCAAGACCCACCGCGCCGACGACGTCCAGCTCTGTGCGCAGGCGATGTGCCTGGAGGAGATGTTCGGGGCGGAGGTTCCGGAGGGTGCGCTGTTCTATGCCCGGCTTCGCCGCCGCACGGCCGTCGCGTTCGATGCCGAACTCCGCGCGCTGACCACCGCCACCGCGCTGGCCGTGCGCACGATGCTCGAGTCGCGGATCACGCCCGCGCCCGTGCCCATGCCCGGTTGCGCCCGCTGCTCACTGGAGCCGCTGTGCCGCCCCGATGCGATAGCCGCGCGGCGCTCCGTCGAGCGCTGGCTGGCGCGCCAGCTCGCGGACTGACCCGGTGCGCCGCCACCTCAACACCATCTACGTCACCAGCCCCGACGCCTGGGTCCGCAAGGACGGTGCCAACATCGTCGTCGAGGTGGACGGAGCCGAGCGCGGCCGCGCGCCGATCCACATGATCGGCGGGCTGGTCTGCTTTGGTCGCGCCGGCATGTCGCCCGCGCTGATGGCGGCCTGCGCCGAGGCGGGAGTGGCGGTGTCGTTCCTGACGCCGAACGGCCGTTTCCAGGCGCGCGTCGAGGGCCCGCGCACCGGCAACGTCCTGCTTCGCCGCGCCCAGTACCGCGCGGCCGACGATCCCGCGCGCGCGATGCCCGTCGTGCGCGGCATCGTGGCCGCCAAATGTGCGAACCAGCGCACCGTTGTCCGCCGCGCGCTGCGCGACCACGGCGCGACAATGACGGCGGAGGCGCGCGCCGCGCTGGTCGAGGCCGAGCTGCGGCTGGGCGACTCCGCCCGCCGGACGATGCTCGGCGACGAGGTCGCGACGGTGCGCGGCATCGAGGGAGAGGCGGGCGCGGCCTATTTCGCGGCGTTTCCCCATCTGCTGCGCGTCGACGATCCCGCGTTCCGTTTTGCCACGCGGTCCCGGCGTCCAGCGCTCGACCGCGTCAACGCGCTACTCAACTTCCTGTACGCGATGCTCGGCCATGATTGCCGCTCGGCGCTGGAGAGCGTCGGGCTCGATCCGCAGGTCGGGCTGCTCCACGCCGACCGGCCGGGGCGCGCCAGCCTCGCGCTCGACCTGATGGAGGAGTTGCGCCCGGTATTGGCCGACCGGCTCGCGCTCAGCCTGATCAACCGGCGACAGGTGACGGCGGGCGACTTCACCGTGGAGGCGGGCGGTGCGGTCCTGTTAAAGGACGATCCGCGCAAGGCGGTGTTGGTGGCATGGCAGGAGCGCAAGAAGGAGGAGTTGCGCCATCCGTTCCTGGGCGAGAAGGTCACCTTGGGTCTGGTGCCCCACCTCCAGGCGCAGCTCCTGGCGCGGCACTTGCGCGGCGACCTCGACGGCTATCCGCCTTTCGTGTGGAAGTGACCGGTGCTGATGCTCGTCACCTATGACGTCGGCACCGAGAACGCCGCAGGGCGTCGCCGGCTCCGGCGGGTCGCGCGGACCTGTCTCGACTTCGGCCAGCGGGTGCAGAACTCGGTGTTCGAATGCGAGGTGGACCCGGCGCAGTGGGCGGTGCTACGTGCCAGACTGATCGGCGAGATCGACCGCGAGCATGACAGCCTGCGCTTCTACGCGCTGGGCGCGAAGGGCCGCTCGCGCGTGGAGCATGTCGGCGCCAAGGGCGTGCGAGACCTGACCGGCACGATTATCCTATAGCGCGAGCCCAAAGCGGCGGTCGTCCTCCCCAGGGGTTCGCGCGACGACCAAGTCGTTGAGGTCGGGCAGTTTCCTTGCTACCCACGCGATCGGCGGCCGCACCGGGCGCAGCCGGGCCATCCGGTTCGCGCACCCTGCGTGATTGCTCGTTGTTTCTCAATGTGTAATCGGAATGCAGTCGCCCCTCGCGCGGGGGCGTGGATCGAAACGTGTGTTGTGCTGGGCAATGGTACGCGGCTGATGGTCGCCCCTCGCGCGGGGGCGTGGATCGAAACACGCCGGCCGATGGTTCCGGAGCGGTGTCGCAGAGTCGCCCCTCGCGCGGGGGCGTGGATCGAAACCCCTCGAAGGTGGGCCAGCTTCGTTTCGATGTCGGTCGCCCCTCGCGCGGGGGCGTGGATCGAAACATTCAAGTGGTCACCCCTGCTGCGAGGATGCACGTCGCCCCTCGCGCGGGGGCGTGGATCGAAACCCGTACAACTTGGC
>NZ_CAXVWL010000073.1:0-60443 GCF_964263785.1 Sphingomonas sp.
GTTCATGGCCGATACCACGATCAACGAGCGGCCGACCGCCGAAGAACTCGCCGACATCGCCGAACAGACCGCCGCGGTCGCCCGCCGGATGGGCCACGAGCCGCGGGTCGCATTTCTGTCCTATTCCAACTTCGGCAACCCCGAAGGCCGCTGGCTGGAGAACATCCGCGATGCCGTGAAGGTGTTGGAGCATCGCGGCGTAGGCTTCGAGTTCGAGGGCGAGATGACCCCGGACGTGGCGCTCAATCCCAAGCAGCTCGCCAACTATCCCTTTGCGCGGCTGTCCGGGCCGGCCAACGTGCTGGTCATGCCGGGGCTGCAATCGGCCAATCTGTCGGCCAAGCTGTTGCGCGAACTGGGCGGCGACACGATGATCGGGCCGATGCTGATCGGCATGGAGAAACCGGTCCAGATCGCGCCGATGAACTCGACCGCGAGCGAGCTGGTGACGCTGGCGGTACTGGCGGCGGGGGGCATTGCGCGGTAGGCTGGCGATAGTCGCCCGCTTAGCTGGTCAGGAGCGCTGATGATTACGGTAACGGAGTTCGAGGCGAGCGCACGCTTGGACGAGTTGGTTGACCGGGTCGAAGCAGGCGAGACGGTGTCGATCACCCGGCGGGGCAAGGCAGTGGCGAGGCTTATTGCGGAGGAAAAGCCGCGGCAGCCGATCGACTTCGAAGAGATGGACCGGGTCCGCGCCTTGTCCAAGCCGTACGTCGATCCCGACGGCTTGTGCTTCGTGGAGCGCCTGCGACTCAATGACGAACTGTAAAGGCGTATGCTGACGCGTTTGTCATCGTCAGTGACTACGCACGGAGGTCAGCAGCCAGGCGGCATGTGCCTGGCTTTTCGCACTCGCCTGCGGTGAGTTGACAAGTAGCTGATAGTTTGTAACGCAGGTTGCGTCTGCGGTCGTCGCAAGGATGCGCAGGCGCGAGATTCAGGCTGAGGAAGGGCGACAATACTTGGACGCGGCTCCGAGTGCCGCTGACGGGCAGCGCTATTGGGATCGGCGTCGAGCAACGGCACTTCTCGTTGGCAGCCGACTTGTCGAGGCGTTGCGAACGTCCGCTGCGCTCAATTGATGCTGTCCACCTTGCGATCGCCTCGGATGTCGGTGCGACGCTGTGCACGCTCGATCTCCGTATGGCGGAAGCGCAGTAGGCCCTTGGGCTGAACGCGGAGCTGCTGTGTTATTGATCGCTGTTTACGGACGCAACCTGGGGAATAATCGCCACAGCTAGAAACTTCGCAACGGAAGCTGCTCAACTGATGCACCGGTTCCCGCGCGCTGGAAGCTCTGTGCTGCTTTCGGGTCGGGCACAAATTCCGCACCCATTCGCCGCGCCAATCGGTCGGCCGTCCGGGATACTTCTTCGAGTACAATCCCAATGCGCATCGCTCGATCGTCCATTGCCCGACTCCATCCCCAACTATTTACTTCTTGCCCGGTGTGACATGCTGTAAACGCATTTAGAAACGATGCTTCGTCGCACGCTACCTTTACATACTCTTGACCACGAAATTGGAGCGCAGGCAGACGCACTCATGCACCGGGATCAGCACGAAGACACGGACAGTCATGGACAGCACTTGCGAGATACGTTCCACTTAGCCGATGTGTTCATCGACGGCGTTACAAAGATTGAAATGGTAGCTATGAGTAGCCGTTTCATAAACGCTATGTTTGGTAAAACCGATATCGCGCCATCTAAGGTCGAGTACGGAATGTATGCTGCGAAATCGGCATCCCTTAGATCAACAGATTTATCACGCCAAGTAGGAGCTGCCATATTTACCCAGGAAGGTGAACTTATATCCCAAGGTTGCAACGAAGTCCCAAAAGCGTTTGGCGGCACTTACTGGGATGGCGAAGACCCCGACTTTAGAGACATAAAGCTTGGCACTGATCCAAATGATATTCTCAAGAAGGAAGTGGTTCGCGACCTTCTAGAGCGCCTTGCCGCGGGCGGCATGTTATCTGCTGAAGCGCTTAAAATAGGTGGAGCGGCAGCGATTGTCGATGCACTTATTCGGCGAGGAGCAGAAGGAGCGCCGAAGGGATATGGTTGTCTATCAGATGCAGCGATTATGGAACTGACAGAGTATGGTCGTGTTGTGCACGCCGAGATGTGCGCGATCTGTGACGCAGCGCGGTTAGGTCGAAGCATAAAAGGGTCTATCCTGTTTTGCACTACCTTCCCTTGTCATAATTGCACCAAGCACTTATTAGCGGCAGGTATTGCTCATGGAGTGTATATGGAGCCATACCCAAAGAGTAAGGCTAAAGTCCTTCACCAGAACGAGATAGAAATTGAGCGATCTGATCCGTCGCGAGTTAGCTTTATGCCATTTATAGGAATATCGCCACTTAGATACCGAGATATATTCGAGAAAGGCAAGAGGAAGAAAGAAGGTCTAGCAATACGTTGGATCGATACTGAGCCAAGGCCACTGATCGACGTATCAGCCCCAACCTACATTGACTTGGAAAGTTTCGAGTTTGCTCATTTAATCGGAGCTGTACAGAAGCAATCAGAGACGGCGGGTGTAAATACCCCAGCGTCGTAAAAACCCGCTAACTTCTGTGTCGTCTAGAGATACTGGACGTTTAATTTGTCCCCTGAATTTTTAATCCTCAAGCATCGATACTCGTCCCCACCGCCGCATGGACTAGGCCGCCGTCGACCGTGATCGTGTCGCCCACGACGTAATCTCCCGCGCGGCTCGCCAGGTAGATTGCGGCGCCCGCCATGTCCTCGTCGACGCCGATACGCTTGGCCGGGATGCTCTTCGCGATCGCGTCGCCGTGGTCGCGGGCGGCCTTGTTCATTTCGCTGGCGAAGGCACCGGGGGCGATCGAGGTGACGTTGATCGAGTCCTGGATCAAGCGCGCGGCCATGCGTTTGGTCAGGTAGATCAGTGCGGATTTGGAGGCGTGATAGCTGTAGGTCTCCCACGGGTTGAGGCGCTGGCCGTCGATCGAGGTGATGTTGATGACCTTGGCGGGGCGGTCCGGCGACGCGGCGGCCTTTAGCGCTTCGTGGAGCGTCTGGGTCAGGAAGAAGGGGGACTTGACGTTCAGGTCCATGACCTTGTCCCAGCCCTTTTCGGGAAAGTCCTCGAACGGTTCGCCCCACGCCGCGCCTGCGTTGTTGACGAGGATGTCGAGCTTGTCCGTATGCTCGGCCAGTTGCGCGGCGAGCGCCTTGCAGCCCGCGACGGTGGACACGTCCTGCGGCAGCGCGATGCAGTTCGGGCCGAGTTCGGCGGCGACGGCTTCGCAGGCGTCGGCCTTGCGCGACGAGATGTAGACGGTCGCGCCTTGCGCGATGAAACCCGCGGCGATCATCTTGCCGATTCCGCGCGACCCGCCGGTGATCAGCGCAACGCGGCCGTCGAGGCGGAAGAGGTTGGTGGTATCCATCGCTTGGGGCTCCTTGTCCAGTCGCCTCGTCTGCTATCGCGCACGCGTTGCCCGTGCAAACCGGGATTTCGAAAGCGGGTTCGATTGACCGGATGCCGGGGGCGTTTATGGTGCTGGGCAAAAGGACGAGGATGGACATGCGGTTCCACGGTAAGCGCGCGGTCGTCACCGGTGGCGCTTCGGGTATTGGACGCGCAACCGCGCTGCGGCTGGCGGCGGAGGGCGCGCGCGTCTTCGTCGGCGACGTCGACGCGGACGGCGGCGAGGTGCTCGCGGCGGGGTCCGACGGCGCAATCGTGTTTCGCCATACCGACGTCACGAAAGAGGCGGACATCGTCGCGCTGCTCGATGCCGCCGATGCGGCGGGCGGGGTCGACGTGCTGTTCAATAATGTGGGCGCGGGCGGGGCGCGCGAGCCGATCGGCGAAATTGCCGCGGCGGATTGGGACGCGACGATGGCACTGCTGCTGCGCTCGGTCGCGCTCGGCGTCCGGCATGCCGCGCCGCTGATGGCGAAACGCGGCGGCGGGGCGATCGTCAACACGTCGAGCGTTTCGGCGCTGGGCTCGGGCTATGCGCCGACCGCTTACTCGACCGCAAAGGCCGGGGTGTTGCATTTGACCCGGCTTGCCGCCGCCGACCTGGCGGGGGACGGCATCCGGGTGAACGCGGTCGTGCCGGGGTTCATCACCACCAACATCTTCACGCGGCACCTGGGGATCGCGGGCGAGAAGCTCGCCGCCGCCGATGCCGCGATCGCGAGCGTGGCGGGGAACGCGCAGCCGATCCGGCGCCCGGGGACCGCAGAGGATATCGCCGCCGCGGTTGCGTTCCTGGCCAGCGATGACGCGAGCTTCGTCACTGGCACGCACCTGCTGGTCGACGGCGGCATGCTGGTCGGCACGCGGGCGAGCTGGGACCGGCAATCGCCGTCGCTGTTCGACGCGCTCGAGCAGTTTAGGTGACGGGTGCCACGCCTTCGGTGCGCCGCCTAAGCAATCGCACCATGGCGAGCTATGCGTTCGGCGCGACCGCCTACGGGGTGAAGGATGCAGGCTTCGGCACCTTTCTGCTGCTGTTCTACAACCAGGTGGTCGGGCTATCGTCGGCAACCGTCGGGCTGGTCATCATGCTCGCGCTGCTGATCGACGCGTTCGTCGACCCGGCGGTCGGCTCCTTTTCCGATCGCACGCAGTCGCGCTGGGGGCGGCGGCATCCATGGATGTATGCCTCGGCGCTGCCAATCATGGCGGGGTGGATCGCGTTGTGGAACCCGCCGGCAGGAGCGGCGCAGTCGATGACCCTGGTGTGGCTGTTCGCCTGCGCGGTGATCGTGCGCAGCGCGGTGAGTTGTTACGAAGTGCCCTCGGTCGCGCTGACGCCCGAACTGTCCGCCGATTACGACGAGCGGACGCGGATCATGGCGTGGCGGTATCTGTTCGGCTGGGTAGGCGGGCTGGCGATGCTGAGCGCGGCGTATCTCTACTTCCTGCGCGCCACGCCGAGCTTCCCCAACGGCTTGCTTAACCGTGCGGGCTATGGCGGCTTTGCGGTCGCGGGGGCGCTGTTCATGGGGGTGGCGATCCTGGTCTCGGCGGCGGGCACTCACCACGAGATCCGCAATCTGCCCCGGCCGCGGATCGTGCCGCAGTCGCTGGCGGAGAGCTTTCGCGAGCTCGGCCAGACGGTGCGCAACCGCGCCTTCGCGGTCCTCATGCTGGCGGGCGTGTGCGCATACACGTTGCAAGGCGTCAGCTATGCGATGTCGAACTATCTCTACAGCTATGTCTGGCGGTTCGAGGGGCCGGTGTTCGCGTATCTGACGATGGCGCTGTTCGCGGGCGTCTTCCTGGCGTTCGCCGCGGCGCCACGGATCGGTGCGCGGGTGAGCAAGCCACGCGCGGCGATGGCGGCGGTGCTGATGGGAGCGGCGTTCAACACCGGGCCGTACTGGCTGCGGCTGTTCGGCGCCTTTCCGCAGGTGGGCGATGCGGCATTGCTGCCTGTGCTGTTCGCCTTCTTCATCGCAGGGACCGCGTGCAACGTTTCGGGCTTCATCCTCGGTGCCTCGATGATGGCCGATGTCGCCGAGGATTCAGAGGCGAAGACGGGGAGGCGATCGGAAGGGGTGTTCTTCGCGGGCTCGTTCTTTGTCCAGAAATGCACATCCGGAATCGGCATCTTCGCGGCGGGGACGATCCTGGCGGTCGCAGGGTTCCCGGCCCGCGCGACGCCGGGGACGGTGTCGGTGGCGACGATCGACCGGCTGACGGTGACCTATGCCGGGCTGTACCTGCTGCTCGCCTGCGCGGCGGCATTCTTCTTCACCCGCTTTCCTTTCGGCCGGGCGGATCATGAAGCAAGGCTGGCCCGGCTTGCGGGATAACGGTGAGTCGCCGGGCTCGATGGTCCGCAATTCTGGATAGAGACGCAGGTCGTCGGCCCGGTAACACGCTTCATCGGATAAGGTTCCCGGCGCTATAGGAATTATAAACTCCGGTCCGTAGCGAGGCTGCGACAACCGTTCCTGACCGGGGGGTCGACATGAATTTCAAGGCTTTGGCAGCGCGTTTCGCGCTGGTGGTATCGTGCGGCCTGCTGACGGCCACTCCTGCCGCGGCGCAGTTCTGGCAGTGCGCGCCCTATGCGCGGGCGATCTCCGGCATCGACATCCGCGGCAATGCGAACACCTGGTGGGGTCAGGCCGCAGGTCGCTACGAGCGCGGCCATGCTCCGAAGGAAGGCGCAGTGTTGGCGTTCGAGGCGACACGGCGAATGCGCGTCGGCCATGTCGCGACCGTGTCGAAGGTCGTCAGCGAGCGCGAGGTGCTGCTGACCCACGCCAATTGGTCGCGCCCCGGCCGCATCGAGACCGACGTCCGCGCGATTGACGTGTCGGCGGCGGGCGACTGGAGCCTGGTGCGCGTGTGGTACGGCCCGCAGGGGTCGCTCGGTACGTCGGCCTATCCCGCCAACGGCTTCATCTATTCGGGGCGCGCACCCAAGGCGGGGACGCTGGCACCGGTAGAAATGGTCAAGGCGCCGAGCGAGACCCAGCTTGCCAATCTCGACGCACAGGCGGCCTCCGGCGCCGCGCTCTAACCTGGTTACGCGGCGCTGCCAGCCTTGAACGTCATCGCAACGCCATTCATGCAGTAGCGCTTGCCGGTCGGCTTGGGGCCGTCGTCGAACACGTGGCCCAGATGCCCGCCGCAGCGCGCGCAATGGACCTCGGTGCGCGCCATGATCAGGCCGCGATCGGTCTTGGTGCCAACCCCGCCAGGTAGCGGTGCGTAGAAGCTGGGCCAGCCGGTGCCGCTCTCGAACTTGGTCTTCGACGAGAAGACCGGCTTGGCGCACCCCGCGCAGGCGAAGGTGCCGGCGCGGTGTTCGCGGTTGAGCGGGCTTGAGCCCGGCGTCTCGGTGCCTTCGTGGCGGAGGACGTCGTAAGCGGCTGGGGACAGCAACTTGCGCCACTGCGCGTCGGTGTGCGTGACCTCGAAGCGTTCGGCGGCTTGCGCCGAGCGGCTCCCGCAGCCCAAGAGCGCGAAGGCGGCGGAGCCGAGGCCGGCGAGGCGGACGAAGGTGCGGCGGTCTGTGGTCATGCACGAGATATGGGGCCGGGGTCAGGCGCTGCCAACCACCCCCGTTCGTGCTGAGCGAAGTCGAAGCACATCGCACCGAGCCATGCTGTTCGACTTCGCTCAGGGCGAACGGCTATGTCTTCAGTACTTGCTGATCTCCACCGGCAGCTTGCGATAGCCGTGGACGAAGCAAGCCGCGACGCGGGTCGGCTCGCCGATGACGTTCACCCGCATCCGCCGCTTGGCCATCTCCTCGAGCAGGATGCCGATCTGCAATTCGGCCAACCGCGCACCGACGCAGCGGTGGATGCCGTGGCCGAACGCCAGATGCCGCCGTGCGTTCGACCGGTCGACACGGATCGTGTCGGGGTCGTCAAAGACGGTCTCGTCGCGGTTGGCCGAGATGTACCAGAGCGCCAGCTTGTCGCCTTCGCGGATCGTCTGCCCCATCAGCTCAGTGTCGGCGGTCGCGGTGCGGCGCATGTGCGCGAGTGGGGTCTGCCAGCGCAGGATTTCCTGCGTCGCGTTGGGGATCAGCGACGGATCGCGCTCCAGCATCGCGCGCGCGTCGGGAAACAGGTCGAGGCCGTACGCCAGCGCGGACATCGAATTGCGAGTCGTGTCGTTGCCGCCGACGATCAGCAGGATCAAATTGCCGATGAATTCGTGCGGGTCCATGTGGCTCATCGCGTCCGAATGGATCATCATGCTGATGAGGTCGGGGGTCGGTTCCTTGCCGAGCTTGCCGTTCCACAGATTCTGAAAGTACGCGCCGCACGCGAACATGTGCTGCAATCGCTCTTGCCGCCCGGCTTCGCTCTTCACCAGCTCGATATCGCCCGCCCAGTCGGACCAGAAGGTGAGTTTGCGCCTGTCCTCCCAAGGAAAGTCGAACAGGATCGCAAGCATCTGCGTCGTCAACTCGACCGAGACGGTGTCGACCCAGTCGAACGGCGTGTTACACTCCAAAGAGTCGAGGATTTCCGCGGTCCGCTGACGGATGTCGCTCGACATGCGCGTCATTTCGGACGGGGTGAAGGCGGGGGCGACCGTTCGGCGTTGCGCGGTGTGGATGGGGCGGTCGCGCGCGATGAACATCGGCATGCGGACGTCACGACCCTCGACGAAATCGGCGATGGTGATGCCGCCGGCCTCGGAGGAATAGAGGTCGGGAAGCGATTCGACCTCGACGACGCCCTTGTAGGTCGAAACCGACCAGAACGGGCCGTAGTCGCTGTGTGCATTATAGTGGACCGGGGCCTCGGCGCGCAGCGTGCGGAACGGCGCCTGCCAGGTGTCGTCGCGGTAGAGTTCGGCGCGGCTGACGTCGAACGGATCGGTTGCCTCGCTTGCCAACGTCGCCATCGCACACTCTCCTTAACCGGAGCAAACCCCTAACTGACACCCGTGTCAACAGTGTTGCGCCGCCGCCAGAATAGCCGAGCGCTCCCCGATTGCAGGACGCCGCGGCGGAACAGCCGCGCGCCCACGCCGACGAAGATCGCGACCCACAATGCCTGCCAGGCGAGCGCGGCGGCGTGCGGCCACAGCCCCGGCAGGCTCGCCGCGCGCCCGGCCATCGCGAACGGGGAGGACAGCGGGAACACTTCGGCGACCATCGCAATCCAGCTGCCGGGACGCGAGGCGGCGGCGCTTGCCAGCCCGAACATCACCATCTGCAGGATGGTGATGGGAAGCGACAGCATCTGAATCTCGCGCGGGGTCGACGCCTGCGCGCCGATGCCGAGGAACACCGAGCCGAGGAGCAGGTACGCCATGGTGAAATAGCTCACGAACAGCAGCGCGAACATCGGCCCACCGACCGGGGGCGACAGGCCGCCGAGCGCGGCGGTCATCGTCGGCGGCATCAGCGCGCCGATGTTGCCGACGACGGTGCCCCAGAAGGCGACGAACAGGATCGCGACCCCGAACATGCCGAGCAGCTTGCCGAGGAACACCGCCTCCAGCGGCACCGCGGCGGCGAGCACCTCGATCACCTTGTTGTTGCGCTCCTCCGCCATCGTGCCGACCACCTGGCCCGACAGGAACAGCGTCAGGAAGAAGATGCCGAACACCGCCAGGAACCCGGAGCCCCCGCGGTCGGCACGGGGCGGGCGTTTGGCGTCGAACGCGGTCCTGGTTGCGACGACGGTGGGCTTTGCCGCGCCGAGCCGCGCGTCGGCCAGCGTCTCGCGCGCCAGCACCGCAAGGTAATCCGCCGAGCGGGGACCGCGCGGCGCATACAGGATCGCCGGGCGGTCGGGCGGGCCGTACAGCACCGCGCTGGCGTCATAGTTCTTGGCCGCGAATGCTGCGCGCGCCTGGCGACCGGGATCGCGCGCGGGCGCCAGGATGGTGAGCGCGGGCGGAGTCTCGTCGCGGCGGAACACGCCGCGCAGCCGTGCGTCGGCTTCCGTCATCGGTTTTGCGAGTTCGGCGGGCACGATCGCGACCATGCGCGAGTTGTCGCCCGTTCCACCGACATTGCTCGCCGCGAGCGCACCGATGGTGCTGAACGACCCGAGCAGCACGGGGGCGAACAGGAACAGCAGGAATATGGGGGTGAACACCGTTGCGACGAAATCACGACGCGCGATCGTCAGCGTCTGGCGGATCATTCGGCGGGTGCGCGTCATGCCGCGTCTCCCTGCTTGACGGTTTCCTGCTCACCGACGATGCGGACGAAGGCGTCGTGGAGTCCGGGCCGGGCGATCGTCAGCCCCGCGATGCCGAACCCTGCGTCGATCAGCACGACGAGCACGGGCTCGATCCCGCCGTGTGGCATCTCGAACTTCCATTCCGCGCCGTCGCGCGTCGCGTCCGCCGGCAGCAGCGTCGCGACGCCGTCCCCCGCCTGATGCGGGCGATAGCGGACGCGTTCGGGCAGGGTCGCGCGGGCATCGTCGACGGTGCCCTCGAACCGGGCCTTGCCGCCCGCAATGATCGTCAGCCGGTCGCACAGCCGCTCGGCGTGCGCCATGACGTGGGTGGAGAACAGGATCGTCGCGCCGCGGTCGCGCTCCGCCAGGATCAGCGCCTCCAGCCGCTCCTGGTTGACCGGATCGAGCCCGGAGAAAGGTTCGTCGAGCACCAGCAGGTCGGGCCGGTGGACGATCGAGCCGAGCAGCTGAACGAGCTGCGCCATCCCTTTAGACAGCTTGCGAATCTTCTGGTCGGCGGCGTGGGCAAGGCCGGCGCTTTCGAGCAAGGCGACGGCCCGCTCGCGACCGACCCGCAGCGGCAGCCCCCGGAGCGCGCCCAGGAACGCGATCGCCTCGCGCGCCTTCATCGACGGGTAGAGCCCGCGCTCCTCGGGAAGGTAACCGACCCGGTCCGACGCGTCGCGCGGATGCGCTTCGCTCAGCAGCGTCCTTGTCCCCCCGTCGGGCTCGATGATGCCGAGCAGCATGCGCAGCGTCGTCGTCTTGCCCGCGCCATTGGGTCCGAGCACGCCGTAGATCGCGCCGGTCGGCACCGCAATGTCGACGCCGTCGACGACGCGGCGGTCGCCGAAGCGCTTGACGAGGCCTTGGGCGGTGACCGCCAAATCCGATTGCACGCGCGACATTCCCCCAAGGTCCTGCGGGTGGTAGCGGCGGCACGTGCCTCAGGACAAGCTCGAAGCGCGCATGAAGGTAAAGGCGGCGGAGCTCGGCTTCGCGGCCTGCGGCATCGCGCGCGCCGACGCCGCGCCGCGCAGTGCCGAGCGGCTGCGCCAGTGGCTGGGCGAGGGGATGCACGGCGACATGATCTGGATGGAGGCGCGCGAGCACCACCGCGGGTCGCCTTCCGGGCTTTGGCCAGAGGTGCGGAGCGTGATTTCGCTCGGCATGAGCTACGCTCCCGCGGTCGATCCGCTCGCGTTGGCGGACGAGGGCGGGGTGGGGCGGATTTCGGTATATGCGCAAGGCGGCGATTACCACGACGTCGTCAAGAAAGCGCTCAAGGCGCTTGCGCGCTGGCTGGTGACGGAAGCGGCGGGCGACTTGAAGGTGTTCGTCGACACCGCGCCGGTGATGGAGAAGCCGCTGGCGGAGGCGGCAGGGGTCGGCTGGCAGGGCAAGCACACCAATCTGGTCAGCCGTAGCGACGGCAGCTGGCTGTTCCTCGGCGCGATCTACACCACGCTCGACCTGACGCCCGACCCGCCCGCGACCGACACCTGCGGGTCATGCGACGCGTGCCAGCGCGCGTGCCCGACCGACGCCTTCCCTGCGCCCTACCGCCTCGATGCGCGGCGGTGCATCTCGTACCTGACCATCGAGCACGCCGGGCCGATCCCGGTCGAGTTCCGCGCGGCGATCGGCAATCGCATCTACGGCTGCGACGATTGCCTGGCGGTATGCCCCTGGAACAAGTTCGCGGCGTCCGCGGCGGCGAACCTGGCCTTCGCTCCGCGCGCGGAGCTGGCCGTACCCGAGCTGGCCGACCTGCTCGCACTCGACGACGCCGGGTTTCGCCAGGTGTTCGCAGGCTCCCCGATCAAGCGCATCGGCCGTGACCGGATGGTCCGCAACGCGGCGATCGCGGCGGGGAACAGCGGCGATAAAGCGTTGGTTCGACCGCTGACGAAGTTGCTGTCGGACGAGGGGGTGGTTGTACGCGAAGCGGCTGGATGGGCGCTGGATCGACTCAGCTTGTCGTAACCGCGCCCGCTGTACCGCACCCCGTCCGATCGAAGGTAGTGCCGTCGTCGACTTCGATCCGCAGCGTCAGTGTCGCCTGCAGTTTGCTCCCACACGGTCGCGCTTCGATGTCGAGAACGTACTCGAGATCACTGTCGACCGCCTCACCAGCAACCACGTCGGTACGGGTGACGGTGCCGTCGTAGCGAATTCCGCCGACGATCGCTTGAGCGATCGGCGTGTGGCCATAATACGTCCAGCGATTTCGCCCCACTCCTTCGTGCAGCGTTACCGTCTGCTGCTGAACGACGATCCCCCATTGGCTGCGCTCGCCGCCGTGGAACAGCATGCTGCCCGCGCCGGGAGCGCCCGGGGTGGCGCATGCGGTTAATGTGGTCGCCAGTAAAACAGGAAGACCGCCACAGCGGTAGATCACTTCCCCCCCTCCCGCCGGGTCAGTGCCGCCACGCAGCTCGCGCGGTCGATGGTGCTGCCGTCGGGTTCGCGTGCGTCGAGGTAAGTGACGCGGGGCTCGGCACCGGTGCTCGGCGGGTAGAGATAGGCGTCGAGGACGCAGATGCCGCTCTGAAACTGGAGCTTGCGGGCTGTACCTTCGCGAACATCGGCGTCGGGCTCGCCGAAGAGCTGGGTCAGTGCAGCGGCGGTCTGGCCGGTGACGCGCTCCAGCCCGACGTTGCCGTAGGTGAGCGGGAGACGCGGCGCGGTCACCGGGCGTCCGCCTGCGGCCGTGCAGCCGCCGAGCAGGAGCAACAAGGGAAGGGCGCGCGTCATGCCCGGCGGATGCCGCGGCCACGCCCGAGCGTCAACAGCGGCTCGGGACACCGGGCCGGTTGCGTGCGCCCGAGCGCCCGATTACGGCGGCGCTTTCCCCATTCGGAGCGCATCTTGACCCAGCCCACCTACGACCCACCACGTTTCGATGTGGTCGCGATCGGCAATGCCATCGTCGATGTCCTCTCCCAGACCGACGACGCCTTCATCGCGCAGGAGGGCATGGCCAAGGGATCGATGCAGCTGATGTTCTCGCCGGAGGAAGCCGACGCGCTGTATGCCAAGATGGGGCCAGGGGTCGAGGCGAGCGGGGGCTCGGCCGCCAACACCGTTGCGGGCATCGCGGCGCTGGGCGGCACGTGCGGCTTCATCGGCCAGGTCGCCGACGACCAGCTGGGCGAGGTGTTCGCGCATGACGTCCGCAGCGTCGGCATTCGCTTCGACACGCCGGTGCGCGCCGGTGCGCCGACGACCGGCCGGTGCCTCATCTTCGTGACTCCCGACGGTCAGCGGACGATGAACACCTTTCTCGGCGCAGGCCAGTTCCTGCCCGCGGCGGCCATCGACCGCGACCTGATCGCCGACGCCGCGATCCTGTACCTCGAGGGCTATCTGTGGGACCCCGAGGAACCGCGCGCGGCGATGCGCGCGGCGATCGAGGTGGCGCGCAAGGCGGGGCGCAAGGTGGCGTTCACGCTCAGCGACGTGTTCTGCATCTCGCGCCACGGCGACGATTTCCGACGGCTGCTGAGCGACGGGCTGATCGACATCCTGTTCGCCAACGAGGCCGAACTGACCGCGCTGGCCGAGGTCGAGGACTTGGAGGGCGCGGTCGCCAGGATCTCGCCGCAGGTCGCAACCCTAGTGGTGACCCGCGGCGCCGAGGGCGCCATCGCCATCCAGCACGGCGCGCGCGCGCAGGTCTCCGCCGAGCCGATCGAGCGGGTGGTCGATACGACCGGGGCGGGCGACCTGTTCGCGGCGGGGTTCCTCCACGGCCAGGCGCAGGGCAAGGGGCTGGAGGCTTCGCTCAAGCTCGGCGCGATCTGTGCCGCGGAGATCATCAGCCATGTGGGAGCCCGGCCGCAGGTGGATTTGAAGACGCTGGCGGCGCGGTGAGATAATCGTTCTGCTCCGTTCGTGCTGAGCGAAGTCGAAGCACATGGCTCGGGGCGATGCCCTTCGACTCCGCTCAGGGCGAACGGTATGCGAGGACAGGTCGTCCGCGCTTACCGCTCCATCGGCGCGACGTATTCCGGGATCGGGGGCACGTCCGCGGCGTCGAGGCCCTTGTACAACCGGCTGTTGTGCATGCCGTAGACGAAATACAGGATCACCGCCGCCAGCGTGTACCAGCCGAAGAATACCAGCACGCGGTTCTCGACGGTGAAGATCAGCGCGATGCAGGCGACGATGCCGAGCGCGGGCAGCACCGGGAACAGCGGCACGGTGAAGCCGCGCGGGATGTTCGGGTGCGTGCGGCGCAACCAGATCACCGACAGGCACACGATCGCGAACGCCGCCAGCGTGCCGACCGACGTCATGTCGCCTAATGTGTTGATGTCGAAGAACGCCGCCGCGACCGCGGTGATCAGGCCAACCAGGATCGTGTTGACCCAGGGCGTCTTGAACTTCTGGTGGACAGTCGCGAACACCCGCGGGAGCAGACCGTCGCGCGCCATCGTGTAGAAAATGCGCGTCTGGCCGTACATCAGCACCAGCACCACCGACGTCAGGCCGACGATCGCGCCCGCCTTCACCAATTTGGCGAACCACGCCCATTGTGGGCCCAGCGCATCGACCGCGACCGCGACCGGATCGGGGACGTTCAGCGTCTTGTAGTTGACGATCAGCGTCATCACGATCGAGACGAGGATGTAGATCAGCGTGCAGGCGGCAAGCGACCCGAGCAGGCCGATCGGCATGTCCTTCTTGGGATCCTTGGCCTCCTGACCCGCAGTCGAGACCGCTTCGAAGCCGATATAGGCGAAGAACACGATCGATGCGGCGCGCAGGATTCCGCCCCAGCCGAACTTGCCCTCCTCGCCGGTCGCGGCGGGGATGAACGGGGTCCAGTTGGACTTGAGCGTATCGATGTGCGCGATGACATAGCCGCCGCAGATCAGGATGAAGGCGATGATGACGGTCAGCTTGATCGCGACGATGACGTTGTTGACCTTGGCGCTTTCCGACACGCCGACGACCAGCAAGGCGGTCATCGCCATGCAGATCAGGAAGGCGGGCAGGTTGAACAGGTAAGTGACCGGCTGCCCGTTGACGAGCAGGGGCACCATGTCGTTGCCCGCGGCCTGCATGACGGTGTGCCCGGTCGGCCCGGTCAGCGCGACCGGGATGGCGATGCCGAAATCGCCGAGCAGGCTGACGACATACCCAGCCCAGCCGACCGCGACGACCGACGCTGCCAGCCCGTATTCGAGCAGCAGCAGCGCGCCCATGATCCAGGCCGCGAACTCGCCGATCGTGGTGTAGCTGTAGGTGTAGGCCGAGCCCGAGACCGGCAAGGTCGACGACAGCTCGGCATAGCACAGACCGGCAAGGCCGCAGACGATGCCGGCGATCACGAAGGAGATGAGCACCGCGGGGCCCGCGTGGAGCGACGCCGCGCTGCCCGTCCGCACGAAGATCCCTGCGCCGATGATGCAGCCGATGCCGAGGAACACCAGGTTCCACGCGCCCAGCGTGCGCTTCAATTCGCTGTTCTGGGTCTCGCGCTGCACCTGCTCGACGGTTTTCCGCAGCAGCATGCGCGAAATGAGCCCGGGTGCGGGTCGTGTCGCCATTCGATCTCCCTCGGCCACCCCCCGGCGGCCATTGCCTTGTGTCAAGCGGCAGAACCTAGCCGCAAATCGGGGATGCGCAACGCTTTAGTGACGCCCGCTTAGTGACCGGGCGACAGCATCGGCCCGAGCGGCTGCCCGCCGAACAGGTGGACGTGGAGGTGCGGCACCTCCTGCCCGCCGTGCGGCCCCGTGTTGGCGAGCAGGCGGTAGCCGGGTTCGACCAGGGCGTGTTCGCGCGCGACGGTGCCGACCGCACGGACGAAGCCCGCAATCTCCGCATCGCTCGCACGGGCGCTGAAATCGTCCCACGAGACGTAAGGACCGCGCGGAATCACCAGGATGTGGGTGGGGGCCTGCGGCGCGATGTCTTGGAAGGCGATGGCGTGATCGTCCTCGTAGACCCGCTTCGAGGGGATCTCGTCCCGCAGGATGCGGGCGAAGATGTTAGTGGGGTCGTAGGGGAGGGTGGCGTCGATGGGCATAGAATTTACCTCCTGTTCTCAGTAGCCTGTCGGCGAGACCTTGACGCCGGTTGACGCGTGAACGCTGTAACGTTGACGCCGTCCCGAGGGCGCGACGTTGACACTGGTTGACACGTGAAACGCCCACGCTTCTTGCCCGTCGCGTTGTCCCGGTTTTCCGTCACCCCGGGCTTGACCCGGGACCCCGCTTCTGTCCGCTCGCAAGAAGAAGCGGGATCCCGGGTCGAGCCCGGGGCGACGGGGTTTGTGGCTGGCGTCGAGTTCCATTCGCCAATGCTGCCACGACCGGCGCGTGTAGGACAGGGCTTAGCGTGCGGCCTTCTCGTCATGCCCCGACACGCCTTCGCGTCGGGTCAGCTCGGCGCGGACGTCGTCCAGGCTCAGGCCGGCGTCGGCGAGCAGGACGAGGAGGTGGAAGAGGAGGTCGGCGGCTTCGGGGACGATCTTGGCCGGGTCCGCTCCACACGCGGCGATGACGGTCTCGACCGCCTCCTCGCCGAATTTCTGCGCGATTCTACCGCGGCCGCGCGCGAACAGGCTGGCGGTGTAGGAGCTGGCGGGATCGGCGCCGCGGCGCGCGCGGATCGTGGCTTCGAGAGTGTCGAGCGGGTCCATGCCGCCCGGTGCGGGACTCGGGCGGGCGCGTCAATCCTTTGGCATGCGCTTTCGCATGGCGCGGCGGATGAGCCACACGCCGAGCGCGGCGCAGGCGAACAGCGCGAAGTCGGACGCTTCCGGCCCGGTGCGCGGGTGGGCGACGCCGGTGTGGCCGGAGGCGACGGTGAGGGCGGGGAGCATGTGCCTGATGTAGATCGGACGCGTTGCGACACGCTTAACCCCTCTACCCTTGTGGGAGAGGGAGGGGCCCATTGCGTCAGCAATGGGAGGGTGAGGGGTGCGGAGCGAAGCTCCGCGCGAGCCTGCGGCTCGCACCCCTCATCCGGCGCTTCGCGCCACCTTCTTCCACAAGGGAAGAAGGGAGAGTCAGTGCGTCCTGACCGCGATCCCCGCTGCCGCCAGCGCGGCGTGGGCGTCGGCGATGCTCGCCTGGCCGAAGTGGAAGATCGACGCCGCGAGCACCGCGCTGGCGTGGCCGTCGCGGATGCCGGCGACGAGGTCCGCGACTCCGCCGACCCCGCCCGAGGCGACAACGGGCACCGTGGTGCGGTCGGCGATCGCGCGGGTGAGCGCGATGTCGTAGCCGCCCTTCGTGCCGTCGCGGTCCATCGAGGTGACCAGCAGCTCGCCCGCGCCGAGCTCCGCCAGCCGAAGCGCGTGCGCGACCGCGTCGATGCCGGTCGCGCGGTGGCCGCCGTGGGTGAACACTTCCCAATGGTCGCCGACCGCCCGCGCATCGATGCTGGCGACGCAGCATTGGCTGCCGAACCGCTCGGCGATGTCGGACACCAGCTCGGGCCGCGCGACCGCGGCGGAATTGACCGCGACCTTGTCCGCCCCCGCCAGCAGCAGCGCGCGCGCGTCGTCGGCGGAGCGTACGCCGCCGCCGACGGTCAGCGGCATGAAGCACACCGCGGCGGTCCGCCGCACGACATCAAGGATCGTGTCGCGTCCCTCGTGGCTGGCGCCGATGTCGAGGAAGCAGAGTTCGTCGGCGCCCGCGGCGTCATAGGCGCGTGCCTGCTCGACCGGGTCGCCCGCGTCGATCAGGTCGACGAAGTTGACGCCCTTGACGACCCGGCCGCCCGCGACGTCGAGGCAGGGAATGACGCGCGCGCGGACGGTCACGCCGCCGCCGCCACGCTCAGCGCCGCTGCAAGGTCGAGCCGTCCGTCGTACAGCGCGCGACCGGTGATGACGCCTTCCACCCCGTGGCGCGCATGCAGCGCAAGGACGTGGATTTCCGCAATTCCCTTCACCCCGCCGCTGGCGATCACCGGAATGTCGACCGCGCGCGCGAGGTCGACGGTGGCTTCGACGTTGCAGCCCTTCAGCATCCCGTCGCGGCCGACGTCCGTGAACAGCAGCGCGGCGACCCCTGCGTCCTCGAACCGGCGCGCCATGTCGACGACGCTGACGTCCGACACGTCGGCCCAGCCGCGAGTCGCGACCATGCCGTCCTTGGCGTCGACCGCGACGACGATGCCGCCGGGGTGCTCGGCGGCCATGTCGCGGACGAACTGCGGGTTCTCCAGCGCGGCGGTGCCGATCACTACGCGTGAGACGCCTGCGTCGAACCAGCCCGCGACGCTTGCCGGCGTGCGGATGCCGCCGCCGAGCTGGACGTGGCCGGGGAACGCCGCGACGACCCTGCGCACCGCGTCGCCGTTGACCGACTTGCCGGCGAAGGCTCCGTCGAGATCGACGACGTGAAGGTGGCCTGCGCCCTGATCGGCGAACAAAGTCGCCTGGTGCGCGGGGTCGTCGCCGTAGACGGTGGCGCGCGCCATGTCGCCTTCGGCGAGGCGGACGACCTGGCCGGATTTCAGGTCGATGGCGGGGAAGACGATGAGGGTCATTATACCTCCCCGGCACGGGGAGGGGGACCGCTCGGCAAAAGCCGAGTGGTGGAGGGGCAGCCACGAGCGACAGCACTGCTTGGCTGCCTCTCCACCAGCCTGCGGCTGGTCCCCCTCCCCGAACCGGGGAGGAATACTATGGTCGCCACTTCAAGAACCTTTCCAGCAGCGCCAGGCCGTAGCGTTGGCTCTTCTCCGGGTGGAACTGCACGCCGATGGCCGTACCTTCCTGGATGGCGGCAGTAACCCTTCCTCCATGATCGGTTACGGCGATTGTCGGATCGGGAACCTGCCCGTTCTCATAGGCATAGGAGTGCAGGAAGTACGCCTCGCCTGCTTCGATAAGCGAGCCATCGTCCGTCGGCCAAACGTCATTCCAGCCCATATGCGGAACACGCTGATCGCCCGCAGGTTGCAGGCGCCGAATGCTTCCGGCGATCCATCCCATGCCTTTGTGCGTGCCGTGTTCCTCACCGTATTCGGCCATCAATTGCATGCCGACACAGATACCCAGGAATGGGCGGCCACGATGGTACACTGCGATTTCCATTGCTTCCGTCAGACCCGGCACGGCGCGCAGGTTCGCCGCGCAGGCGCCGAACGCGCCGACGCCGGGCAGCACGACCCGGTCCGCGGCCAAGATCGCGTCCGGGTCGGCGGTAATCGTCACGTCCTTCGCACCCGCCGCGCGTAAGGCGTTCTCGACCGAGTGGAGATTGCCCGACTGAATGTCGACGAGCGCCAGCGTCACAGCACGCCTTTGGTCGACGGGATCGCATCCGCCTTGCGCGGGTCGATCTCGACCGCTGCCCGCAGCGCGCGCGCGAGGCCCTTGAACGCGCTCTCGACGATGTGGTGGTTGTTCTGCCCGTACAGCGTCTCGACGTGGAGCGTAGCGCCGCTCGTTTGCGCGAAACTGTGGAACCAATGCTCGATCAATTCGGTGTCGAGATCGCCCAGCCGCGATACGGTGAATGCGGTCTTCCACACCAGCCACGGCCGACCCGACAAGTCCAAAGCGACCCGCGTCAGCGTCTCGTCCATCGGGCTGAGCGCGTCGCCGTAGCGGCGAATGCCGCGCTTGTCGCCGAGCGCCCTGGCCACCGCCTCGCCGATCGCCAGCGCGCAATCCTCGGTCGTGTGATGGCCGTCGATATGCAGGTCGCCCGCGACTTCGACGTCGAGGTCGATCAGCGAGTGGCGCGAGAGTTGCTCGAGCATGTGATCGAGAAAGCCTATGCCCGTCTTGCACCGATACTGGCCGGTGCCGTCGACGTTGACGGTGACGTCGATCCGCGTCTCGGCAGTCGCGCGGTTGATCGTGGCGGTGCGCATGGTGGGGTTCATGGGGCCGTTTCCATAGCGTTCTGCACTTGTCGTGCAATCTTCAAGGTTGACCGGGCGCGCAAGGGCGCTAGTCCGGGTAACCATGAGCGACGGCATGCCCGATAGCCTGATTCCGTATGACGAGATCGTCCAGGAAGCGCTGCGCGCGGTGGTCGGGCGCGTGCTCGGCTCGATCCTGGAGGCCGGCGGGCTGCCCGGCGAGCATCATTTCTACATTACCTTCAAGACCCAGGTGCCCGGCGTCGATATTCCGCAGCGGCTGATCGAGCGGTTCCCGGACGAAATGACGATCGTCCTGCAGAACCGCTATTGGGACCTGAGCGTCGATGCGCAGCGCTTTTCGGTGGGGTTGAGCTTCAATCAGGTGCCGTCCAAGCTGGTCATTCCTTATTCGGCGATCACCGGGTTCCACGACCCCGCGGTGAATTTCGAGCTGCGCTTCCAGGCGACCGAGGACGCCGCCCCCGAGCCCCACGACGCCGCGGAGAACGACGGCGCGGTGGCGGCGCCGGTCGAGGATGGGTCCAACGTCGTGGCGGTGGATTTCAAACGCAAGAAGTGAGGCGCCGGGGCGCACGTGCCGAGCGTAGCTCGAAGCGAGACGCCCAAGCCCGGCCGGCGTAGCTACGCTACGAGCGACGTCGCGGCTTTGCCGCGGCGGGCTGCGCGGCTCGTCCCGCCGCTGGCAAGCAGCCTACGTGCTTTTCGGTACTCTGGGCCCCGGAACAAGTCCGGGGCGACGGAGTAGGTGGCGGCATGACCGACGCTCCCCAAACCCGCACCGAAACCGACTCGCTCGGCCCCGTCGACGTCCCCGCCGACGCCTATTGGGGCGCGCAGACGCAGCGCTCGATCGAGAACTTTCCCTTCGCCGCGAGCGAGCGGATGCCGATCGGCATCGTCCACGCGCTCGCGCTGGTGAAGCAGGCGGCGTCCAAGGTGAACCGCGCGCACGGGCTGGAGGCCGACAAGGCCGACGCGATCGAGGCGGCGGCGGCGGAGGTCGCGGCGGGAAAACTCGACGACCAGTTCCCGCTCGTCATCTGGCAGACCGGCAGCGGTACCCAGTCGAACATGAACGTCAACGAGGTGATCGCGGGCCGCGCCAACGAGATGCTGGCCGGCACCCGCGGCGGCAAGGTGCCGGTTCACCCCAACGACGACGTCAATCGCAGCCAGTCGTCGAACGACAGCTTCCCGACCGCACTCCACATCGCCGCCGCGCTCGCCGTCACGCAGCGTCTGATCCCGGCGCTGCACGCGCTGGAGATGGCGGTGTCGGGCAAGACCCGTGCGTGGGACGACATCGTCAAGATCGGTCGTACCCACCTGCAGGATGCGACCCCGCTGACGCTGGGGCAGGAATTCTCGGGCTATGCGCACCAGCTCGAGCGCTGCCGGCAGCGGATCGAGCCCGCGATTCGGCACGGCATGTTCCTGCTCGCGCAAGGGGGGACCGCGGTCGGCACCGGGCTGAATGCGCCGTCGGGGTTCGGCGATGCTTTCGCCCGCGAGATCGCGGCGATCACCGGATTGCCCTTCGTCAGCGCGCGCAACACGTTCGAGGCGCTGGCGTCGAACGACCCGATCGTCCACCTCTCGGGCACGCTCAACACGCTGGCGGTGGCGCTGACCAAGATCGCCAACGACATCCGCCTGCTCGCCTCCGGGCCCAGATCGGGGCTGGCCGAGCTCGACCTGCCCGCCAACGAGCCCGGCAGCTCGATCATGCCGGGCAAGGTCAACCCGACCCAGTGCGAGATGCTGACGATGGTCGCAGCCCAAGTGATCGGCAACCACATGGCCATCACCGTCGGCGGCTTGCAGGGGCATCTGGAACTGAACGTCTTCAAGCCGTTGATCGGCGCGGCGGTGCTGCGCTCGATCGACCTGCTCACGGTCGCGATGGACAGTTTCACGCGGCGCTGCGTCGACGGGATGGAACCCAACCGCGCGCGGATCGCCGAGCTGGTCGACCGATCGCTGATGCTCGTCACCGCGCTTGCGCCCGAGATCGGCTATGACGCGGCCGCCAGGATTGCCAAGCACGCGCATGCCGAGGGGCTGACCCTGCGCGAGGCGGGGCTGGCGCTGGGGCTGGTCGACGCGGCGACGTTCGACCGGGTGGTGCGGCCCGAGGACATGCTGGGGCAATAGCCCTCTTCCGTTCGCCCTGAGCGCAGTCGAAGGGCAGCCGCAGGCCAGGTGCTTCGACTGCGCTCAGCACGAACGGAAGGCGGAACTCAATCACCCATTGCGGCGCTTGTGCGGACGAAGGAGATTTCGCGTGGGTGCAACGACGATAGGCGCGCTGGTCGGCGGCGCGATCGATTCGATGAGCGGCGACGACGGCAATGCCGACGGCGCGGTGATCGGCGCGATCGCCGCCAACGTGCTGAAGGTGGTGGTGCCGATCGCGGTCACCTACGCGATCGGCTGGGCGGTGTTGCGCGGCGTCGGCGAGCTCAAGGACCTGGCATTTGGAGACGAATCATGATCGGCCGCATCATCGGCGCGCTCGTTGGGCGCGAGATCGACCGCCGTGACGGGCAGGGCGGAGTCAAGGGCATGGCGATCGGCGCCATCGCCGCGGGCGCCTTGCGCCGGATGGGGCCGCTCGGCCTGGTGCTCGGCGGCGGTTATGTCGCCAAGAAGGCGTATGATCGTCGCAAGCAGGAGCGGCGGCTGCGCGGCGCGGCGCGGCCTTAACCTGCGTAAACGCGCGAGCGCCGCTTGACGCGTTGCCCCGCGACACGCCAAAGGCGCGCATGCCCGCCTCTACTCCTGGCGACGCGCACGGCTTTCGCCGCCGCGGCGTCCTGTTCGTCCTTTCCTCGCCGTCGGGCGCGGGCAAGTCCACCATTGCGAGGCTGCTGCTCGCCGACGAGCCCGAGCTCGACATGTCGGTGTCGGTCACGACTCGCCCGCCGCGCGAGAACGAGGTGGAGGGTCGCGACTATCATTTCGTCGATCTCGAGGAATTCCGGCGGATGGTCGCCGACGACGAGTTCCTGGAATGGGCGCACGTCTTCGGCCACCGCTACGGCACGCCCCGGGGCCAGGTCGAGGCGATGATCGCGGCGGGCAAGGACGTGCTGTTCGATATCGACTGGCAGGGCGCGCAGCAGCTGTTCCAGATCGCCGGCGGCGACGTGGTGCGCGTGTTCATCTTCCCGCCGTCGATGACCGAGCTGCGCGCGCGGCTCGAACGCCGCGGCACCGATGCGCAGGACGTGATCGACGCGCGCATGGAGCGTGCGGCGAACGAAGTCAGCCATTGGGACGGCTACGACTATGTGCTGGTCAACGACGATGTCGAGCGGTGCTTTGCCGGCGTGAAGACGATCCTGGCGGCCGAGCGGCTGAAGCGCTCGCGGCAGACGGGGTTGATCGGGTTCATTCGAAGATTGACGCGATAAGTCTTCCCCGTTCGTGCTGAGCGAAGTCGAAGCACACGTCGCCTCGAGCGGTCCGCTTGCTGAGAGCAGCCCTTCGACTTCGCTCAGGGCGAACGGGGTTTGGATGCTCCCAGGAACCCCACCGCCGCATCGAACTCGCGCCGCCGCTCGGCCAGCATCGCCGCCGCCGCGGCATCCTCTCCCCAGCGCTCGGCTTGCCAAGTCTCGTCGACATGTGCCGCCGTCCAAGCCGCGTCCGCAGTCATCGCACCCTCCACGATGCCCAGCGCCAGCACGATCGACCCGGTCAGCGTGGTGATCGGCGACAAGGCCGCAAGCGCGAAGGCGTCCAGCGCCGCTGCCGCCTCGCCGATCCGCGCCAGCGTCGCTGCGGATTGCGGGCGGTGGACGATGCCGGTCGCCACCACGAAGCGGACGTCGTAGCGCGTCTGCGCCCAGGCGAGCGGCGCGTCCCAGGCCGCCGCCTGCCGCGCCACCAGTTCGGCCGGAGACTCGGCGCGGTAGCAGAGCAGGTCGTTCTCGGCGTAGCGCGCCAGACCCGCGGCGAAGGTTGCCGGATCGGCCGCGACGCGCTCGATCGCGGCGTTGGCGAGGCCGGTCATCGGCATCGCGCGCGGATCGATCTTGTCCGCAACCGCGCGCCATTCGTCCGCGACCATTTCGGCGAGCGTTGCAGTCGGCAGCACCAGCGGCAGCCGACCGGGGGTGCGCACCGGCCGGCCGTCCAGCGTCACGCCACGCTCGGGCGTTACCGCCACATCGCTCCAGAATCGCTTCATGCGGGCGGCGGCGTGCGCCAGCGGCGCGCCAGCGCAGGCGGGACGATCATGATCATCGCCATCGCCGACAGCACGATCGCGATGCCGAGCAGCTTCGGCGCGACCGTCTCCGCGCGGCTCAGCAGCAGCAACCCGAACACCGCGCCTGCCATCCCTGCGAACCGTGCCGCGAGGATCGTGAACCATCGGCGTCGGGCCAGCGCATCTTGGGGGCTCATGCGAGCAGCCCCGGCAGCTTTGCGACCTCTTTGGCGACGACATCCGCGCCGCCGGCGATCAGATCGGCGACGCCGTGATACCCCCAGGTGACTCCGATCGCGCGTGCGCCCGCCGCCTTGGCCATCGCCATGTCGAAGCTGGTGTCCCCGATCATGACCGTCTCGTCCGCGCCGACGTCGGCAATCGCCGCCAGCAGCATCGCCGGATCGGGCTTGGACGGGTGGCGGTCGGCGGTCTGGAGCGTGGCGAAACGTCCGGCGATCCCGTGCTGCTCCAAGATATGGGCAAGGCCCCGGTCCGACTTGCCGGTCGCAACCCCCAGTATCCAGCCGCGGTCGGCCAGCGTCGCGAGCACCTCGACGATCCCGTCGAACAGCGGTTCGTCGTCGAGTTCGCCCTCGGCGCGCAGCCGCTGGAAGGCGTGCTTGTAGTCCAGCGCCATCGTGCGGTGGAGCGCGGGGTCAGCGTCGGGCAGCAGCGCCGCGACCGCTTCGACCAGGCTGAGCCCGACGATCCGCCGGATCGCCGCGCGTGGCGGCGGTGCGAGATGGGCACGTGCGAAGGCATCCTCCATCGCGCGGCAAATGTTGGCTTGGCTGTCGACGAGCGTGCCGTCGCAATCGAACACGGCGAGGCGGGTCATCGAGCAGTTGCCGGAAGGGATACTTGCGAGCGAGTCACGCCCTGCTCATAGTGCATGCGGCGGTCGTGTCTTCCCCGGAGGCGCAATCAAGCCGTCAAAAGGAGGTGGTAGGAATTACAAATGATGCAGCCATGATAATCATCGGCGTAGGAGCGCTGATGATCTCAACTGCCACGTTGATCCTCAAGATCATCGAGGTGGCTCGCTCCAAGTAGCGACCGGCGGGGGTGCGGCTCGTCCGCATCCCCAAAGGAATAGGCCCCAATCGTAGGAGCGATTGGGGCCCGGTTTGTCCGGAGATGATCGAAACCACTCATGACACAGCCAACCACGATATGCTCGCGGTTGCGCCGAAAGTCAAGATAGGCTCCAGCCGATCACCGCGCCGCCCCCCGGCTCCGCCGCTCGCCCTTGCGATCCTTGCGAACCGACTTGGCGTGCGCCTTCGCGCGAGTCTTGATCTGCTCGCGCGTGGGCGGGGTCTTCTCGTCCAGCGTCAGCGCATCGCCGGCCGCCGGCTCGAAGCCCAGTTGCTTGAGGCTCTCGGCGAAGTGGGTCGGCAGCTCGGCTGTAACGTCGACTACGCCGCCGTCGGGGTGGTCGACCTTGATCCGCCGCGCGTGCAAATGCATCTTGCGGCTGATTCCACCGGTCAGGAACGCCGCGGCGCCGCCGTACTTGCCGTCGCCGACGATCGGGTGGCCGATCGCCGCCATGTGGACGCGAAGCTGGTGGGTGCGGCCGGTGAAGGGCTGCAATTCGACCCAGGCGGTGCGGTTGCCCGCGCGCTCGATCACGCGGTATCGGGTGCGCGCGGCCTGGCCCGACTCCTCGTCGACATGCATCTTCTCGCCGCCGGTGCCGGGCTGCTTGGCGATCGGCAGCTCGATGGTGCCGTCGTCGATCGATGGCACGTCGACGATCAGCGCCCAATAGACTTTCCGCGCGTTGCGCCCGGAGAACGCCTTGGCGAAGAACGCCGCGGCGCGGCTCGTGCGCGCGACGAGCAATGCACCGCTGGTGTCCTTGTCGAGGCGGTGGACCAGCTTGGGCCGTCCCTCGTTGTCGTATTGCAGCGCGTCGAGGAGGCCATCGACGTGCTCGTGGGTCTTGGTCCCGCCTTGCGTCGCAAGGCCAGGCGGCTTGTTGAGGACAAAGGCCTGGAAATCCTGGTGGATCACCATGTCGCGCGCGAACTGGGTCTGGTCGTCGCTCAGGGCTGCGCGTTCGCGCTTGGGCTTGGCCGCAGCGTCCGGGGTATCCTTGACGATCTCGGCGGGCGGCACGCGCAATGTCTGCCCCGCGACGAGCCGGTCGCCGGGAGTCGCGCGCGAACCGTCGATGCGCAACTGCCCGGTGCGCGCCCATTTGGCGACGGTGGTGAAGCTCGTCTCAGGCAGGTGGCGCTTGAACCAGCGGTCGAGCCGGATGCCGTCGTCGTCGTAGCCGACGTTGAACTGGCGGACGGTGTCGGATGCCTGGGTGTCGCTCATGCCGAAACCCTGACGAGGCTGAGTCCCGCGTAGAGCGCCGCGATCGCACCGACCACCGAGGCGGCGACATAGGCGAGCGCGATGCCGATCTCGCCGCGCTCGATCATCAGCACGGTGTCCAGCGAGAACGCGGAAAAGGTCGTGAAGCCGCCGAGCACGCCGACCTCGAGCAGCAGCCGCCACGCCTCGCTGCCGCCGAACCGCACCAGGCCGCCCGCGAGCACGCCCATCAGCAGCCCGCCGAACAGGTTGACGCCGAGCGTCCCCCAGGGAAATCCCGGATCGAGGCCTGCGAGCATGAAGCGTCCGGCAAGATGCCGCGCGCCGGCGCCGAACGCGCCGCCGAGCATGACGAGAAGAAGCGAGGGCATGGCACGCCGTAGAACAAAGCGCGGCGGGAAGCATCCTTTCCGTTCGTGCTGAGCGAAGTCGAAGCACCTTGGCCTTGGTGCATGCCCTTCGACTTCGCTCAGGGCGAACGGGATTTCGTCGCGGGTTGGTACCGTCAGCCGCCGTCGACGATCAGGTCGACGTCGCTGCCGCCGCCGTTCCGAGGCTGAGCGAACACGACATAGGTCGCGTTGCCGCGTTGCCCGGCGACACGGTCGCCGCTCCGCTCGGCCGAATAGCCGGCGCGACGCGCGCGGGCCGCATACCAGGCCAAAGCCTGCGCAGGGCTCGCACCGACCGCGAAGCTGACGATGCGCAAGGCGCAGCCGGCGGCGTCGTTGCCCGCGGCTTCGACGACAGCGGCGTCGCGCGGCAGCGCGAAGGCGGCGGGCAGCTTTGTCGACCACATCGCCGAATAGCGGATCGCCGCGGCGCATCCCGCGGTGCCGGGGACCTGCTCGGCGAGCGCGCCCAATGTCAACGCGCCCTTGATCGGGCGCCCGCGAGTCGGCGAAACGTCCGGCACCGATTGCGGATCGGGGCGGGGAGGCGGGCGCACCGCGTTGCCGTTCGCCGATTGCGCCAGCGCCGGATCGACCATGATCTGATCGTGGAGCGCCGCGGTCAGCGCCGGGTCGCCGGTGTTGGCGTCGACCAGCGCGGCATCGAGCGCGGCGAGATTGGTTTGCGGGTCGGGTGCACGCTGGCATGCGACGACGATGAGCGGCAGGGCAAGGATGAGACGGCGCATGGCGAACTCCCGAAATGGGCCTGCGTCACGTTGGGCGCGGGATGGTTAAGGCGGCGTCTACACCGCTCTTGCATGGCCGTACGCGGGGACCATCTACGCGAGCATGCTCAACCTCCTCTCGATCCTGCTCGGCCTTGTCGCGCTCCTGCTCGGCATCGTGCCGTTCCTGCCGTTCCTCGCCTGGGGCTATTGGTTCGTGATCCCGATCGCGGTGGTCGGAGCGGCGATCGGCGCGCTGTCGTCGAAGAACGGCGGGCGCAATCTCAACCTGGTGCTGATCGTGATCTTCGGCATTCGCCTGGCGCTGGGTGGCGGACTGATCTGATACGAAAAGGGCGCCGCGACCGTGTCGCGGCGCCCTTGCCGACGAAATTCCTGGCGCTTAACGGCAGCGGCGATTGCTGCTGCCGCGGTCGATCGCGCGGCCCGCGAGTGCGCCCGCGGCCGCGCCGCCCAGCGTGCCGATCGTGCGGTCGCCGCGGGTGTCGATGGTGCGGCCGAGCAAGGCGCCCGCGACACCGCCGACGACCAGCCCGGTGGTGCCGTCGGGCTTGCGGCAGCGGGTGCGGCCACGATCGTCGCGCCATTCGCGATATTGCGAGTTGCTGCGGCGATCGTCGCGGTAGCGCTGCGCGTCCGCCTGCGCGACCGGAACCAGCAGGGCGGGGGCAGCCATGGCGGCACATCCCAGAGCGAGCATCATCTTACGCATGTCGTTACTCCCGAAAAGATCAGAACCGGGGGCGTAACGTTGCGTTGCCGGGCGAAGTTGCATGAACGTCATACAACGATCACACCGCCGCCATGATCGACCCCATCCCCCTCTTGCCCGTGGCCCACGTCCTTCCGGCCGCTGCGCCGTGGCTCGATCTGGCGGGCCTCGCGGTGTTTGCGGCGTCGGGGGCATTGGCGGCGGCCAGGCGGGGGCAGACGATCGTGACGCTCGCCTTCTTCGCGCTGGTCACCGGGGTCGGCGGCGGCACGGTGCGCGACCTGCTGATCGGCGCGCCGGTGTTCTGGGTGCACGACGCGCGCGCGGCGGCGGTGTGCCTGATCGTCGCCTTCCTGATCTGGATCACGCCGCCACGCTGGTGGCACGGGGCGGCGCTCGACTGGTTCGATGCGGTCGGGCTCGCGGCCTATGCGGTGTACGGCGCGGCCAAGGCGATGGGCTACGGCCTGCCGCCGGTGCCCGCGGCGCTGATGGGGGTGATCACCGCCTGCGTCGGCGGCATCGTCCGCGACGTGCTGGCGGGCGAGCCATCGATCCTGATGCGCCCCGAACTGTACGTTACCGCCGCGGCGCTGGCGGCAGCGTCGCATGTCGCGCTGGTGTCGGCGGGGGTGCCGGCGGTCGTCGCGGCGATGGTGGCTGCCACGGCAGGGTTCGGGTTGCGCGCGGCCGCGATCCGCTGGCGCCTGGCGCTTCCGGCGTATCGGGAGCCGCGATGACGTGCGGATGCGCTTGGTGAAAAGCAAGCTATATTGCAGGGAGATAATGGAACGTATAGTTTGTGTCGCTCTTTTGCTTGTGCAGACGGCGTGTAGTCAGCAACAAACCGGGTCTCTCGATCTTCCAAGCCAAGGCGATCGATGGGTAAAATCCATTTCACCGCAAGCCGACAGTATGTCAACGCACGCCGGCATACCATCTGAGTGGATGGCAGGTACGGAGAATCAGAAAATCAAAACCAAGTCGGTATCGATCGGTGATAATGTGGATGGAGTACAAATAGGCGCAATAAAATGCACCTTCTTTGCTAGGGACTCTTATTATTCTGGCAAGAAGGTTATGTGGCGCGGTCGTTGGGGTTGTTATGCGGACAGAAGCCGCGACGAGGTAAAGGATGCAGTCGGGAATGACGGGACGAAGATTTACGATTACATCTATGTTTCTCCCGTTAGCTTGAACACGAGGTAGCTACGGGGATGCCATTAGGGCAACACTGAGTTTTTCGCCCGCTCACTCCCGCTCCCGCTCCAGCAGCACCCGCTTGCGCTCCAGCCCGTACGCATAACCCCCCAGCGTGCCGTCACTGCGTTGCGCCCGATGGCACGGCACCACCAGCGCCAACGGGTTCGCGCCGCACGCGCTGCCCGCTGCGCGCACTGCCGCGGGCTTGCCCGCCAGCGCCGCCAACTCGCTGTACGTCCGCGTCTCTCCCGCCGGGATGCGCGCGAGCGCCTGCCACACCGCTTCCTGGAACGCCGTGCCGCGGACGTCGAGGGGCAGGGCGTGCGCGCGCCCCGGCGCCTCGACCACCGCGATCACGTCGCGCACCAGCGCCGCCAGCGCTTCGCCGCCGGGCAGGATCGTCGCGGCGGGAAAGCGCGCGGCAAGCGCGGCGGCGTTCTCGTCGAACGACACCCGGCACAGCCCCTTGTCGGTCGCTGCGACCAGCATGGCCCCAAGCGGAGTCGCCGCAACCGTCCAGCGGATCGTCACCCCGGCACCGCCCTTCGCCCACGCGCTCGGCGTCATCCCCAGCCTGGGCGCAGCCCCCTCGTAGAAGCGGCTTGGCGCGGCATAGCCCGCCTCGTAGATCGCGGTGGTCACGTCCTTCTCCTCGGTCAAGGCCTCGGCGACCCGCGCCGCCCGCCGCCCGCGGGCATAGGCCGCGGGCGTCACTCCGGTGGCGCGGGCGAACAGCCGGTGGAAATGGTGCGGCGCATAGCCGGCACGCGCCGCAAGTTCGTCGAGCGACAGCGCGTCCCCTGCGTCGAGCGCCGCCATCGCCGCCGCCACCGCGACGCGATCGCGCGCGATCTCGTCGGGACGGCAGCGCAGGCACGCGCGCAAACCCGCAGCCCGCGCCGCCGCGCCATCGGCATAGAAGGCGACGTTCTCGCGCCGCGGCCGTCGGGCGGGGCAACTCGGCTTGCAATAGATGCCCGTTGTCCGCACGCCGACGACGAAGCGCCCGTCGGACGCCTTGTCTCGCGCGTCAAAGGCCGCCCAGGCCGCATCGCTGTCGATCGTCATGCCGCCGATATGGCGCGTGGCAAGCGCGCCCGCATCCCGCGGCTTGCGGTCAAAGCCTCATCCGCCGTTGGGGCGGAACAGCGTCAGCGTCCGGTGTCGCGCGAGTTCCGCCGAAGGTTCGTGGTAATCCTTGCGCCGGTCCGAATTGAAACCGTGCCCGGCGTCGTAGACGTGGACGGTGGCGTTGGGCCAGTCTTTGGCGGCGATCTTGTCCACGCCTTCCATCGGGATGCTCTGGTCGTAGCGGCCGAAATGGAGGACGACGGGCACCTTGGGCTCCTCGTCCGCGGTCGCGGGCACCTGGCCGCCGTAATAGCCCGATGCCGCGGCGACCCCGTGCATCCGCGTCGCCGCCAGCCACGCCACCGACCCGCCGTAGCAATAACCGACCTCGAAAACGGGACCGGCGCCATCCGTGCCCAGGGCATCGACGCAGGTCTGGACGTCGGCCAGGCTCTGCTCGAACGGATGCAGCGTGCGCGCCAGCTCCACCGCGCGCGCGAAGTCGGGGCCGTCGTACGCCGCCTCGAACCCGGGATGCTCGCGGTCGAACAGCGCGGGCGCCAGCACCTCATAGCCTTCGGCGGCATAGCTGTCGGCGACTTCGCGGATGTGTTCGGTGATGCCGAAGATTTCCTGCACCACCACCAGTCCGCCGCGGCGCTCGCCTGCGGGCTTCACCCGGTACACGCCGATCTCGGCGCCATCTGCCATCGTCATCGGTTCGATTGCGCCTGCGGTCATGCTCGTCTCCATTCCTGCCGAGCCTAGCAGCGGACGCGTACGATTCGCCATTGGCAAGTCGCCGCGCCGCCGTTTACCTTCTGCCGAAAAGGGGACGCCGCCATGCCGCTCATCCGCTCGTGTGCGGCGCTCGCGCTGCTCCTCGCCACGGTCATAGGGGCGGCGCCGGCGCACGCCGAATGGCTGAAGGCGACGTCGCAGCATTTCGTCGTCTATTCGGACACCGGCGAGGCGGCGTTGCGCAAGCAGGCGAGCGACCTCGAATATTTCGACGCTATGATCCGCCGCTTCCACCGTACCCAGGAGGATCCCGACGCCGTGTTCAACAAGGTGACGGTGTACGTGATGCCCAGCGTCGCCGCGGTGCAGAAGCTGTCGGGGATGAAGAACGTCGCAGGCTTCTACGTGCCGCGAGTCACCGGATCGGTCGCCTTCACCCCGCGCGCGGGCGGCGGCGGCGACAACGATCTGACCCCGCGGATCGTGCTGTTCCACGAATATGCGCACCACTTCCTGCTCGGCAATTACGCGATCGCCTACCCGGCCTGGTTCAGCGAGGGCTATGCCGAGTTCGCGTCGACGATGATGGAGCGTGGCGGCGCCTTCTGGCTCGGCGCGGCTGCCAATCACCGCGCGTATGGACTTGCCGACAAGGCGCTGTCGATCCGCCAGCTCTTCGCGCCGCCGCAGCGGATGACCGGCGAGCAGACCGAGGCGCTGTACGGGCGCGGCTGGCTGCTGACCCATTACCTGATGTTCGACGCCGAGCGCCGCCAGCAGCTCTCGCGCTATTTCGCGCTGTTCAACGCTGGCAAGCCGAGCCTCGACGCCGCCAACGAGGCGTTCGGCGACCTGAAGGTGCTCGACGGCAAGCTCGACCGCTACCTTCACAACAACACGCTGCCCGCGATCAAGGTGGACGCAAAGGTCTTCGCGGTGCCGCAGGTCGATGTTCGCCCGCTCACTCCCGGCGAGCGGGCGTTGGTCGCCATGCGGATGGAATCGACCCGCGGCGTCGACGGCAGGACCGCGCCGCCGCTCTACGCCCGCGCGAAAGCCGCCGCGGCGCCGTTCGCGAAGGATGCGGTCGCGCAAGGGTGGCTGGCCGAGATGGCGTTCGACGCCGGCCGCTTCGACGAGTCCGAATCCGCCGCCGACGCCGCGCTTGCGCTCGACCCGGCGCAGAGCCAGGCGCTGCTCTACAAGGCCCGCGTCCATCTCGTTCGCGCCGCGCAGGCCAAAGCGAACGACCCCAAGGTGTGGAGCGAAGCGCGCAGCTGGATCGTCAAGGCCAATCGCGCTCAGCCCAACGACGCCGCCGCACTCGCGCTGTTCTACGAATCGTTCGGCGTGCAGAACGTGCCGCCCAGCAAGAGCGCGGTGGCGGGGCTGTACCGCGCGGTCGTGCTGGTGCCGCAGGACGGCGGCACGCGATTCCTCGCCGCGCGCCAGGAGATCCTCGACGGCGATGTCGCGCGCGCGAAGGACCTGCTGCGCCCGCTCGCCTCCGATCCGCATGCGGGCGCGGACAACGGCGCTGCGCGGCTGCTCGCGTTGCTGGATGCCGGGCAGACCGGGCAGGGGGCGTTGGATGCCCTTGCGAAGGCCGCGCAGGCCCCTGCGGCGGGGGGCACTGACTAGCGCCGGGTTGCATCCCCGCGACCTCGATGCTAAGCGCGCCGCCATCCCGTGTAGGGCCCGCTTCGTGGCCCTGTTCCCCCATGGGCGAACCCGTTTGTTGACGAGGAAGTGGATCGCGTGGAGACATCCGGCGGTGGTATTCAGGCAAGCCTCGGCGGACGCTATGCGTCGGCGCTGTTCGGTCTCGCGCGCGATGCGAAGACGATCGACCAGGTCGAGGCGAGCCTCGCCACGGTGCGCGACGCCATTGCGCAATCCGACGATTTACGCGCGCTGACCACCAGCCCGATGGTGTCGCGCGAGGGCGCGGTGAAGGCGGTCCTCGCCACCGCCGACAGCCTGGGCATCGATGCCACCACGAAGAATTTTCTCGGCGTCCTCGCGCACAACCGTCGCCTCGGGCAGTTGCCGCAGATCGTCCGCGGCTTTCGCGAACTCGCCAGCCGTCACCGCGGCGAGACGACCGCCGAAGTGACCAGCGCGCATCCTTTGGCCGACGATCAGGTGATCGAGCTGAAGCAGCAGCTTCGCCAGCGCGTCGGTCGCGACGTCAACGTCGACCTGTCGGTCGATCCGCAATTGCTGGGCGGGCTTGTCGTCCGCATCGGTTCCCAGATGATCGATTCGTCGATCCGCACCCGTTTGAATGCGCTCGCCGGCGCGATGAAAGGCTGACCATGGATATCCGCGCCGCAGAAATCTCCCGCGTCATTCGCGATCAGATCGCCAATTTCGGCACCGAGGCCCAGGTCTCCGAAACCGGCCAGGTGCTGAGCGTCGGCGACGGCATCGCGCGCATCTACGGGCTCGACAACGTCCAGGCGGGCGAGATGGTCGAGTTCTCGAACGGCGTGCAGGGCATGGCGCTGAACCTCGAAGCCGACAACGTCGGCGTCGTGATCTTCGGATCGGACGCCGAAATCCGCGAGGGCGATATCGTCAAGCGCACCGGCACCATCGTCGACGTGCCGATCGGCAAGGGCCTGCTCGGGCGCGTCGTCGACGGCCTCGGCAACCCGATCGACGGCAAGGGCCCGATCGAATCGACCGAGCGCAGCCGCGTCGAGGTCAAGGCGCCCGGCATCATCCCGCGCCAGTCGGTCAGCGAGCCGATGCAGTCGGGGCTGAAGGCGATCGACGCGCTCGTCCCCGTCGGCCGCGGCCAGCGCGAACTGATCATCGGCGACCGCCAGACCGGCAAATCGGCGGTCGCGATCGACACCTTCATCAATCAGAAGAACGCCAATCAAGGCACCGACGAGTCGAAGAAGCTGTACTGCGTCTATGTCGCGGTCGGCCAGAAGCGCTCGACGGTGGCCCAGCTCGTCAAGACGCTCGAAGAGAATGGCGCGATGGAATATTCCATCGTCGTCGCCGCGACCGCGTCCGAGCCCGCGCCGCTCCAGTTCCTCGCGCCCTACACCGGCACCGCGATGGGCGAATATTTCCGCGACAACGGCATGCACGCGTTGATCGTGTTCGACGATCTGTCGAAGCAGGCAGTCGCGTATCGCCAAATGTCGCTGCTGCTTCGCCGCCCGCCGGGTCGTGAGGCGTATCCCGGGGACGTCTTCTATCTCCACAGCCGCCTGCTGGAGCGCGCCGCGAAGATGTCGGACGCCAACGGCGGCGGCTCGCTGACCGCGCTGCCGATCATCGAGACGCAGGCGGGCGACGTGTCGGCCTACATCCCGACGAACGTGATCTCGATCACCGACGGCCAGATCTTCCTCGAAACCGACCTGTTCTTCGCGGGCATCCGTCCGGCGATCAACGTCGGGCTTAGCGTGTCGCGCGTCGGCTCGGCGGCGCAGACCAAGGCGATGAAGAAGGTCAGTGGCTCGATCAAGCTGGAGCTGGCGCAATACCGCGAGATGGCCGCGTTCGCGCAGTTCGGCTCCGACCTCGACGCCTCGACCCAGCGCCTGCTGGCGCGGGGCGCGCGGCTGACCGAACTCCTCAAGCAGAAGCAGTTTGCGCCGATGCCGTTCGAGGAACAGACCGCGTCGATCTTCGCGGGCACGCAGGGGTATCTGGACACGGTCGCGGTGAACGACGTGACGCGGTACGAGGAGGCGATGCTGTCCGAGCTGCGCAGCAACCACGCCGACGTGCTGACCAAGATCCGCGACACCCGCGATCTCGGCGACGAGGCCAAGTCGGGCCTGAAGTCGGCGCTCGACGCCTTCGCGAAGACGTTCGCCTAACTCCGGTCGGATAGCAGCATGGCGAGCCTCAAGGCCCTCAAGATCCGCATCGGCTCGGTGAAGTCGACGCAGAAGATCACCAAGGCGATGAAGATGGTCGCCGCCGCCAAGCTGCGTCGCGCGCAGGAGGCGGCGGTCGCCGGTCGCCCCTATGCCGAGCGGCTGGAGCGGGTGATGGCGAGCTTGGCGGGCCGCATCGTCCCCGGCCCGGGCGTGTCGCCGCTGCTCGGCGGTACCGGCAAGGACCAGCTCCACCTGATTGTCGTCGCCACCAGCGAGCGCGGCCTCGCGGGCGCGTTCAACACCAACATCGTCCGCGCCGCCCGCCGCAAGGCCGAGGAACTGAGCGCGCAGGGCAAGACCGTCAAATTCTATCTCGCGGGCAAGAAGGGCCGCGTGCTGCGCCGCTTCTACCCCGATGCGATCCTCCACGACCACGAGATGGGCGCGATCAAGAAGCTCGCCTTCGAGGACGCGCGCACCGTCGCCGACGATCTGATCGCCCGCTATGCCGCGGGCGAGTTCGACGTTGCGCACCTGTTTTATGCCAAGTTTATCAGTGCCTTGGTCCAGGAGCCGACCGGCGCCCAGATCATTCCGGTGCCGCTCGGAAGTATAGGGTCGCAGGCCTCGTTGGCCTCACCTTCCGCCGCCGCGGTCGTCGACTACGAGCCCGGCGAGGAGGAAATCCTCGCCGACCTGCTCCCGCGCAACATCGCCATCCAGGTCTTCCGCGCCCTGCTGGAGAATGCGGCGTCCGAACAGGGCAGCCGCATGAACGCGATGGAAAACGCGACCAAGAACGCCGGCGACATGATCAACCGCCTCTCGATCCAGTACAACCGCACGCGGCAAGCCGCGATCACGACCGAGCTGGTCGAGATCATCTCGGGCGCGGAGGCACTGTGACACTTGCCGGTCCTCTCGATATTCTACGGTATCGTGATCACCGTATACTGGTCCGATCACCCGCCGCCGCACGTCCATGCACGCTACGCCGAGTACGAAGCGCAGATCGATATACAGGCAGTCGCGCTGATCGCGGGATCGCTTCCGCGGCGCGCACGAGCTATGGTGCTTGAATGGACGCGAGAGCATCAATCGGAACTGATGGCGGCATGGCAGGCGGCGAGCGTGGGCGAGCAGCCCGCGAGGATCGTTCCGCTGCGGTAATGCCACCGATCGTTTCACGCGCACCCTGGAGCGTTGTCGACATGCGGTTGCTGAGCGACCGTGCGATGCAGGTCCGATTTCGAGACACCGTCGAGGGTGTAGTCCGCTTTGAGCCTAGCTTCTTCCGTGGAGTATTCGCGCATCTTGTGGACCCAGAACTCTTTGCGGAGGCGCGGGTCGATATGGGTGCGGTGACTTGGCCGGGCGAACTCGATCTCGCTCCGGACCGTATGCATGAGGACATCGTCCGTGATGGCGAATGCGTCCTGGGCGCCAACTGATAAGCAAGATTGAACTGAGGAACGAACATGGCAACCGCCGCTGAAGACATCCGCCCGACCCAGACGACGGGCCAGAGCAACACCACCGGCACGATCAGCCAAGTGATCGGCGCGGTCGTCGACGTGCATTTTCCGGACAATCTGCCCGCGATCTTGTCGGCGCTGGAGACCGACAACAACGGCAACCGGCTGGTGCTCGAGGTCGCGCAGCATCTCGGCGAGAACACCGTGCGGACGATCGCGATGGACGCCACCGAAGGCCTGACCCGCGGCCAGACCGTCCGCGACACCGGCTCGCAGATCAGCGTGCCTGTCGGCCCCGCCACGCTCGGCCGCATCCTTAACGTCATCGGCGAGCCGATCGATGAGCGCGGCCCCGTCGGCACCGACATGCGCCACCCGATCCACGCTAAGGCCCCCGACTTCGTCGACCAGTCGACCGAGAGCGCGATTCTGGTAACGGGCATCAAGGTCATCGACCTGCTCGCGCCCTATGCGCGCGGTGGTAAGATCGGGCTGTTCGGCGGCGCGGGCGTCGGCAAGACCGTGCTGATCCAGGAACTGATCAACAACATCGCCAAGGGCCACGGCGGCGTCAGCGTGTTCGCTGGCGTCGGCGAGCGCACCCGCGAGGGTAACGACCTGTACCACGAGTTCCTCGACGCAGGCGTTATCGCCAAGGATGCCGACGGCAATCCGACGCCAGATGGATCGAAGGTCGCGCTGGTGTTCGGCCAGATGAACGAGCCGCCGGGGGCGCGCGCCCGCGTCGCGCTGTCCGGCCTGACCATCGCCGAATATTTCCGCGACGTCGAAGGGCAGGACGTGCTGTTCTTCGTCGACAACATCTTCCGTTTCACCCAGGCGGGCGCCGAAGTGTCGGCGCTGCTCGGCCGCATCCCTAGCGCCGTGGGCTACCAGCCGACGCTGTCGACCGACATGGGCGCGCTGCAGGAGCGGATTACCTCGACCAACAAGGGCTCGATCACCTCGGTGCAGGCGATCTACGTCCCCGCGGACGATCTGACCGACCCGGCACCGGCGACTTCGTTCGCGCATCTGGACGCGACCACGACGCTCAACCGCGCGATCTCCGAACTCGGCATCTATCCCGCGGTCGATCCGCTCGATTCGACCAGCCGTGTGCTCGAACCGCGCACCGTCGGCCAGGAGCATTACGACACCGCCCGCGCGGTGCAGGCGACGCTCCAGCGCTACAAGTCGCTGCAGGACATCATCGCCATCCTCGGGATGGACGAGCTGAGCGAAGAGGACAAGCTGACCGTCCAGCGCGCGCGGAAAATCCAGCGCTTCCTCAGCCAACCGTTCCACGTCGCGGAGGTCTTCACCGGCATTCCCGGCAAGTTCGTCCAGATCGAGGACACGATCCGCTCGTTCAAGGCGGTCGTCGATGGCGAATACGACCATTTGCCCGAGAGCGCCTTCTACATGGTCGGCGGCATCGACGAGGCGGTCGCCAAGGCCGAGAAGATGGCGCACGAGGCGTGATGTCTCTTGCCGGAGCGCTGTTTGCCCTGGCCGTTCAGGCCCCGGCGACGACTCCGGCGCAGGACGTCGCTGATGTCTCGACCCGGGTTTGCTACGGATTGGCGTCGGGCACGCTGAACCTGCCGCCCGTGCGCGTGGATACTTTGGCGGCCCGGGCTACTGCTTTGCAGGCGCTGGAAATGCAACCGGGCACGCCCAAGGACACGTTCGAGGCTCTTGGGTCGGGCGGTCTGGAGATGATCTACGGCGGCGACCTCGCCTCGCGCGACAATGGCGGAGCGAGGACGGTGGCCGTGATGCAAGGTGGCGCTTGCCGCGCCCTACTGCTCGCCGATGAGGATGCCGAATGGGCCGACCGCGTTCGTGAGGCGCTGGTCGCCGCAGGCTGGCGGGCCGGTCCGTCGGCGACTCGGGGATCCGCTGTTGCGGAACGGCGCATGTTCCTGCGGCGCGACGCGAGGGGCCTGCCGTATCTCTTGAACCTTCAAACCTTGAAGATCGCGTCCGGCCGGTTGCAGCTGTTCACCAGCGTCGTGGCCATTCCGCCCAATGTTCAACTTCCCGAAGGCTTCTGATGCTCCATTTCGAACTCGTCACTCCCGAGAAGCTGCTCCGTTCGGAGGAGGTCCACATGGTCACCGTTCCCGGCACGGACGGCGACTTCGGCGTGCTGGAGGGTCACGCCCCCGTCATGTCGACGATCCGCGATGGCGAGCTCCAGGTCTATCGTGCCGCGAATGCCGTCCCTGAGCTGATCGCGATCCGCGGCGGTTTTGCCGAGGTCGACGGCAAGGGACTGACGGTGCTGGCCGAGCACGCGGACTGATTATCGTTGGCAGGCGGTGACGGTCAGCGCCTGCTCGCCGAACTCTCGGCACGTCCAGCTTGCGTCCTGCTGAGCGACCCGCGGGATCGTGCGATCCGCCCGGTCGCGGTCGTTGGCGATCCAGAGGATAGCAGTGCGCGGGTCGGCTCCGGCGGCCGCACGGGCCCGCACGCTCGTATCCTGCCCCGGCAGCCGGTGCACTACCGTCACCGCGACCGGCTGACCGCGGCGGCGGAAGCTGAAGCCCGCGATATCGGCAACGTTGCGGTCACCCGATCGATCGCCCATCTCGTCGGTCCACAGGAAGACCAGCCGCTGCGGCTTGCGCTCCATTAGCCAGGCTGAGGCGCGTTCGAAGCTGAACAGGTGGCGGGCATCGACCGCGCCGCTGGTGCTGGAGGTGTAGAGCAACGTCACCATGGGCGCGGCCAGCACCGCGAAGACGGCAAAGACCGGGCGGCCATCCGCATGCACGCTCCATCTCGCCCACAGGGCCACGCCGAACAGAAGCGACGGCATGATCGGCATGAGGTAGCGTGGCGCGAAGCCGAGGTGCATCGTTGCGAGCACCAGAACGCCGGTAACCGCCGCAAGCCCGGTCGAGGCGAGCGCCAGATCCGCTGTCGACCCCAGGCGAATGCCTTGTTGGCGAAAACGGGGAACGAACGCGGTCGCCAGCATGACGCCGATCAGGATCACGCCCACGGCCTGCAGCCCAAAGATCATCCCCGGCGCGCTCAGCAACTGGGACGGCGTGATGCTCGGCGAAGCGCTGCCCGGGCCCATGGTCATGCCCAGCATGAACGACACATGGTACCCCATCCAGACGCCCACGGGAACGAACGGGACGAGCGCCGGCCAGGTCGCCACGGCGGCACGCCGATGCAGCAGGAGATAGGCCAGGCCCTGACACGCGCCGATCGGAATCGCGCTGTAATGCGTGAGGATCAGGAACGCTGTGACCGATGTCCAAGCCAGCGCCGCCACGGTGGTCGGTCGGTCGATCAGGCGGGTAAACGCAATCGCCTGAACCGACGCGAGGAAGAACAGCTGCGCATAGGGCCGGGCGTCGTTTGCGAAGAGCAGCGACGGCAGCCAGAGCAGCGCAAGGCTCGCCCAGAACAGACGCACCCGGCGATCCTTATGGCCGCGCAGCGCGATCAGCAGCGGTGCGCCGATCGACAGCAGAAGGCTGGGCATACGCAACGCAAGGTCGCTGGCGCCAAAACACTTGGCCCACAGCCACATAGATCCATAAAAACCGGGTCCGGTCATTTCGGTCAGGCACCAGCGTACCAGACCTGCAATGGTCGGCTGGGTCGCAATCGTCGCGGTGAAGGTCTCGTCGAACCACAAGGGCATGGTCCGCCCGAACTGCACGCGTGCCGCAATCCCCAGCACCAGCGCAACCCCGAACAGTGCGGTCGGCCAGGGGATGGTCAAGCGCGACGTGATCCTGAGGCTTGATGGATCGGTGGCGATCGCGTGTGCGGTCACGGTCTGGCTCCCTTGGCAAGGCAGGCTGCGTAGCAAGGCGTGGTTAACCAACCGCTACTGCGCTGCACCGGAGAGGGCGGAAGCCGCTACAGGAAGTTGTAAGGATCGATATCCACCGTCACTCGCACCTTGGGCGGCCATTGCAGCGCGCCCAGCCAGTCGCGGATAACGTCCTGCACATCGAGCGCGCGGCGGGCATGGACGAGCAAGCGATAGCGATGCCGCCCGCGCAGCATCGCCAGCGGGGCGGGGGCGGGGCCGTAGACCGCCATGCCGTCGACGCGGGGCGCGGCACGGCCGATGGCCACTGCGGTCTCGTGCGCCGTTGCCCGATCTTCCGACGACACGATGATCGCGGCATAGCGCCCGAACGGCGGCGCGCCGGCATCGCGCCGGGCTTCGGTTTCGGCTTCGTAGAAGGCGTCGGCGTCGCCGGTGATCAGCGCCTGCATCACCTGCGCCTTGGGGCTGTGGGTCTGAATGAAGACGTGCCCTGGCTTGCTTCCCCGCCCGGCGCGGCCCGACACTTGCCGGATCTGCTGGAAGGTCCGCTCTGCCGCCCGCAAGTCGCCGCCCTCCAACCCCAGGTCGGCATCGACGACCCCGACCAGCGTCAGGTTGGGGAAGTGATACCCTTTAGTCACCAACTGGGTGCCGACGACGATGTCGATGTCGCCCGCTTCCATCCGCCCGACGAACTCCGCCGCCTTGGCCGGGCTCCAGATCGTGTCGGAGGTGACGACCGCGGTCGTCGCGGCCGGGAACAGCGCCGCGACCTCGTCGGCGATTCGCTCAACCCCGGGCCCGCAGGCGACCAGCGTGTCCTCGCCCTGGCATTCGGGGCAGACGCGGGGCACCGGCTCGATGTGGCCGCAATGGTGGCAGGCGAGGCGGCGGGTGAGGCGGTGCTCGACCATCCACGCCGTGCAGTTCGGGCATTGGAAGCGATGCCCGCACGTCCGGCACAAGGTCAGCGGCGCATAGCCGCGGCGGTTGAGGAACAGCAGCGACTGCTCCCCCTTCGCGAGCGTCGCCTCCATCGCCGCGACCAGCCTGGGGCTCAACCAGCGCCCCCGCTCGGGCGGCTCATGGATCAGGTCGATCGCCTCGATCGCCGGCATCTCCGCCGCACCGTACCTTCCCGGTAGCTTAAGCTCGGCATACCGCCCGAGCTCGACCTGCTGGCGAGTCTCGATCGCAGGAGTGGCCGAGGCGAGGATCACCGGACAACCCTCGAACTTGCCCCGCATTACCGCGACATCGCGGGCGTGATAATGGACGCCGTCCTCCTGCTTGAAGCTGGTCTCGTGCGCCTCGTCGACGACGATCAGCCCCAGGTTCGCATAGGGCAGGAACAACGCCGAGCGCGCGCCGACCGTGACCAGCGCCTCACCGGTTGCGATCGCCCGCCATGCGCGGCGGCGCTGGGTGGAGCGCAGCCCCGAATGCCACGCGACCGGCTCACAACCGAAGCGGTCGTGGAAGCGCTTGAGGAACGGCTCGGTCAGCGCGATCTCGGGGAGCAGCACTAGCGTCTGGCGGCCATTGCGGATCGCCTGCGCGACGGCTTCGAAATACACCTCTGTCTTGCCCGATCCGGTGACTCCGTTGAGCAACGTCGGCTCGAACCGGCGCGCGGCGACCGCTTCGACCAGCGTACCGGCGGCGGCCTGCTGGTCGGGGGACAGATCGGGCGCGCCGTGGGCGGGATCGGGCAGCGGGAAGGGGCTGTCGATGTCGACCTCGACGGGCTCGATCGCGCCCGCCTTGCACAGCCCGCGGATCACCGCGTCGGATACGCCCGCAACGGCCGCCAGCTCACGGATCAATCCCTGTCGCTCGCCGATCCGCTCCAGTGCCTGTGCGCGCTGCGGCGTCAGCCGCTCGGGTACCACGCCGGTGGCGCGATATTCGGTGGCGGTCCGTGCGCCTTCCAGCGCCGAGGTCGACGCCACCGCCATCCGCACCACCGACGCGGGCGACGCGAGGTAATAGGCCGCGGTCCATTCGACCAGCCGTCGCAGCGCCGCCCCCAATGGCGGCGCATCCGCCACCCCCAGCAACGGGCGCAGGCGGTTGTCGCCGACCTCCGCATCCGAGGGCATCCGCTCGGGCTCCCACACCACGCCGAGCAATTGCCTGGGCCCCAGCGGCGCGACCACGATCGACCCGGGCTCCACCGTCATCCCGTGCGGCACGCGGTAATCGAGCGGGCCGAGCGCGGCGTTGAGAACGAGAACACGGGCACGCGACATCGCTCGTGCATATGGGGCGTCGGGGCGCCTGCGTGAACCCGGTACTACGCCGCGCGCCGTTCGCCGATGCGGCGCCGTTTCGCAGCGTACAGGCTTTCGTCCGCGGCATGGATGAAGTCGCGCAGCGATGCGAAGCGGGCCGGCTCGAACATGGCCAGGCCGATGCTGGCGCCGGTCTCCATCGTCCGGTCGTCCGCCATCGTGGTGATCCGCAACTCGTTTTCCAGCCGAGCGACCAGCGCGGCGGCGTCGTCCAGCAACGCCGGATCGTCGACGATCACCGCGAACTCATCGCCGCCCAGCCGCGCCGAGCAGCAATCCTTCAGCCACGGCGCATGCAGCCGTCGCGCGATCGTCTTCAGGACCTCGTCGCCGGCGGGGTGGCCGAAGGTATCGTTGACGCACTTGAAATCGTCGAGATCGATCAGCACCAGCGCCAGCGGTGCAGCATGCGCCCGCGCCGCGGCGACGGCGGTCTCCAGCGTCCGGTTGAACACCGTCCGATTGGGCATGTGGGTCAACGGATCGCTGTCGGCGCTGCGGCGCAAGGCCTGCACGAGCGCGTATTCCTCGCTGACATCCTGAAACACGCCGATCACCGCGGCCGGGTAGCCGTCGGTCCATTCGATCTCGCCCATGGAGCGGACCCGGCGTTCCACACCCTTGGCGGACAGGAAATCGACCTCGAAGTCGAACGACTGCCCAGTTTCTATGGTGTGCGCGAGCGAGCGGCTGACCACCGCGCGCGCCTGTGGTGGATAGAATTCGCACGCGCTCGCCAGGGTGGGGTCTTGGCCGACGTCCAGATCGTGGATGCGGAACACGCCGTCGGACCATTCCACCCGCTCGTCTGCAAGGTTCAGCCGCCACCAGCCGATCCGCGCCATCCGTTCGGCCTGGCGGAAGATGCGCTGCTGGCGTTCCAGCGCGACCGCATGACCCACCGCCTCGCGCGCCGCGCCGCGCGACACCATCAGCGATTCGGCCAAAACGGCGAGATCGTCCAGCGCCTGCCGTTCGGCTGCGTTCAGCGTTCGCGGATGGGGATGAAGGACGCACAATGCGCCCACTGGCTGACGAACCCCGTCCCGATCCGTCACGCGCAGCGGCAGGCCGGCGTAGAAGCGGGTGCCCGCTTCGATCAGCCAGTGATCGCAGAAGCGCGGGTCGGCGACGAGGTCGTCGACGACCAGCGGCGCGTTCCTGCCGATCGTGGTGTCGCACATCGACTCGAGGCGCGGCACCACGGTCGGAACGCCGCCGGTCTGCGCCTTTACCCACATGCGGTCGCGATCGATCAGCGAGAGAAACGCACTCGCGCTGCCCGTCGCGGCCGCCGCCAGCCGCGTGATCGCGTCGAACTCCTCCTCGGGCGCGGTGTCGAGCAGGTCGAGCGCATGCAGCGCGGTCAGCCGCCGGGTCTCGGCCAGCTCGAAGGGCGAAGCAATGTCCATAAGCCGATGCGCTAGCCCGAACAGATTAAGGTTTGTTTGTCCGTAACCGCGCTTGTACCCCGAACCACGATGATCGACCTTCCCCTTCGTTTCGCCGCGCATCTGGCGCACGAGCGCAGGCGGTCGCCGCATACCGTGCGCGCCTATACCGCGACCGCGGAACGATTGACGGCATTCCTGGCCGACCATTGGGCCGGCCCCGCCGATCGCGCGGCGCTGGCGAAGGCGACATCCGCGGACCTGCGTGCGTATCTGGCACGGCGGCGAAGCGACGGGCTGACCAACGCATCGGCGGCGCGCGAGCTGTCGGCGGTGCGCGCGTTCCTGGGCTGGGCGAACGGCGCAGGCGCGACGCCCCGGATCGGCGGGCCAAAGGTCAAGCGCGGGGTGCCGCGGCCGATCTCGCCCGACGAGGTGCTGGCGCTGGCCGGCGACGTTGCGGAGGACGCGGCAGAACCGTGGATCGCCTCGCGCGATTGGGCGCTGCTGCTGCTGCTCTACGGTGCTGGCTTGCGCATTTCCGAGGCGCTGGCGCTGACCGGTGCCGCATTGCCGCTAGGCGAGACGATCGCGGTGACGGGGAAACGCGCCAAGACCCGGGTCGTGCCGCTGCTAGCGCGAGTGCGCGAGGCGATCGAGGCCTATGCGGAGGCTTCGCCGTGGCCGGTCGCGCGCGATGCGCCGCTGTTCCGCGGGGCTCGAGGCGGTCCGCTTTCGCCTGCGGTGATCCGGCGTTCGGTGCGGGGGGCGCGACGGCGGCTCGGGCTCGGCGAGCGGACGACCCCGCATGCGCTGCGCCACAGCTTCGCGACCCATCTGCTCGGGCGCGGGGCGGATCTGCGCCAGCTTCAGGAGCTGCTCGGCCATGCGAGTCTCGGCTCGACCCAGGTCTATACCCAGGTCGACGCCGCGCACCTGATGGACGTTTATCGCAACGCGCATCCACGGGCCTAAGCATTGGGCTTCCACGTTGCGACCCGCCACAGATAGGCCACGACGATCACGACGACGATCGCCACCGACACCGGCCCGATATAGCGGTCGAGTTCGCGAAACCGCGTGCCGAGTACCATGCCCGCGCCAGCGAGGACGCTGTTCCAGATCGCGCTGCCCGCCGCGGTCCACACCAGGAATTTCCATCGCGGCATCCAGGTCATGCCCGCAGGCAGCGAGATGATCGTCCGGAACGCGGGCATGAAGCGGAAGACGAACACGACCCACTGCCCGTGCTTGACAAAAAAATCGTGCAGCCGTTCGACGTCGGACCACGTCATCGTCAGCCAGCGCCCCTGGCGCTCGACGAAGGGACGCAGGCGCTCGTAACCGATGCGGCGGCCGATCGAATACCAGACGTAATTGCCCGCCACCGATCCGGCAGTCGCGACGAGCACCAGCGGCACGAAGGCAAAATGCCCTTGCGCCACGGCGATGCCGCCGAGGCCCATGATCACCTCGGACGGGATCGGCGGCGCGATGTTTTCCAGCGCCACTAGCAGGAAAATGCCGAGATAGCCGCCCCAGGCGATCAGGTTGACGATGAACTGGGTCATGCCGGCGTCAACGCCGCGCCGCGGCTTTCGCCTCGATCGCGTCCCAGATCATCCCCGCAACGTCGGTGCCGTCGAACCGCTCGATCGCGACGATGCCGGTCGGCGAAGTGACGTTGATCTCGGTCAGCCACCTGCCGCCGATCACGTCGATACCGACGAACAGGAGCCCGCGGCGTTTGAGCTCGGGGCCGAGCGCGGCGCAGATTTCACGCTCCGTTTCGGTCAACTCGGTCTTCTCTGCCGACCCGCCGACGGCCAGGTTGCTGCGGATTTCGCCTTCGCCGGGCAAGCGGTTGATCGCGCCCGCGACTTCGCCATCGACCAGGACGATGCGCTTGTCACCCTTCGCCACGTCGGGCAGGAACGCCTGGATCATGTGCGGTTCGCGCCAGGTCTGGTTGAACACCTCGATCAGCGCGGACAGGTTGGCGCCGTCCGATTCGACCTTGAAGATCGCCTTGCCGCCGTTGCCGTGGAGCGGCTTGACGACGATTGCACCATGTTCTGCCAGGAAGCGCCGCGCCTCGTCGAGGCTGCGGGTGACCAGGGTCGGCGGCATGAAGCGGGCGTAGTCGAGGACGAAGACCTTCTCGGGCGCGTTGCGGACGCTGGCCGGGTCGTTGACGACCAGCGTCCGGTCGGCGATCCGCTCCAGCAGGTGGGTGGCGGTGATGTAGCCCAGGTCGAACGGTGGGTCCTGCCGCATCAGCACGACATCTGCCTCGTCGCCCAGATCGAGACGGACGGGATCGTCGAAGCGGAAATGGTCGCCCTCGATCCGCTGGACGGTGACCGGGTGCGCCTGTGCCCACAGGTGGCCATCGGACCAGTTGAGGTCCTCGGCAGTGTAATGAAACAGCCGGTGCCCGCGGGCCTGCGCCGACAGCATCAGCGCGAAACTGGAATCCCCCGCGATGGCGATGCCGGCGAGCGGGTCCATCTGGACGGCGACGGTCAGGGTCATGCAGAGTCCTTCATCCGGGAGCGGCGCAGATAGGGTGTGCGCGGGAGCTTGTCATGACGCGGGTGTGCCGAGTCGCGGGGGGCGTGGCCTGGCGAAGGCAGCGTCAGTTTCGCCAACGTGACGCACATGTCGCGCCCGTTCGGTAATTGCGTTGCGCCTGGCTGAAACTTTGTTGCGCAGGCGCAATGCACTTCGAAGCGCGACGGGAAGGTGGCATATGGCCTCATCCTGCCCGGTTAGCGGCGCGCAGCCGTGTAGGACAGCCTGCGCCACGACACTAACCGATCCACGCGTTCTCGATATGCCGCGGACGCGTTCCGGGCGCGAGCAGAATGACGTCGACGCGAATGTCGTCGCCGGGGCGGGCGTAGCGCTCCATCAGCACCTCCGCCGCGGCGGCGACGCGGGCAAGGCGGCGTTCGTCGATGGCGTAATCGAGTTCGGCGGCTGTCGCGCGCGCCTTTACCTCGACGAACGCGATCAGGTTGCCGCGGCGCGCGACGATGTCGACCTCACCGGCCTTGGTTCGGACGCGCCGGTCGAGGATCGTCCAGCCCTTGAGTCGCAGCCACCACCCCGCCAGCCGCTCGCCGCGGCGGCCAGCCGCTTCGGCCATGCGGCGCTTATCTGTCACTGGATATCGCCGGGTCGACAACGCAGCATGCGGTCGCGGCTGCCATCCAGAAAGATGCGGACCGCTTCGTGCGGACCGAGTCGGATCAGGCGGCTACGACCCGCTTTACCGATCTCTGCCGCGAGCTCGGGTTCCCCAGACTCCGGATCGATACTGGTGATCGTTTCCGTCAACGTACCGTTACGGAGCCGCCATCGCCCTTCTCCTTCGAAGAAAGCGGTCCTGCCATCGGCTTTGTACTCGAACAAGGTCCCGCTGTTGCAAGCGACACGGTCGAGATCGCTGCTGTCGGCGCTATGGAGCCAGACGCCTGTCAGCCACGCCGCTGTCGGTGCGGTCGGCTCCATGTCGAATTGCTCGATGCTGGCGACCTGAAGTAGCAATGCAATCGCAATCATTGTTTCATCTCCAGCGCCCGCGCGTACAGCGTCTTGCGGTCGAGCCCGAGCGCCTTGGCGACTTCGCCCGCCGCCTTCGACGCGGGTAGGCGAGTCAGCGCTTCGGCGAGCGCGGCGTCGCCGTCGGCTTCGCTGGCGGGCTCCGCTTCGCCCGGTGGCGCGACGATGACGACGATCTCGCCCCGCGGCGGCGGCGCATCGGCGTAGCGGGCGGCGAGCGTCGACAGCGTGCCCGTCACCGCTTCCTCGAAGCGCTTGGTGATCTCGCGCGTCACCGCCGCTTCGCGCTCGCCGAGCCCTGCGGCGAGCGCGGCCAGGCAGGCGCCGAGCCGCGGCCCCGATTCGTAGAGCACCAGCGTGGCACGTATGCCCGCGACCTCGGCGATCGCGTCGGCGCGGGCCTTTTCCTTGGGCGGCAGGAAGCCGAGATAGAGGAAGCGGTCGGTCGGCAGCCCGGCGAGCGTCAGCGCCGCCACCGCCGCGCACGGGCCCGGGATCGTCACCACCGTATGCCCCGCCGCACGCGCATCGCGGACCAGTTTGTAGCCGGGGTCGGAGATCAGCGGCGTGCCCGCGTCGGACACCAGCGCGACCGATTCGGTGGCCATCCGCGCGACCAAGCCCGGACGCACGCCTTCCGCATTATGGTCGTGGTACGGGGTCATCGGGCGCTTGACGCCGATGTGGCGGAGCAAGCCGGCGGTGACGCGGCTGTCCTCGACCGCGATCACGTCGGCGCGCGCGAGGACATCGGCGGCGCGCGGGCTGAGATCGCCGAGATTGCCGATGGGGGTCGCGACGATGTAGAGACCGGGATCGAGTGGGGCGTTCATCGGAGAGACCATGGCAGACGCGACGAAGCACACGCAATTGTTTCGCGTCGCCCGCCGTTTCGGGCGGGGGCTGACGCCGACGTTCGTAGCCGCGGCGGCAGGGCTGCTCGCCGCCTGCTCGACGGTGGTGCCGCGTGCGCCGGTCGCGGCGCCGCCGCCGCGTGCCGCCGCTGCATCGCCGATCGACGACGAGGTGCAGGCAGGCATTCCGCGCGACGTCCAGCGCAACCGAGTCGCGCTGCTCGTGCCGCTTTCGGGCGGCAATGCGGGCGTCGGGCAGTCGATTGCCAACGCGACGATGCTGGCGCTGCTCGATACCCAGAACCAATCGGTGCGGGTGACCAACTACGACACCGCCGCCGGAGCCGCGGTGGCCGCGCGCCGCGCGATCGCCGATGGCGCGCAGCTAATCTTGGGGCCGCTGCTCGCCGACGACGTCCGCGCGGTCGCGCCGGTCGCGCGGGCGGCGCGGGTGCCGGTGCTCAGTTTCTCCAACGATGCGGGCGTCGCGGGCGGGGGGACGTATCTGATGGGCTATGCGCCCGTGCAGTCGATCGGGCGGGTGGTGAGCTATGCCAGCGGGCGCGGGGTCACCAGCTTCGCCGGGCTCGTGCCCAACGGGCTGTACGGGCAGCGCGCGTCGACCGCCTTCCTGCGCGCGGTGGAGAGCACCGGCGGGCAGGTCGTCTCGCTCCAGACCTTCGCACGCACGCCCGCGGGGGTCACCGCCGCCACCGCGCGGCTGGCGGGGCAGGGTGCGTACGGCGCGGTGCTGATCGCCGACGGCGGCGCGACCGCGGCGCAGGCGGCGGCGCAGGTGAAGCGCGGCGCCAATTCGGGCACGCATATCCTGGGCACCGAATTGTGGAATTCGGAAAGCGGCATCGCCGCGCGGCCGCCGCTGTCGGGCGCGTGGTACGCCAGCGTCTCCGACACGCTGTACCGTCAGTTCGCAAACAAATACCGCACGCGCTTCGGCGCGACACCGTACCGGCTGTCGAGTCTGGGCTATGACGCGGTGCTGCTGACGGTCAGGATCGCGCGCGACTGGCGGGTGGGTTCGCCCTTTCCCGAGGCGCGGCTGCGCGATGCGGATGGGTTTTCGGGAATCGACGGCGCCTTTCGCTTCGGCCGTGACGGCATCGCGGAACGTGCGCTGGAGGTGAAGGAAATCCGCGGCGGCACGACCGCAGTGGTATCGCCCGCGCCGGCCGGGTTCGGGCGCTAAACTCCTCCCTCTACGGGGCAGGATTTTCAACCACTGCATCCCGCACCACCAGCGGCAGGATCGCGTCGAGCAGCAGCGCCCCCGCTTCGGTGACGCGCAGCCAGGAGCCTTCGCGCGCGACCAAGCCCTGACCCTCCAGCCGCGTCACCGCCGCATCGTCGATCGGCGCGACCCCGCCCGCGAGCGCCGCGATCCGCGTCAGGTCCACCCCCTCGCGCAGTCGCAAGCCCATCACCAGCGCCTCGGTCGCGCGCTGGTAGGCGTCGAGCGCGTCCTCGACCTCGATGCCGTGGCGGTTGCGGGCTACCGCGGCGAGCCAGTTCTCGGGCTTCCGGCGCCGCTGGGTTGCCAGGCCGCCGCGCCGGCCGTGCGCGCCCGGGCCGACGCCCGCGTAATCGCCGTAGCGCCAATAGGTCAGGTTGTGGCGGCTCTCCGCTCCGGCGCGCGCGTGGTTCGAAGTTTCGTACGCGGGCAGCCCCGCCGTCGCGGCCATCGCACGGGTCGCCTCGAACAGGTCCGCCGCGGCATCGCCATCGGGGATGGTCAGGCGCCCGGCCGCCGCTTCGGTTGCGAAGCGGGTGCCGGGCTCAATGGTTAGTTGGTAGAGCGACAGATGCTCGGTTCCCCGCGCCAGCGCGAGGGCCAGTTCCGCTTGCCACGCCGCCAGCGTCTGTCCTGGCAAGGCATAGATCAGGTCGAAGCTGACCCGCGGGAACACGGCTTGCGCGACGTCGAGCGCGGCCTGCCCCTCGGCCACGTCGTGCGCGCGCGCCAGGAAGCGCAGCGCGGCATTGTCGAGCGATTGCAGCCCCAGCGACACCCGGTTGACCCCCGCCGCGGCCAGATCGGCAAAGCGTGCGGCCTCGACCGAGGACGGGTTCGCCTCCAGCGTGATCTCGACATCGTCCGCGAAGCCCCAGTGCCGCTCGGCCGCGTCGAGCACCGCCGCCACCGTCGCGGGCGGCATCAGCGACGGCGTGCCGCCGCCGAAGAACACCGAACCGAGCCGCCGCCCGGGCAGTTCGCGCGCTTCGTGCGCCAGGTCGGCGAGCAATGCGTCCTTCCACGCGGCTTGGTCGACGCTCGCGCGGACGTGGCTGTTGAAGTCGCAATAGGGGCAGCGCGAGACGCAGAACGGCCAGTGGACGTAGAGGGCGAGGTTGTCGAGAGCCATGGTGCCGCCGATATGGCGCGCATGACGGCCAAACGCTACCTGCTCGCCCTGCTCCTGCTCGCCGGGTGCGCCGGCGGTGGCCCCGAACGCGTCGTCGAGCGCCGCACCGCCACTGCACCCGCCGACCGCGGCGTTGCGCTCCTGCGCGGTGCCATGATGGACGGCCATGCCCGCGAGCGGACCGCCGTGGAGGTGCCGCCGGTCGCGTGGGACGATACGCTCGCCGCCGATGCACTCGGCTATGCGCAGGCGATGGCGCGCTCGGGCCGCTTCCAACATGCCGAACAGCCGCAGGGGCAGGGGCGCGAGGGCGAGAACCTGTGGACCGGCACGCGCGGCGCGTATCGGTATGACGAGAGGTTCGGGCATTGGGCGGCGGAGCGGCGCGACTTCGTCGATGCGCCGACGCCGGGGTTCAGCCGCACCGGGCGCTGGCAGGATGTCGCGCACTACACGCAGATCGTGTGGCGCGGCTCGACGCGGGTCGGTTGCGCGATGGCGAGCAACGCGACCGACGATTACCTGGTGTGCCGGTACTCGCCGCCGGGCAATGTGGTGGGCGAGCGGGCGTTCTGAACCCCTCTCCCGTAGGGAGAGGGGCAAGGCGCGCCAGCGCCGAGGGGTGAGGGCGAACGCCGCATCGGTCGCCCTCACCCTTCCGCGCCTTTGGCGCTCCCTCCCTCTCCCGGAGGGAGAGGGATTATCAGAACACCGCTGCCACAAGCTGCCGGAACGCGTCCGCGCGGTGGCTGATCGCGTGCTTTTCCGCCGGATCGAGCTCGGCATAGGTGCGCTCGCCGCCGAGCGGCACGAACACCGGATCGTAGCCGAATCCGACGCTGCCGCGCGGCGGCCAGGTCAGCGTGCCCTCGGCGCGGCCTTCGAACCATTCGACGTGGCCGTCGGGCCAGGCGAGCGCCAGCACGCAGACGAAATGCGCATCGCGTCCCGCTTCAGGGCCCTTGGCCACCAGCGCGTCCTCGACCTTGCGCATCGCCAAGGTCCAGTCGCGCCCGTTCGGCGTCTCCGCCCAGTCCGCGGTATAGACACCGGGATCGCCGCCCAGCGCATCGACGCACAGCCCGCTGTCGTCGGCCAGCGCGGGATAGCCCGACAGGTCCGCGGCGGTGCGCGCCTTCAGCTCGGCGTTGGCGAAGAAGGTGGTCCCCGTCTCGACCGGCTCGGGCAGGTCGAGGTCGGCGGCCGATATCGGCTCGACGCCGTAGGGGCCGAGCAGCGCGGTCAGCTCACGCACCTTGCCTTTGTTGTGGCTCGCGATCACCAGCTTGCCGGGTTGGAGCTTGCGGATGGCTTGGGGGACGTCGCCCTCTGCACTCATTTCACTGCGTCCGCTTGCGCGCGAAAGATGTCCGCGCAGCCCATCCGTGCCAGTCGCAACAGGCGGAGCAGCGCCTCCTCGTCGTAGGTCGCGCCCTCGGCGGTCGCCTGCGCCTCGGCGATGTTGCCGTTCTGGAGCAGGACGAAATTGGCGTCCGCGTCGGCGCTCGAATCCACGTCGTAAACGAGGTCGAGGACCGGCGTGCCCTTGTAGATGCCGCAGCTGACCGCTGCCACCTGCTGCGCGATCGGGTCGACCGAGAGCTTGCCCGCCTTCATCAGCCCGTCGACCGCCATCCGCAAAGCGACCCACGCGCCCGAGATCGAGGCCGTGCGGGTGCCGCCATCGGCCTGGATCACGTCGCAATCGAGGACGATCTGGCGCTCGCCGAGCAGCTTCATGTCGGTCACCGCCCGCAGCGACCGCCCGATCAGCCGCTGTATCTCTTGCGTCCGCCCCGATTGCTTGCCCTTGGCCGCTTCGCGATTGCTGCGGGTGTGGGTGGCGCGGGGGAGCATGCCGTATTCGGCGGTCACCCAGCCTTCGCCCTTGCCGCGCAGGAACGGCGGCACGCGTTCCTCGATACTGGCGGTGACCAGCACCTTTGTGTCGCCGAAGCCGATCAGCACCGATCCTTCGGCGTGCTTGGTGAATCGCGGTTCGATGGTGACGCTGCGCATCTGGTCGGGGGCGCGGCCGCTGGGGCGCATAGGGCTGTCCTGTGTTGATCGGTTCGGCGGTCCGCCTAGCGTTCCATGCCGGGCCACGCCAGCCCGGATGGTGCCGATCCGAACCGACCCACCGCGCTAGGCCGCGAGCGGCAGCCACCCCGGCGACGGTTCGAGCGGGAGCGTGTCGACGCTGTTGTCGCGTACCGTGGTGTCGTAACCGCTTTCCACGAACAGCGCGTGCGACACCCGAACCGCAGCGCCTTCGCTGGAGCCATGCGTCAGCCGGATCGTCGTCGGCGAGGTTCGGACCGCGCTGATGATCGGACAGACTTTCGTGGGCGTCGTCACGAAAAAGCCCGTGATGTCGGACGATGGTGTGAAATCGGAGCCGCCGACGTGGCGGATCGTCACATCGGTTTGCGTCGTGCTTGCAGGATTGGCGGAGAGCGGTTGCGGTCCGCGGCGTTGCGCGGAGCCTTGCAGCCAGGCGACGACCTGCGCGGCGAAGCGGCCGCCGGACAGGATTTGCGACCGCTCGGTCTGATGGATCGCGTCGATGGTCGGCAGGTCGTAGGTCGAGAAGGCGTAGCGGACACCGGCATCGCTCTTCGCCACCGCCAGCTCGACCTGACGCTGGATCGCCAGTTGTGCGTGCTGGGCATCGTCGCCGCCGGGCGCGCCCTGGGTCGCCCCGAGAAATACCGTGAGATCGGGCAAGCCGGTCTCGGCGCGCAGCCCGGCGATCAGCGTGCGCAGCAGCGCCTGCTGCGTATCGAGGCCGACGACGATCCTGGCCGCGGCATCGTTCCAGCCGACCTGGATCAGCACCGCGTCCGCGCCGCCCGCCGCGACGATCTTGCGCGCCAGGTCGCTGCGGACCGCTGCCCCGGGTGCTGCCCATTGCGCCAGCGTGCTGCCGCCCACGCCACCGCGGATGAACCGGACGGTTCGACCGGTGGTCGCCGCGATCGTGCGGCCCGCGGCCTTGCCGAAGGCGCCGAGCAGCAGCGGGGCGAACCCGATGCCGTCGCTGGATGCGAGCACCGCGCCATCGGCGACCGGGCCATCGTAACGGGTCAGATATCGTTCGGGGCTGCTCGAACCGGCAAAGGCGATCGTCACCGCGGTAGGCGAGATCGTCTTCGCCGGAACCGCAGCGGACGGCGCCGGTGGGGGCACCGGCGCCGAGGCCGGCGGGGGGACCGGAGTCGGCGTGGCGGTGGGAACCGGCATCGGCGCCGGGACGACGCCGATCGGCGCCTCGCCGGCGCCAGCACCACCGCCGCATCCTTCCAGGAACAGCGGCATGCCGAGCGCGCAGATGGCACCCGACGTGAAACGGCGGCGACTGAGTCGCATCGTGTTGATTCCCCCTGATTCCCCGATGCGGCTGTAACGCGCGCGCCTCAAGAGAAAAGCCAGCGTTCCTGACGGGAAACGCCGGAATTGGCACAGGCGCCTGGCGTCCGGGGGACAATGCCCTCGGCGCGGTGAAGCAAGCCGTACGCTGGCTGCGCCCGAGATGAACGAGGAAGCTCGGTTCGCACGGCGCAGACCGGCGGGCAGCGGTCGCGGTTGCGCAGTGCGCGGCCGACAAGCCGTGACGATGCTGCGGAATTAACCTTTTGACAGGAGTAAATCTGCAATCGTCGTTGAAGGACAACGATCTTGTCTCATTTCGAGACGGTCGGTAAGGGCGCCGCTTTGTATCATTGCGTAGGACGGAGTGGGGCGTGGGGGTTGTGATGGCGGGGCGTCGCCTTGAGGGGGTCGACGCCTGGCGGGCGGTTCTGCTTGCGTTGGGCATGCCTTGCATGCGGCGACCGATCCGGCCGGCTGGTATCAGTGGGTCGGGGTGGCGACGCACAAGTTCCGGATGGAGGCCTTTTTCGCGATCTCCGGGCTGCTGGCGACGTTCTCGCTGGCCAAGCAGGGTGGGCCGCGTTGGCTGGCGAAGCGATCGGTGACACTCGGCGTTCCCGCGGTGGTTGCGCTGGTCTTGCTGAACGTGCCGACGAGCGTGCTGATGGGTTGGGCCGCCGATCAGCGCAGCGGCCGGCCGCTGGCGGTGCCCGTGGTTCACCTGCCGATCCTGCACCTGTGGTTCCTGCCGGTGCTGATGGGCTGCAGCGTGATCGCTGCGGCGCTCTGGGCCAATCCCGGGCCTTTACGGCGCTTCGAGGCAGCGGTGGCCAATATGCTCCAGGGACGATCGAGCGCAGTCCAGCCTGGCATGCTGATCGTCGCGCTCTGCGCGCTGTCACTGGCATGCGCGTACCTCGAACAGGTCTTTATCGACGTGGATGCGGCTAGCGCCTACACGAGCCGGGCAGGTGCAGCGCTGATGCATGCCTTTGCGGAAACCGGCGCGCGGCTGCCCTATTACCTCGTCTTCTATCTGCTGGGATGGCAGATCGGCCGACAGCCCAGGTTTGCCGAGCGATGCCTCGGGCACCAGAATCTGCTGCTCGGCCTCGTACTGGCCGGGGTGGCGGCGATCGGTGCGATGTACGTGCTGCGCGGCGCGCAAGTGTTCCCGTATGCGGAGGAGAATGTGCTGGGCGGCGGGCGCGTGTTCGGCTGGGTCAGCAAGGCACTGATTGCAGTGCCCGCCACGCTCCTCGTTCTCGGACATGCCGTGCGCATCCGGCGGGTGTCGCCGGCGATTATCCGGTTCTCGCAGGCATCCTACACGATGTTCATCACCCACTTCTTCTTCATCGCGCTGGTCTGGGCGTTGCTCGGCAACGTCGGGTGGGGAACGACCGCGCACTATGTCGCGACCGTCGCGATCACGCTCGCGGCCGGCTACGCGCTCCACGTTCGGCTGGTGGAGCGATCCGCGATCCTGGCCTATCTACTGAATGGCCAGGGGCGGTTGCGAGACCTGGTCCCGAGTGTGTCGTGGAGCGGCGTGCGACTCTATCGTTGAAGCGCAGCACGCGGGGGCTCTGGATGCGATGCCGCACGACCTTCCCCTAGACGCGCCGCCAGCCTAGACTACGGCGATGGGCCCGCCCGTCTCCGAGCTGACCGACCGCGCGCGCGACGTGTTCCGCGTGGTCGTCGACAGCTATCTGGCGAACGGCACGCCGGTGGGGTCGAAGACGATCGCGGTGGCTTCGGGGCTGAACCTGTCGCCCGCATCGATCCGCAACGTCATGCAGGAACTGGAAGAGCGCGGGTTGCTCGCGAGCCCGCATACCAGCGCGGGGCGGCTGCCGACCGAGCGCGGCCTCAGGCTGTTCGTCGACGGGATGATGCAGGCGCTTGAACCCTCCGCCGACGAGCGCGCGGCGATCGAATCGCGTGCGGGGCGGGGCGGGCCGGTGGAGGAGGCGCTCGCCGCGACGACCTCGGCCTTGTCGGGGCTGTCGGCCTGCGCGGGGCTGGTGCTGGTGCCCAAGCGCGAGCTGACGCTGCGCTCGATCGCCTTTGTGCCCTTGTCGGAGACGCAGGCGCTGGCGGTGCTCGTCGCCGAGGATGGATCGGTCGAGAATCGCGTGATCGCGCTGTCGCCGGGCACGTCGCCGGGGGCACTGATCGAGGCGGGCAATTACATGTCGGCGACGCTCGGCGGGCTGACGCTGGGCGAGGCGCGGAGCCGGATCGAGCGCGAGATGGCCGATGGACGCGCCGCGGTCGACGGCGTCGCGCGCGCGCTGGTAGAGCGTGGCATTGCCATCTGGAGCGAGGACGGCGCGCGCCGCCCGGTGCTGATCGTCCGCGGCCAAGGCCGCCTGGTCGACGCCGCGGCGGCGGCCGACCTGGAGCGCGTCCGCGACCTGCTCGACGACCTGGAGGGCAAGCAGGAGGTCGCGACCCTGCTCGATTCGGCGCGCGCGGGCGATGCGACCCGCATCTTCATCGGTGCGGAGAACAAATTGTTCGCGCTCAGCGGATCGTCGGTGATCGCACGGCCGTTCCGCGGGCTCGATGGGCAAGTGATCGGCGTCGTCGGCGTCATCGGCCCGACGCGGTTGAACTATGCGCGCGTCGTGCCAATGGTGGATTTCACGGCGGCGACGCTTGCCCGATTGATGGGTTGAACCCATCTGAGGCGCTGCATTTACAGGGACCGACATGGCAGACACCGAACAGACCGAACTCCGCGAAGAGACCGCCGCCGAAGCACCCGAAGTGGCCGAGCACGATCGCACCACGAAGCTCGAGGCCGAGCTGGCGGAGGCGAAGCAGCAGACGCTCTACGCCCAGGCCGAGGTGCAGAACATCCGCCGCCGCGCCGAGAAGGATGCGCAGGACGCCCGCGCCTATGCCGCGACGGCGTTCGCGCGCGACGTGCTGTCGGTCGCCGACAACCTGTCGCGCGGCCTCGCTGCGATCCCGGCGGACCTGCGCGCGGACGAAAAGATGAAGGGCCTCGTCACCGGGCTGGAGGCGACCGGCCGCGAGCTCGACAGCGTCTTCGCGCGCCACGGCATCACCAAGATCGCGGCGATGGGCGAGGCGCTCGACCCCAACAAGCACCAGGCGATGCTGGAGGTGCCGAGCGACCAGCCATCGGGCATGATCGTCCAGGAAATGCAGTCGGGCTACATGATCAAGGACCGGCTGCTGCGCCCGGCGCTGGTGGGGGTGGCGAAGCAAGGAGACTGACATGCCGACGCCGGATCATGCGCCACGCCGATCTTCGCAGGAACGCCTGCGAATTGCGCAGGAGCGAGCCTTTGCGCGGATCGTCGTCGAGCGGGTGCGGCACCTTCGCAAGCGGTTTGACGGCGAGGCGGGCGAGAGCGTGCCGGTGGAACCGAACCGGCCGAACGATCTGACCGGCGGCGCAGCGGCCGCTCTGGAGTTCGACGACGATTAGGGCGTCGCCGGACAGCGCACTGTCCGGCGGTTGGGGACTGCGCCGCAAGTCGGCTACGGACGCGGTGCGATCGCGGCTCCATGCTTGACGGGCGCGCGTTGCGGGCTGCGGCGTCGCGCTCGACGCTCCGCCAATGCCTGTTCCACCGCTTCCACCGTGACATCCCGATCCTCGGGATCATCGGCATCGGCCTTAAGCGCGATTGTAGATCCGTCGCTCGCCATCATTGCTTCTCCTGACCGATATGAACCGTATACGGGGGCCGCGATGAACGTGGATCGCGGTCCATAGCTTTCCATTCACCAGCCCTACCGCCTTGAAGCGAAATTCCTCGTCCTTCATCCGGGTCGTCGGAATGATCACATGATCCGGATCGGCAATGACTTGGTCGCCGAAGGTTAGCGGGACACCGTGTTTAGCGATATTCACGACATTCTTGTCGGGATCGAACTCGCTCGGCATACGCTATTATATCGCGTAATAGCGGTTCAATCCACGCGTCTTTCAACCCGTAACAGCGTACAAACGACGAACAAGGCGAATGGATGCGCATGAACCCCAACATCACCACCGACCGCCCGACCTTCGTCACCCATCTCGAATGCTCGATGACCGGCGAGCGCTACGAGGCGGACCAGCTGCATGGCCTGTCGCGGTTCGGCAGGCCGCTGCTCGTCCGCTACGACCTGCCCGCTGCCGCTGCTGCGCTGCCCAAAACCACGCTGGAGGCGCGTGCGACCGACCTGTGGCGCTGGCGCGAACTGCTGCCGGTGCGGCATACCGAAAACATCGTCAGCCTGGGCGAGATCGAGACGCCGCTGGTGCCGATCCCGGCGTCGGGCGGTCCCAACGTGCTGGTCAAGGACGAAGGGCGCCTGCCGACCGGCAGCTTCAAGGCGCGCGGGCTCGTGATGGCGGTGGCGATGGCCAAGGAGCTCGGCGTCACCAAGATCGCGATGCCGACCAACGGCAACGCGGGCGCAGCGCTTGCCGCCTACGCGACACGCGTGGGCATCGAGACGATCGTCTTCTGCCCCGCCGACACGCCCGAGGTTAACGTTCGCGAGATCGCGGTGCAGGGCGCGCGGGTGTGGCGGGTCAACGGCCTGATCGACGATTGCGGCGCGATCGTCGGCAAGGGTGCGGCCGAGGGACGCTGGTTCGACTTCTCGACGCTCAAGGAGCCGTACCGGATCGAGGGCAAGAAGACGATGGGGCTGGAGCTCGCCGCGCAGTTCGGCTGGCAACTGCCCGATGCGATCTTCTATCCGACCGGCGGCGGCACCGGTCTGATCGGCATGTGGAAGGCGTTCGCCGAGCTGGAGGCGATGGGCTGGATCGGGCCTGAACGCCCGCGGATGTACGCGGTGCAGGCGAGCGGGTGCGCGCCGATCGTCCGCGCCTTCGAGGAGGGTAAGGAGCATGCCGAGCGCTGGGAGGACGCGCACACCGTTGCGGCGGGCATCCGCGTGCCGAAGGCGGTCGGCGATTTCCTGATCCTGCGCGCGGTGCGCGAGAGCGGGGGCAAGGCGCTCGGCGTGGGCGATCCTGCGATCCTGAAGGCGGTGGACGATTGCGCGCGCAAGGACGGGCTGCTGCTGTGTCCCGAAGGCGGCGCGACGCTGGCGGCGTATAGGGAGGCGCTGCGCTCCGGCGAGGTCGACGAGGACGAGCGCGTCGTGCTGTTCAACTGCGCGACGGGCCTCAAATACCCGATGCCGGAGGCGCCGAGGACGCTGGACCGCACGCAGCCGATCGACTTCGACCGCCTGTGATCGCTGTCGCCGCGTTGTACCGATTCACCCGGTTCGACGATCCGCATACCATTCGGGGGCGGGTCGCCGCGCGGTGCGAGGCGCTCGGCATCCGCGGCACCATGCTGCTGGCGAGCGAAGGGATCAACGGCACGATCGCTGGCGCACCGCACGCGATCGACGCCGTTCTGGCGGACCTGCGCGCGCTGCCCGGCTGCGCGGACCTCGACGTCAAGCGCTCGACTGCCGCGCGCATGCCGTTTCACCGGCTCAAGGTCCGGGTGAAGCGCGAGATCGTGACGATGGGTCAGGCCGTCGATCCGGCAAACGCGGGAAGCTACGTCGCGCCAGCGGAGTGGAACGCGCTCGTCGCCGATCCGGACACGGTCGTGATCGACACACGCAACGCTTACGAGGTCGCGGTCGGCACGTTTCCCGGTGCGATCGACCCGGGCACCGCGGGCTTCGCCGACTTCCCTGCCTGGTTTCGCGCACACCGCGAGGAGCTGGTGGGCAAGCGCGTGGCCATGTTCTGTACCGGAGGTATCCGCTGCGAGAAGGCAACCGCCTTGCTCAAGCGCGAAGGCGTGGACGAGGTCCACCACCTTAAGGGCGGCATTCTGCGCTATCTGGAGGAGGTGCCCGTGGCGGAGAGCCTGTGGACGGGGGAGTGCTTCGTCTTCGACGAGCGGGTGGCGGTGGGGCAGGGGCTTTCGCCCGGCACGCACGTGCTGTGCCGGGCGTGCCGGATGCCGGTGTCGCCCGAAGATTGCGAGTCGCAGGACTATGTCGAGGGCGTGGCCTGTCCGCACTGTCGCGACGCCCGGAACGAGGCGCAGCGGGCGGGGTATGCGGAACGGCACCGGCAGCAGGCGCTCGCGGAGCAGCGCGACGAGAAACACGTGGGCGCGCGATCCGCTCATCCCCATCCGTCACCCCAGACTTGTTCCGGGGCCCAGCGATCGGCGGGCGAGCCGACTGGAGGCGCATAGGGCATTACTCGCGGCACCCTGGACGCCGGAACAAGTCCGGGGTGACGAATTTACAGGTCAGGTGCTACTCAGCTCGGGGGCGGCCCCCCGCCCCGGGGCGCCCCCGCGGCGGCGGCGGCCGCGCCCGCGCCCCCCCCCCCCGCCCCGCCGGGGGGGGGGGCGCGGGGGCGCGCGCGGCCCCCCCCCGGGCGCCGGGGCGGGGGGGCCGCCCCCCGAGCTTAGTAGCACCTGACCTGTAAATTTGTCACCCCGGACTTGTTCCGGCGTCCAGGGTGC
>NZ_CAXVWL010000074.1:0-23365 GCF_964263785.1 Sphingomonas sp.
ACCTCGAACCGTCGCACCCCACTAGAGCCGGCATCGGCATATGACATCAACACGGCTCCAAGCGTCCCGAACAGGACCTGGAGACTCGCCGTTTAGCCCGCCCCGTTCAACGTGGGGCCGAAGCTCCGCTTACGGTAGTCGGCGGAGTCCTCCCAATAGCCGCCTTTGCCGGCGCCCACATGCGCTAGGCTGTCAACCGCCTCGACGCGCATGACGTACTTCGCCTGTTTGTAGCCGAGTTGGCGTTCGACCCTGAGGCGAAGCGGTGCGCCGTGATCGACCGAGAGAAGCTGGTCGTTCATGCCCCAGGCAAGGATCGTCTGCGGGTGATAGGCATCGATCAGGTCTATGCTCTCGTAATAGGGCTCGCCGTCGAAGTCGTCGGCGCAATGAAACACGACATAGCGCGCCGACGGCAGCACGCCGGCCGCGTCGAGCGCCAGCTTGAGCGGAAGCCCTGTCCATTTGCCGATCGCGCTCCAGCCCTCCACGCAATCGTGACGCGTAATCTGGGTGCGCGCGGGCATCGCCCTGATCTGGGCGAGCGAGAGTTTCTGGGGACGCCGCACCAGCCCGTCTATGGCGAGGCGCCAATCGGTGAAGCGATTGGCGATATGGGCCTGATAGCTTTCGCTGGCTGGCATGGTGTTGCCGTTGGTGCGGAACACCGGCGACATATCGGAAGGAGCAAACTCGCGTGCGAGCGCGCCGCGATTGGTGACAAGCCGTTGCGCGCGCATCGTCAGGCCCTCGCCGAGGCCCAGCACATTCTGCACTCTGGGGGATGCCGCGATCTTGTCGCAGCCCGAGAGCAGCAACCCGCCGGCCCCGGCGCCGAGCGACCCGATCAGGCGGCGTCTGGACAGCAGCGTCATGCTTCGCGCTCCTTGGGCAAGCGATACCAGCCGGTAACAATCGAGCGCAATTCGTTCAGCGGTCCGGCCAGCACCACCATAATCAAATGGACGACGATGAAGCCGACAAGCAACGCTGCACAGATGAAGTGGATCGAGCGCGCGGACTGGCGGCCACCGAACACGTCGAGCAGCCACGGCCATGCCGCATCGACGCCCGGAGACATCGTAAGCCCGCTCAATACCATGATCGGCAGCAGCCCGAAAATGACGCTCACGTAGCTGAGCTTTTGCAGCACGTTGTAGCGACGCGCCGCCTCCCCGGTGTGAAACCGCAGGCGGGCATGATCCTTGATATCGTTCCACAGACTGCGCGGCCGGAGTTCGTCCAGTGTCGGCGCAAGGTCGCGCTGTACGTGGCGCGAAGCGAACCCCCAAAGCCAGAACAACAGGCCGGGTACGACGAGCAGCCAGGCGAAAAAAAAGTGCCATTGGCGCGCGCCCGCCAGATTGTAGCTCGACGGGATCGTCACCAGCGAGGGAAAGGCGTGGGCCTGCCCGTCAGCGAAGCCGAGAACGTCGGTCGTGGGCAGGGTGACGGGACCGATGCGCAGATAGCCGCGCTCATCGACGTTGCCGATTTCGAGCCACGGCGTCTCCTGGTTGGCGCCGAACTGTCCCCAATAAAGGTGCGGGTGCGCGTTGAAGATCATCAGCCCGCTCATCAGCAGAACAATAACCGACAGCGCGTTCAGCCAATGCCAGAAGCGCACCGGGCGGCGCTGACGATAGACGAGATCGCCGCCGACGGGGGTCCGGCGGGTCGGTTGGGTTGCCATTCTACCACTCCGGGGAAGGTGGGGCGTCTGCGCTCAGCAGACGCCCGACACAGGTCAGTTGCCCGACTTCATCATCGCGTCATGCTTCCTCATGTCGGGATGGGCCTTCACCAGTTCGGCGCACTTCGCGTCCTTCGTCATCGCGCCATGCGACATGGCATTGCACGCCTGCATCTTCTTCATGTCGGCAGCCGACATCTTCTTCGCCGACTTCATCTGGTCGTGAGACGCCATTGCGTCCTGAGCGAGCGCCGGAGCGGCGGCGCCGAGCGCGAGGGCCGAAAGGGCGATCATCTTCATCATACGCATAAGTCTCTCCTTGAAGGTGGTAGCTTTCGCTTGAGCGACGTGGCCCGCCTATCGGGAGGGTAGACTTTGGCGGGCCGCGTCATCCCTCCTACGTCGTCGCATGGGTGGCGGTTACATCGCGTTGGCCGCACCGAACGCACACCCTGTAACCGGGAGTCCGACAGAAGCGTAAGTGCTTCAGAGTCTTTGAACGAGGATCACGTCATGACAAGTCGATACTGGATTGCAGCGGCGATTGGCCTGGTAGGTGCTGGCACAACCGGGGTTCTTGCTGCTTCCTCTTCGCCAGCCGGGGGTTCCCCCGTGGTGGTGGAGCTTTACCAAAGCCAGGGGTGCTCATCCTGCCCGCCCGCCAATGCAAATCTGAATGCCATCGCCGACCGGCCCGACGTTATCCCACTCTCTTTTGCCGTCACGTATTGGGATCAGCTCGGCTGGAAGGACACGTTCGCTCGGCCGCAGTTCACCGCTCGGCAGTGGGACTATGCTCGCAGCGCGGGCCGTCAGCAGGTGGCGACGCCGCAGGTCGTCGTGAACGGGGGACGCCAGACGATCGTCGGCGGAAATCGGCAGCAGTTGGACGCGGCGATCGCCGCCGCACGTCATCCAGGCGGTCCGCAGATTACGGCAGCGGGCACGCGTGTTTCGATCGGCACGGCGCGCGGCGCGAAGCCATCGACGGTGTGGGTCGTTCGCTACGACCCCCGTTCCAACAATGTGCCGATCCGTGCGGGTGAGAATGGTGGGCGGACGCTGCCCCACCGCAACATCGTCCGGCAGCTCGTCTCGGTGGGCATCTGGTCGGGTGCTGCCGCAAGCTTTGCTCTGCCGCCGAGCCCAAGCCCGATCTTGCGGACCGCCGTTTTCCTTCAAACGGGCAAGGGTGGCCCGATCGCGTCGGCCGCGCGGCTGTGAGCCTTACGCGGGCCGATGCGTTCGACCTGCGATGTCAGTTGCGGGCGGCGACGCGTTCGGCGGCGCCGAGAACGCGCAAGACGTTGCCGCTCCACTGTTTTAGGTTCGGAAGTGCGGCGGCACGTCGCTCGAACGCCGCGTCCGCCCTTTCAGGAAGCCGACAGGGGCGCGAAATCGTCGCCCGCCATCCGGTGGCGCGTGTCGGGTGCCATCGGCGTGGAGAGCGATGACGTAGCAATCGATCGGATCATCGGGCGCGCCGATCGTCAGCCGTTCGTGATCGGTCTTCCCCATGTCGAGCCACACGCGCCGAATGTTGTCGAGGAACAATCCGTAGGCGCTCCCTGCCGGCCGGTCGAGATCAGGACAGGCCTCCGGGCGCATCGCTGGTCACGACCTGCCCACCCGACGCGCGCACCGCCAGCGCGCCGATCGCGACGCTCAGCAGCGCGGTGCGGAACCGTCGACCGCCGCCTGCACGGCCCCCGCGTATCGCGCGTCACCACCCAGGACGCGTCTTCGTCGGACGCGCCGCCGTCCCAAGCAGCAACGCCGGATTAATCTAAACATGGATCGCGTCCTCGCTCATGATCTGGCCCGTCAAGGCGGCGTTCAGCGCGTCGCGATCGAGCGCGCCTTCCCAGCGCGCGACGACGATCGTCGCCACCGCATTGCCGATGAAGTTGGTGAGACTCCGGCATTCGGACATGAACCGGTCGACCCCCAGGATCAGCGTCATGCCTGCCAGCGGCACCGACGGCACGATCGACAGCGTCGCCGCCAGCGTGATGAACCCCGCCCCCGTCACCCCCGCCGCACCCTTGGACGACAGCATCGCCACCGCCAGCAAGGTGAACTGCTCGCCCCACGACAGGTCGACGTCGCATGCCTGCGCGATGAAAAGCGCGGCCAGCGTCATGTAGATGTTGGTGCCGTCGAGGTTGAACGAATAGCCGGTCGGCACGACCAGCCCGACCACCGGCTTTCCGCACCCCGCCGCCTCCATCTTCTCGATCAGCGACGGCAGCGCGGCCTCCGACGACGAGGTGCCGAGCACCAGCAGCAGCTCGGCCTTGAGATAGCGCACCAGCTTCAGGATCGAGAAGCCGTTCGCCCGCGCGACGACGCCCAGCACCCCGAACACGAACAGCAGCGACGTGGCATAGAAGGTCGCGACCAGCTTGCCGAGGTCGACCAGGCTGCCGACGCCGTATTTGCCGACGGTGAACGCGATCGCCCCGAATGCGCCGACCGGGGCGGCGCGCATCAGGATACCGACCAGCCGGAACACGATCGTCGCGATCCGCTCCAGCAGGTCGAGCACCGGCGCGGCCGGCTTGCCGACCAAGCTGAGCGCGATGCCGAACAGGATCGCGACGAACAGCACTTGCAGGATGTTGCCCGCGGTGAACGCGCCCACCATCGTGTCGGGAATGATGGCGAGCAGGAAGCCGGTGACGCTCGTCTCGTGCGCCTTTGTCGCATAGTCCGCGATGCTGCCTGCATCGAGCGTGGCGGGAACGATGTGCATGCTCGCGCCCGGCCGGACGATATTGGCAACCGCCAACCCAAGGAACAGCGCCAGCGTCGAAAAGGTCAGGAAATAGGCGAACGCCTTGGCCGCGACCCGCCCGACCGCCCTCATCTCCGTCATGCCGGCGATGCCGGTGACCACGGTGAGGAAGATGACGGGCGCGATGATCATCTTGACCAGCTTGATGAACGCGTCGCCGAGCGGCTTCAGCGCCTCACCGGCCGCGGGCGCGAAATGCCCGACCAGCGCCCCCGCCAAAATCGCGAGGAGCACTTGGAGATAGAGGTGCGATAACCAGCCGCCGCGAGTCGGCGTGTCGTCGGGCGGGGCAGGGTGCATTATCTCTCCCGGGGGCGTTACGCGCCACGGTAGCGCCCCGGCGCGCGGGCGTCACGCCCCGCCAATTTGCCCTTGCGGCTCCGCCCGAGTGGTTGCACGGGAAACCGTACAGGAGAGTTTTATGCGGATCATCGACCACGTCATCGCAGGGGCAGGCGCAGGCAGCGGCACGCGCACCGGTGACGTCTACGACCCCAACAGCGGTCAGGTACAAGCGCGCGTCAACCTCGGCACCCAGGCCGATCTCGACCGCGCGGTCGCCGCCGCGCAAGGAGCGCAACCCGCCTGGGCCGCGACCAACCCGCAGCGGCGGGCGCGGGTGATGTTCCGCTTCAAGGAGCTGGTCGAGGCGAACCTCGACGATCTGGCGCGCCTGCTCTCGTCCGAACACGGCAAGGTGATCGCGGACAGCAAGGGCGACATCCAGCGCGGGCTCGAGGTGATCGAGTTCTGCTGCGGCATCCCCCACGTCCTGAAGGGCGAATACACGCAAGGCGCTGGGCCCGGCATCGACGTCTATTCGATGCGTCAGCCGCTGGGGATCGGCGCAGGCATCACCCCGTTCAACTTCCCCGCGATGATTCCCCTTTGGATGAGCGGCGTCGCCATCGCGACCGGCAACGCCTTCATCATGAAGCCGTCCGAGCGCGACCCCTCCGTGCCGGTGCGCCTGGCCGAACTGTTCCGCGAGGCCGGGCTGCCCGAGGGCATCCTGCAGGTCGTCCACGGCGACAAGGAGATGGTCGACGCGATCCTCGATCACCCTGCGATCAGCGCGGTGAGCTTCGTCGGCTCGTCCGACATCGCGCATTACGTCTACCGTCGCGGCGTCGCCGCGGGCAAGCGGGTGCAGGCGATGGGCGGGGCCAAGAACCACGGCATCGTCATGCCCGACGCCGACCTCGACCAGGTGGTGGCAGACCTGTCGGGCGCGGCGTTCGGGAGCGCGGGCGAACGCTGCATGGCGCTGCCGGTGGTCGTGCCGGTCGGCGATAAGACCGCCGAGGCCCTGCGCGAAAAGCTGATCCCCGCCATCGCCGCCTTGCGGGTCGGGGTGTCGACCGACGCCGAGGCGCATTACGGTCCCGTAGTCAACGCCGCGCACAAGCAACGCGTCGAGAACTGGATCCAGACCGGAGTCGATGAAGGCGCCGAACTGGTCGTCGACGGCCGTGGGTTCGCCTTACAGGGGCATGAGGAGGGCTTCTTCGTCGGCCCGACGCTGTTCGATCACGTCACGACGGACATGAGCGCGTACAAGGAGGAAATCTTCGGCCCCGTCCTCCAGATCGTCCGCGCTCCCGATTTCGAGACCGCGGTGCGGCTGCCCAGCGAGCACCAATACGGCAACGGCGTCGCGATCTTCACCCGCAACGGCCACGCCGCCCGCGAATTCGCCGCCCGCGTCAACGTCGGCATGGTGGGCATCAACGTGCCCATCCCCGTACCCGTCGCCTACCACAGCTTCGGCGGCTGGAAGCGCTCGGGCTTCGGCGACACCAACCAGCACGGCATGGAAGGCGTCCGCTTCTGGACCAAGGTCAAGACCGTGACCCAGCGCTGGCCCGACGGATCGGTCCTCCCCCGCGGCGCGGAGGACGGCGGCCCGGCGCGCAACACCGACGCCTTCGTCATCCCGACGATGGGGTGAGCGCGTGACGGCGGCGCGCCAGTGGATACTGACCTTCACCTGCGCCGACCGCGGGGGCATCGTCGCGGGCGTGACCGGCGAGTTGGCGGCCTGCGGCGGGTTCATCCTCGATAGCCAGCAATATGCCGACCTAGAGACCGGCCGATTCTTCATGCGCGTGGTCTTCACCGGCGGCGGCGAGGAATTTGCCGATGACGTCGAGACGCTGCGCCACCGCCTCTCGCCCGTCGCCGCACGGTTCGCGCTCGACTGGTCGCTGACCGCCGCCGACGAATGCCCGCGCGTGCTGATCGCGGTGTCTAAGACGTCGCACTGCCTCAACGACCTGCTCCACCGCTGGTCGACCGGCGCGCTGCCGGTCGAACCCGTCGGCGTGGTCTCCAACCATGAGGCGTTGCGCGGCCTCGCCGAGTGGCACGGGGTGCAGTTCCACCATCTGCCGGTCACCAACCTTACCCGAGCGGAGCAGGAGGCGCGGCTGCTCGAGCTGTTCCGCAAAACGCGCGCCGACCTGCTGGTGCTCGCGCGCTACATGCAGGTGCTGTCGCCCGCGTTCGTCGAGGCGATGGGGACGCGGTGCATCAACATCCACCACAGCTTCCTGCCCGGCTTCAAGGGCGCGAAGCCCTACCATCAGGCGCATGCGCGCGGGGTCAAGCTGATTGGTGCCACCGCGCATTTCGTCACCCGCGACCTCGACGAAGGCCCGATCATCGAACAGGCCGCCGACCGCGTCGATCACCGTGCGGGCGTCGATGAGCTGATCGCGATGGGCCGCGACATCGAGGCGCAGGTGCTCGCGCGTGCGGTGCGCTGGATCGCCGAGCGGCGGGTCCTGCTCAACGGATCGCGCACCGTGGTCTTTCGTTAAGCGTGACGGCCATGCCCGATCTTGCCCCCTTCGACGTCGCGTTCGACCGTTCCGCCCGGCTGCTGCGTTGGACGATGCGCGGCTTCTGGACAATGGCCGATGTGGCGGCGTTCGCGGGTGCGATGCGCGCCGCGATCGGGCATCTGGGCGCGCCACCGCACCGATCCGACGGGCTTTGCGATTCTCGCGAATTCCCGGTGCAGAGCGGCCCGGTCAGCGCGGCGCTCGGCGAGATCGACCGGATCGGCAGCGCCACGCGCCAGGGCCGTTTCGCGATCGTCGTCGGCAGCACGATGAACAAGTTGCAGGCGGAGCGCACGCTGAAAGGCGAGGGCGTCCGCGTCTTCCTCTCGATGCAGGAGGCCGAGGCCTGGCTGCAGGACAAGCATATGGACTCCACATGACCGACCAGTTCGACCTTACCGACGACCAACGCGAAATCCAGGCGCTCGCCGTGCGCTTCACCGCCGACCGGATCACTCCCAATGCGGGCGAGTGGGACGAGAAGCACATCTTTCCGCGCGCCATTATCAAGGAAGCCGCCGACCTCGGCTTCGCGGCGATCTACGTCAGCGAGGATTCGGGCGGCATCAACCTGGGGCGGCTGGACGCGGCGCTGATCATGGAGGCGATGGCGTACGGTTGTCCCTCCACGTCGGCCTTCATCTCGATCCACAACATGGCGTCCTGGATGATCGACCGTTTCGGGAGCCAAGCGGTCAAGGACAAGTATCTGCCGAGCCTCGTGACGATGGACCGGCTGGCGAGCTACTGCCTGACCGAACCCGGCTCGGGCTCGGACGCCGCGGCGCTCAAGACCCGCGCGGTCAGGGACGGCGACGACTGGATCGTCACCGGCTCCAAGCAGTTCATCAGCGGCGCGGGCGAGAACGAGGTCTACGTTACGATGGTCCGCACCGGCGAGGAGGGCCCCAAGGGCATTTCCGCGCTGGTGATCGAGAAGGACATGCTCGGCGTGTCTTTCGGCGCGAACGAGCGCAAGCTCGGCTGGCATTCGCAACCGACCCGCCAGGTGACGTTCGATGGCGTCCGCGTCCCTGGCGAAAACCTCGTCGGGGGCCTGGGCGAGGGCTTTCGTATCGCGATGATGGGGCTCGACGGCGGGCGGCTCAACATTGGCGCGTGCTCGCTCGGCGGTGCGCAACGCTGCCTCGACGAGGCGGTGCGCTATACCAAGGACAGGAAGCAGTTCGGCACGGCGATCGCCGATTTCCAGAACACCCAGTTCATGCTCGCCGACATGGCGACCGAGCTCGAAGCCGCGCGCGCGCTCCTCTACGTCGCCGCGGCCAAGGTCACCGCCAATGCCCCCGACAAAACCCGCTTCGCGGCGATGGCCAAGCGGCTGGCGACCGACACCGGCAGCAGCGTCGTCGACCGTGCGCTCCAGCTCCACGGCGGCTACGGCTATCTGATGGACTATCCCATCGAGCGCTTCTGGCGCGACCTGCGCGTCCATTCGATCCTGGAGGGCACCAACCAGGTCATGCGCATGATCGTTGGCCGCGATCTGGTGCGGCAGTGAGCGACGTCCTGACCTTTATCGAGGGTCCGATCGGCCGCATCAGGCTGAACCGGCCCAAGGCGCTCCACGCGCTCACCCACGCTATGTGCACCGAAATCCTTGCCGCGCTCGACCGCTGGCGCGGCGACACTGCGGTCGAGGTCGTGATGATCGACCATGCCGAGGGACGGGGTTTCTGCGCCGGGGGCGACATTCGCATGATCGCTGCGTCTGGTGCGGCCGACGGTGTGGAGGCGCGGGCGTTCTTCCATGAGGAATACCGGATGAACCACCGGCTGTTCACCTGTGCGAAGCCGACGATTGCGTTCATGGACGGCGTCACGATGGGCGGCGGCGTCGGCATCGCGCTGCCGTGCGCCTTCCGCGTCGCGACCGAGAATACGAAGTTCGCGATGCCCGAGACCGCGATCGGGCTGTTCCTCGACGTCGGCGGCGGCTGGTATCTATCGCGCCTTCCCGGCCGCATGGGCCAGTACCTTGGCCTCACCGGCGCCCGGCTGAACGGTGCCGAATGCGTGGCGCTCGGCCTCGCGACCCACTTTATACCCGCCGAGAAGCTGGACGAGGTCAAGCGCACTATCACCGGCGACGCCGAGGCGCTTGCCGATATCCTCGCCGCCGCATCGGTCGACACCGGCCCGGCCGCGATCCTCAATCATGCACAGGCGATCGACCGGCTGTTCGCCTCCGACGTGCTGGAGGACGTTCTCGCGGCGCTCGAAGCCGACAGCGGCGCGTTTGCCGCCGAAACCCTGGCCACCCTCAGGACCCGCTCGCCCCAGGCGATGAAGGTCAGCCTAAAGCTGCTGCGCGACGGCGCGGCGATGCCGACCTTTGAGGACGAGATGCGCCAGGAATATGCTGTCGCCACCCGCATCGTCCAGCGCCCCGACATCGTCGAGGGCGTCCGCGCGGTGATCGTCGACAAGGACAACGCGCCGCGGTGGAACCCGCCCACTCCCGATGGCGTGACCGACCACATGATCGACCGCATCTTCGCGCCGCTGGATGCGGCCGACGAGTGGACGCCCGCACTGTAAGGATTCCGCATGCCCGATTACGACACCATTCTCGTCGAGCGCCGCGGTGCGGTGACGCTCGTCACGCTGAACCGTCCGCAGGCGCTCAACGCGCTCAACGCGCAGGTCCTCGCCGAGCTGCTCGACACGATGCGCACGTATGACGCCGATCCGGACCAGCGCTGCGCGGTCATCACCGGCTCGGCCAAGGCGTTCGCCGCGGGCGCGGATATCAAGGAGATGCAGGCGCAGGGCTTCGCGGACATGTACGCCGCCGATTACTTCGCCGGCTGGGATCGCTTCGCGCGCACCCGAAAGCCGGTGATCGCCGCGGTCGCGGGCTATGCGCTCGGCGGCGGTTGCGAGCTGGCGATGATGTGCGACTTCATCCTCGCCGCCGACACCGCCAAGTTCGGGCAACCCGAGATCAAGCTCGGCGTTTCTCCCGGCATGGGCGGCTCGCAGCGCCTCGCGCGCGCGGTGGGAAAAGCCAAGGCGATGGAGATGTGCCTGACCGGCCGGATGATCGACGCCGCCGAGGCCGAACGCTGCGGCCTGGTCGCGCGTATCGTGCCCGCCGACACGCTGGTCGACGAGGCGATGAAGACCGCCGCGACGATCGCGGGCATGGCGCCGCTGGCGGTTATCGCGAACAAGGAAATGGTGAACGCCGCCTTCGAGACGACGCTTGGCACCGGCGTTCAGTTCGAACGCCGCCTGTTCCATGCGCTGTTCGGGACCGCGGACCAGAAGGAAGGCATGGCGGCGTTCGTCGAGAAGCGGTCGGGCAATTGGACGGGACACTGACATGGCACGCGTCGGTTTCATCGGACTCGGCAACATGGGCGGCGGGATGGCTGCCAATCTGGCGAAGGCCGGGCACGATGTTCGCGCCTTCGACCTTTCGGCGGAGGCGCTCGCCAAGGCGGAGGCCGCGGGGTGCCTGCCTGTCGCCAGCGCCGCCGAGGCTTGCGACGGCGCCGAGGCGATCGTGACCATGCTCCCCGCGGGCACGCACGTCGCGCAGGTCTATACCGAGAGCGTGTTCGGCGCCGCACCACCCTCGGCAATCCTGATCGACTGCTCGACGATCGACGTCGCCACCGCCAGGCAGGTGGCCGAGGCCGCGCAGGCGAAGGGCCTCGCCGCGGTCGACGCGCCCGTCTCGGGTGGGATCGCGGCGGCGGCGGCGGGCACGCTCACCTTCATGGTCGGCGGCACCCCCGCCGCGTTCGACCGCGCGCAGCCGTACCTTGCCACGATGGGCAAGGCGGTGATCCACGCCGGCACGAACGGCGCAGGCCAGGCCGCGAAGATCTGCAACAACATGATCCTGGGGAGCACGATGGTCGCGACGTGCGAGGCGTTCGCGCTGGCCGCAAAGCTCGGCCTCGAGGCGCAGGCGTTCTACGACATTGCCAGCGTGTCGTCGGGACAGAGCTGGTCGATGACCAGCTATTGCCCGATGCCCGGCGTCGGCCCGGACACGCCCGCCGACCACGATTATCAGGGCGGTTTCGCCACCGCGCTGATGCTGAAAGACCTCCGCCTCGCGGTCGCCGCCGCCGAGGACGCGGGCGCTCCGGTGCCGATGGGCGCAAAGGCGCGCGAGCTGTACGAGGCGCTGGCCGATGCGGGGGAAGGCGGACGCGATTTCTCCGCCATGCTGCCGTTTCTCGCGTCCCGCCAGGCACGTTAGAAGGAACCGTTTGCGGAAGTTGCCGAACACCACGCGCGCGTTACACTCGCGCGTCCGGCGGGGGAGCGACTCGGGGTCGTGGATACCACACTCATTCTGATCGGTGTCGGCTGCATCATCGGCGCCATTGTCGGCGGCGGCGTGAAGCTCGTCCAGGTGGAGCTCGCGCAGGTCTCCTCGCTGTGGCGGCAATCGATGCTCGGCCTCTTCGGGGTGATCCTGGTCGGATCGGGGTTGCTGGCTGGCGGGCATGTCCGCCTTCCCGACGCCGGCCGCGCGGTTGCAGCGCAGCCGGTCGAGGTCGCCGCCGCAGACCGCGCATTCACCCGACCAGTGCAGGCGACGGGTCAGCCGGCAATGGTTACAACTCAGCCCAAGCCGTTGGTGCAAGCGCAGGAGCCCGGCGAACGCCGGGTCCCCGAGGGCGCTTTGCTGCCGGGCAAGGTCGACATCTTCTGGTGCGAAACCGATGCGGACGGGGGTGCGGCGCACCGCGACCGTGCCGAACGGATCGCGCCCGCGTTGCGCGACACGGGGGGCGTCGGCCGTGTGCGGGTTCGCGCGCTGGCCGCGGCCACCAATGCCCGGTCCGATTACGGCATCGACGCCGACATCGTCCGCTTCGATCCCGACGAACGCGCCGCCGCCGATGCGGTCGCGCGCCTCGCCACGCGAGCATCGGGCAGCGGCTTCGCCGCGGTCCCGGCGCTGCCGGGAAGCCCGTCGATCGATTATCTCTCGGTGTTCGTCTGCGGCGGGGTTTAGCGCCAGTCGAGATCACGTCGGGGCAGCAAGCGAACTCCTCCATATCGGCGCGAGCCTTGCCGTCATCGGCGAGTGCCGGCATTGCCGTGGTCGTTCCCCTCGCGGCTCTGTCCGTGCCGCACCCGTGAACCGCGCGTCTGAAGGAGGCTCGAACAGCGGGAGCACATGTGGCAGCAGAATTGGCAAGGCGTCGCGCTTGCCCGTGGCAATCCGTAAGGCTAGCTGACCAGCAGCCGCGATCAGCCGCAAGCGGCCCGGCGATGTAGAGGGGGCAGCAGGATGCCGGATACCGACGCGAGCTCCGCGGTCGCCACACGCCGCTGGGATACCGCTTACGAGTGGAAGGCGGTCGTGCTGATGACGCTCGGCTTCGGCCTGGTCGGGCTGGACCGCTGGGTGCTCGCCGATCTGGCCGCGATGCGTTCGTCGACGATGCTTGGTGACCTGAACCTGCAGCCGCAGGACATCGGCGTCCTGGTGGCGACGCTCGGCATCGCCTGGGGGCTGTCGTCGCTGGTCATGGGGCACCTTTCCGACGTGTGGGGGCGCAAGCGGGTGGTGGTGCCGTCGCTCCTGCTGTTCTCGGCGCTGTCGGCGTGCTCGGGGCTGGCGGCGAGTTTCTTCGCCATGTTCCTGGGTCCGCGCGATGATGGGGGTGTTCGAAGGCGCCTATTGCGCGAGCAGCTTCGCGACCGTCGCGGAGGCTTCGCACCCGAAGCGGCGCGGGTTCAACCTGGGCTTCCAGCAGAGCGCCTTTGCGCTGATCGGGCTGGGCTTCGGGCCGGCGATCGCGGCGTATCTGCTCGATTACGTGAGCTGGCGCTGGGTGTTCGCGATCGTCGGCGTGCCCGGCGTGATCGTCGCGGTCCTCTCCGCGCGCACCATCAGCGAGCCGGAGACGGTGCTGGCGCGGCGGCGCGCCAAGGCGTCGGGATCGGCGCAGGCCGTGGCCGCGGCCCGGGCTCCGCGGCTTTCGGCCGGCGCGGTGCTGAGCCATCGCAACGTGCCGCTCGGCATGGTCGCGATGATGTGCGCGATGTGCGGCATCTTCGTACTCGCCGCCTTCGTCCCGAGCTATCTGACCGGCTATCTCAAGCTCGACGACAAACGTGCGGCGGGGATTGCCTCGGCGATCGGCTTCGGCGGCTTTCTGGGCCAATGGTGGCTGGCGGCGGCGTCCGACCTGTTCGGACGGCGGACGATGGCGCTTGCCGGGTTCGGCGTCGGCGCGCTGTTCCTGTTCGGGTTCATGCAACTCGATGCGCAGAGCGGCGGGCTGATGCTGTTCGCGGTCCTGTTCGTCGCGGCGGGCTTCGCCTTCGGGCTGCTCAGCCTGATCAGCGGGCCGATCGCCATGGTCGGCGAGATCTTCGGCGGCGGCGTCGCGCCGGGTATCGGGGGGTACATCGCCCAGCATTACGGCATCGAGCACGTCCTGTGGCTGGCGCTGGGCGGGTTGCTCGCCGGCATCTTCGTCAGCCTGTTTTTTAAAGAGACGGCGCCGCGCTTCGCGGGGGTCGGCAAGGGCGAAGAATCGGCGCTCGACGTCTTCGAGGACGCGCATCCGGACGGCATGGCGCACGGCCAGCCGTCGTAGCGCGCGATCAAATCGAAGCATCGGGGCACGCTCTTCGGCGTCTGCGGCCGGTCACTGGCGGCGATTAGAGTTTCACGTAAAGGAGAGCGGGCGTGGCTGAATGGTTGAAGCGCGGGGCGACGGCGGATGCGCGCGCGGATGCGGACCGCAAGGTGCGCGACGTGGTGGAGGCGACCCTGGCCGACATCGAGGCGCGCGGCGACGCGGCGGTGCGCGAATTGTCGAACAAATTCGATCGTTGGGACCGCGAGGACTATCGCCTGACCCCGAGCGAGATCGAGCAGTGCATCGACTCGCTCACCCGCCAGGACATCGTCGACATCGAGTTCGCGCAAGCCCAGGTGCGCAACTTCGCGCAAATCCAGCGGGAGTCGATCAAGGACGTCGAGGTGGAGACGCTGCCCGGCGTGGTGCTGGGGCACTCCAACATCCCGGTGAACGCGGCGGGCTGTTACGTACCCGGCGGCAAATACCCGCTCCTGGCCGGTGCGCACATGAGCGTGATCACCGCCAAGGTGGCGGGGGTCAGCCGTGTCGTCACGTGCGCGCCGCCGTTCGAGGGCCAGCCGGCGCGCGCGATCGTGGCGGCGCAGGCGATGGCGGGCGCGGACGAGATCTACGCACTCGGCGGCATCCAGGCGATCGGCGCAATGGCGCTGGGCACGCAGAGCATCGCCCCCGTCGACATCCTGGTCGGCCCGGGCAACGCCTTCGTCGCGGAGGCCAAGCGCCAGCTGTTCGGCCGCGTCGGCATCGACCTGTTCGCCGGGCCGACCGAGACGCTGGTGATCGCCGACGAGGTGGGCGCCGATGGCGAATTGTGCGCAACCGATCTGCTGGGGCAAGCCGAGCATGGGCCCGACAGCCCGGCGGTGCTGCTGACCACCAGCCGCGCGCTGGCGGAGGACACGATGCGCTGGGTGGAGAAGCTGCTCGAGGTGCTCCCCACCCGCGATCATGCGCGCAAGGCGTGGGAGACGTTCGGCGAGGTGATCGTGGCCGAGGACGACGCCGAGATGGTTCGCGTGGCGGACGAGATCGCCAGCGAGCACGTCCAGGTCATGACTCGCGATCCGGAGTATTTCCTGAAGCACATGACCAACTACGGCGCGCTGTTTCTCGGCGCGCGCACCAACGTGGCGTACGGCGACAAGGTGATCGGCACCAATCACACGCTGCCGACCAAGAAGGCAGCGCGCTACACGGGCGGTTTGTGGGTCGGCAAGTTTCTCAAGACCTGCACTTATCAGCGCGTGACCACCGATGCGGCGAGCGCGATGATCGGTGAATATTGCAGCCGGCTGTGCGCGTTGGAGGGCTTTGCCGGGCATGGCGAGCAGGCCAACGTCCGCGTGCGCCGCTACGGCGGGCGCAACGTGCCCTATGCCGGTCGCGCCGAGCCGGTGACCGAGCCGGCGTGAGGCTGCCCCGCACGCCTTCGTTTCGGCTCGACGGCCAGCGGGCGCTGGTGACCGGTGCGGGCCGCGGCATCGGCCTGGCACTCGCGGCGGCGCTGGCCGAGGCGGGTGCGGTCGTGACGCTGGTCGCGCGATCGGCGGACGAGATCGAGGCGGGCGCCGCAGCGATCGGCGAGGCGGGCGGCAGCGCCGAAGCGGCGACGCTCGACGTCGGCGACCTCGACGCGGTCGCCCGCTTCTTCGCGCAGCGCCCCGCGTTCCACGTGCTGGTCAACAACGCGGGCACCAACCGACCGAAGGCGATGCAGGACGTCACCGCGGTCGATTACGACTCGGTGCTCGACCTCAACGTGAAAAGCGCCTTCTTTGTCGCGCAAGGATGCGTGAAGCGGATGCTGGCCGAGGGGGCCGCGGGCTCGCTGATCCACATCGGCAGCCAGATGGGGCATGTCGGCGGCCCCAACCGCTCGCTGTACTGCGCATCCAAATGGGCGCTGGAGGGCATGTCGAAGGCGTTCGCGCTCGATTTGGCTGCATGGCAAATCCGCAGCAACACCATCGCACCGACGTTCATCGAGACGCCGATGACCCGGCCGTTCTTTGAGGACCCCGCTTTCAAGGCGTCCGTGTTCGCCAAGATCAAGCTCGGGCGCCTGGGCCAGGTCGAGGACCTGATGGGCGCCGCGCTGTTTCTCGCCTCTGACACCTCCGCGCTCGTCACCGGCACCAGCCTCGTGGTCGACGGCGGCTGGACTGCCGACTGACACGAACAAGGAACAACACCGTGATCCTCGTCAATGCCGCCAACGGCAATCAGGGCAAGTTCCTCATCCCGCGTCTGCTCCGCGCGGGCGCGACGGTCCGGGCGTGCGTCCGCTCCGAAGCTGCGGCATCGGGCTTGAGCGCGGCAGGCGTCGCCGAGGTGGTCGTCGGCGATATCGGCGAGCCCGACATCATCGCGCGCGCGGTGCGCGGGGTCGACAAGGTCTATCACGTCTGTCCGACCATGCACCCGCTGGAGCGCGAGATCGGGTTCGGCATGATCGACGCGGCGCGCGCGGAAGGGGTGAAGCATTTCGTCCTCGGCTCGGTGCTCCACCCGCACCTCACAGCGCTCGTCCAGCACGAGATCAAGCGCGACATCGAGGAGCATCTGATCGCGTCCGATTTGCCGTTCACCATCCTCCAGCCCGCGATCTACATGCTGCCGCTCAAGCTCAAACCCGCGTTCGAGCAGGGCCGCTACACCGTCGCCTGGTCGCCCGAGCGCATTCAGTCGCTGGTCGATATCGGTGACGTGGCGGAGGTGGTCGCGATCGTCCTCACCCACAGCGACGACCACCTCGCCGCGACCTATGAGCTTTCGGGCGCCGAGCGTCTGACCGCGCACGACATGGCGCGGATCATCGGTGCGGTGATCGGGCAGACCATTCCGGTCGAGGAGATCGACGTCGAGACCTTCCTGCACGCGCTGTTCGGCGACCGCGATCGCAGCAGCCTCGATCATCAGGTGCGCGCGGTACGTTCGCTCAACACCTGCTACAGCGCGCACGATTTCGTCGGCAACGCCAACGTGCTGAGATGGCTGCTCGGACGGGAACCGCGCACGCCCGCGTCGAGGTCGGCGACCTCCAGCGTGAACGACAAGGGACCCAGGACCGCCATGTTACCTTCTCCTATGCTTGATGCGTTCCCTCGACCTTGGCAGGCACGCCGCGGTCGGAGGCCATGTACGTGATCGCCGCGTCAAGGATCGACGACACCGCGGCGAGGTCGCCTTCGTCGCGGGGCGCGTAGATCATCGTATAGGTCTGCGGCAAGCCGAGGCGAACGCCCGCCAGAGCATGCCGCTCGCCCCACCCACGCTCGACCACGATGCGCGTATCGCTGGGGCTGAGAATCATGTGCATCGATCCGTCCGACGGATGAACATGCCCGATTTCGCCTTGCGCGATCAGCGCGTCCTCGTGTCGCCGGCATGGCTGGGCCAGCGTTATCGCCTCGATGCGCTTCTCGAAATGGCTCGTCGCCCAGGAGAGGCGAGCCGGATCGGCAACCACCTTGCGATCGAACAGCGCCTGGAGCGCGCGCACGACCGGTGCCGGCGCGTGCGCGTCGAGCTGCCGATGCGGCACCGGATGCGGCGCGACGCGCGGTCGTCGGCCGGTGCGAGCGGGCAAATCGGCGAGCGTGAGCCCGTCCTCGTCCGCGCCCCAGCGCGAAGCCAGTGGCGCGAGCGCGAGGGGGTCGCGTTTCGCCACCCGCAGTCGCGTCATCCGCCACCAACCCGCCCACGTTGCCGGCAGTCCGCCCGGGCCGAGTGCGCGCCAGGCGCGGTAATCGCGGATTGCCCAGCCGACCCCTGCCGCGGCGACCCCGCCGGCGCCAAGCAGGAGGAGGTTCGGGCGCCGCACGGATCGCTCAGCCCGCGACCCGGTTCTCGATCGCGCCGACGCCGTCGACTTCGCAGCGCACCACGTCGCCGGGTTGCAGGAACACCGGCGGCTCCATGCCGACGCCGACACCCTCGGGCGTGCCGGTCGCAATCAGGTCGCCCGGCTCCAGCGTGAAGGCGGTCGACAGATAGGCGATCTGCTTGGGCAGGCTGTGGATCATCGTCGCGGTGTTGTTCTTCTGACGCAGCTCGCCGTTGACATAGCAACGCAGCTCCAGCGCCTGCGGGTCGGGCACCTCGTCGGCGGTGACGATCCACGGGCCGATCGGGCCATGGGTATCGAACGACTTGCCCATCGTGAAGGTCGGCGTGTGGAACTGCCAGTCGCGCGCCGACACGTCGTTGGCGACGAAATAGCCGAACACGTAATCCAGCGCGTCTGCCTCGCTGACGCCCTTGGCGCGGCGGCCGATCACCGCGCCGAGTTCGACCTCGTAATCGAGCTTCTCGGTGACGCCCGGTTCGATGTCGTCGTACGGACCGGACAGGCAGGTGGTCTGCTTGTTGAACCATACCTGGTGCGCCGATCGCTTGACGCCGAGCTTGTCGGCCTCCTCCAGGTGCTTGGCGTAGTTCATCCCGATCGCGAGATACTTGCCCGGCCGCTCGATCGGCGCGAGCAGCGTCACGTCGGCGAGTGCCGGCCCGGCCTGCGCAGCGTCAACGAAGCCGCGGACGGTGGCGAGCGCATCGGCGCCGCCCTCGACGATGCTTAGCATGGTCGGAAAACCGGCATCGTCCAGCGGCACGATACGGTCGTCGCGGACCGCACCCAGGTGGGTCGTCCCGTTCTCGCGGTAACGTATCAGCTTCATTCGGCATCCTTCCGGGCGGTAGCCGCCGGCGCGATTCCGAAGATGCGCTCGGCGTTGAGATGGGTCAGCTTGGCCATCTTCTCAGCCTCGTAGGGCAGCGCGCGCACAAACGCGACTGCCTCTGCGGTCTGCTCGAACGGATAATCGACCGCGAACATGATGCGGTCGTCGCCGAACATCTGCAGGCAGAGGTCGAGCGGCGGCTGCGTCATCATCCCGCTGGTGGTGAGATAGAAATTGTTCCGGAAATAGTCGCTCGGCAATTTCGCCAGCGGCTTCATGCCCAGCGGCTCCAGCCCGCCGCGGCGGAGCAGGTTCTGGTAGCGGTTGTCGAGCCGCCCGAGCCAGAACGCCAGCCCTTCGCCGAGGTGGCCCAGCACGATCTTGAGGTCCGGGAACGCGTCGAACACGCCCCCCAGGATCATCCGCACCACGTGGAGCGACGCATCCGCGCCGAAACCCCACAGCGCGCCCATCATGCCATAATCGGCATAAGGCTTGATCATCGCCTCCGACGGGAAATTCGGGTGAAGGTAGATCGGCGTGTCGCACGCCACCGCCGCCTCGAAGATCGGCCAGAACTTCGGATCGTCCAGATACTCGCCGTGCGTATGCGAGTTGATGATGACGCCATTGAAGCCCAGCTCGGTGATTGCCCGCTTCAGCTCGCGTGCCGCCTGCTCGGGCGCGTGCGGCGCGACCGCGGCGAGCCCCGCGAACCGATCGGGCCGCCGGGCGATCTCGCCCGCCAGCGCGTCGTTGGCCATGATCGCCAGCTCGGTCCCCAGGCCTGCGTCGAACGCCTGCACGCCCGGCGCGGTGATGCCGAGCAGGTGCATGTCGACGCCCAGCCGATCCATCTCCTCGATCCGCAGATCGAGGTCGGTCAGCTGCCGTGCCATCTCGGGCTTGCCGTAATACATGCCCAGATAGCGCGTCGGCGCCGTATCGACCGTCTTGGTCAGCTCCAGGTAGCGTTTGACATATTCGGTCGGCGCGTACGCCTCCTCGGTCGCGATCAGGCGCAACGCCGCTCTCCTGCATCGATGGTCATGGCGCATCCTCTCAGAGCCGGGCCTTAAGTCGCGCAGCGCGGCCACCGGAGATGTCAACTTCGTTCGGGCGATGCGTGGAGCGAAGCACTTCGGTTGCACTGGGAGGTTTGCGCGCCTAGTCCGCAGGGGTGAAGCTGAGCCAGATCCGTGATATCCTGGCGGTCGCCGAGCACGGCAGCCTGCGAGCGGCGGCGCGGCAGCTCGACGTGGCACAACCCGCGATCACGCGCTCGATCCGCGAGCTGGAGGACGAGCTCGGCGCGACGCTCTTCGAACGTCATGCCCGGGGCGTGCGGCTGACGGACATGGGCAAGGCCTTTGTCCGCCGCGCGACCACGGTGGAGGCCGAACTGCGCCGCGCCCGCGAGGAAATCGCGCAGCTCCGGGGTCGGCACCGCGGCGAGGTTTCGGTCGCGCTGTCGAGCGCGCCCAGCGTCACCCTGCTGCCGACCGCGTTCGCCGCCTTCCGCCGGCACTACCCCGATGTCGTGCTCAAGCTGTCGGAAAATTTCTTTCCGGCGATCCAGGCCGATCTCGCATCGGGCCGTCTGGATTTCTACGTCGGGCCGGTCGAAGCGCCGATGGCGCAGCCGCAATTCGCGATGGACCCATTGTACGAAAACACGCGCGTCGGCCTGGCGCGCAAGGGTCATCCGCTGATCGCCAGACGCTCGCTCGCCGAGTTGGTCGACGCGCAGTGGGTGCGGGTGACGATGTCGGCCGGCGGCAACGACAGCGCGTTCGAGGCGATGTTCGCGATGCACGGCCTTGCCGCACCGCAGGTCGCCCTGCACGCCCGGTCGAACCTGCTGGCGCTGCTTGCGGTCGCCAATTCCGATCTGCTGGCAATCGTGCCGCAGCCGTGGCTGGCGTTGCCCACGATGGCGGGCCTGTTCGACCCGATCGTGCTCGACGCGCCGCTGCCCGCATCGCCGATCTTTCTTGTCCGGCGCCACGACATGCCGCTCACGCCCGTGGCGGAGCATTTCAGCGACCTGATCCGCCGCGCGGCGCTCAACCACGGGCGGCACGGGGTATAGCCGCGCTTGATGCCCCAGCGATGGCAGCGGTGCGCTTTTGTCATCGCTACGCAATCACTCACCGGACCTACACCCGCTGCGATCCGTGATGGAACCGGCGGAGAGGACCGTGGGCGAGACAAAGACATATTCCGAGACTGACGTCGCGATCGTCGGCGCGGGGCCGAGCGGGCTGGCGCTGGCGATCGAACTGGGATCGCGCGGCATCGGCTGCGTCGTGATCGAGCGCAACGACCGGGTCGGCTATGCGCCGCGCGCGAAGACCACCAACGTGCGCACCCGCACGCATCTGCGGCGCTGGGGCATTGCCGATAAGCTGGCGGCGGTGTCGCCGTTCGGGGTCGACTATCCGTCGGACGTCCAGTTCGTCACCCGGCTCGCCGGTCCGCGCATCGCGCTGATTCCCGACGCGATGAACTGTGCGCCCGCGCGCGACGACCGTTATCCCGAGCACGGGCAGTGGGTGCCGCAATACAAGCTGGAGCAAGTGCTCCGCGAACACGCCGAGGGGCTGCCGCCGGTCGGTATCCGCTTCTCGACCGAGTTCGTGTCCGCGGCGCAGGACGACGGGGGCGTGAGCGTCACCGTCCGCGATGCCGATGGCGAGGGCCGTATCCGCTGCCGCTATCTCGTCGGCGCCGACGGCGCGCGCAGCGCGGTACGTGAGGGGATCGGTGCGACGTTGCAGGGCACCTACGGCCTGTCGCGCAACTACAACGTAGTGTTCCGCGCACCCGGCCTAGCGGAGGCGCATGGCCACGGTCCCGGCGCGATGTACTGGCAGGTCAACGCCACCGCCCCGAGCCTGATCGGCCCGATGGATGCGCCCGACATCTGGTATTTCATGCCGACGCGGTTGCCCGAGGGGTTCAAGGTCACGCAGGACTCCGCCGCCGCGCTGATCCGCGAGGCGACCGGCATCGACCTGCCTTATGAGATCCTCAGCAGCGACGAGTGGGTGGCGAGCAGCTTCATCGCCGATCGCTATCGTGACCGGCGCATCTTTCTCGCCGGCGACGCCTGCCACCTCCACCCGCCGTTCGGCGGCTACGGCATGAACATGGGGCTCGCCGACGGCGTCGATCTCGGCTGGAAGCTCGCGGGCGTGATCGGGGGGTGGGGTGGCGAGGCGCTGCTCGACAGCTACGAGGTGGAGCGCCGCAAGATCCACGAGGAAGTCATCGCGGAGGCCGCGTCCAACCACGCGGTGCTCTCCAACGAGTTGCTGGCCGAGGGACTGGAAGAGCCGGGCCCAGCGGGTGATGCCGTCCGCGCGCAGGTGGGCGAGCGGATCGTCGCGGCCAAGCGCAAGGAATTCCACACCTTGGGCACCGTGCTGGGCGGTTGCTACGGCGAATCGCCGATCATCGCGGGGGAGGGCGGCGCATCGCCCGTTCCCGACAGCCTGCATTATCATCCGACCAGCCGTCCCGGTTGCCTCGCCCCGCATCTGTGGCGAAGCTATGGCGCATCGCTCTACGATATGTTCGGGCCGGGTTTCACCCTCCTGTGCCGCCCCGACGCCGATTCCCACGACGTGCGCGAGGCGATCGCAGAGGCCGCCGATGCGCCGCTCGCAATCGTCCGCCTGAGCGCGCAAGAAGCGGGCACGCTCTACCCTGCGCGGCTCACGCTTGTCCGTCCCGATCAATATGTCGCCTGGCGCGGCGACAGCTGGCAACCGGGTGTTCTCGGCCTGGCAACCGGCCGCGGCGCGTCTGCCGGGGCGGATCGCACATCATACCACGCCGACGCGGCGGCATAGGAGACGATTGATGGACGAGACGGCGTGGGCCATTCTGGCCGATCGCGCGGCGATCCGCGACATCGTCGAGGGCTGGGCGGTGTGGCGCGACAGCGGTCAGTGGGACAAGCTGATGACCGTCTGGCACGACGACGCGATGATGTCGACGACGTGGCAGCAGCGCAGCGGTGCGGCGTTCGTCGAGGCGTCCAGGGCGGCGTGGGCGCGCGGCGTCGATGTCCAGCACATGCTCGGCGGCACCGCGATCGAAGTCGCCGGCACCCGCGCGGTGGCCGAGACCAAGACGGTGATCCAGCAGCGGGGCAACGTGCACGATGTGCTGGTCGACGTCCGCTGCACCGGGCGTTTCTACGATTTTCTCGAACGGCGGGACGGCCGCTGGGGTATCGTGTGGCGCCAGCCGACCTACGAGCACGACCGCATGGACCCGGTCGAGCCCGGCGCGACGCTGGCGCTCGACCCCGAACTGCTCGGCTCTTTCCCCGACGGCTACCGCCACCTGGCCTATCTGCAAACGGTTGCGGGCATGGACGTGAAGCGCGACATGCCGGTCGGATGGGGCCGGAAATCGAAGCTTTGTACGCCCGGGGGCGCAGCTGGCTCGCCGGCCGTCCAGGTCATCCCACCGACCCGGACTATGCGGCTTGATCTCGATCTCGTCACCCCGGCCCGAGCCCGCACCATGCGAATGCTGTGTTGAACAGCCCCACGACCGGGCATGATGCACGACGGGTTACCCCACGCTCATTGACAACCCCGAACAAACGAAACCGGCAGGCCGGGGCCGGTTCACTCCATTACGATACGCGCAAACTTCGGCAACATTCGCGGTCACGCGATCAGCAGTATCGGCGCCTCAACCAGGTCCTTCAGCGCGCG
>NZ_CAXVWL010000075.1:0-64073 GCF_964263785.1 Sphingomonas sp.
CGCCGCGGCATACAACCTTCAGCTGCTCGCCCGGCAGGCTGCGCCGGCCTGATACGCGGCGTATCCTCCGGTGGCCGGCGTCACCAGCCATCCGCCACGCCGGTTTCGCGCAGACCTTTTTCAACGGTCTCGGTAGTTTGCAGAAGCATGCCGCAGCTTTGCGGAAAATCGTTCTCCAGCGTCCGGCCGCTATTCCCTGCCGCGGGTGTCGCTCGACCGCAGCGTCGTTGATCCGCTAAGCTTCGCCCATTGCCTCCATCTCGTCCGTGGTCAGCAGCACCCGTTCGGGCCGCGCCACCTCGTGCGGCACGGTATCCCGGTCGATCTCCAGCAGCGGCTGGATCAGCCCGTCGCGGATGTCGTAGACCCAGCCGTGGATCCACAATTCCTGACCCCGCGCGAAGGCGTCGCGGATCGTCTGCGTCTGCGCCAGCTTCACCGCCTGGTCGCGGACGTTGCATTCGACCAGTCGGTTGACCCTGGCCTCCTCGGTCGTCTGCGCGTCGATCTCCTCGGCATGCGCGTCGCGCACCGCGCGCGCATTCGCCAGCCATGCGTGGACCGGTCCCTCGGTGCCACCCGACAGCGCCGCCTTGACCCCGCCGCAACCATGGTGCCCGCACACGATCACGTGGCGCACCCCCAGCACGTCGACCGCATATTGCAGCACCGACATCAGGTTCAGATCGTCGTCGTTCACCAGATTGGCGACGTTGCGGTGGATGAACATGCCACCCGGCGGCGACATCGTCATCTGTTCTGGGCTGACGCGGCTGTCCGAACAGCCGATCCACAGGAACTCGGGGCGCTGGCCGACGCTCTGGCGCGAGAAGAAGTCGTGCCTTTCCTCGGTCAGCTCGGCCGACCATGCCTTGTTGGCGAGCAGCAGCTGCTTGTATTGCTTCATGCGAAACGAACCCCGGTGGTGGGCGCCTGGATCAGCGGTGCGCTGCGTTCGGCGACGTCGCCGCGCACCGTCACGCCGATGCCGCGATAGGCGGCGCCCTTGATGAAGGCGTTGATGATGTCGACGTTGTCGAGATCGACGTAGCTCGTCGACGAAAGGTCGATCAGCAGGTCGGCGCCGTCGGGCACTTGCGCCAGCTTCTTCTGCAGCTCGTACTTGTGGATGAAGTACAGGTTGCGCCGTGCGCGGACCAGGCAGTCGCTGCCGTCACACGCGAAGGTGATCGCGGTGCGGAAGTTACGCGCGACCACGAACACGAAGCCGACTGCCAGCCCGATCACGATCCCCTCCAGCAGGTCGGTGAACAGGATCGCCGCGACCGTCACCACGAACGGCACGAACTGCGTCCAGCCCTGCTTGTAGCGTTCGGTGAACAGCTTGGGCTTGGTCAGCTTGTACCCCGTCGCGATCAGCACCGCGGCGAGCGCGGCGAGCGGGATGAGGTTCAGCACGGTCGGGATCAGCGCGACGCTCAGCAGCAGCCAGCCGCCGTGCAGCATCGTCGACGCCTTGCTCTCCGCCCCCGAATCGACGTTGGCCGACGATCGCACGATCACCGACGTCACCGGCAGCCCGCCGATCAGCCCCGATACGATGTTGCCGGTGCCCTGCGCCATCAGCTCGCGGTTCTTGTCGGTCGTCCGGCGGCGCGGGTCGAGCTCGTCGACCGCCTTGACGCTCAGCAGCGATTCCAGGCTGGCGACGATCGCCAGCGTCGCCGCGGTCGTCCACACCACGGATGTGCCGATCGCCGAGAAATCGGGCAGCGAGAACAGCGAGGGGAAGCGCGCGAGGCTGTCGACCACCGGCACCTGAACCAGGTGCGTCGCGCCGAGCTGCCAATCCGGCCGGATCGCGCCCAGCAGCAGATTGCCCACCACGCCGATGACGACGACCACCAGCGGCCCCGGCACGAAGCGGAGTGCGCCCTCCTTCGGCCGCGCCGCATCCCACCAGAACAGGAACGCCAGGCTCACCGCGCCGATCAGCACCGCGCCCGGCGTCAGGCTGCCGGTCAGGCTGGTCCACAGCGTCGAGAACGTGTTGTTGCCGTCCGAGCCCCAGAATTCGAAACTGCCCTCGAAATCGCCGTCGTAGCCGACCGCGTGCGGGATCTGCTTCAGGATCAGGATAATGCCGATCGCCGCGAGCATGCCGGTGATCACCGAAGAGGGCACGAACTCGGCCAGGATGCCTGCCCGCGTCGCCGAAAAGGCGAGCTGGAGGACGCCCGCGAGCATCACCGACAAAGTGAAGACCTGGAACGAGGGCATGCTCTCGATCGCCGCGAGCACGATCACCGTCAGGCCGGCGGCGGGACCGCTGACCGACAGCGGCGACTTCGACAGCGCGCCGACGACCACCCCGCCGACGATGCCTGCGATCAGCCCCGCGAACAGCGGCGCTCCCGAGGCGAGCGCGACGCCGAGACACAGGGGCAGCGCGACGAGCGCAACGACGATCGACGCCGGCAGATCGGCGCGTATGGAGGACAGGCGGGCAGGGGAGGTCGGCATCAGGGCTCCTTCGCGATGATGTCGGCTTCGCGTACGAAGATGACGGTAACATGACAGATATGTCATCTTCGCAGATGCACAACCCTTTTTTCCGGGACGATCGGAAGATAGCCGCGAGCCGTAGGCGGCGATCGGGCGCTTAGCGGTTGCCCGGCTCGTCCGATCGCCTATCTGGGGCGGCTATGGCCCGCACGCCCACACGAACGACCGATTGGGGCTTCCCGCGCTGGCGCGGCTACGGCGCGGACAGCGCGGCGATCACGGTGCGCCTGTGCGACCGCCACGGCTGCACCGAACGCGGCGACTGCCCCGCACCCAAGTCCCCCAACAGCCCCGAACGCTGGTATTTCTGCTCCACTCACGCGGGCGAGTACAACCGCGGCTGGAACTATTTCGAAGGGCTCGACGCCGAGGAAGCCGCGCGCCGCGAGGCGTCCGAAACCGGCGAGGGCGCTGCTTACGCAGCCTCCAGCCATTATGCCTGGGGCGGCCCGGGCGACGGCACGCGCTCACGCGACGAGATGCGCGCGCTCGATATCCTGGGGCTCGAGAGCGACGCCGACTTCGAGAGCGTGCGCAGCGCCTGGCGCCGCATGGCCAAGGCCAACCACCCCGATGTCCGCCCCGGCGACGCCGACGCCGCGACCAAGTTTCAGGCGGTGCAGGCGGCGTACGAGGTCCTGCGCGCCGCCGAGGATGCGCGCACCTGGCGGCCCCGATGAAGGATCACGTCCGCAGCGACTGGTCGGGCGCGATCCTGGTCTGCGGCAAATGCTCGAAGAAGGCGGGAGGCAAGTCGCTCGCCAAGGCGTTGCGTCGCGAACTCGGCGCCGGCAAGGGCCGCCGCGCTGCGCTCGGGGTGGTCGAAACCAAATGCCTCGGCGTCTGCCCGAAGCGGGGGATCGTAGTGATCGACACCGCAGCGCCTGGCCGCTGGCACATCGTCCCCGCCGACGCGACCGCGGCGGACTTGGCTGAGCGCCTTGAACGGACCGTATCGCCACCCCGTTCGCCCTGAGCGAAGTCGAAGGGCACTTACCGGGCGATGGGCTTCGACGTCGCCGGCACGAACGCAAACGGGACAACGTCCGTTAGGTATAGCGCGCCGCGGTCTCCCGGATCAGCGCGATCATGTTCGGAATGCCCTGCGTCCGCTTGGAGGTCAGGTGCCGGTCGAGCGCGAAGCGCCGCAGCGTTCCCTCCATATCCGTTGCAAGGACGTCCTCGGGGCTATGATCCTGCACCGTAGCCAGCACGAGAGCGACGACACCCTTGGTCAGTTCGGACGTGCTGTCGGCCAGGAAGTGGAGTCGGCCCGTCTTGGATTCCGTCGGATAAAGCCACACTGATGAAGAGCACCCCGGCACCCGCGTAACATCGGCCTTAAGAGCGTCGGGCATCGGCTCCAGTGCGCGCCCCAATTCGACGATCATCCTGATGCGGTCTTCGAAGTCGAGAAAGTCGTATTCGTCGTGAAGTTCGTCGATGGTCGCCATGTCGGCGCGGTAGAGCCTTCTACCGCCGCCGACAACGTCGTCCTACAAATCCACGCCCGCCGCGATCGCCTCCAGCTTCCTGATCCGCTCGCGCAAATCCGCGATCTCGATCCGCGCGCCCGCGCTCGGCACCGCGGCCTGCGACTCGTGCCCCTGAACCAGCGCCTCGCGCTTCAAGGCAAGCCAGCCGCGCCAGCCGGACAGTCCGGCGACCGTCACCATCCCCAACCCGGCAAGCCCCGCGCCCGCCATCGTCACGTAGAAGTCCAGGTTGCTCATGGCCCGCCTCCCTAGCGATCGCGCAGCCGCTCGATCTCGCGATCGAGGTCGATGCTGCCGTGGTTGTCGGTGACGACGCGCTCCAGCACGGCGATCCGCTCCTTCATCTGACGGACCTCGTCGCGCAGCCGCTGGGCTTCGCCGGCATCGGCGCCGCCGAACTGGCCGCGCATCCATTCCACCATCTGCTCGCGATTGCCGAAGCCGCGGCGACGCGAACTCAGGACCTTGCCGATCGTCGCGATCAACACGATCAGGACGACCATCGTGGTGCCGTTCATCGTCGTACGCTCCCTTTATGATTGTGTTCCGGTCAGTCGACCGCGTGCCTAATTGACCGAACTGGCATCGCGCAGCCGCTCGATCGTGTCGGACAGGTTGCCGCCGCGATCGGTCGCGATCCGCTCCAGCACACGCATCCTTTGCTCCAGCCGCTCGGTATGGGCGGCATATTGCGCCGCCTTCTCCGCGGTCTGGGCGTTGAGCGCCTGCGCCATCACCTCCTTGTGCCGCAGCCAGCCCTTGAACATCTCGCTGCCGATGCCGAGCACCACGATCGCAAAGACGATCAGCGCCAGGATGCCGATCAGTTCGGCATTCATCGCGACGAATTCGGTCATCGTTTGCCTCCCTGGCGATCAGTTGAGCGGGGTCGGGGCAGGGCGCTCGTCGCGCAACCGGTCGATCTCGTCCGACAGGTCGATGCCCTTGTCGGTGACGATCCGCTCCAGCACCCGTACCCGCTGCTCGAGTCGCTCGGTCTGCGCCGCATATTGCGCAGCCTTTTCGGCGACCATCGAAGCCTCCAGCTCCATCCGCCGCTCCTTCAGCTTCATCCAGGGGCGGACGAACACACCCCCGAAGATGGCGAGCAGTCCGCAGCAGATGCCGAGGATAGGGATCAGGATAGGGTCCATTTTCGTTCCTTTCTCAGCGGTCGCGCAGCGCGTCGATGGCGCGAGCCGTGCGATCGGCGGGATCGGTGGCAATGCGCTCCAGCACCGAGATCCGCTCCTCCAGCCGCCCGACCTGTCCATTCAAGCGCTCGTTCTCGCTGGTCAGCAATGCAACCTTTCGCTCCGCGTCGGGCTCGCGACTGATGTTGCGGCCCCAATCGTCGCTGATCGAATATCCGTGCTTGGCGCGGATCCAGTTGTTGATCAGCCAGCAGCCCATCGAAATGGCGACGATCGCGAGCACGAAGAACGGTCCACCGAAATTCATCTTCATTCTCCCTTGGGCTCCCGCGTCTCAGCGCAGGCTGTCGATCTCGTCGGCGAGCCGGCTGTTGCGGCTGGTGTAGTGCAGCTCCATGTCGGCGAGCCGGCGATCGACATCGCGCAGCTTGGAGCGGACCTCGGCGCTTGATCGCTTGGGATTGGAGCGCACGCCCTGCCAGAATTTGGCGTCGCCGGCGTCCTGGTACAGGTCCACCGGCTTGACCGGCGCCAGCCAGGCGGCGGCGACATAGGCCAGGATCACCCACCCGCTTGTGGCGAAGGCCAGGACCACCGCCAGCACGCGGACCAGCGTGACGTCGAGCCCGCTATAATCAGCAATTCCCGAACACACGCCTTTGAACTTGGCATTGGACTTGTCGAGGTAGAATTTGGTGCGGCTGGCAGGCATCTCAGTTGCTCCGGCTCGGGTTGCGATCGATCTGATAGGTCGGCTGCGGCGTGCTCAGCCCCGGCTTCCAGTCCGGGTTGTCGGCGGCGACGATCCGCTCGACGGTCATCAGCCGGTCTTCGAGACGACGCGCGAGATTGTACATCTCGTCGAGCATCTTCTCGTCTTCCTCGGTGATCTTGGGCGCCTGCTTCCACTTGGTGATGTAGTGCATGATCACCCAGGGCATGCCGATGAAGATCGCCGGGATGACGGTCATGGGAACGATAACGTCTTCCATCTCAACCCTCCCCATTCTTGTTCAGCCGGGCTTTGAGCGCAGCCAGTTCGGCGTCGACCCGGTCGCTGGCACGCAGCTCGGCGATTTCCTCCTCAAGCGTCTTCGGCAGCGCCAGGCCCATCGCCTCGGCGCGGCCCTCGGCCTCGTCGGCGCGGCGTTCCAGCACGTCGAAGCGGCTGAACGCGTCCTGCGTCTTCGCGCCCGCATACATGTCGCGCAGGCGGAAGCGATTGTTGGCGGTCTCCATTCGCGTCTGGACGCTCGCCTGCTTGGTCCGCGCCTCGCGCAGCTTGGTCTGCAGCTTGGCGATGTCCTCCTCCGACGCACGCAGCGCATCGTCCAGCACGCCGACTTCGGCCTTGAGCTGATCGACCATGTCCACCGCCTTCTGCCGCTCGACCAGCGCCGCCTTGGCCAGGTCCTCGCGGTCCTTTGACAGCGCCAGCTCGGCCTTTTCGGTCCAGTTGGCCTGAAGGTTCTCCAGCTTGGAGACATGCCGCCGCATCTCCTTCTGGTCCGCGATCGTCCGCGCAGCGGATGCGCGGACCTCGACCAGCGTCTCCTCCATTTCGAGGATGATCATGCGGATCATCTTCGCGGGGTCTTCCGCCTTGTCGAGCAGCTCGGCCATGTTGGCGGCGACGATGTCGCGGGTTCGGGAGAAAATGCCCATCGGATACTCCTGGATGGCGGTAAAGGCGGCTTTGGGAAGCTGGATCATGCCGTCAGGCGGGCCCCGGCCGCAACCGGAGAAACGGCCGGTCCGGCAGCGGGCCCGACCGCCGCGATCACTGCGGTGGCGCTGAAGACGATCGTGCAGGCGATGGCGGCGACGGTGCGGGCGATGTCGGTGCTGAACATGGAAACCTCCTGATGAACCTTGTGGACCGCCGCAGCGGCGGGATGCACAGTGCTTTGCAGGCAGCGTGCCAGTTTTGATTGCTCAAGCATTACCGACACTTAGCCAAAAGACGCCGGGCCGCCGTTTCGCGGGACTTGCCAACAGTCGGGATTTTGCGCCAACCGTCGGGGCATGGAGCGCGCCAGCCAGGTCATCGGTCAGTCCGGGGTCTTCCTCGACACGCTGGAGCGCGCCAGCCGCGCCGCCGCGCTCGACCGCCCCGTCCTCGTGATCGGCGAGCGCGGGACCGGCAAGGAACTGGTCGCCGAACGCCTCCACCGGCTCTCCCCGCGCTGGGATCAGCCGCTCGTCATCATGAATTGCGCGGCGCTTCCCGAGGCGCTGATCGAGGCAGAGCTGTTCGGCCACGAATCGGGTGCGTTCACCGGCGCGACCAAGGCACGGACCGGTCGCTTCGAGGAGGCGGACGGCGGCACATTGTTTCTCGACGAGCTCGGCACGCTGTCGATGGCGGCGCAGGACCGGCTGCTGCGCGCGGTCGAGTACGGCGAGATCACCCGCATCGGCTCCTCGCGCCCGATCCGCGTCGACGTCCGCATCGTCGCCGCGACCAACGAGCATCTGCCCGACAAGGTCGACCGCCACGAGTTTCGCGCCGACCTGCTCGACCGGCTATCGTTCGTGGTCGTGACCTTGCCCCCCTTGCGCGCGCGATCGGGTGATATCCTCGTGCTCGCCGACCATTTCGGCCGGCGGATGGCAGCGGAGATCGGCTGGGAACGCTGGCCCGGTTTCGGCCCCGCCGCGCTCGATGCGCTGACCGGGCATCGCTGGCCCGGCACCGTCCGCGAACTGCGCAACGTCGTCGAGCGCGCGGTATATCGGTGGGATGGCGACGGCCCCGTAGACGCGATCGAACTCGATCCCTTCCAATCGCCCTACCGTCCTCGGTCTCAGGCGGCCGCGGCGGTCAAGCCTGCAGAGCCCGAGCCCCCGGGCAACGACGACGAAGTCACCGCGTGCGAGGTCGGCCCATCCGACTTCAAGTCCCGCGTAGCCCGCTTCGAACGCGAGCTGCTCGCTTGCGCCTTGGCCGAAAATCGCTTCAACCAGCGCCAGACCGCCGACTCGCTCGGCCTCAGCTACGACCAGCTCCGCCACGCGCTGCGCCGCCACGACTTGATAGCGGCGGACGGCAAGGGGACGGTTGCGTAACGAACGCGGGGGAGCCATTTGACAGGCGCGAGCGTTTGAGACGCGACCAATTCAAAGGAGAACCGCAATGGCCTTCGAACTTCCCCCGCTCCCATACGCCTACGATGCGTTGGAACCGACGATCTCCAAGGAGACGATGACGTTCCACCACGACAAGCACCACTCCGCCTACACCGCCAAGCTGAACGAGGGCGTCGACAAGGACCCGGCGCTGGCGGGCAAGTCGATCGAGGATATCCTCGGCATGATCTCGTCGCAGCCGCCGCTGGTTCGCAACAACGGCGGCGGGTATTGGAACCACGATTTTTTCTGGAAGACGATGAAGCAGGACGGCGGCGCGCCGTCGGGCAAGCTGGCCGAGGCGATCGATCGCGACTTCGGTGGCCTCGACAAGCTCAAGGAAGAGTTCAACACCAAGGGCGCTGGGCAATTCGGCTCAGGCTGGGCCTGGCTGATCGCCGATGCGAACGGCAAGCTGAAGGTGACGAGCACGCCGAACCAGGACAACCCGCTGATGGACGACGCCAAGGAGCCGGGCACCCCGCTGCTCGGCAACGACGTCTGGGAACATGCCTATTACCTGACCTACATGAACGACCGGCCGGGCTATCTGAAGGCGTGGTGGGACGTGGTCGACTGGGACACGGTCGGCCAGCGGTACGAGGCGGTGGCGGGCTGAGCGCAGTTTCGAATAGATCGTCAACCCGGGCTTGACCCGGGGTCCCGCTTCTTCTTGCCCCACGGTAGAAAAAGAGGCGGGGCCCCGGCTCAGGGCCGAGGCGACGGGAGGATTTGAACCCAGTCGCGTGTCACTCCACCGGCGGCTCCGGCACATCCCCCGACTCCAACCCATGCCGCATCAGCATCGGCACGTTGGCGAAGGCGAACAGCAGGGTCAGCGGGATCGCGCCCCACAATTTGAACCCCGCCCAGAACGACAGATCGTCGGTCGGCAACGGCGCGGTCGTCCGCCAGACCGCTTCGTTCAGCGCCGCCATCGCCACGAAGAAGATCGCCCAGTTGCGCGTGACCTTGCGCCAGCCGGTTGCGGTCAGGCCGGGATAGGCGGACCCGAGCAGCCCCTGCAACAGTGGCCGTCCGGTCGCCAGCCCGAAGCCGAGCACCGCCGCCAGGCTGAGATAGACTATCGTCGGCTTCATCTTGATGAAATTGGGATTCTGGAAATAGATCGTCAGCCCGCCGAACACCACGACCAGCGCGCCCGAGATCAACAGCATCGGCGATACCGATCCCGTCTTCACCTTCGACACCGCAATCGCGATCACCGTGGCGATCATGAAGGCCGTGGTCGCGACGATGACGCGGGCGATGACGATCGCCCCGGCCTGGTCGATCGCGGGCAGGAACCCGGTCGTGCTCGCCACCAGCCGCATCATCGGCACGCCCGGCGCCAGCAGGTTGACCGCGAAGAACACGAGCAGCGGCCCGTAGTCGATCGCCATGCGCAGCGCGGGGGAGTGGCTGGTCGTTTTCGGCGAGGTCGTCACGCTTCAATCCCGTTCGTGCTGAGCGAATTCGAAGCACATGGCCCCAAACGACACGTCCGCGGCGCGGGGCAGGGCCCTACGACTTCGCTTAGGGCGAACGGCACCATCGAGCCGCTCACTTCCCCACCCCTTCCACACCCGCAATGATCCGGCTCACCTCGCGCGCATCGAAGGGCCGCAGGTCGGTCATCCCTTCGCCGAGCCCGATCGCATGGATCGGTAGGCCGAACCGCTCCGCCGCGGCCACGAGCACACCGCCGCGCGCGGTGCCGTCGAGCTTGGTCATCACCAGCCCGGTCACGCCCGCGACATCGCGGAACACCTCGATCTGGTTCAGCGCATTCTGCCCGGTCGTCGCGTCGAGCACGAGCACGACGTCGTGCGGCGATTCGGGATTGATCCGCCCGAGCACCTTGCGGATCTTGGCCAGCTCATCCATCAGCTCGCGCTTGTTCTGCAGCCGTCCCGCCGTGTCGACGATCAGCACGTCGATCCCGGTCGCGGTGGCCTGCTTGACCGCCTCATAGACGATCCCCGCCGCGTCGCCGCCCTCCTTGCCCGACACGATGGGCACGCCCACGCGCTGGGCCCAGGTCGCCAGCTGCCCGATCGCCGCCGCACGAAAAGTGTCGCCCGCCGCCAGCATCACCCCGTAATCCTGCTCCATGAACAGATGCGCCAGCTTGGCGATCGTCGTCGTCTTGCCCGATCCGTTGACCCCGATGACCAGGATCACCTGCGGCCGCGGAAAGGCCTCGATCTCCAGGGGACGCGCGACGGATGCCAGCACCTTCTCGACCTCCTCGGCCACCACCAGCCGGATGCCGAGCTCCTCCATGTTGCGCTCGAAGCTGCCCTCGCCGAGCCGCCGCCGGATGTGCCCCGCGGTCGCGGGCCCCAGGTCCGACGCGATCAGCGCCTCCTCGACGTCGTCGAGCGTCGCGTCGTCGAGCCGCCCGGTACCGAGCCCCGCCAGATTGCCGACCAATCGGTCCGACGTGCGTTTGAAGCCGCCGAGCAGCTTGTCGTGCCACGATGTGCTCATACGATCATGCCTTCGAGAAAGGTGCCGGTCGCGGCGGTCACGCGCACGCGCTGGATGGAACGGGGCGGGGCGGAAGGCAGCCGCACCTCGGCGAAACCGGCGGCATGGCCCCGGTCGCCCGAACGCTCGACCAGCACCGCTTGCTCGCTCCCGATCAGCGATGCCAGCCAGTCCCGCCGGCGCGCATTTCCCGCCGCGCGCAACCGCGCCGCCCGCTCGCGCACCACGTCGGGCGCGACCTGCGGCATCCGCGCGGCGGGCGTTCCCGCGCGCGGCGAATAGGGAAAGACGTGCGGGTGGACGACGTCGCAATCGTCGAGGATCGCCAGCGTGTCCGCGAACATCGCTGCGTCCTCGGTCGGGAAGCCCGCGATCAGGTCCGCCCCGATCGCCACGTCTCGCTTTGCCTTGACCCGTGCGACCAGCGCGATCGCGTCCGCGCGCGTGTGGCGCCGCTTCATCCGCTTGAGGATCATGTCGCTCCCCGCCTGCAACGAAAGGTGGAGATGCGGCATGACCCGCGGTTCGCCGGTGACCAGATCGAACAACCGGTCGTCGATCTCGACCGCATCGAGCGACGAGAGCCGTAGCCGCTCCAGCGCCGGCACATGGGTGAGAATGCGCTCGACCAGCGACCCGAGCGCCGGCGTCCCCGGCAGGTCGCTGCCATAGCTCGTCACGTCGACCCCGGTCAGCACCACCTCGCGGTGGCCCGCATCGACCAGTGCCGCGATCCGCTCGATCACCGCCCCCGCGGGCACCGATCGGCTCGCACCCCGCCCGAACGGGATCGCGCAGAAGGTGCAACGGTGGTCGCAGCCGTTCTGCACCTCGACGAACGCACGCGCATGGCCTGCGAAGGCGGGGGAGGCCGCGGCGACGGCGCCCCAGTTGGCAGGTGCCAGCTTGTCCAGATTGCCGACTATGCGCGTCACCTCGGGCATCGCCGCGAAGCCAGCCGGATCGATCTGCGCCGCGCATCCGGTGACGACGATCTCCGCGTCCGGCCGCCGCCGCCGCACGCGCCGGATCGCGACACGCGTTTCGCGCACCGCCGCGTTGGTCACCGCGCAGCTGTTGACCACGACGATGTCGCGCCCCGCGATGAGCGCGCGGATCGTCTCGCTTTCGGCGATGTTCAGTCTGCACCCGAGCGTCACCACCTCGGGCCCGGCGGCCAAGTCCATGCCCGCGATCTAGGGACCGCGCACGCCGGTGTCCACGTCAGCCCGCCAGACGCCGCCCGATCGTCTCGCCCGAGAAGCGCAGCAGCCGCCGCTCGGCGAGCAATTGCCGTGCCTTGGCAACGGGCAGGGGGCGGCCGTAGTGATAGCCCTGGCCCTTGGCGCAACCCAGCGCGCGCAATCGCTCCTCGATCGCCTTGTCCTCGATCCCCTCGGCGGTGCAGGGCAGGTTCAAACTGTCGCCGAGCCGCGCGATCGTGTTGACGATGGCGGCACTTTCGGCGTTGCCGACGATCGTCTGCACGAAGCTCTTGTCGATCTTGATCCGGTCGAACGGCAGCGCGCGCAGATGCGCCAGGCTGGAGTAGCCGGTACCGAAATCGTCGAGCGCGATGCGAATGCCCTGGTTCTTCAGGCTCCCGCAGATCGACTGCGCCAGCGCCAGGTTGTCGAACAGCGAACTCTCGGTGATCTCCACCTCCAGCCGGTGCGCGGGGAACCCCGTCTCGGTCAGTGTCTTGATGATCTTCTGCGCCAGCCACGCGTCGCGCAACTGGGTCGGCGAGATGTTGACCGACAGCGTCAGCGATCCGTCCCAGTCGCGCGCGGCGGCGAACGCCTGGCGCATGATCGACAGCGACAGCTCGCCGATCATGCCCGATTCCTCGGCGATCGGAATGAACTGGTCGGGGCCAATCAGCCCGCGCGTGGGATGTTCCCAGCGCGCCAGCACCTCGAAACCGCTGAGCTTGCCGGTGACCAGGTCGACCTGCTGCTCGAAATAGGGAACGATCTGCAGATCGGGAATGGCGCTGCGCAGGCCGTTCTCCAAGTCGTTGCGCACCTGCAGCGCGCGCTCCATCGCCGGATCGAACCACGCGAACCGCCCGCGGCCCGCGCGCTTGGCCGCGAACATCGCGATGTCGGCGGCGCGCAGCAATGCATCGCCCGAGGCACAATCGAAATCCGACCGCGCGATGCCGACCGAGGCGCTGAGATGGATGGTGATCGTGTCGAGCCTGAACGGCTGCGCGAGGCGCGCCACCAGCTTTTCGGCCAGACGCACGACCACGTCCGGATGGCCTGCGTCGAACAGCAGGCCGCAGGCGAATTCGTCGCTTCCCAGCCGCGCGGCGAGCGCCCCACTAGGCAACAAAGCGGCGATCTCGACCGCGACCGCGCGCAGCAGCAGATCGCCGACGGCGACGCCGTGCATGTCGTTGACCGATTTGAAGTGGTCCAGGTCGATGAACAGCATCGCCACCGCCTTGTTGCGCGTGCGTGCACGGGCGAGCATCGTCGCGCTGTCCTCGGACAGGCTGCGGCGATTGAGGAACCCGGTCAGCGGATCGCGCGACGCCAGCTGGTTGGCGCGCTCGTCCGCATCGCCCAATTGCACCAGCGTCCGGCTCAACACCTGATGGCGATGCCGGGCGAAGACAATGATGGCGACGTTGAGCAGCATCGCGATCAGCAACGTGCGGTCGACCGCGCCGCCACCACGCGCTTGCGCCACCAGCGTCGCCGCAACGCTGCCGCCGGTGGCGACGAACATCAGCAGCGACGTGCCGACGATCGCGCCGGTCACAAACGCGCCGCGCGTTCCCAGCATGGCCCGGCGTTCGGCATTCGGCGCAACGTCCATCCGGTCCTTCTCCGTCACTGCAGCGCGGTGCCACGGCGCGGGTGTAGAAGTGGTAAACGTCTGCCGGTGTGTCTGCGCAGCTCGGACTTATGCGGTTTGCGTCGCGGCGGTCGCTCCCAGTTTCAGGCCGAGAGCGTCGACCACCTTGAACAGCGTCTCCAGCGTCGGGTTGGAGTCCTCGGCAAGCGCTGCATACAGCGTGGTGCGATTGATGCCCGTCGCCGTCGCGACGCTGCTCATGCCCTTGGCACGCGCGATCGTGTTGAGCACGTGCGCGACAAGGCGGCGATCACCCGTGGCCAGCGCTTCGGAGAGCATTTCCGCCTGAATGTCGACATCGCCCAGATGGGCTGCCGGATCGAACGGCGTTGTGGAAATACGGGTCATGGTCGGCCTCCTTTTGCCGGATGTTCAACCTTCCGCAGCGTGGATCACCGCGGCCAACGCCTGAGCGGCGGCGATATCACGGGCTTGGGTGCCCTTGTCTCCGCCACCCAGCAGAACGATCAGCGTTTCGCCACGACGCGTAAAATAGACGCGATATCCCGGACCCGTGTGGATGCGCATTTCCGACACGCGGCGACCAACCGACCTGACGTCCGGGAAATGGTCTGCTTGCGCGTATGCGATGAGCTTCGCAATCTGCTTCTTGGCCGTCTCATCACGCAGGCCGTCGAACCACCCGGAGAATGCACGGGTCTGTTCGATCCTGTTCATGCGCTCTTGTAGCAGCCGCGGCAAAGCGCGTCTATTAAAAGAGACAACATCTTGCGATCCGCGTCCTTGCAGTAAGTGTCGATGTCGGCTAGGGCCGAATCACGTTTCCGTTCACCGGAGGCAGAAGTTCCAAGCGCCCTCGGGCGCCCGCTGGCCGGCGAGGTTTCGCCCGCCGGCGCTTTTGCGTTTGGGGACATGTCCGAGGTCAGGCTTATGTTCGACAGTCTCAGCGATCGGCTCGGCGGCGTCTTCGACCGCCTTCGCGGTCGCGGCGCGCTGACCGAAGCCGACGTCCGCACCGCGATGCGCGAGGTTCGCGTCGCGCTGCTCGAAGCCGATGTCGCGCTGCCGGTTGCGCGCAAGTTCGTGGACGAGGTTACCGAACAGGCGATCGGCCAGAACGTCCTGCGCTCGATCACCCCGGGGCAGCAGGTCGTCAAGATCGTTCACGACGCGCTCGTCGCGATGCTCGGCGCCGACGAAAGCGAGCTTTTGCTCGACGTCACCCCGCCCGCGGTCGTGATGATGGTCGGGCTCCAGGGCTCGGGCAAGACCACGACCACCGCCAAGATCGCCAAGCGGCTGGCCCGAGGTCATGGGGGGCGTCAGGGCAAGAAGGTGCTGATGGCGTCGCTCGACGTCAACCGCCCCAACGCGCAGGAACAGCTCGCGACACTGGGTACGCAGGGCGAGATCGCGACGCTCCCGATCGTCGCGGGCCAGCAGCCGGTCGAGATCGCGCGCCGGGCGATGCAGGCGGCGAAGCTCCAGGGCTACGACGTCCTGATGCTCGACACCGCCGGGCGCCTGCATGTCGACCAGGCGCTGATGGACGAGATGAAGGCCGTTGCCGACATCGCGCGGCCACAGGAAATCCTCCTCGTCGTCGATGCGCTGACCGGTCAGGACGCGGTGAACGTCGCGCAGAATTTCTCCGAGCAGGTGCCGCTGACCGGCGTCGTCCTCACCCGCATGGATGGCGATGCGCGCGGCGGCGCGGCGCTGTCGATGCGCGCGGTCACCGGCAAGCCGATCAAGTTCGCAGGCACCGGCGAGAAGATGGACGCGCTGGAGGCGTTCCATCCGGACCGGGTCGCCGGTCGCATCCTCGGCATGGGCGACGTGGTCTCCCTGGTCGAGCGCGCCGCGGAGTCGATCCAGCAGGACGACGCCGAGCGGATGGCCGCCAAGATGGCGCAGGGCAAGTTCGACATGAACGACCTGCGCGCGCAGCTGGCGCAGATGGGGCGGATGGGCGGCGTCGGTGCGCTCGCGGGGATGATTCCCGGTCTCAAGAAGGCGCAGGCGGCGATGGCGAACGTCCCCGGCGGCGACAAGATGCTGACCCACATGGACGCCATGATCGGATCGATGACGGTGAAGGAGCGGGTCAAGCCCGAGCTCATCAACGCCAAGCGCAAGATCCGCATCGCCAAGGGCTCGGGCACGACGGTGCAGGAGGTCAACAAGCTTCTGAAGATGCACCAGGAAATGGCCACCATGATGAAGAAGCTCAAGAAGATGGGAGGCCTCAAGGGCATGATGTCGATGCTCGGCAAGGGCGGCATGGGTGGATTGGGCAATGCGCTCGGCGGTGCCGGCATGGGCGATTTCATGAACAAGGCGGGCGGGGGCCTCCCCGGCCTCGGTGGCGGTGGCGCTACCCCGCAACTCCCTCCCGGTTTCGAGAATCTTCTCAAGAAAAAGTAACAACGACCTTAGAACGAAGGAATATATATTATGGCCATCAGCATTCGCCTGTCGCGCGGCGGCTCCAAGAAGCGTCCCTATTACCGCATCGTCGTCGCCGACGCGCGCTCCCCGCGTGACGGCAAGTTCATCGAGAAGATCGGCAACTACAACCCGCTGCTCGGCAAGGACGACGAAAAGCGCGTCGTGCTCGACGCCGATCGCGCCAAGCATTGGCTGTCGGTCGGCGCGCAGCCGACCGACCGCGTCGCGCGCTTCCTCGACGTCGCTGGCGTCCGCGAGCGTGCCTCGCGCGAGAACCCCAACAAGGGCAAGCCCGGTGAAAAGGCGACCGAGCGTGCCGAGGAGCGCGCCGAGAAGCTCAAGGCACAGCAGGACGCCGAGGCCGAGGCGGTGATCGCGACCGACGTCGAGGCCGCAACCGAGACACCCACCGCAGAGGGCGAGCAGGTCGCCGACGCCACCGCCGAGCAGTAGGCATCGAATGGCATCGTCGTGCGTTTTCCGGGGCCAGTCTCCAGGAGCGCATGACGATGCCCGATACCCAACACGCCGACCCAGCGTTTCCCGATCCCAGGACCCAGCGCGATGACGACGAAGACGCCACCAACCACGGCGTCTCCGCCCAAGAGCCCGCCGAAGGCGCCGACGACAACGCCACCCCGGGCTCGCCCAGCGGGTGAGGTCGTCCTGGCGGTCGTGATCGGTGCGCACGGCATCGCAGGCGAAGTGCGGCTGAAGGTCTTCGCCGACGACATCGCACCCTATCGCAGCTTCAATGCAGGCGCGCTGACCCTCAAGTCGGTGCGTCACGGCGGCAACGGCACGATCGCGCGCTTCGCCGAAGTCGCCGATCGCAACGCCGCCGAGGCCGTGCGCGGCACCGAGCTGACGGTGCCGCGCGACCTCCTGCCACCGCTCGGCGAGGACGAATATTATCACGCCGACCTGATCGGCCTGCCCGCGGTCTCGATCGATGGCACGCCGTTCGGCCACGTCGTCGCGGTCGAGAATTTCGGAGCGGGCGACGTGATCGAGATCGAGCGCGAAGGCGGCAAACGCTTCATGGTCCCGATGCGTCCCGAAGCGGTGCCGGACTGGAATACCGAACGGCTGGTGATCGACGCCGCATTCGTGGATGCCTAGTTGTTCTGCGCCTACCGTCGCAGCGGCCGCCGCTCGTCGAGCAGGTTGCGGATCGTCGTCGCGGCGACACCGGCCTCGCCCATCGCGTGGCTGATCTGGTCGAGTCCCTTCACCACGTCGCCGGCGGCGAACAGTCCGGGAATCGAGGTCCGCTGATGCTCGTCGACCTCCAGACAGCCTTCGTCGGTGGCATTCGCCCCCGCCGCAACCGCCAGCTTTGATCGGATGACCGACCCCATTGCCGGATAGACGCTGTCGAACGCCAGCCGCCCCTCGGCGGTGTCGAAGGCGATCCGCTCCTTCTCGATTCGCCAGTCCCCGCACGGTCCGTCCACCCGCGCGACGCCCGCACGCTCCAGCGCATCGCGACACGCGTCGTCGAGCTCCAGCGATCCATCGGGCGCGATCAGCGTCACGTCCTTGGTGTAGCCGCGCAGGAATAAAGCCTCGCGCATGCCGTGGTCGCCGTTGCCGACGATGCCGACCCGCTTGTCGGTCACCTCATAGCCGTCGCAGATCGGGCAATAGCGGATCAGCCCGCGCTGGAGCGCCGGGTCGTGCACCTCGACGGGAATGTCGGGGCGGTTGTTGACCACGCCCGTCGCCAGCAGCACTGTGCGTGCGGGATAGCGCCCGTGATCGGTCACGACGAGGAAGTCCTCCCCCGATCGCTCGAGCGCGGTCACCTCCACGCCTTCGCGCGTGGCGCCATAATGCTCCGCCTGTGCCAGCATCCGCCCGAGCAGGTCCGTGCCCGCGATCCCCTCCGGATAGCCCGCATGATTGTGCGTACACGGGATCAACGCCGCCCGGCTCGATCCGCAATCGAACAGCCGGATCGAAAGGTGGAACCGCGCGAGATAGATTGCGGCGGTCAGCCCCGCAGGGCCCGCCCCGATGATGATGCAATCGTCCATGGCGGGCAAGCGCATACCGGGGACGCTGGTTCCTTGCACGACATGGGACGCAAGTATATACAGTCTGTAGATACGGAGGGTGTCATGGCGGAAGGCAGAAGTTCGTCGGGCGAATGGAAGAGCAACGAACTCGAGCGGGTCTATGGCTCCATCCCGTGGCTCAAGCCCATCGAGACGCAGCGCTATCGCGCCAAGGTGTTCAAGTCCGGCAATTCTCTGGCCGTTCGCATTCCGGCGGGAACGAAGCTCGTCGCCGGTATGGAGATGGACCTGACCGTCGAAGATGGACAATTCCTTTCGCTCGGACCTGTCGAGCAGCCGAAGCGCAAGTTCAACGTTGCCAAAGTGGCGGGCTCGGCCATGAATCTGGAGCCGATCAAGGACGAGGACAGATTGTTCGAAGAGCGCCCGCTCGTCAGGGATACCCTGCGCAAACCGGCGGATGCCGAGCGGTGAGATACATGCTCGATAGCAACATCATCATCTATCTCGTCATGAACTCGGACGAGCGGGTGGTTCGGCGCGCTGGTGAGTGCGACGCCGGCGATCTGGTCACATCCGCGATCGCCTATGCCGAAGTGATTTATGGATCACTCAAGAACCTGCCGCCGGCGATCGACCAATTGCGCGCCTTCGTCGAGGAAGTGCCTATTCTCGATTTCGACTACAAGGCGGCGCTCGCCTATGCGACCCTGCCCTTCAGGCGCGCCAGCTACGACCGGTTGATCGCCGCCCACGCGTTGTCGCACGGCCTTACCGTGGTCACGCACAACGTCGACGATTTCAGCAGGGTACCCGGCTTGCAGGTCGAGAACTGGACGCTGTGACCTTCCGCGCGACCGTCCTCACGCTCTACCCCGACATGTTTCCAGGCCCGCTCGACCTCGCAATCGCGGGGCGGGCCCTGCGCGAGGGGCGGTGGAGCCTCGACCAAGTCAACATCCGCGACTTCGCGACCGACCGACACCGCTCGGTCGACGACACGCCGGCGGGGGGCGGGGCAGGGATGGTCCTGCGTGCAGACGTCGTCGCCGCAGCGCTCGACCCGCAAGCGGATGGCCGCCCGGTGCTGGCCATGACGCCGCGCGGCCGTCCGCTTACCCAGGCGCGCGTGCGCGATCTGGCGGCGGGGGAGGGCGCCGTCATCCTCTGCGGCCGTTTCGAAGGCTTCGACGAACGCCTGTTCGACGCCCGCGCCATCGAGGAAGTGTCGATTGGCGACTATGTCCTGTCCGGCGGAGAGATGGCCGTGCTGGTGCTGCTGGACGCTTGCGTCCGGTTGCTTCCCGGCGTAATGGGCGCGGCTTCGAGTGCGGATGAGGAGAGCTTCGAGAGCGGCCTCCTCGAATATCCGCACTTCACCCGGCCCGCTGAATGGGAAGGGCGCACGATCCCGCAAGTGCTGCGATCGGGGGATCATGCGGCGATCGCGGCCTGGCGACACGCCCGGGCCGAGACCGATACACGGCTAAGGCGGCCGGACCTCTGGGAGCGCCACGTCGGCGCTCGGGTCGGTCGCCCTCTGGCGCGCGGCGACGAACGGGACTGAAGACACATGAACCTGATCCAGACGCTCGAAGCCGAGCAGATCGCCAAGCTGACTGCCAAGCGCGCGATCCCCGAATTCCGTGCGGGCGATACGCTCAAGGTCGGCGTGAAGGTCGTCGAGGGCGAACGCACCCGCGTCCAGAATTACGAAGGCGTGTGCATCGCGCGCTCGAACCGCGGCATGGGCTCGTCCTTCACCGTCCGCAAGATGAGCTTCGGCGAGGGTGTCGAGCGCGTCTTCCCGCTGTTCTCGCCCAACATCGAATCGATCGACGTCGTCCGCAAGGGTGCCGTGCGGCGCGCCAAGCTCTATTATCTGCGCGGGCGTACCGGCAAGTCGGCACGCATCGCCGAGCGCCGCGATACGCGTCCGGCAAAGGGTATCGCGCCCGCCGAGTGACCGGTTCGGGTGGGCGGTGATCGACGGGGCGCGGGAGGCATCCTCCCGCGCCCCGTTGGCGTTGCGACGATCGTGCTGTCCTACAGGCGTGCGTCGTGACATGGGTCTCGCCGCTGTTTCTCATGACCGGTTCTGCGCGGCGACGCACACCGTCGCACGCTGGCAAGGATGCGCATTGGCCTCACCTTAGCCTCACCTTCCGCGCTTGCCGCTACCGCGACAGCCGGTGGAGCAGCGCCACCAGTTCCGCCTGCCGCCCCGTGCCGGTCTTGCCGAAGACATTGCGCAGGTGGGTGCGGATCGTCCAGGCGGACAGCCCCAACGCATCGGCATGCCGCTCGATCGTGTCGCCGTGCATCAGCCGGCCGCACAGCGCGGCCTCTGCCGCTGTCAGGCCGAACAGCCCCGTCGCGCGCTCGATCGCCCTTGCCTCCACCGCGCGTCGGTCGGGGAGGTGGAGCAGCGCCAGCGGCTCGCGCCCGCCGGTCCAGGGACACGGATCGACCAGGATGAAATCGTCGCCAAGGCGAACCGCGCCGCTGAGTTGCGGCCGTCGCAACGTCGCCTCACCGACGGCGCGCAGCAGCGCATTCTGGGTCGAGGGATCGAGCACCTCCACATGCGCGAAGCCGGCGGGACGATGGCGGATGGACAGCCCAGGCGTCGCACGCAGATCGTCGCCGCTCATCCAGCGCACCGCCAGGTCCGCGGTTACGAGAACGTGGACGACATCCGCGTCGGCACCCAGCGATACCGGTCCCGCGTCCCCACGCCACTGCCGGTCGAGCCGTTCGCGGGTAGCAAAGGCGCGGCGCAGATGCGGCGACCAGCGCGCAAAGCGGCGCTCCTGCGAGTCATCGAAATCGGCCTGCCCGCCGACCCGCATGAACGTCAGCGAATACCGCGCATCGTCGGCCGCGAACATCACGCCCATCAACTGGGTGGCGTCACCGTGTCCGCGCATGAAATCGCAGTAGAATTCGCTTTCCAGGTACACGTCGCGCGGCACCAGATGCTCGACGTTCATCGCCGTGCCCAAGGGTTGCGTCATGCCTGCCGCAATCCACGGATCGGTACGATGGTAGTGTTCGCGATAGGATTGCATCGCCGCGGGATCGAAGCCTACCGACGACACTGGCGTGAGCGTATCGCCCATACGGATCATCGTCGAAACCGGCGAGTCGAGGGTGGCGCTCAACAAATGCTGGAGATCGTGCATCGACGACGCTTCCAGGATGGAAGCATAGATACCGTCGATCACCGTATCCGGATCGGTGCCCTTGTTCGCCATCGCCCCCCGCCGACATGCCCACGACATCATGCCACTTTGTCGGGAACGTACAAACCTTATTCATTCAGATGGACATCAAGTCTGCCTCGAAGGAGGACTCGTCGGGATCGCGCGACGATTTGCGGTATGCGCCGCCTTTGACGCAACGCGTTCGCCCGGCGATAAGCCGTCGCGCGTCCAGCATTACCGGACGAGCATGGAGAGACGGATGCGCGCATGGTTGCTGGGACTGGCCCTTGCTTCGACAGGAACCGCGGCATTGGCGGCTGACCAGGAACCGCGCGCGGCGGTGCCGGTGGCCGCTCCGGCCGAGGACGGCACGCTGACCTTCGCCGCGCTGTTCGGCGCCACCGACCTGTCCGGGCGCCAGCCGCGCGCCTTGCGCCTGTCGCCCGATGGGACATTGCTGACCTCGCTGCAGCCGCGCCCCGACGACCGCGACCGGCTGGACCTGTGGGCGCAGGACACCCGCACCGGGGAAGAGCGGATGCTGGTCGACTCGAAGGCGGTCGGCAGCGGCGCCGAACTGACCGAGGCCGAGAAGATGCAACGCGAGCGCGCCCGCATCGGCGGTTCGCGCGGCATTGTCGCCTACGATTTCGCGCCGGACGGCCGTTCGATCCTTGTCCCGCTCGACGGCGACCTCTACCTCGCGACGCTCGACGGCAAGGCGCGGCGGCTGACCGACACGCCCGGCGGCGAACTCAACCCCGTCGTTAGCCCGAAAGGCAGCTTCGTCAGCTTCGTGCGCGACCAGAATTTGTTCGTTCAGCCGCTCGCCGGCGGCGCGGCCCGGGCCGTCACCACCGAGGGCGGCGGCACGGTGCACTTCGGCGAGGCGGAGTTCGTGGCGCAGGAGGAGATGGACCGCCGCACCGGTTATTGGTGGTCTCCCGACGAACGCTTCGTGGCGGTGGAGCGCTTCGACGAGGCCCCCGTCCATGTCGCCACACGCGCCGCGATCGGTGCGACGGGCACCAAGGTGTACGAACAACGCTATCCCGCGGCCGGCACCCCCAATGCGCTGATCGATCTGTACGTGATGAAGCCCGACGGCTCGGCCCGCGTGAAGGTCGACCTCGGCCGCGATTTCGACATCTATCTTGCGCGCGTCGATTGGCTGCCGGACGGGTCGGGGCTCCTGGTCCAGCGCGAGTCGCGCGACCAGAAGCGCCTCGACATGCTGCGGGTCGATCCCGCCACGGGCAAGGCGACAATCCTGTTCACGGAACGGGCGGGCGCACGCAGCTGGCTCAACCTGTCCGACGCCTATCAGGCGCTGGACGATGGCAGCCTGATCTGGCGGTCCGAGCGCGATGGCTACGGCCATCTCTACCGCTTCGCTCGCGGCAAATGGACTCAGCTGACCAAGGGCTCGTGGGTCGTCACCGAGCTTGTCGGGGTCGACCAGGCGAAGGGCAGGGTCTTCTTCACCGGCAACCGCGACGACGTGCTCGAGCAGCAGCTCTACTCGGTCGACATCGCCAAGCCCGACACGCCCGTCCGGCTCACCGAGCGCGGGTGGTGGAATTCGGCGACGATGGACAGCGCCGCGACGCGGCTGATCGTGTCGCGCTCGAACCCCAACCAGCCGACCCAGGTCTATCTCGCCGACACGACCGGCAAGCGGCTGTCGTGGATCAACGAGAACGCGATCGTGCCGGGCCACCCCTACCAGCCGTATCTCGCCAGCCACCAGCCCTCGCAATTCGGGACGTTGAGGGCGGCGGACGGGTCGACGCTGCACTGGAAGATGATTACGCCGCCGCTCGTGCCGGGCCGGAAATATCCGGTGTTCTTCCAGCATTACGGCGGCCCCGGCACCGGCCAGCAGGTCACCCGCGGCTGGGCGGGTGCACTGCCGCAATTCCTGGTCGATCAGGGCTGGATCTGGTTCCAGATCGACAATCGCGGCAGCTACAATCGCGGCAAGGCGTTCGAGGACCAGATCTATCCCGCGATGGGCAGCGTCGAGGTCGAGGATCAGCTGGCAGGCGCCAATTACCTGAAGTCGCTGCCCTTCGTCGACGCGACCAAGGTGGCGACCTATGGCTGGTCCTACGGCGGCTACATGTCGCTCAAGATGCTGGAGAAGAACCCGGGCGCCTATGCCGCCGCGGTTGCCGGCGCGCCGGTCAGCGACTGGAAGCTCTACGACACGCATTATACCGAGCGCTATCTCGGCGATCCTGCAAAGGACCCCGCGAGCTACGAGGGCTCGGCCGCGGTCCGGGACGCATCGGCGATCCGCGATCCCCTGCTGCTGATCCACGGCATGGCCGACGACAATGTGTTCCTCGACAACTCGACCGCGGTGGCGGCGAAGATGCAAGCGTCGGCGACGCCGTTCGAGATGATGTTCTACCCCGGCCAGACCCACGCCGTCGGCGGGTCGGGAGTGGCCGAGCACCTGTGGCGTACGATCCTGGGCTTCCTCGATCGCACCGTGAAGGATCGCAAGTAGCGCGCGCGCGCGCGGGCAGCTATGCGGCGCTGCACAAGCAAGCATAAGCGGGCAGGGAACGAGCAATGGGCTATCGCATAGTGGTCGCGGGCGCGACGGGCAGCGTCGGGCGCGAGATGATCAACATCCTCGCCGAGCGCGAGTTTCCCGCCGACGAGATCGTCGCGCTCGCCTCGTCGCGCAGCCAGGGCGACGAGATCGAATACGGCGACACCGGGCGGATGCTCAAGGTGCAGAACATCGAGCATTTCTCGCCCGAAGGGTTCGACATGGCGCTGTTCGCGATCGGTTCGGAGGCCACCAAGGTCTACGCACCCCGCTTCGCCGCGGCGGGCTGCACGGTGATCGACAATTCGTCGCTTTACCGCATGGATCCCGACGTGCCGCTGATCGTGCCCGAGGTGAACCCGGAGGCGATCGCCGGGTACAAGGTGCGCAACATTGTCGCCAACCCGAACTGCTCGACCGCGCAGATGGTGGTGGCGTTGAAGCCGCTCCACGATGCGGCGCGGATCAAGCGCGTCGTCGTCGCGACCTATCAGTCGGTGTCGGGCGCGGGCAAGGCGGGGATGGACGAGCTGTTCGAGCAGAGCCGCAACATCTTCGTCGGCGACCCCGCCGAGCCGCGCAAGTTCACCAAGCAGATCGCCTTCAACGTCATCCCCCATATCGACAGCTTTCTCGACGACGGATCAACCAAGGAAGAGTGGAAGATGGTCGCCGAGACCAAGAAGATTCTCGATCCCAAGATCAAGGTGACCGCGACCTGCGTACGCGTGCCGGTGTTCGTCGGCCACTCGGAGGCGATCAACATCGAGTTCGAGGACGAGATTTCGGCCGAACAGGCGCAGGACATCCTCCGCGAAGCGCCGGGCGTCATGCTGATCGACAAGCGCGAGGACGGCGGCTACATCACCCCCGTCGAATGCGTCGGCGACTTCGCGACCTTCGTCAGCCGCGTGCGCGAGGATCCGACCGTCGACAGCGGCCTGTCGCTGTGGTGCGTCAGCGACAATCTGCGCAAGGGCGCCGCGCTGAACGCGGTCCAGATCGCCGAGCTGCTCGGGCGGCGGTACCTTCAGAAGGGATGAGGACAACCGCGGCCCTGATGCTCGGCGCGGCACTCGCGGGGTGCGTGCCGAATCCACGCAACGAAATACCCGCGGTACTCGCCGCCGCCGCCGCACGACTGGTTGCGGGCACGCCTCGACCGGTCTGCGTGGAGCGTGAAGTGCTGCGGTTCGCCGATGAAACGCTGACCGATCCGCCGCCAGAGTTCACTGACCTCCTTGCTAGTCGGTTCCGCGGCGGCGGGGGGATCAAGGGACCGTCGATCGCAGGCGTTCCCATCCGGCATGACGGGCAATGCCACCAGCTCTACGGCCCGGTCATCGCGAAGGATCGAGCACTGGTACGCGCCACGCTTTCCGGCCGCCGCAGCGAGGACGTGTGGTTACGGCGAACGGGCGGGCGTTGGCAGGCTCTGTCGGCGGAGCAGCGGGACCGTTAACGGCCGCCATGCCAGTGGAGCGTTACGCACGTCCCCTCACCATGCTCTCGCCAACCGATGGCCCACTGCGCCGGTGGCGATGCTCAATGCCCCATGGCGTCGACATCCGCCTTCATCGGCCCGGCAGCCTTGGGCCGCTTCAGCAGAACGACCAGCGGGATCGCGACTGCGGTCAGGATCATCATCAGCTTGAAATCGTCGAGATAGGCGATCATCGCCGCCTGCCGCGTCACTTCGGCGTTGATCATCGCGGTGACGGACTGCCCCGCAGAGCCCAGGGTCGCGGTCACCGAAGGATCGACCGCGTCGATGCTGTAGCCAGTGATATGGCCGCCGATCTCCTGATGGCTCGTCTGCATGTTGCGCGCGAGCAGCGCGGTGACGACCGATATGCCGACCGAGGCGCCGATGTTGCGGAACAGGTTCATCAGGCTCGACCCTTCGGTGCGGTAGCGCGGATCGAGCGTGGCAAAGGCCATGATGTTGAGCGGAATGAAGATCAGGCCGAGCCCGGCGCCCTGGATCAGCCCGACGACGACGAAGTGGGTGCTGTCCATCACCAGTGTCCAGCCGGTCATCTCCCACAGCGACAAGGCCGCGACGACCAGTCCGGTGCCGACCATCAGCCGCGGATCGACCTGGCGCTGGATCAGTTGCCCGGCGACGTACATCGTCGCCACCATGCCGATGCCGCGCGGCACCAGCAGCAGCCCGGTGTCGAGGACCGGATAGCCGTACAGCGATTGCAGCATCGGCGGCAGGAGCGCCATCGTCGCCATCATCAGCACGCCGACGACGAGCATGAAGAACAGACCCGTCAATAGATTGCGATTGGCGAGCAGGGCGCGGTCGAACATCGCATGCTTGGCGGTGAACAGGTGGACGAAGAACATCCACGCCGCGCACAACGCCACCATCCCCTCGATCCACACTTCCCACGACTGGAACCAGTCCTCGGTCTGCCCCCGATCGAGCATCAGCTGAAGGCTGGCGACCGCGATCGCCAGCAGCGAGAAGCCGAACAGGTCGATCTTGCGCTTCGCGATCGGCCGGGAGGGTAGCAGCGCCCACAGGATCGCAAAACACGCGACGCCGATCGGCAAATTGACGTAGAACACCCAGCGCCAATTATAATTGTCGGTCAGCCAGCCGCCGAGCACGGGTCCCATGATCGGCCCGACCATGATCCCCATGCCCCAGATCGACATCGCCTTGGCCTGCCGCTCGGGCGGGTTGATGTCCATCATCACCGTCTGGCTGAGCGGGTTCATGAATGCAGCGGCAATGCCTTGCGCAACGCGGAAGGCGACCATTTCGGGCAGGCTGGTCGCTAGGCCGCAGAGCATCGATGCAACGATGAAGCCGCCGATCGACACCAGGAACAGGTTGCGGCTGCCGATACGGTCGGACAGCCAGCCGGTCAGCGGAATGGCGATCGCCGACGCGACGATGTAGCTCGTCAGCACCCAGGTGATGGTGTCCGCGGTGCCGCCGAGCGACGTCTGCATGTGCGGCAAGGCGACGTTGGCGATCGTCGAGTCGAGGATCTGCATCACCGTCGCCGCCATGACTCCCACGGTCAGCAGCCCGCGATTGACCACCGGGAGCGCGGCTTTTCCCGTTGCCGACGTCCGAGAGGCGCCGGCGGTGCGCGCCGGACTAGCGGCCGCCACGCACGTCGACCTGGACATCGGCGGAGAGGCCCGCGATCAGCGGCCGCGGGCTGCGCTGGTCGATCGCGATCCGCACCGGCACGCGTTGCGTCACCTTCACCCAATTGCCGTTGGCGTTCTGCGCCGGCAGCACCGAAAACTCGGACCCCGTGCCAGCACCGAGCGACGCGACATGTCCCTTGAGCTTGACACCAGGGTAGGCATCGAAGGTGACTTCGGCGGGCTGGCCGACGCGCATGTGATTGAGGTCGGTCTCCTTGAAATTGGCGTCGACCCAACTCCGCTGGTCGGTGACGATGCTGACCGCAGGCAGGCCGGAGATCATCATCTGGCCGACCTGAAGCCGATCCGACTGGCTGATGATGCCCGACGTCGGCGCGCGCACCGCGGTCCGCGACAGATCGAGTGCCGCCTTCGCCCGCTGCACCCGTGCCGCGGCGATGGCCGGGTTCTCGCCCGGCACCGCTGCGCCCGTCGACACTTTCGCGCGCGCCTCGTCCGCGGTCGCCTGTGCGTTGAGCAGGGTCGCGCGTGCCTGTTCGAGCGAATGCTGCGACTGTTCGAGCCGGGCCCGCGTGGTGAACCCGCGCGCCATCAGTTGCGACTGGCGATCGTAATCCTGCTGCGCCGACAGGATCGTATCGCGTGCTGCCTGGATATCGGCACCGGTGCCGCGCAGGTTGGAGCGCAGCGTCGCCAGCTGGACCTGCGCATTGGCAATGGAGGCGTCGGCTTGCGCGACCGCAATGGAGTAGGGGGCCGGATCGATGCGGAACAGCAGGTCGCCTGCCTTCACCGGCTGGTTTTCCGCCACCGCGACCTCCACGATCCGCCCGGCGACGTCGGCCGATACGGAAACCTTGTCCTGCGCGACATAGGCGTTGTCGGTGGATACGAACCGCCCCGCGGTTGCCCAGAAATAGGCCGCGACCGCCACCACGATCAGCGGCACGCTGACCAGCAGCAACGGACGCAGCCAGCGCCGCGGCGCCTTCGCCTGCCCATCGTCGAGGGCGACGGCATCGATGCGCAGGTCGCGTTGGGGATCGGCATCAGCCATTGGCGGTCTCACGGGCAGGGGATTCGGTGGAGAGGTTGGCGCGCATGCGCTCCAGCGTCGCGGTGAGCACGGCGCTGTCGTGATCCTCGACGCCATCGAGTGCGGCAGCGACCAGATCGTCTGCGACGGCACCAAGCCGATCGAGAAGCGGACGCGAGCGGTCGGTCAGATAGATGTTCCATGCTCGGCGATCGGCCGGATCGCGGCGCCGCTCGACCATGCCGGCCTCGGCAAGACGGTCGATCATCCTGCACAAGGTGATCGGCTCGACCTCGATCCGTTCGGCAAGGACGCCCTGCTGGAGCCCCTCCTCGCGTGCCAGCGTCACCAACGCACGCCACTGCGGACGCGTGACGCCGATGGTGCGCGCGCGTTCGTCGAACCGCCGCCGCATCATTCGCGACACGTCGCCGATCAGAAAGCCGATTCCGTCGTTCATGTACGCGATATAATAAGCATGCTTATGATACGGAAGACCTGTCGCATGCGGACTTTGCAACCATGCGTGCACGGTGTGCATCGAGCCCGGCTGGAATTGTCCGGGCGCGGGCGGACGCGGGCGGCACTTCGCCAATACGCGGCTCCGTCTCGTTCATCTGTCAGGGTGTTCGACACGATGCGAGCATGCCGGGCTTCGGTCCGGCCACCGAAACGGACACGAATGAACAGCCGTTAGTCAAACGATGGTGACCCCTACGGGGCTCGAACCCGTGTTTCAGCCGTGAAAGGGCCGCGTCCTAACCACTAGACGAAGGGGCCGTCGTGGTGGGCTGGCGACTAAGGCGTAGCGCCAACGCGGTCAAGCCGCTCTGTCGGCCCAGGCGGCGTCCTCGCAGTGCAGCTCGGCCGAGGCGCGCCCGTTCCATTCATCCACCTTGGCGCGGCCCGCTAGCCACAGTCGGCGGTTGGGCCCCGCACCGAGCAGCGCCTGGCCGAGCGGGGTATCGGCATGGCGGAACGCCATGGCCTTGAGGCTCTGTCCGTCGTCGCCCGCCACCACCGCGCGGACATGGCCGTTGCCGACGATGTCCGCCTTGATGATCCGAACGGGGCCCGCGGCGATGCGCGGAGCGGGCCAGCCCATGCCGTAGGGGCCGCCGACGTCGAACGCCTCGACCAGCGCAGGGTTGACTCCGGCGGGCGCGACCACCGCGTCGAGCAGCAGCGCGCGGTCCGCCGTCGCGTGATCGACGGTGGCGGCGAGGCGGTCCTCCAGGAAATCGGCAAAGGCCTGCACCCCGTCGGCGGCGATCGTCAGCCCCGCCGCCATCGCATGGCCGCCCCCCGCGACCAGCAGGCCGTGCTCCCTCGCGGCCATCACCGCGGCACCGAGATCGACGCCCGCGATCGAGCGGCCCGATCCCTTGCCCACGCCCGCATCGTCGATCGCAATGACGATCGCGGGGCGGCCGAGTTTCTCCTTCAGGCGGCCCGCGACGATGCCGATAACCCCGGCGTGCCAGCCGTGGCCCGCGACGACTGCGACGCGGCGGTCGCCGGTCATCGCGTCCGCGGCCTCCTGGACCACCGATTCGATGCCGCGGCGTTCCTCATTGAGCCGGTCGAGCTCGGCAGCGATCGCACGTGCCTCATCCGGGTCGCGGGTCGTCAGCAGCCGGACTCCGAGATCGGCGCGGCCGACCCGGCCGCCGGCGTTGATCCGCGGGCCCAGCGCAAAGCCGAGATCGGTCGCGGTCGGCGCGCGCGTCAGCCGCGATGCCTCGATCAGCGCGGCCACGCCGGGGTTCAGCCCACGCGCCATGACCTTGAGCCCCTGCGCCACGAACGCGCGGTTCAGCCCTCGCAGTTGCGCGACGTCGGCGACGGTGCCGAGCGCGACGATGTCGAGCAGGTCGAGCAGCCGCGGCTCGGCACGCCCCGCGAAATACCCGCGGACGCGCAGCGTCCGGACCAGCGCGGCGGCGAGCAGGAAGGCGACCCCGACCGCGGCGAGATGGCCGTGGGACGCGCCCTCCGCACTCTCGTCGAGCCGGTTGGGGTTCACGATCGCGTGCGCGTGGGGCAGGGTGGTGGCGCATTTGTGGTGGTCGACGACGATCACGTCGACGCCCTCGTCGCGCGCCGCCGCCAGCGCCTCGAACCCTTGCGCGCCGCAATCCACCGTGACGATCAGCGACGCGCCCTCGCGCGCCAGCCGGACGAGCGCATCGCCCGACGGCCCATAGCCTTCGAGCAACCGGTCCGGAATGTACGGACGGGCTTCGATGCCGAGATCGCGCAGGACGAGGATCATCAGCGCGGCCGAGGTGGCGCCATCGACATCGTAATCGCCGAAGATCGCGATGCCTTCGCCGCCCTGCACCGCATCGGCGAGGCGCTCGGCGGCGCGGTCCATGTCGCGGAAGCACGACGGATCGGGCATGAACGCACGGATCGACGGCATGCGATGCGCGTCGAGCGCGTCGGGCGGGCACCCGCGCGCCAGCAGCAACTGGGTGACCAGATCGCCGTCGCCCATGCCGCCGTCACGCGCATCCGCAGCGCGCGCACGCCACCGCCACGGCTGGCCTAGGATCGAGGACGCGATGCCGAGTACAGGGGTCACAGTCGAAAGGTCACGCAAAAGTCACGTCCTACAGGCATGCATGCAACGTCGTCGCCAGTCGTTCGCGGCGATGCATGCGGGGTAGGCAGGGCGTTACAGCGATCTGCGTCCTGTAGGAAAGCGCGCTGAGTCGTCAGCTGACCCAGAAGCCTTCGCGGAACCACTTGGTAACGATGTATTTGACTCCCTCGACCACCGGCATGCCTTCGTGGAGGGTGCGTTCGTTGGGGCTGCCGTCGGCCTTCATGTTGTTCCACGCGAGCAGGAGCCCGCGTTTCGGCGCAACGCGGATGCCCGCCTGCGGGAACCAGGTCGCGCCGCCCTCTTCGACGTCGTTCAGATAGATCATCGCGGTCCAGGTGCGCTGGCCGCCGCAGCGTTGCATGTCCGCCCAGTATTTCTCGACCTCGTGGAAATAATCGTGGTGGGCGCGGAATTGCTGGCCGACAGCGTAGCGCTGGCCCTGCATCGTCTCGCCGTTGCGCGGATCTACGCCGAGCAAGTGGGCGATCGATTCGTCGATTCCGCGGACCTGCGGCGACCAGCGGTCCATGTCGCAGCTGTCGCTGGTGCGAAAGCCGACCCCGCCGCGATCCGAAAGCAGCGTGGAGGGGCGGCGCCCCGCATCGATCAGCGCGATCAAGTCGCCGCACTGTTCGGCAGTCAGAAAATCGACCTGGTGGTAGAATTGCACGCCCTCGATCGGGGTGCGGGTGACCGCCCCGGTCGCATCGAGCCGTGCCGCGACGTTTGCGCCGATCTCCGTGCGCGCCGGCGAAGGACCGCCGCCCGATGCGGCGCTGCGCGGCGCGGCGGAGGATTTGCCGAAGAACTTCATCGCCGTCCGAAATTGCGCGCTCGGACGGGAAACGCAAGAGGGACCGGCAGCGCGATGCCGCCGGTCCCGCGAGTTTACCGGAAGATGTCGTATACCGTATCGACGACGCGACCGTAGCGGACATCGACCAGCAACGCGTCGTTGTAGTAGCGCACCCAACGGTACGGGCCGTAGGCGGCGGGCAGGCGATAGTCGTACGGATCGTCGATCCAGTAATTTTCGCCGAACAGCACCGAGCTCAAGGTGACCCCGACCGAGAACCGCCGGTAGCCATAGCCCGAGCCGTAGGGCGCGTAGTAGCGTGGCAATCGGTAGGCGCCGCGGTTTTGGTCACGATAGCCACCGTAATCGTAGCGGCGGTCGTTGCGCCAATCCCGGTTCCACGTGCCGCGGTTCCACGCGCCGCGGTTCGCGGCGCGGTTTTCGTCGCCACGCCACTGTCCGGTGTTGTCGCGATCGCGGGTCCAGTTCTGGTCTCGCTGGCGATAGGTGCCCGCGTCGGCGCGGCCGGTGCCGAACCCGGCCCGCTCGCCAGGGTCGCCCCGATCGCCGCGGAGGCCGGGTGCGGGCCGCTCGTCGCGCCGCCCGATTCCGCCCGGTCGCTGGATCGCACCCGGATCGCCTGCGGCACCGAAGGCTACTCCGGGATCGCGACGGAACGTGCCATCATTCGGTCTCCGGTCCGAGTCGATCCGTCCCGGAGCGTCGGTGCGGCGACCGGGATCGGTACCCGAGACGGAGGGGAGCGTCTGGCGGCGGGCGCTCCAATCGCCGCGCTGCGACAGGTCGCGATCGGTATGAATCCGGGGTGCCTCGGCCGGTGCCTGCCGCACGTCGGGGCGCTCGCCGCCGCCGCGCCGCTCCCCGCCACTCCGCTCACCACTCCGCTCGTCGCCGCCCCGATCGCCGCCACCGCGCCACTGCCGACCGTCCGCCTGCTGCGCGCTCGCTGCCGTGGCGAGGGGAACGAGCGCGGTTGCCGCCAGCAGCGCCTTGAACAGGAACCTCATGGTCTTTGTCCTCCATTGCCGGCGCACGAGCCGGCCCCGATGATGAGGACGCGTTTGCCGGATCCGCGGCGAACCGATGCTGAATTGGTTCGTCAGCGTTGCGACAGCTTCAGAACGCGGGGGGGGTCCTGAGGCGGCACCAGCGCGGGCACCGCACGTGCCGAGTCGGCGGGGTCGATGCCGGGACGGGCGCCCGCGGGAATCGTCTCCTCGCCGCGCATCGCTCGTCCTGCGCGCTGAACCGCCTCGACGACGCGCGGGTACACGCCGCAGCGGCACAGGTTGGTGATCGCGCCGCGGATCGTCGCGTCGCTCGGATCGGCATCGCGGCGGAGCAGCGCGGCGGCGGCCATTACCATGCCGGGGATGCAGAAGCCGCATTGGACAACGTTCTCGGCCAGAAAGGCGAGCTGGACCGGGTGATTGCGCTCGCGCGACAGCCCCTCGATCGTGGTGACGTAGCTCCCCTCGATGCTGCCGATCGCAACCTGGCAACTGCGCACCGCGCGGCCGTCGACATCGACCGTGCAGGCCCCGCAATGCCCGGTGCCGCAGCCGTATTTGGTACCCGTGAGGTTGGACGCATCGCGCAACGCCCACAGCAGCGGCGTGGCGGGATCGAGCCGGTAGCGGACCGGCTGGTTGTTGACGGTGAAGCTGGTCATGTCATTCCATTTACCTCCCCGGCACGGGGATGGGGACCGGCGCGAAGCGGTGGTGGAGGGGCAGCCCCAAGCGATAATCCCGCTTGGCTGCCCCTCCACCAGCCTGCGGCTGGTCCCCCTCCCCGTACCGGGGAGGCATAGCTGATCAATCCCGCCAGCTTCTATCCTTGCGATCGACCAGCCGGACCATCGCCGCGAAATCGGCCGCACCCGGGCCGCCGGGCGGCTGGGTCTGGTGCAGGTCGCGCTGGTGGACCGCGACGACCTCGTCCGAAACGTCGAGCGGCTTGCCCATCGACAGCGTCGCGAGCTGGATCTCGCATGCTCTCTGGAGTGCCCAATGCTTGATGAACGCCTCTGGCAGGGTGCGCCCCATCACCAGGATACCGTGGTTCTTGAGCAGCATGACGCGCTTGTTGCCGAGGTGCGCCAACAGCCGCTCGCCTTCCTCGTCGCGGACCGTCACGCCCTCGAAATCGTGGTACGCGATCTGGCCGGCGAAGTTGCAGGCGTAGAAGTTGATCGGCCGCAGACCGCCTTCGAGCGAGCTCACCGCCATGCCCGCCGTGGTGTGGGTGTGCATGATGCAATGCGCGTCGGGCAGGTGACGGTGGAACAGCGCGTGCTGGACGAAGCCCGCGCGGTTCACGCCATAGTCGCTGTCGGACAGCGTGTTGCCGTCGATGTCGATCTTGACCAGGCTAGACGCGGTGACCTCGGAGAAATGCAGCCCGAACGGGTTGATCAGGAACGCGCCGTCCTCGTCCGGGATCTTCAGCGTGATGTGGTTGTAGATCATCTCGGACCAGCCGAGCAGGTCGAACACTCGGTAGCAGGCGGCGAGCTGCTGACGCGCCTCCCATTCGCTCGTGCTCATGTGCGGTTTCGCCAATGCGGTCGCCATCGTCGCTCTCCGTCCCAGCCTAGTTTCGATTGTCCGGTATCGCATGCAACGCCGGGATTGCCAATTCGGGACGTGCGGCGACAGCGGCCGGACGCCGCCGAACGGTCAGGCGAAACGTGCGAGCAGCGCTGCGATTTGCGCACAGGTTCCCGTTTCGCCGAACCGCGGAAAGACGCGCTCGATGCTGTTGGCGTGCACCGCGGCGTCGCCGTCGACCATCGCGTCGATCGCGAACGTGACGTTGAAGCCAAGCTCATAAGCCTGTCGCCCGGTGGTTTCGACGCCGATGCCCGTGGAAACCCCCGCGACGACGACCTGGGTCACGCCCGCGTCCTTTAACCTCGCTTCCAGCCCCGTCGCGGTGAATGCGCCGGGGGACCGCTTGGTCACGCGCCAGTCGCTCGCCTGCGCGCGCAGCCCGGGCGCGAGCTCGGTCCATCCTGCGGGCGGTGGCCCCTTCATCGCATCGTGCTCGCGGCGACCGGGTGCGAAGCCGTCGACGTTGACCAGCACCACCGGCAACCCGCGCGCCCGAAACGCGTCGGCCAGGTCCGCCGATCGTTGGACGACCCCTGCGGCGGCTTGCGCGACGGCCGGGAGCGCCAGCACACCCTTCTGCAGGTCGACGGCGATCAGCGCCGTCCGGGGGTCCAATGTCGTGAGCGCCACTGTTCGTCCTCCTTGTTCAAAGCGCGTCAGAAGGCAGCAATACCGGTAATGGCCCGGCCGAGGATCAGCGCGTGGACGTCGTGCGTGCCTTCGTAGGTGTTGACCGTCTCCAGGTTCATCAGGTGGCGCATGACGTGATATTCGCCCGAGATGCCGTTGCCGCCGTGCATGTCGCGCGCGTCGCGGGCGATGGCGAGCGCCTTGCCGACATTGTTGCGCTTGACCAGGCTGACCATCTCGGGCGCGAAACGCCCTTCGTCCATCAGCCGCCCGACCCTGAGTGACGCCTGCAGCCCGAGCGCGATCTCGGTCTCCATGTCGGCGAGCTTCTTCTGGTAGAGTTGGCGCCCGGCGAGCGGGGTGCCGAACTGCTTGCGGTCGAGCCCATATGCCCTCGCGGCGTGGAAACAGAATTCCGCCGCACCCAGTGCGCCCCATGAAATACCGTAGCGCGCGCGATTGAGGCAGCCGAACGGGCCCTTCAATCCCTGCACGTCGGGAAGCAAAGCGTCCTCGCCGACCGCGACCTCGTCCATCATCACCATGCCGGTGATCGACGCGCGTAGGGACAGCTTGCCCTCGATCTTGGGGGTCTCCAATCCCTTCATGCCGCGTTCGAGAATGAAGCCGCGGATGCCGCCTTCGTGCGCGTCGCTCTTGGCCCAGATCACGAAGACGTCGGCGATCGGCGAGTTGCTGATCCACGTCTTTGCGCCGGAAATGACGTAGCCGCCGTCGACCTTCTTGGCGCGCGTCGTCATGCCGCCGGGATCGGAGCCCGCGTCGGGCTCGGTCAGGCCGAAGCAGCCGATGAACTCGCCGGTCGCCAGCTTGGGCAGGAACTTGCGCTTCTGCTCTTCGGAGCCGAAGGCGTTGATCGGGTACATGACCAGGCTCGACTGAACACTCATCATCGAACGGTAACCCGAATCGATCCCCTCGACCTCGCGCGCCACCAGGCCATAGGCGACATAGCTCGCGCCGACCCCGCCGTACTCCTCGGGGATGGTCGGGCCGAGCAGCCCGAGCTCGCCCATTTCCCGGAAGATCGAAGGATCGGTATGCTCGTGCTGGAACGCATCGACGATCCGCGGCAGCAATTTGTCGCGGGCGTAGGCGCGTGCGGTGTCGCGCACCATGCGCTCGTCGTCGGTTAACTGTTCGTCGAGAAGGAAGGGGTCTTCCCAGTCGAACCTGGACATGCCTGACATTCGCGCGCTCCTGCTGCCGTGCGGCGGCCTTAGCGTTCATGCGGGCGGTACGCTACCGCTCCATCAGCCGCGGCATCAGCTCGACGAAATTGCACGGCCGGTGGCGGCTGTCGAGTTGGGCGACCAGGATGCCGTCCCACCCGTCCTTCACCGCGCCCGTCGAACCCGGCAGCGCGAAGATATAGGTGCCGCGTGCAACGCAGGCGCAGGCACGCGACTGGACGGTCGAGGTGCCGATCTTGGCGTAGCTCAGCCAGCGGAACAGTTCGCCGAAGCCCGGGATCATCTTGTCCGCCACGCGCTCGACCGCTTCGGGGGTAACGTCGCGCCCCGTCACGCCGGTGCCCCCGGTCGTAATGACGCAGTCCACGTCGCGGTCGTCGATCCAGGCATGGAGCCGCGCGACGATGACGTCGGTGTCGTCGCGGACGATCGCGCGGTCCGCCAGCACGTGCCCCGCCGCTTCGATCCGCGCCACCAGCGTGTCGCCCGAACGGTCCTCCGCCAGGCTCCGCGTATCCGACACGGTCAGGACGGCGATGCGGACCGGCAGAAAGCGGGCGCTCTCGTCAATCGGCAAGCGTCGCCACCTTCGGGCCAGCCGTCGCGCTCACCGCGACCGTGCTGGCGGTCGTGCGCGGCGAGGGCTGGGCGTTCATCCGTACCGCGGTCGCACCCGGGAGCCCCGGAAAGCGCGGCCACATGCCCTGCGCCAACGCGGCGCGGCTCGCCGACTTCGGCTTTCCCGCCTGTCCCTCGTACATCCAGTAATTGCGCAGCACCGTCGTGACGTAGCCGCGCGTCTCCCAATACGGAATGCTTTCGATATACAGCAAAGGATCGCCGCCATCGCGGACGATCGCGTTCCACGCGCCGACCGGCTTCAGCCCCGCATTATACGCCGCGATCACCTTGGGCAGCAGCCCGCCGGTCGCGCCCGAATCGCGCATCCGCTCCAGGCTCCGCTGGCCGATGTCCATGTTTACCGAGGGCCGGGTCAACGCATCCTTGTCGAGCGTCGTGCCGCGCTCGCGCGCGAAATCGGTCGCCGCGGCGGGCATGATCTGCATGAGACCGTAAGCGCCAGCCGGGCTGACCACCCGGTTGCGAAACCCCGATTCCTCCAGCGTGTGCGCATAGACCAGCGCCTTGTCGACGCGCCAGCCGCTGTCGGGCGTCCAGTTCGGCGTCGGATAGCGCGCCTCGGCGGTCGCGGCGACGCCTTGCGGGCAATTGTGTGCGAGCCAGACGGTGGTCGCGGGCAGGTCGAGCGATTCGGCGAGGCGCACCAGGCTGCCGAACTCCGCTGGCTCGCCGATCCGCGCCTGCTGGCGCACCACGGTCTCGGCCAAGCCGGTCTCGCCGACCTCGACCAGCGCGGCGGCGACACGGACGTTGGGGCGCCGGTCGAGCGCGGCCCAGTCGCTGGCGACGAGCTGCCCGAGCTTCATCGGCTTCTGCCGCATGCCGAGCGCCTGCCGCGCGAGCTGGCCGTAGAAGCTCTCGCCGAATTGCGCGGCCGATTTCAGCCTCGGCTCGATCTTCTGCGGGCTTCCGCACACCATGTCGGCACGCGCGGCCCAGTAGAGCGCGGCGGCGCGCAGGTCGACGTCGGTCGCGCGTGCGGCGACTCCTTCGAACCCGGCGCTTGCGCCCGCGCAGTCGCGGCTGCGCCAAGCGGCAAGCGAATCGACCCAACGGCCCTGGATCGCCCAGTCGCCGGTGCCGCCCGCCGCCTTGCCCGCCATGTCGCGTGCACGCACATCGTCGCCCTGGAGGAAATACATCCACGCGACCTTCTGCTGCCACTCGGTCAGCGCCTCGGGAGTCAGCCCCTCGGTCGCCTCGAGCAGCGCCTGCGCGCCGGTGCCGTCGTCGACCTTAACCAACGGCTGCATCCGCACGGCGAGGTCCGCGGCGATCAGGTCGCTCTTGTTCGCCTTGGTCCGCAGGCGGCGCGGCGCGCCGTCCTGCCAGATCAGCGCGCGGGCGGCGGGGAGGGGGGGCAGCCCGGTCACGCCGCGGCTCCGCGCCAGTCGGGCGAGCTGCTCGGCCTGCGGCAGTTCGGGCGCCTCGTTCAGCAGCGCGACGATCGCTTCGGCCTCGACCCTGGGCGAATCCTTGGCGGTGTAGAGCTGCGCGCGTGCGATCGCGTGAAGCGGTCCCGGCTTCATCGCGTCGAGCCCGATCTGCGCGTCGGTCCAGCGGGCGTCGCGGATCGCCTGGAACACCGCGGCATAGGCCGCGCGCTGCGCTGCATCGAGCTGCACCGGGATGTGCGCGGCGGCAACCGTCCGCGCTTCCCCGCCAGGATCCGCAGGCAGAGCCAGGGCAGGGACGGGAAGTGCCAGCAGCACCGCACCGATCAGAGACCGCATCGTCATTCCCCCGTTTCGCTCTCGCGCACCAGCATCCTGAGGTCGCTCCAGCTTTCGGCCTTGCACGCCGGTTTCTCGATCAGGAAACGCGGGTGGTGGCTCGCCACGGCGCGCACTCTTCGGCCATCATGGTTAACGAAGTGTAAACGCCCGCGCGCTTCGGCCAGATGAATGCCCAGCACCGCCCGCGCCGCGCCGTCGCCGAGCAGCAGCAATCGCTTCGGCTCGACGAGCGCGACATGGTGCCGCGCGATCTCCCCCAGCCGCGCCTCGGCGTCGCGCGGCATGCGGCCCGCGGTCGGGCGGCGCCAGCAGGTCGCGGCCATGTGGACGTCCTCGCGCGCGACCCCGATCGCCGCGAGCATCCGCGTGAACAGCCTGCCCGCCGCGCCGCCGCTCAGCAGCACGCCCGCGTCGTCGCGATCCGGGCAGTCGGCCAGGATCATCAGCTCGGCGGTGTCCGGCCCGCTCGCCGCGATCGACGCGCCCGTCCAGGATGCCTCGGGCATGTCGCTGCCCATCCGCCAGTCGAGGAACACGGCCAGCGTCGCGGGCATTGCTGCGGGTGCCACCGCCGCCGGAGCCGGGGGGATCGCGGGCACTGGCGCCGACAGCCAATCGCGCGGAGCATCCTCGACGAGCACGTCGACCCCGGCGTCGCGCCACCATTCCAGCGCGCTGGCGGTCGCCGCCGCCCAATCGAAATTCTGGTCCGCCCCCATTGCCCGTCCTTCATGCGCGGCAGTTGACGTTTCGGTCAACTTCCTCAATCGGATATACGGTCAGGACGTGGTGGCCGCGCGCCCAGCCGGGTGACGCTAGGGCTGCTGCCAGGAGTGTGGATAAAAGTCATGAGCGAACGCGAGTCGATGCCGTATGACGTCGTGATCGTCGGCGCGGGGCCAGCGGGCCTGTCGGCGGCGATCCGGCTGAAGCAGTTGGCCAACGAGGCCGGTGCCGAACTGGCGGTCTGCGTGCTCGAAAAGGGCTCCGAAGTCGGCGCGCACATCCTGTCGGGCGCGGTGATCGATCCGCGCGCGATGGACGAGCTGATCCCCGATTGGCGCGACACGGACTGCCCGCTCGGCGAGACGCCGGTGACGCAGAACCACCATTGGGTGCTCACGCCCAGTAAAAAGTTCAACCTTCCCCACCTGTGGACCCCGCCATTCCTGCACAACAAGGGGACGTTCACCTGCAGCCTCGGCAATCTGTGCCGCTGGCTCGCCGGGCGGGCGGAGGAGCTCGGGGTCGAGATATTCCCCGGCTTCGCGGCGGCCGAAGTGCTGTTCGACGAGCAGGGCCGGGTAAAGGGCGTCGCAACCGGCGACATGGGCGTGGCACGCGACGGCACCCACAAGCCCGATTATACGCCCGGACTCGAGATCCACGCCAAATACACCTTCTTCGCCGAAGGCGTGCGCGGCCACCTGACCAAGGAGGTCATCCGCACCTTCGACCTCGCGAAGGACGCGCAGCCGCAGGTTTACGGCCTGGGGGTCAAGGAATTGTGGGACGTCGATCCGGCCAAGCACGAGCCCGGCAAGGTCGTCCACACCCAAGGCTATCCGCTCGGCGACGACGCCAACGGCGGCGGGTGGATCTATCACCAGGCGAACGGGCAGGTCAGCATCGGCTTCGTCACCTGGCTCAATTACACCAACCCCTACATCTCGCCGTTCCAGGAGATGCAGAAGTGGAAGACCCATCCCGCGGTCGCCGAGCTGCTGGAGGGCGGCAAACGGGTCAGCTACGGCGCGCGCGCGATCAATGACGGCGGGTTGCAGGCGATCCCGAAGCTGGTCTTCCCCGGCGGCGCGCTGATTGGCTGTTCGGCGGGGTTCCTCAACGTGCCGCGGATCAAGGGTACGCATGGCGCGCAGAAATCGGCGATGATGGGTGCCGAGGCCGCCTTCGCCGCGATCCAGGCAGGCCGAGAGCATGACGAGCTGAGCGCCTACCCGGAGGCGTTCGACAAATCATGGCTCAAGAAGGAGCTGTCGGTCGTCCGCAACGTCGTGCCGCTGGTGAAGAAATTCGGCGACTTCATCGGCTCGGGCCTGTCGGGGATGACGATGTGGCTGGAGCATCTCGGCATCAAGATGCCCTTCACGATGAAGCATCATCCCGATCACGAAAGCCTGTGGCGCAAGGATCTGGTCAAGCCGCCGGTCTATCCCAAGCCCGACGGCGTCCTCACCTTCGACCGGCTGTCGTCGGTGTTCCTGTCGAACACCAATCACGAGGAGGACCAGCCCGTCCACCTGACGCTGCGCGACCCCGACATTCCGGTAAACTACAATCTGCCGATGTACGACGGACCGTCGCAGCGCTATTGTCCGGCGGGGGTGTACGAGTTCGTCGGCGTGGAGGAAGGCAACCCGAAGTTCGTCATCAACGCCCAGAATTGCGTGCATTGCAAGACGTGCGACATCAAGGATCCGTTACAGAACATCAACTGGGTGGTGCCTGAGGGCGGGGGTGGTCCCAACTATCCTAACATGTAACGCACACCGGTCGCCCAACATCCTCCGTCACCCCCGACTTGTTCCGGGGTCCAGCGTGCGGCAGACATCGAACTCAGAGCCTCTATCCGCACCACTCGCCGAACCCTGGGCCCCGGAACACGTCCGGGGTGACGCTGGAGTGAGCCGAACAGGCGAGCAATGATCACCGAACCCGCCCCCGCCAAGATCAACCTCGCCCTCCACGTCCGCCGCCGCCGCGCGGACGGCTATCACGACATCGAAACCCTGTTCGCCTTCTGCACCGACGGCGACGAGGTGACTGTTGGATCATGGGACACGGAAGCGTTACTGCTGACCGGACCGTTCGGTTACGCGCTGGCGAAAGAGTGCGACAACTTGGTCTTACAGGCGTCACGCAGATTTCGTGATGCATTCGGCATCGCCAGGGATCACGCCATTACCCTCGACAAGCGCCTCCCCGTCGCCTCGGGCATCGGCGGCGGATCGGCGGACGCCGCCGCGACGCTGCGCGCGCTCGCCCGCCTTCATGACGTCGGCCTCGACGACCCCCGTCTCACCAAGCTCGCCGCCTCGCTCGGCGCGGACGTCCCCGCTTGCCTCGACGGCCGCACCACCCTCGGCACCGGCCGCGGCGACGCCCTGGTCGCGCTCGAAGGCCTCACCGGAACCCCGGTGCTGCTCGTCAACCCCGGCGTGGCGGTATCCACCGCCGCGGTCTTTGCCGCATGGGACGGCGTCGATCGCGGCCCGATCGGCGAAGGCGCGCTGCTCGACCGCGCACGTGAAGGCCGCAACGACCTTGAACAGCCCGCCCGTACGCTCGCGCCCGTGATCGGCGAGGTGCGCGCCATGCTCGATGCCGCTCCCGGCGCGATATTGTCGCGCATGTCCGGATCGGGCGCGACCTGCTTTGCCCTGTTCGCGACCGCGGATACGCGCGACGCCGCTGCCCGGCAGGCCGGCGCGCGCGGCTGGTGGAGATTGTCCACGACGCTCGCCTGACGGCTCTGTCCTACACGGCCCATGCGTGCCATGTGGAGGCCATGCGCCCCGGCCCGGCCTTTGCCACCCGTCACCTTCACGCAACGAAATTTCCAGCATCGGCAACGGAATTGCCGAACGGACGCGACATGTGCGTCACGTCGGTGGGCGCGGTCGATCACGCGCTCCGATGAAAGCGCGTGCGACTGTTCGTTCTTCTCTTGTTCCCAGCGAACAAAGCATATACATGCCGAACAGACGCGTTGCCGCCGCCACGCGCATGTTCTAGCGAAGGGGTTCCTCATGGCCGCTAAACTTCAGGTGATCGACAACGTGGCAGCACCAGCAGTGAACACCGATCGTCAGAAGGCGCTCGACGCCGCGCTGGCGCAGATCGACCGCGCCTTCGGTAAGGGCTCGGCAATGAAGCTCGGCTCCAAACAGTCGATGGAGGTCGAAACGATCTCGACCGGGAGCCTAGGGCTCGACATCGCGCTCGGCGTCGGCGGCCTGCCGCGCGGTCGCGTGATCGAGGTCTACGGCCCCGAATCGTCGGGCAAGACGACGCTCGCGCTCCACGTCATCGCCGAGGCGCAGAAGGGCGGCGGCACCGCCGCCTTCGTCGATGCCGAGCATGCGCTCGATCCGGTCTATGCCAAGAAGCTCGGGGTCAACATCGACGAGCTGATCGTCAGCCAGCCGGACACCGGCGAGCAGGCGCTCGAGATCGTCGACACGCTCGTCCGCTCCAATGCGATCGACGTGCTGGTGGTCGATTCGGTCGCAGCGCTCGTGCCGCGCGCGGAGATCGAGGGCGAGATGGGCGACAGCCATGTGGGGCTCCAGGCGCGCCTCATGTCGCAGTCGCTGCGCAAGCTGACCGGATCGATCAGCCGTTCGCGCTGCATGGTGATCTTCATCAACCAGCTCCGCATGAAGATCGGCGTCATGTACGGCAACCCGGAGACGACGACGGGCGGCAACGCGCTGAAATTCTACGCCAGCGTCCGCCTCGACATTCGCCGCACCGGCGCGGTCAAGGCCGGCGAGGAAGTCACCGGCAACGCGACCCGGGTGAAGGTCGTCAAGAACAAGGTCGCGCCGCCGTTCAAGCAGGTCGAATTCGACATCATGTACGGAGAGGGCATCTCCAAGATCGGCGAGATCCTCGATCTCGGGGTCAAGGCCGGAATCGTCGAGAAGTCGGGTTCGTGGTTCTCCTACGATTCGGTTCGCATCGGTCAGGGCCGGGAGAACTCCAAGACGTACCTCAAGGAAAACCCCGACATGGCCGACCGCCTGGAACGCGCCATCCGCCAGCGCACCGAAAAGGTCGCCGAGGAAATGATGGTGGGGGCCAGCGAAGACGACGACACCTGACGCCGGGATGACCGGGCCTGGATGACGCTGTCACCCGGGCCCGGCTGGTCAACGGACGGGTTCGACCGTCACCACCCCGCCCTCCACCGCGACGATCCGGACCTGCTCGCCCGGCGCAGCATCGGCGCCATGTGCAGGCCACGAACCGTCGCCGACTCGCACCCGGCCCATGCCGCCATCGACTGCGGTCTCGACCTCGACGATCTGCCCGATCATCTGGCTCACCCGATCGTTCAGCCGTGCGTCGGCGGCAACCGGGTAGTCGCTGTACCAGCGTCGCCCGATCACCACCGTCACCACGCTCCAAACCCCGAACGACGCCAGCTGCGCGGCCAGTGGCAGGTCGAGTGCGAGCAGCGCCACGCCGGTGATCGTCGCCGCGATCGCCAGGAAAACGAGGAACACGCCCGGGACCGCCAGTTCGGCGATGCCGAGCGCCAGTGCCGCGATCAGCCACCACCCGGCGTCGCTCACCGGCTCAGCTCCCCGGCAGCTCGAACGGTCCCCGCTTCGGTGCAGGCGGACTCGCCACCGCATCGCCCAGCGCATCCTTGGCGAGCTGGCCGATCCCGCCCAGCGTCCCCATTAGCTGCGTCGCCTCGACCGGGAACAGGATCGTCTTGGCGTTGGGGCTGGTCGCGAACTTGCCGATCGCCTCGACGTATTTCTGCGCGATGAAATAGTTGATCGCTTGGGTATTGCCGCCCTCGATCGCCTCGGACACCGCCTTCGTCGCTGCGGCCTCGGCCTCGGCCGCGCGTTCTCGCGCCTCGGCGTCGCGGAAGGCGGATTCCTTGCGTCCCTCGGCCTCCAGGATGCGCGCCTGCTTCTGCCCCTCGGCGCGCAGGATCTCGGAGGCGCGCGTCCCCTCGGCGTCGAGGATGTTGGCGCGCTTCTCGCGTTCGGCCTTCATCTGGCGGCCCATTGCGTTGACAATGTCGGCCGGCGGGCGGATGTCCTTGATCTCGACGCGGGTGATCTTCACCCCCCACGGCGTCGTCGCGTGATCGACGACGCGCAGCAGCCGCGCGTTGATTTCGTCGCGCTTCGACAGCGTCTCGTCGAGGTCCATCGATCCCATGACGGTGCGCAAATTGGTCGTCGTCAGCTGGAGCAGCGCGACATACAGGTCCGACACCTCATACGCCGCCTTGGGCGCGTCGAGCACCTGGAAGAACACGACCCCGTCGGTCGAGATCATCGCATTGTCCTTGGTGATGATCTCCTGCCCCGGGATGTCGATCACCTGCTCCATCATGTTCACCTTGCGGCCGACACGATAGAAGAAGGCGGGGTAGAAGTTGAACCCCGGCGCCGCGGTGGCGGTGTAGCGGCCGAAATGCTCGATCGTGTACTGATAGCCCTGCCGGACGATCTTGATCGACGTGAAGAGATACAAGAGCACCAGCGCAAGCGCGAGGGCTGCGGCAATCAGGGGCATGCAAGCGGTTCCTTCGTGTCCGGCGCGCAGATTAGCAGGTGCGGGGGCGGGGGCCTAGCGGTTCGCAGCGTACGCGGTTACATGGCCCGCCACTTCCTCGCGCACGGATTCGGCACACCCCATGGACATTCGCCTCGGTCTCACCTTCGACGACGTCCTGCTGTACCCGGCAGCATCCGACGTGCTGCCGACCCAGGCCGACACGCGGACGCAGGTAACGCGCACCATCGCGCTCAACGTGCCAATGCTGTCGGCGGCGATGGACACGGTGACCGAGGGCAGCATGGCGATCGTCATGGCGCAGCTCGGCGGCATTGGCGTCCTGCACCGCAATCTGACGGTCGAGGAACAGGTCGCCGCAGTCCGGCGCGTGAAACGCTTCGAGAGCGGCATGGTCGTCAACCCGATCACCATCGCGCCCACCGCGACGCTGGCGCAGGCCCGTGCCCTGATGGTCGAGAACCGAATCAGCGGCATTCCGGTGGTCGAGGCGAACGGCAGGCTCGTCGGCATCCTGACCAACCGCGACGTCCGCTTCGCCGCCAACCCCAATCAGCCCGTCGCCGAGCTGATGACACACGAGAACCTGGCGACCGTTTCGACCGACGTGGGTCAAGAGGAGGCGCGCCGTCTGCTCCACCAGCGCCGGATCGAAAAACTGCTGGTCGTCGATGAGAACTACGCGTGCGTCGGCCTCATCACCGTCAAGGACATCGAGAAGGCGGTGATGTATCCGGACGCGACCAAGGACGCCGCCGGGCGTCTGCGCGTGGCGGCGGCGACGACGGTCGGCGACAAGGGCTTCGACCGCACCGAAGCGCTGGTCGACGCCGAATGCGACCTGATCGTCATCGACACCGCGCACGGCCACAACCGCGACGTCGCGCGCGCGGTCGAGCGTGTGAAGCGTCTATCCAACCATGTCCAGGTCGTCGCAGGGAATGTCGCCACCGGCGAGGCGACGAAGGCGCTGATCGGCGCGGGCGCGGACGCGGTGAAGGTCGGCATCGGCCCCGGATCGATCTGCACCACCCGCGTCGTCGCCGGGGTCGGCGTGCCGCAATTAACCGCGGTGATGGACTGCGCCGAGGAAGGCCATCGCCACGGCGTGCCCGTCATCGCCGACGGCGGCATCCGCACCTCGGGCGACATCGCCAAGGCGCTGGCGGCAGGCGCGTCGTGCGTGATGATCGGGTCGCTGCTCGCGGGTACCGAGGAAGCGCCCGGCGAGACCTTCCTCTACCAGGGCCGCGCCTACAAATCCTACCGCGGCATGGGATCGATGGCGGCGATGGCAAAGGGTTCGGCAGACCGCTATTTCCAGCAAGACATCAAGGACCAGCTCAAGCTCGTGCCTGAGGGCATCGAAGGGCAGGTGGCGTTCAAGGGCCCCGCGCGCGACGTCATCCACCAGCTCGTCGGCGGCATCAAGGCGTCGATGGGCTACACTGGCTCGGCGACGCTGAGGGACCTGCGCGAACGCGCGCGTTTCGTCCAGATCACCGGTGCGGGGCTGCGCGAGAGCCACGTCCACGACGTGACGATCACCCGCGAAGCCCCGAACTACCCGTCGCATTGAGGATGAAGCGCAGCGTAGTCTTGTTCAACTCCTCCCCGGCACGGGGAGGGGGACCAGCCGCAGGCTGGTGGAGGGGCAGCCCAGCAGGACCGTCGCTCGCGGCTGCCCCGCGACTTCCCCTTCCCGTTCCGTGAACAAATTAGGCAGATGACACCACCCGCCCGCACCCAGGCAGCGATCGAGCTGCTCGACGCCGTCATCGCCGCCGCGTGCGAAGGCGGTGCCGCGGCCGATACGCTGGTCGCGCGCTATTTCGCCACCCGCCGTTACGCCGGATCGAAAGACCGCCGCGCGGTCCGCGATCTGGTCTATGCTGCAATCCGCCAGGCGGGGGAGGTGCCCGCCACCGGGCGTGCCGCGATGCTGGCGCTCGCCGACGCCGATCCGACGATAGCCGCCACGTTCGACGGCTCGACCCACGCTCCGGTGACGATTACGCCGGACGAGCCCCGCGCGCAGCCCGGTGCCGCGCCCGAATGGCTGGTGGAGATGCTGGCCGCCTCGCAAGTCGACCCGGCGACTCTGACCGATCGCGCGCCGCTCGATGTGCGCGTCAACCGGCTGAAGGCGGCCCGGGAGTCGCTCAGCCTCAACGCCGAACCGACCCGGTACGCGCCCGACGGTCTGCGCCTTGCCTCGGGCACCAACGTCGAGGCACTCCCGGCTTTTCGCGAAGGGCTGATCGAGGTGCAGGACGAGGGCAGCCAGATCGTCGGCATGGCGATCACGGCACAGCCCGGCCAGCGCATCGTCGATCTGTGCGCAGGAGCGGGGGGCAAGACGCTGGCGATGGCCGCAGCGATGGCGGACGATGGCGCGATCCTGGCCTGCGACATCGACCGGGGGCGGCTGTCGCGGCTGGCTCCGCGCGCCGCACGTGCGGGCGCGACGGTCGTCGAGACGCGGCTGCTCGACCCCAACCGGGAAAAGGACGCGCTGGCCGATTGGCACGACGGCGCCGACGGCGTGCTTGTCGATGCACCGTGCTCGGGCACCGGCACCTGGCGGCGCAATCCCGAAGCGCGGTGGCGGCTGACGCCCGCGCGCATCGACCGACTCGTCGCGACGCAAGCCCATGTCCTCGATATCGCCGCGACGCTGGTCCGCCCCGGCGGCGCGCTCGTCTACATCGTCTGTTCGCTGCTCGACCGCGAAGGACCCGATCAGGTCGAGGCGTTCCTTGCCGCACGCGCAGGCTGGAGCGCGGAGCCCCTCGATCTGCCCTGCGGCGACGCACGCGGCAAGGGGCTGCGGCTCACGCCCGCGACCTGCGGCACCGACGGTTTTTTCGTCGCACGGCTGCGGCGCGCGTGCTAATTCGGCGCGTGCCCAGTCTGGAGACGATCATGCGTACCTCGTCCGTCGCCCTAGCCGCCGCGCTGGCGGTGGTGTCGATCACGACATCGCTCAGCGGTCAGAAGACCGACACGGCGATCGATCCGCGATCGATCCAGTTGCTCGAACAAGGCCGCGCGCAAAAGGCGTCGGGCAATCTCGACGGCGCCACCGACACGCTGGAGACCGCGGTCGCGGTCGACCCGCGCAACCGCGCCGCCTTCGTGACGCTCGCCGAGGTTGCCGATGCACGCGATCTGCCCGGCAAGGCGATCCGGCTGTACCGCGAAGCGTTGCTGCTGGAGCCCAACGACGTTGCGGCGCTGCGCGGGCAGGGCGAAGCGCTCGTCGCCAAGGGTGCGGTGATCCGCGCGCGCGAGAATCTGGTCAAGATCCGCAAGCTCTGCAAAACGGGCTGTACCGACGCGACCGTGCTCGCCGCGGTGATCGCCAAGGGCCCGCCGGTGACCACCGCCGCGGTCGTCATCAAGCCGGCGGTCGCCAAGGAATAGCTGTTAGCTAAAGCAGCTCCAAGCCTTCCGTTCGCCCTGAGCGAAGTCGAAGGGCATCAGACCCCTGTGCTTCGACTTTGCTCAGCACGAACGCGGTGTAAGCGCCCGCGCCAGCCCCACGAACTCCGCCACCGACAACGTCTCCGCTCGCCGCGTCGGGTCGATGCCGACGAATGCCATTGCGTCCTGCGCGCCCGCAACTCCCTTAAGGCTCTGCCGCAGCATCTTGCGCCGCTGCCCGAACGCCGCGCCGGTGAGGCGCTCCAGCGTTGCAAAGTCCACCCCTTCGGGCGCGGCGGTGGGCACGATATGAGTCACAGCCGACATGACCTTTGGCGGGGGCGTGAACGCCGATCGGTGGACCGGCATCGCGATCCGCGCCGCGCTCCGCCATTGCGCCAGCACCGCCAGCCGCCCATAGGCCGAGGTGTCGGGCGCCGCGACGATGCGGTCGGCGACTTCCTTCTGGAACATCAGCGTGCACGACTGCCACCACGGCGCCCACGCCCCCGAAAGCCACCCGACCAGCAGCGCGGTGCCGACATTGTACGGCAGGTTCGACACGATGTGCGGCTTGCCCGCAAACAACGACGGCGCGTCGACATTGAGCGCGTCGGCCTCGATCACCCGCAGCATACCCGGGTATGCCTCCGTCAGTTCGGCGAGCGCAGGGATGCACCGCCGGTCACGCTCGATCGCGGTCACCCGTGCGCCAGCCGCGAGCAGCGCGCGGGTCAGCCCGCCGGGCCCCGGACCGACCTCCAGCACCTCGGCCCCCAGCAGATCGCCGGGGACCGCCGCGATCCGCGCAAGCAGCTGGCCGTCGAAGAGGAAGTTTTGGCCCAGCGCCTTGCTGGCCGACAGGCCGTGGCGCGCGATGACCTCACGCAGCGGCGGCAGCGAGGTCACGCGTCCGCTAGGGCGCGGCGGTCGGCGGCCTCGCCCGCCATCGCGATCGCCGCGATCATGGCGCCGGGATGCGCGATGTCGCGCCCGGCGATGCCGAATGCGGTGCCGTGATCGGGGGCGGTGCGCACGATCGGCAGCCCCAGCGTCATGTTGACGCCATCGTCGAAGTCCAGCGTCTTGATCGGCACCAGCGCCTGATCGTGGTAGCAGCACAGCGCCACATCGTACCGCGCGCGCGCGCGTGGGTGGAACATCGTGTCCGCGGCGAACGGTCCGGTCGCGTCGACCCCCTCGGCCTGCAATTGCGCGATCGCGGGCTCGAGGATGTCGATCTCCTCGCGCCCGATCGCACCGCCCTCGCCGGCATGGGGGTTCAACCCCGCAAAGGCGAGCCGCGGCGCGTCGATGCCGAAATTGCGGGTCAGCCCGCGTGCCGTCGCGCGCGCCTTGGCCAGGATCAGCTCGACCGACAGCAGCCCCGATACGCTCGCCAGCGGCACGTGCGTCGTGATCGGCACGACCCGGAGCGAAGGCCCTGCGAGCAGCATCACCGCATTCTCGCCCGCAATGCCGCAGCGTTCGGCGACGAACTCGGTCTGCCCGGGATAATCGAAGCCGATCGCGTAGAGCTGCGCTTTAGACACCGGCCCGGTGACCAGCGCCCGCGCCGCGCCCGACCGCACCAGCCCCGCGGCGAGCTCCAGCGCATGGAGCGCGCAGCGTGCGCCTTCGACATCGGGCACGCCGGATACGATCTCGCCCGCATCCTCGACCTGGAGCACCGGTAGCGCATCATCGAACCGCGCCGCCCCCGCGGCGAGCCCATCGACGATCGCGATCGGCCCGGCCCAAACCCGCGCCACCGCCCGCGCATCGCCGATCGCGACGAACGGCGGCAGCGCGCGCTTCGTCCGCGCCTCCCACGCCTTGGCGAGGATCTCGGGCCCGACCCCGGCGGGATCGCCCATCGAGACGGCGAGCGGCGCGGTCATCCGGCCACCTCAGCGATACTCGATCACCGCGTCGCGGCGCAGGTCGCGCAGCTTCTGCTGGGCGCGCAGGTTCACGCGTTGCTGCTCGAGCTGCCCCTGGACCTGATCGGCCCGCGGTAGCGCCCCCGCCGCCGGCGCGTCGATGCCGCACAGCACCAGCCCACGCACGCCCTCGGCGGCCGAACCGAACGGCGGGCTGGCCTGGCCGACCTGCAGTTTCAGCATGATATCCTGGAGCTGCGGCGGCAGGTCGCGGATGCGCACCGTGTCGTTGTCGACCACCTCCGCGCCCACCGTCGCGGCAATCTTGGCGCCGCTGCCGCAGCCCTGAACGGTCTGGAGCGCCTTGCCGAACGCGGCGGCGCGCGTCGCCGCCTCCGCCTGATTGGTCCCCACGGGAAAGCGCACGGTCAGCTGCTTGAGGCTGAGGCGCGAATCGCGCGGGTCGGCGGTGCCGATCCGGCGCTTGTCGGTGAGATACAGGATCGAATAGCCGCCCGGCGTCGGGATAGGCCCGGCGACCTGACCGACCGACATCTCCTGCGCCGCGGATGCCAGCGCGTCGGGTAGTTGCGCGGCACGCACCCAGCCCAGATCTCCGCCGACTCCGCGGGTGGACGCGACCGAGAATTGTCGCGCATAATATTCGAACGGCTGCTGGCCCTTCTGAACCTCGGCCATGATCGAACGCGAGGTGGCGAGCGAGGCCTGCGGATCGGCGCCTTCCTCGGTGTAGATTTCCTTGAGCGCGAACTCCTCGGTGCCCTGCGACGCCTTTACCCGCTCCAGAATCGCATTGACCTCCTCGTCGCCGACGTTGACGAACGGCTCGACACGGCGGCGCAGATAACGCGTCCAGGCCAGCTCGCCCTCGATCTGACGGCGCAGCGACCGGTCCGAAGTCCCCGCCTTGCGCAGGAACGCCGCCAGACCGCTCACCGGCTGGCCGAGCCGCTGCGCAACACCCGCATAGCTGCGCGTGATCTCCTCAGGCGTTACGACGATGTCGGCGGTCTTGGCCTCCTGGATCTGCAGCGTCTCGTCGATCAGCTGGCGGAGCACCTGGATCTTCAGCCGTTCGCGCTCTTCGGGCGTCAACGTCGCATTGTTGGCCACCGCGATCAGCCCGACACGCTGGTCGACGTCGGTGCCGGTGATGACCGACCCGTTGACGATGGCGGTCGCCTTGCGGATGTTGGGGTCGACCTTGCCGAAGATCTGGAGGTTTGCCGGGATATCGAGCCCGCCGGTTTCAGGCACCTGGCTGTCGGGGACCGTCTGCGCGATCGCGCCGCCCGCAAGCGCCGCTGCCAGCACGAACCCTGCCGCACGGCCAAAAACCATCTGCTTCGTCACGCCTGTACCTTCGTCGAACGGGATCGGTGCTGGCCCCGGCCACCCACCTGCCGCAAAATGCCTGAACCGCGGCTTAGCGGCCGAGGTTGGTGAATGCCAGCGTCAAGAGGAAGCTGTTGCCCGCGCGCGCGTCGCCGGTGGCCTGGTAGTCGCGGCGCCAGGTCACGCCGAAGCGCAGGCAATCGTCCTCATATTGCACGCCCAGGCGGTGGCGCACGGGATCGAAGCCGTCGGATAGCGACAGCGAATCCTCGCGCCGATCGGTCAGGTCGATGACCGCGGACGCGAACGCCGACCAAAAGCGCGCGAACTGCACCCGCCCGGCAACCCGCGCTTCCTCGCGGTCCTGCAGGTCCTCCACCGCGGGAAAGATGTCGCGATTGAGCCGTAGATAACCGAGCAGCACATAGGTCGATCGCGATCCGATCGTCGCATCGATCTCGTTGCGCCGCACCGCCAGGCCGTCCTTGTCGAGCCGGTAGCGGTGGACGATCGAGGTGAAGTCGCGGAACCGCAACTCGCTGCGGCCGACGATGTCCGAGAAGCGATCGGCGAGACCAGTGCCGGGATAAAGGATCGTCGGCCGGGTATCGAGGCGATAGCTCTGGCCGATGACCGTGTCGAAGGTGAGCCCGGGCAGATCGATTGCCCATTGCGCGCCATAGGTCACTCGGGTCGAATCCTCGAACCGGTCGTAGCCGGGGAAGCGATTGAGCGCGAACAGGTTCGAATCGTCCAGATCGACCGAGCGCGAATCCTCGTTGGGGATCGTGAAATTCTTGACCCGCGGCGCCGCGACGATCTGCAACCGCGGGGTCAGCCGCTGAGTGCCGCCCAGGAACGACCCGACGAACGGCCACTTCACGTCCGCCGCGACCGCGCCGATTGCGCGCGTCTGGAACCCACCTTCGCCGCTGTAGATCGCCGGGCTGGTGAGCAGGTCCGACGAATTGTAGAGGTCGCCGCGCGCAAAGGCGGTCAGCGTCAGCTCCTGGCCCCAGCGCGTCACCCGCCGCAGGTCCCACTCCGCGCTTGCGAACGCACGCTGCGTATCCTGTCCCCCTGAGCGCCCGATCGCGAGCGTATTGAGCTGCAATTGCACCACGCCGCCCAGCAGCGGATCGGCAACGCGGCGGCGATAGTCGATCTCGGGAAAGGCGACCGGCTGCAATCCCTGGCGGTCGTTGACCCTGAGCGTCTGCACCGCCCAGCCGTTGATCGCGAGATAGCTGTCCGCGTCGATATGCTGGAGCGACAAGGTCGTGCGCAGCCGGTCGTCGCGCGAGATGTCGTAGCGGCGCAGGAAGGTACGGTCGGTCACCAGCCGCAGCGACGTCGACAGGCTCCACTCGGGGGTGAACTGGAACCGGCCGATGCCGTCGAGATAGCCGCGAAACGCCGATTCGGTCGCGGCAATCGTGTTCGTTCGCAGATCGTCGCTGCGGCGGCTCGACGTGGCATAACCGGTAATGCTGATCGCGCCGGTGTCGGTCAGCTGCTGGTATTGCGCCGACAGCATCGGCAGCACCGCCGAATACACCCGCGGCGTGATCGTCAGCCCCTTGTCGGGCGCCAGCCGCCAGTAATAGGGCACCGCCACGGACAGCCCGTTGACCCGGCCGTAGCGGATGTCGGGGCTCAGCAACCCGCTGTCGCTGCCGCCGCCGATATGGTGCGAAAACCTGGGCAGCGGCACCGTCGGCAGCCCGAACAGCTCGATGCGCCCGCCTTCGTAATATACCCGGGCCCGGTCGGGGCGGTAGGTGATGCGCACCGCGGTGATCTTCCACGTCGGCTCCTTGGGGCACCCCGCCGACGTCTCCACCGCGCACGGCGTGTAGGCGGCGTGCTCGAGCTCGACGGTGCCGTTCTCCTCACGCCGCCCCTTGTCCGCGGCCAGCCGCCCGCCGCGCTCCAGCACCACGAGCATGTTGGCGACCATTCCGTCCTTCAGCGTGTCGCCGAGTTCGATCGAGTCTCCATAAGCGATGTCGCCCTGCGGATTGGTGACCGCGATGTTGCCGGTCGCGACGACGCGTCCGGTCTTGCGGTTCCACACCACCTTGTCGCCGCGCAGCCGCTGGCCTTCGCGCGACATGCGGACATCGCCCGTCGCGGTGACGATGTCGGCGTCCGTATCGTATTCAAGCGTACCGGCGCTGAACTGCACCTGCTCGGTACCGTCCGCCGCGGTAGGAGGCGCCGGAGCCTTCGAAGGCGGCGGCGGCGCGACCGCGCGGTCCTGCAGATCCTGCGCCGCGGCGGGCGCGCAGGTCAGCGCCAGCGCGCAACCGGCCAACAGGTGGAAACGCGACACGATGATACGACCAACCCCATTCGGCGCGCCGGTCCCTGAGGCGCGGGGAAAGCCTATCGCATTCGCAGCCCGGCACCGCAATCGTCGAGCTTGGCTTCGCGGCGCGCGGGGCATAGAGCCACTGGGCAACCGATCCGAAGGCTCATTCCATGCAAATAGCATTCCGCCCCGAAGCCCCCGCCGACGCCGCCATCCTGGTGCTGCCGGTCGAGAAGGACGGGCTGGCGCGCGTGCGCTGGAGCGGCATCGACGCCGGGCCCCAAGCGCAGGCGGCGGCCGCTGCGGCGCGCTTCACCGGAGACGCCGGCGCGATCGTCGAACTGTTCGCGGGGGACACATATCGCCAGGTGCTGCTGCTCGGCGTCGGCGGCGGAGCGGACACCGATTGGGAGAAGGCGGGCGGCGCGCTGACCGCCCGGCTGCTGACCTCGGGCGCCACCGAGGCGACCGTCGATCTGTCGGCTCTGGGCGTCGCCCCATCGTCGCGCGCCGTCGCGCGGTTCGCGGGCACCGCGGCGCAGCGTGCGTGGCGCCACGACGTCTACCGCACCAGGCTCCCCGATGCGCAGAAGCCGACGCTAGGCACCATCACCATTGCCGCCGCGCCCACCGGAACCGACGAAGCCTGGGCCGCGCAGCAGGCCGTGACCAACGGCATGGCGCTGACCCGCACCCTCGTGACCGAGCCGCCGAACATCCTCTATCCCGAAACCTTCGTCGATCGGGTCACCCGCGACGTCGAGGGGCTGGGGCTGGAGATCACCGTCCTCGATGAGGCGCAGATGCGCGATCTGGGCATGGGCTCGCTGCTCGCGGTCAGCCAGGGTTCGGTCCGCGATGCCCGCGTGCTCGCGCTCAAGTGGAACGGGGCGGGGGAAGGCGACCCGTCGTTCGCCTTCGTCGGCAAGGGCGTGACCTTCGACACCGGCGGCATCTCGCTCAAAGCCGGCCCCGGCATGGAGGACATGAAGTGGGACATGGGCGGCGCGGGTGCGGTCGTCGGCGCGATGAAGGCTATCGCCGGGCGCAAGGCCAAGGCCAACGTCGTCGGGGTCTGCGGCTTGGTCGAGAACATGCCCGACGGCGGCGCCGCGCGGCCGGGTGACGTCGTGACGTCGATGAGCGGCCAGACCATCGAGATCCTCAACACCGATGCCGAGGGTCGCCTGGTGCTGGCGGACGCGATCACCTGGACCCAGAAGACCTTCCGACCCAAGACCATCGTCGATCTGGCGACGCTCACCGGCGCGATGATCGTCAGCCTGGGCAACGAATACGGCGGCCTGTTCGCCAACGACGAGGGGCTTGCCGAGCAACTGCTTGCCGCGAGTCTCGCGAGCGGCGACAAGCTGTGGCGCTTCCCGCTGTCCGACACCTACGACAAGATGATCGACAGCCCGATCGCCGACATGAAGAACATCGGCGGCAAGGGCGCGGGCTCGATCACCGCGGCGCAATTTATCAAGCGCTTCGTCGACGAGGGCGTCAAATGGGCACACCTCGACATTGCGGGCATGGTCTGGTCCGACAAGCCCGGCAATCACCACGACAAGGGCGCGACCGGCTACGGCGTCCGCCTGCTCGACCGCTTCGTCGCGGATCATTGCGAAGGGTGAGGCCAAGAACGGGAGGCGCGCGGTGAAGGTCGACTTCTATCACCTGACCGCCCAGCCGCTCGACCGCGTGCTGCCGATGCTCGCCGAAAAGGTGTTGGCCGGCGGCGCACGACTCCTCGTCGTGGCGCAGGAGCAGGAGCAACGCGCCTACCTCGACAAGCTGCTCTGGACCTACGCCGCCGACAGCTTCCTGCCCCACGCGCAGATCGGCGGCGCGGACGACGGCGACCAGCCGATCCTTATCGCCCCCGACGTCAACGCCGCCAACCGCGCGCGCAACGTCCTCCTCGCCGACGGCATCTGGCGCGACGACGCGCTCGACTTCGACCGCGCCTTTCACCTTTTCGACGAGGATGCGATCAAGCCCGCGCGCGCCGCGTGGAAGGCGCTCGCAGGCCGTGAAGGCGTAGGGTGCCGCTTTTGGAAACAGAACGACTCAGGCCGCTGGGAGCAAGCGGCCTGAACCAGTTCCGCTCGCCCTGAGCGAAGTCGAAGCGAAAGGTGCCCCAAGTGCTTCGACTTCGCTCAGCACGAACGGCTTGGATTGGACGCGAGAGCACCTAGCTTGCATCCCCGTAGACCCCGGACTAGGGACCGCGCGATATTTCCGCCGCACCCCAAAGACAGGAGCCCGTGACCGTCATGGCCGCGAACCGTACCTTTTCGATCATCAAGCCCGACGCCACGCGTCGCAACCTGACCGGCGCCGTCACCAAGATGCTGGAGGAAGCGGGCCTGCGCGTCGTCGCATCCAAGCGCATCCGCATGACCCGCGACCAGGCCGAGGGCTTCTATGCGGTCCACAAGGAGCGGCCGTTCTTCGGCGAGCTCGTGTCGTTCATGATCTCCGGCCCGGTCGTCGTCCAGGTGCTCGAGGGCGAGAACGCGATGCAGCGCAACCGCGACATCATGGGCGCGACCAATCCTGCGAATGCGGAACCCGGCACGATCCGCAAGGAGCTGGCGGAATCGATCGAGGCCAATTCGGTCCACGGGTCGGACTCGGACGAGAATGCCGAGACAGAGATCGCGTATTTTTTCCAGCCCGAAGAGATCGTCGGCTGATGTGGACCGTCCGCCGCGCCGATGCGGCGGACGCCCCCGCGCTCGCGCTCGTCGCGGGCGCGACCTTTCTCGAAACCTATCATGCGATCATACCCGTTTCGGACATGGTCGCGCATGTGACGGCGAAGTGCAGCGCCGACATGTTCGCGGGCAGCATCGCCGATCCGGCGTCGGCGGTGCTCTATGCCGGGGCCGACGTCACCGATGCGCCGCTCGGCTTCGCGGTCCTCACCGGGCCGAACTTCCCGATCGACACCGATGCGAACGACATCGAATTGCGCCGGATCTACACGCTGGCGGCCACCCACGGCGGCGGCCTGGGCGCTGCGCTGATCCGCGCCGCGATCGACGAAGCACGGGCGCGTGGACGTCGCCGCATGCTCCTGGGCGTCCATCCCGACAATACGCGCGCGCGCCGCTTCTACGAACGCACCGGGTTCCGCGTGATCGGCGAACGCGTCTTCACCGTCGGCAGCGCGCGTTTCGTCGATCCGGTCTACGCGCTCGACCTATAGCTACCGCGAAGGCTGAGGCTTCTCGCGGGCCCAGATCGCGTCGACGCGGGCCTGGGTGCCGCCGCGCTCGCGCAGGCGCAGCGCCTCGAAGCGCAGCACCCGTCCGCGGCCGAAGCGTCCCTGCGTGCGCCACACCACGTCGTAGATGCCGCGCGCGGTGCGCTGCGCATCGCCGTCCACGAAGGTCACCGCGATCATCGCAGGCACTCGCCCCGACCGGTCGTCCGCACCGCCATCGGTCGCCTGGAGCAGCGCGCGCGTAATGGGGGCCGCGCTGACCACCGGGTCCCCGGGTGGGTGCTGTACCGCCGCCTGGAACGCGGAGGGCCAGGTCAAGACCGCATCGGCGATCTCGTGCGTACGGTCGCTCAGCAGCAGCTCGCGCCCGTCGTCGCGCGGCGTCGCGACCAGATCGGCGCGGGCGCGCGCCGTCGCCTCGACGCGCGCGGTCGCCGCCTTGTCGGCCGCGTCGGCGCGGCGGTCGGACCAGCTCTGCCACAGGCTCAGCGCCGCGATCAGCACGCCTGCGACCGCGACCAGCTCGGCCAGCGTCACCCAGCGCCGCCGCGTCGCCGCCGCCTCGCGCCGCTCGGTCGGGGTCTCGCTCATCGCCCACCCGCCTCCAGCAATCGCGCAGGCGCCGCCAGTTCCCAACTCCGCGCGACACGGTCGTCGACGAGTGCCCAGTCGGGGTTCTTCAGGTCGACCGACACCCAGCCCGACGCGCCGAGATACGCCGGTCGCGCATAGGTCTGGGGCGCCGCCTCGATCAGCATCGCCTGTTCGTCGGCGCCTGAGGTCCGCACGCACACCACGGTCAGCCCGTCGCCGTGATGGTTGTCGCGGACCTGCGCGAACTGCTTGCCCGCGACGAAGAAGGTCGGCTGGCCGTGGCTCACCCGCTCCTCGGTCTCGGGCAGCGCCAGCGCGGTCTCGCGGATGCGGTCGAGTGGGGTCACCGGCATACGAACTCCGTCAGGATGCGCGGGTATAACGCATGCTCGGCCTTCAGGACTCGCGCGGCGAGCGTGTCGGCATCGTCGCCGGACAGGATCGGCACCTCGGCCCGGCCCAGCACCGCGCCGCCGTCGAGTTCCTCGGTCACGACATGCACCGAGCATCCCGCCACCGTGTCGCCCGCAGCGATGGCGCGGGCATGCGTGTCGAGGCCCTTGTACTTGGGGAGCAGCGAAGGGTGGATGTTGAGGATGGCGCCACGCATCGTGTCGATGAAGCCAGGGGTGAGCAGGCGCATATATCCTGCCAATGCAACGAGTTGCACGTCATGTTTCGCGAATTGCGCGAGAAAGGCGTCCTCCATCGCTCGCCGACCGATCTCGCGGGGCGAAATCGCGAACGTGGCGATGTCCTGCGCCGCGGCCCAGCCAAGGCCCGGCGCCCCAGGGTTATCGGAGGCGACCAGCACCACCTCATACCCGCTCGCCTGCTCGACGAGCGCCATCATGTTCGATCCACGCCCCGACAGGAGAACCGCGACACGCGCTTCAGCCGCCATGCGTTGCGGTCCAGTCAGCGCGTGCGCTCCACGTCTCGGCCGATCCGCGCACCGTGCAGCCGCGGCGACCTTCCTCGATCACTCCGACCCGCAGCACCGTCTCGCCCGCCCCCGCCAGCGCCGCGGCGACCGCCTCGGCCTCCGCGGCGGCGACGATCACCGCCATGCCGACGCCGCAGTTGAAGGTCCGCGCCATCTCCTCGGGCTCGATCCGCCCTTGCGCTTGCAGAAAAGCCATCAACCGGGGCTGCGCCCAAGCATCGGCGTCGATCGTCGCGTGCACGCCCTCGGGCAGCACCCGCGGCAGGTTCTCCAGCAGGCCGCCGCCGGTGATATGCGCCAGGCCCTTGATCCGCCCGGCGCGCAGCAGCGGCAAGAGGCTCTTCACATAGATGCGCGTAGGCGCCATCAGATGGTCGATCAGTAGCCGGTCCTGATCGAACAGCGCGGGCCGGTCGAGCTTCCACCCGCGGTCCGCCGCCAGCCTGCGTACCAGCGAAAAGCCGTTGGAATGCACCCCCGACGACGCCAGCCCGAGGATGACGTCGCCTGCCGCGATGCTGCGCCCGGTCAGCACCCGGTCACGCTCGACCGCACCGACGCAGAATCCCGCGAGGTCGTAATCCTCCGCCGCATACATCCCCGGCATCTCGGCCGTCTCGCCGCCGATCAGCGCGCAGCCCGCCTGGCGGCATCCCTCGGCGATCGAGGCGATCACCCGTTCGGCCACCCCCGCATCCAGCTTGGCGCACGCGTAATAATCTAGGAAGAACAGCGGCTCGGCACCCTGGACGATCAGGTCGTTGGCGCACATCGCGACCAGGTCGATGCCGACGCCCTCGTGCCGGTTCCATTCGATCGCAAGCTTCAGCTTGGTGCCGACCCCGTCGTTGGCGGCGACCAGCAACGGATCGGTAAAGCCCGCCGCCTTAAGGTCGAACAGCCCGCCGAAGCCGCCCAGTTCGGCATCCGCACCCGCGCGCCGGGTCGCTTTCGCCAACGGTGCGATCGCGCGCACCAGCGCGTTGCCGGCGGCGATCGAGACGCCCGCGTGGGCGTAGGTATAGGGTTCGGTGTCGGCCATCCGGCAGCCATTACCTACATGCCGCTTGGATTTCCACGCCGCCTTCGCCAAAAGGCGCGAACCCCATGCGTATCAAGACCCTTTCCGCGTTCGCCGCCGCTGCGCTTGCGCTCGCCACCGGCGGCCTCGTCGCGCAGATCGACGGTGGTGCCCGCGGCCTGGCGGCGGTCGACAGTTCGGGCGCATACGAAGTCGCCGGAATCGGCGTCGACGTCGCGGCCAAGACCGCCGAGGCCGCGCGGCTCGGCGGCTGGCGGCTGGCGCAGCGCCGCGCCTGGACGCAATTGTCGCAGCGGCTCGGCGGCGGCGGCGCGCCGGTGTCGGACGGCACGCTGGACCAGATCGTGTCGGGAATCGTCGTCGAGCGCGAGCATATCGGCCCGACCCGCTACATCGCCAAGCTGGGCGTGCTGTTCGATCGCGGCCGCGCCAGCGCGCTGCTCGGCATCTCCACCTACGCCTCGCGCTCGCCGGCGATGCTGGTGATCCCGGTGCAGATGTCGGGCGGGGTGGCGCAGGTCTTCGAACAGCGCACCGAATGGCAGGCCGCCTGGGCGCGTTTTCGCACCGGCAACAGCACGCTCGACTACGTTCGCCCGTCGGGCAGCGGCGCCGACGCGCTGCTGTTGAACGCCGGCCAAGCGACACGGCCGGGGCGCGGCTGGTGGCGGACGATCATCGACCAATACGGCGCGTCCGACATCCTCGTCCCCACGGTTCGGCTCTATCGCCAGTGGCCGGGCGGGCCGGTGATCGGCGTGTTCACCGCGCGCCACGGGCCGGACGGCCGGACCATCGGCAGCTTCACCCTGCGAGTCGGCACCGCTGCGGGGCTGCCGCAGCTCCTCGATGCCGGCGTCGCGCGGATCGACGCGCTGTATCAGCGTGGGCTGCGAGCAGGGTTGCTCGATCCCGATCCGACCCTGTCGCCGCCGCCCGCGCCCGAGGCGGCGAAGCCCACCGACGACGCCACCACCGGCGACGTCGATGCGATCCTCGCCGATCTGGCCAGCAATGCGGCGGGGCAGGGCATCCCCGTCACCGTCCAGTTCGACACGCCCGCCGCTTCCACGGTGTCCGCGACCGAATCGGCGATGCGCGGCGTCCCCGGCGTGCGGTCTGCGCAGACGACCAGCCTGGCGCTCGGCGGCGTGTCGATCATGCGCGTCGTGTTCGACGGCGATCCGGCGCAGTTCCGCGCCGCCCTGGAGGCGCGCGGCTTCCAAGTCTTCGGCAGCGGCCAGACGGTGCGCATCCGCCGGGCGGCGCAGTTGCTCCCGCCCGATCTTCCCGCGGACAGTACGACCACGCCATGACGCAGACGGGGAGCCAGATGGCGCTACCGCTCGCCTGGCCAGCCGATCCGCGCGCGGACGCCTTCATCGTTTCGCCGTCCAACGCCGCCGCGGTCCACGCGCTCGAACATTGGGGCGCCTGGCCGACTCGCGCCGCGATCCTGACCGGCCCGCGCAAGTCCGGGCGCAGTCTCCTCGCCCGCATCTTCGCGGCCAAGAGCGGCGGCACCATTCTCGACGATGCAGACCGGCTGCCCGAGGCCGACGTGTTCCACGCCTGGAACCGCGCACAGGAGACCCGCCGTCCGCTGCTGATCGTTGCCGAGGCCGAGCCGCCGGTATGGCCGGTCAAGCTCCCCGACCTGCGCTCGCGCTTGGCGGCCAGTGCGCACGCCGTGATCCAAGCTCCCGACGATGCGCTGATGCCGCAGCTCCTCGCGCGGCTGTTCGAGCGCCGTGCGCTCGACGCGCGTGCCGACCTGATCGACTGGCTGGCGGCGCGGATCGAGCGGAGTCACGTGGCTGTCATGCGCGCGGTGGATGCGCTGGATCAGGAAGCGATGGAACGCCGCAAGCGTCTGTCCATTCCATTCGCACGCATCACCCTGGTCGACGCCGGCATCATCGTGCCGCCGCGGCCCAGCTCAGGTTCCGACCGCAGTTCGGAAGAGGACACATGACCCGCCCCGCCCATATCGCCCGGCTCGATCAGGACGACGACGAACCGTACGCCGGCACCGGCGCCGGCACGGACGGCGGCCGCTACTTCAATCGCGAGCTGTCGTGGCTCGCCTTCAATCGCCGGGTGATGGAAGAGGCGTGCAACCCCGCGCACCCGCTACTCGAACGGCTGCGCTTCCTCTCGATCTCGGGCTCCAACCTCGACGAATTCTTCATGGTCCGCGTTGCCGGGCTGAAAGGTCAGCAGTCGAAGGATGTCGACCGCCGCTCGGTCGACGGGCTGACCCCGGGCCAGCAGTTGAGCGAGATCGTCGCCGAAGCCGACCGGCTGATGGACAGCCAGCAGGCGGTCTGGGGCGACCTGCGCGTCCTGCTCGACGAAGCCGGGCTCCACGTCCTGCGCCGCGACGCGGTCGACGACGCGACCGAGGAGTGGCTGGAGGGCCATTTCCGCACCCAGATCTTCCCGATCCTGACCCCCCAGGCGCTCGACCCCGCGCACCCGTTCCCGTTTATCCCCAACAAGGGCATGTCGGTGATCTTCGATCTCGTCCGCACCTCGGACGACGAGCCGATCCGCGAGCTGGTGATGCTCCCCGCCGCGATGCCTCGCTTCATCCGGCTGCCCGGCGACGAAGACCGCTACGTCGCGGTCGAATCGGTCTTGAAGCGGTTCGCAGGCCTGCTGTTCCCCGGTTATGTCGTCCACGGCGCCGCGACCTTCCGGGTCCTGCGCGACAGCGACATCGAGATCGAGGAGGAGGCCGAGGACCTCGTCCGCTACTTCGCCAACGCCATCAAACGGCGGCGGCGGGGCCGGGTGATCCGCCTGGAGCTCGAAACCGGCATGCCCGACGCGCTCGCCGCGGTGCTCAAGGAGGAATTGGGCGGCGGGTTGACCGGTACGGGCGCAATCATCACCGAGAGCGGCAATCTGCTCGGCATCAACGATCTGGAGGCGATCGTCGACGCCGACCGCCCCGACCTGAAATTCCCGCCCTTCACCCCGCGTTTCCCCGAGCGCATCCGCGAATTCGGCGGCGATTGCTTCGCCGCGATCCGCGCCAAGGACATCGTCGTCCACCACCCGTACGAGACGTTCGACGTCGTCCTCGCCTTCTTGAAACAGGCCGCCGCCGACCCCGACGTCGTTGCGATCAAGCAGACGCTCTACCGCGCGGGCAAGCAGCCGGCGGTCATCAACGCGCTGATCGCCGCCGCCGAGGCGGGCAAGTCGGTCACTGCGGTGGTCGAGCTGAAGGCACGCTTCGACGAGGAGCAGAACATCGTCTGGGCCTCCGCGCTGGAGCGGGCAGGGGTGCAGGTCGTCTACGGCTTCATCGACTGGAAGACCCATGCCAAGGTCTCGCTGGTCGTCCGGCGCGAGGGCGGGCAGTTCCGCACCTACTGCCATTTCGGCACCGGCAATTACCACCCGATCACCGCCAAGATATACACCGACCTCAGCTTCTTCACCGCCGACCGCCAGATCGGGTCGGATGCGTCGCAGATGTTCAACTACATCACCGGCTATGTCGAACCCGTCGCGATGAAGTCGGTGATCCTCTCACCCCACGATCTTCGCGCCCGTCTGGTCGCGCTGATCGACACCGAGACCGCCAACGCGCGCAGCGGCTGCCCGGCGGCGATCTGGGCGAAGATGAACAGCCTCGTCGATCCGTCGGTGATCGAGAAACTGTACGAGGCGAGCGAGGCCGGGGTCGTCGTCGATCTCATCATCCGCGGCATCTGCTGCCTGCGCCCGGGCGTGCCCGGCATGTCGAGCAACATTCGCGTCAAATCGATTGTCGGCCGCTTCCTGGAACACAGCCGCATCTGGGCGTTCGGCAACGGCAAGGCGCTGCCCAACGACGGCGCGCAGCTCTTCATTTCGTCGGCCGACTGGATGCCGCGCAACTTCGATCGTCGGGTCGAATACATGCTGCCGATCGAGAACCCGACCGTCCACGACCAGATTCTCGATCAGGTGATGGTCGCCAACCTGATCGACACCGAACAGAGCTGGGAGCTTCTCGCCGACGGCAGTTACGCGCGCGAGGATCCGGGCGACAGGCCGTTCAATCTCCATCGTTATTTCATGACCAATCCGTCGCTGTCGGGGCGGGGCGACAGTGTCGGCGCGGATATTGTCCCGACGCTGTCGCTGCGGCGCGGGCATTAGCCGCGTGGCGTCTCGCTTGTTCCGCATGGCCGCCAACCGCATCGATCCAGACGCGCAGCCGCGCACCGCGATCATCGACATCGGCTCCAACTCGATCCGCCTGGTTGTTTACCAAGGACCACAGCGGCTGCCGGCGATCCTGTTCAATGAAAAGGTGCTGGCCGGGCTGGGTCGCGGCCTGGCCGAGAGCGGACGGATCAGCCCCGAGGCGATGGACACCGCCCGCATCGCGCTGACCCGCTTCGCCGGGGTCGCCCGGGAGATGCAGGTGGCCGAGTTGCGGACCGTCGCGACTGCGGCGGTGCGCGATGCCGCCAACGGCGATGAGCTGGTGGCGATCGCGCGCAGCGCTGGCCTCACCGTCGAGATCCTGTCCGGCGAGCAGGAAGCGAGTGCCGCCGGGTTTGGCGTGCTGTCGGCGACGCCGGAGGCTGACGGCATCGTCGGCGATCTTGGCGGCGGTAGCCTGGAGCTGATCCGCGTGAAGGGTGGCGAGGTGCTCGACCGCGTGTCGCTGCCCCTGG
>NZ_CAXVWL010000076.1:0-15810 GCF_964263785.1 Sphingomonas sp.
ACCGCCCCCCGGGCTTTCGAGAGCGGGCGGGGGCAGGGCTCCCCCCGACGCTCGCGCTACGGGGGTGGTGGTGGGGCCCCCCCAAGGGGTGTCGCCCTGGGCGGCCCCTCCACCACGCTCCGCACGGTCCCCCTCCCCCTCCAGGAGAGGATTGAAGAAGAAAAAAGCCCCCCCCTTCACCGAACCCCAGCTCTGCACCCTGGTCGACGCCGTCCCCCCTGGCAACGCCTGGCTCCACGAGGTCAAATACGACGGCTACCGCGCCCTGATCGCCATCGGCGGCGGGCAGGCAAAGGTCTACACCCGCAGCGGCCTCGACTGGACCGACAAGTTCGCACGTATCGCCCAAGCCGCCGCCGCCCTCCCGGTCGAAACCGCACTCCTCGACGGCGAGATCGTTGCCTTCAAGGACGGCAAGCCCGACTTCTCCACCCTCAAGGACGCGATCTCCACCGCCGGCGACATGACCTTCTTCGGCTTCGACCTGCTCCACATTGATGGCGAGGACCTGACCGCGCTCCCCAACATCCAGCGCAAGGAGCGCCTGCGCCCGCTCATCCCCGGCAACGACCGCCTGCACTATTCCGAACACGTCCTCGGCTCGGGCGAAGCCTTGTTCGAGACGATGTGCAAGGAAGGTCTCGAAGGAATCGTCTCCAAACGCGCCGACGCGCCGTACCAAGGTAAGCGCACCAAGGCCTGGCTGAAGACCAAGTGCATCCTCCGCCAGGAATTCGTGATCGTCGGCTGGTTGCCCTCGGACAAGCACCGCGGCCTCAAATCCCTGCTCCTCGGCGTCCACGAAGACGGTGCCTTGCGCTACGCGGGCAAGGTCGGCACGGGCTTCGACGCCGCGACAATGGACGATCTCGCCGCCAAACTCGAACCCCTCGCGCGCAAGACCGCCACCGTCGAAGCCCCTCGTGCCGCCGTCCGCGGTGCACGCTGGGTCGAACCCGAACTCGTCGCCGAAGTCGCCTATGCCGAGATTACCCCCGACAAGGTGCTCCGCCACTCCAGCTTCATCGCATTGCGCACCGACAAGCCCGCGGCGGAGGTGGTCGCCGAGACTCCCGAACCGGTCGCGCCCGCGCCGAAGATCGAAGCGAAAGTCTCCAGCCGCGACCGCGTGATCTTCCCCGAAAGCGATCTGACCAAGGGCGACCTGGCGGATTACGTCGTCCAGGTCTCCTCCCTGATCCTGCCCTGGACCGCCAACCGCCCGGTCAGCCTCGTCCGCTGCCCCCAAGGCCGCGCCCGCGCCTGCTTCTTCCAGAAGCACGACGCCGGATCGTTCGGCGAAGCGGTCCACCACGTCGACGTGCTGGAAAAGGACGGCACCACCGAACCCTATCTCTACGTCGCCGATGCCGAAGGGCTGGTCGCGTGCATCCAGATGGGCTCGATCGAGTTCCACGGCTGGGGCTCCTCGGTCGCCACGCTGGAGAAGCCCGACCGGCTGGTGTTCGATCTCGACCCCGACGAAGGCCTCGACTTCGCCGACACCAAGAAGGCCGCGGACTATATCAAGGGCCAGCTCGCCGAACTCGGCCTCGTCAGCTTCGCGATGCTGTCGGGGGGCAAGGGCGTCCACGTCGTCGTGCCGCTGACCCCGCAAGCCGAATGGCCCGCAGTCAAGGACTTCGCCAACCGCTTCACCCAAGCCCTCAGCGCAGCGGACCCCGACCGCTTCGTCTCCGTAATGTCCAAGGCCAAGCGCAAAGGCCGCATCTTCATCGACTGGCTCCGCAACCAGCGCGGCGCCACCGCGATCCTGCCCTATTCCGCCCGCACCCGCGCCAACGCGCCCGTAGCCGCGCCGGTAAGCTGGACCGAACTCCGCGACCTCGACACCGCCGCCCGCTGGACCATCCGCGACGGCGACGAACTGATCGCGCGGGCGAATGGGCGCGGGTTGCAGGGCTGGGGCGTGGCGGATCAGGTGCTGCCCGATCTGTAGGATGCACACATCGAATTTAAGCCGAAAGGCCTGCCCCCTCCCCGTCAACCCCGGGCTCGACCCGGGGTCCCGCTTCTTCTTGCCGCCCGAGATAGCGCGACGCCCGGCTCGGAGGCCGAAAGTCCTTACGGACAAGGCAAAGGTCGACGTTTGGTGGCAACTGGACAGGCGGCTTTACGAGCGAGATGGGCGATAACTGCCGTCCCGATGGCGATGCTGTTGCGGTCAGATATCGGCGCATGCCACGGCGGCGTGCATCGCACATATGCATCATGGCAGCGCCCGGATTTCTGCCGTTCCCGGCGTGATGCAGAACCTGTGAGTTTTGCATCACGAGCGCGGAAAAGGTGATCGTTAGCGGCCTCGGATCAAAACAAGAGCGAACGTCACTATGGCGAATGCTGGGGCGACATATAGCCCGAGTACGAATGCAGCTAAGCCGCCTTGTCCATCATAGGGGTCGGTGTAGCTGTACCACGCGGTCATGATCACGTTGACGACAAAGAAGCTCGCGAGCAGAACGACCAGCGCCCACGCAGAAGCACGGACAAGTTGTTTCCAAGCCATGCTGTCAGTGTGCGCGTCGATGTGAACCTTTGCAATCGGGAAGCCTTTCCGCCTCTCGGAAACACCCGTAAATAGACGAGAGCCGGCCGAGAGCCGCGCCCGCCCGCTGATGCAAAACCTTTAATTTCGCATTAAAAATGGCACGTTTTGGGATTGATAAGATCGGTCTGAAACGATCGCCTCTGGGCGGAGCGGCCGCTTAGCAAACCGCTGTCCTACAGCCCGCCACCTGTGCCACGGTCCTGACGACTCGGCGCAACCCTGCGCACGCTCTTTCTCATTGCTACACAAGCAACACGATCGGTGCCGACCGACACGTAGAAAACCCGCGACATGCGGCAACTTCAACAACTTTGGGCCGCTCGCCGCACCGATGCAGGACGCGACCTTCCAGTGACCTTCCGCGCCCCGACCAGCGCCATTGGCCTCACCTTAGCCTAACCTTCCGCGCTCACCAGCAGCTTGTCGATCCGCCGTCCGTCCAGGTCGACCACCTCGAACCGCCATCCCTGCAGCGCGAAATGCTCGCCTTCGCCCGGCAGGTGCCGGAACGCCGCCAGCGCCAGCCCCGCCACCGTCGCATAGTCGCGGTCGTCGGGCAGGTCGATGCCCAGCCGGTCGGCCAGCGCATCCGCGGCCATCGTCCCCGCGACCAGCAGCGATCCGTCCTCGCGCTCCACCACGTTGGGCGATTCGTCCGGATCGGTGTCCGATGCGAACTCGCCCGCGATCGCCGCCAGCAGGTCGGCCGGGGTCACGATGCCTTCGAAATGGCCGTATTCGTCGTGGATCAGCGCCATCGGCACCTCGGCCTCGCGCAGCGCCAGCAGCGCGTCCATCGCATCGATCCGATCGATCACCACCGGCGCCTTGCGCATCAGCCTGGTCAGATCGAGCGCCTCGCCGCGGAACAGTGCCGCGGCGATGTCGCGCGCCTGCACCACCCCGCGCACCGCATCGATCGACCCCTCGCCCACCGGCAGCCGGGTGTGCAGGCTGGCGAGCAAGGTATCGCGGATCGCGTCGGCGCCCAGCGTGCAGTCGAGCCAGTCGACGTCGGTCCGCGGCGTCATCACCTCGCGCACCGGCCGGTCCGCGAGCCGCACGACGCCGGAAATGATTGATCGCTCATGCTCCTCGATCACCCCCGATTTGGAAGCTTCGGCAACGATCATGTGCAGCTCTTCGGCGGTGACATTATCCTCACCTTCGCGATCGAGGCGCAGCAGGTGGAAGATCAGCGCGCTGGTCGAATCGAGCACCCACACGATCGGCGCAGTCAGGATCGCAAGCCAACGCATCACCGGCGCCATCACCGCGGCGATGCCCTCGGGCTTGCGCAGCGCGAACTGCTTGGGGACGAGCTCGCCGACGATCAGCGAGGCATAGGTCGTCAGCCCGATGACCAGCGTCAGCCCCAGCGTATGCGCGGTCTCGGCCGGCAGCCCCAGCCGCTCCAGCCGCGCCGCGGTCGGCGTGCCGAGACTCGATCCCGAATAGGCGCCCGCGACGATGCCGATCAGGGTAATGCCGATCTGCACGGTCGACAGGAACTTGCCCGGATCGGACGCCAGCAGGATCGCCGCACGCGCGCCCTTGCGCCCGCTGCGCGCCATCGCCTCCATACGCGCCTTGCGCGCCGAGACGATCGCGAGCTCGCTCATCGAGAACACGCCGTTCAGCGCGACCAGCGCCAGGATGATCGCGACGTCGATCCAGGGAAAGGGGGGAAGCGGTGCCATCGGCGCGTCACCTTTGCCGCACCGCGCCCGGTTCCACAACGGCTAACCCTGTAACCTGGGGTTCAGTTCGCACGTGGAACAAGCGTCGCGACGCCCGAGTTGTGGGGTGAAATGCAGGGAGTTGCAGCATGAAGACCGCAAAACTGATGGCAATGGCCGCGCTCGGCGCCTTGGTGACCACCAGCGCCTGTACGACTGATCCTCAGACCGGCGAGCGCCGCATCTCCAAGGCCGCGATCGGCGGCATCGGCGGCGCGCTCGGCGGCTACCTGCTCGGCGACCTCGTCGGCGGGCGCCATGACCGGACCGAGAAGATCGTCGGCGCCGGCATCGGCGGGCTCGCCGGCGCAGGCATCGGCGCATACATGGACCGCCAGGAGCGCGACCTGCGCGCGCGTACAGCGGGCACCGACGTCCAGGTGATCCGCCGCGGCGACGATCTGGTACTCAACATCCCGTCGGGCATCACCTTCGCCTACGACAGCGCCGACGTCGCGCCCGCGTTCCAGCGCACCCTCGATCAGGTCGCCGATACGCTCGGCCAATACAATCAGACCTATATCGACGTGTACGGCCACACCGATTCGACCGGCAGCGACGCGTACAACCAGACGCTGTCCGAACGCCGTGCGCTGTCGGTGGCGGATTACCTCTCGGGACACGGCGTCCAGTCCGCCCGCATCGCCACCCGCGGCTACGGCGAGACCCAGCCGATCGCCTCGAACGACACCGACGAGGGCCGCGCCGCCAACCGCCGGGTAGAGATCAAGATCGTGCCGGTGACCCAGAACGACGTGCGGGGAAACTGAAGCCCCCTAAACTCCGTTCGTGCTGTGCGAAGTCGAAGGGCCTGGCGCTTGGCGATGTGCTTCGACTTCGCTCAGCACGAACGGGGAAGGGGGTAGTCGTGCTATCGTCGCCCCGCAAAGAACCCCCGGAGCAACGCTCCCGAAGCCACCTCCCCGATCCCCCCATAGACCTCCGGCCGGTGATGGCACGTCGGCTGCCCGAACAGCCGAGCCCCATGCTCCACCGCCCCACCCTTTGGATCGGGCGCCCCATAATACAGCCGCGCGATCCGGGCATGCGCGATCGCGCCTGCGCACATCGCGCACGGCTCCAGCGTCACCCACAGGTCGCAATCCTCCAGCCGCTCGCGTTGCAGCAGCCTTGCAGCCTCGCGGATCACCCGCATCTCGGCATGCGCGGTGGGGTCGTGCAGCGCGCGCGGCGCATTGGCCAGCACCGCCAGCACCGCGCCGTCCCGGACGATCGCCGCGCCCACCGGCACCTCTCCCGCCGCAGCGGCATCGCGGGCGGCGGCGAGCGCCTGGGCCATCGGATCGGGCAGGCGGAACATAGCCCGCCCGTGCCCGCCCGCCTCGCTCAGGTCAAATCGCCGATTCCATCAGTGCGCCGCGGCGGTATTGCCCGGCTTGTCGATGTCGACGGTCGGGACGGTCACGGTCTTCTGCTCGGTGCCCATCCGCACCTTGGCGACATCGGCCTTGAACGCGGGCGCCTGGACAACGCCCGGGCGCGTCTGATCGATGTTGATGATGCCGAAGAACAGCAGCGCCACCAGGACGAGGGCGGCAAAGCCGATCAGGACAAGCAGCGTGCGCATGGGAATCTACCTCTCGGGACAAACGGTTCGTCTGCGCAACGCTTGCTCGCGCCCGCGGGTTTCACGCCGCCCACGGTTGACGCAAGCGCGCGTGCCCGCTAACGCCGCGGCCTTTCCGGGCCTTTGCCTGAAACCAGGATTTGAACCATGTCGCGCATCTGCGAGCTGACCGGCAAGGGCCGGCAGGTGGGACACAATGTCTCCCACGCCAACAACAAGACCAAGCGGACCTTCCTGCCCAATCTGCAGAACGTCACGCTGATCTCCGATTCGCTCGAGCGCAGCATCCGCCTGCGCGTTTCGACCCACGGGCTGCGCTCGGTCGAGCACAATGGCGGGCTCGACAATTGGCTGGTCAAGACGTCAGACACCGATCTGTCGCTGCGCGCCCGTCGCCTCAAGCGCGACATCGTCAAGAAGATCGCGGTCAAGACGCCCGAGGCTGCCGCCACCGCCTGAACTCCTTCGGGGTGCCGGTTCGGAAAGCCCGCTCGCCTATCTCGGCGAGCGGGCTTTCGGCATGCGCGTCTCAAGCCGGAACTTCAGCAGCAGCGAGCGCTGGATCGGCAGCTGGTTGTCGTCCGACACCAGCCACAGGATCGTATCGGCGCCCTCCCGGGTGACCGCCACACCTTCGAAATTGTCGTGGATCAGCGGCGCGTCGAGCGTGGCGATCAGCCGCCCCCGCGCCACCCGGCCCGCGCCGATGGTAGCGGCAGGGACGACCGACAGCCGGTTCGACCAGTGGAACGGCAGCGCGAAACGGCGATCGAGGACGAGGAGGTCGCCGTTCGGCAACGCCGCCGCATCTGCCGGATCGTAGCGGCCGAACGGCACATAGGCGAAGCGCGCCTGCCGCAATCCGGGCGCCGTCGGATCGCCGAAGAAGACGCGCGCATCGCGGGTATGCAGCCGCGCAGCCTCGCTCCCCGCCCATGCCCGTGGCGGCACGTGCGGTACTTCGCCGATCGCGACGAAGCGTCCGCCGGGTAGCCGGGCGAGCGATTCGGGGCCGCCGTTGTTGGGCCACGCCGCCATCGCTGGCGGCACCACCTGCGCTTCGGCGCGCGCGAAGCCCGGTGCATAGCGCCAGATCGCGTCGCTGTTCTCGAAGCCGACCCACAGCCGCCCTGTTGCCGGATCGACCGCCAGCGATTCGCTGTCGCGGTCGCGCTTGTCCCAGCCGGTGCCCGGCCCGGCGGGGAGGTTCGAGAAGACCAGCGCATGCGGCCGCCAGTCGGCCCCCATCCGAAAGCGAACGACATTGCCGCCGTCGCTCAGCAGGGTGAAGCGGTCGCCGTCCACCGCCAGTGCCGAAAAGCCGCCGAACGCCGGATCGCGGCTCGTCAGCGCCACCCCGCCGAGGAACAAGAGCTGCCCGACGCGGCGGCGCTGCGGGCTGCGCGGATCGAGGTCGACCCGCGTCGCATCCATCTGCGCGCGGACGTCCAGCAGTGGCAGGCGCGTCTCTCCCGACCAGCCTGGCACGATACCAAGGACGAAAAGCACGACCGAACAGACGACGACGCAGGCACGCATCGCCCCGCCATGACGGCCGATGCTCCTGCGGGGAAGCCTGAACCCGCGATAACGAGTGCATTCAGGGTCCGCTCAACGCGACTCGACCATAAGGCCTCCATCGACGCAGGGCCGCGTGCCCCGCGACCAACGGGAGACACACCATGTTGAAGCCATTCTCGCTCGCCGCAGCCGCCCTCGCCCTGAGCGCGACCGCATTGGTCCCCGCGGCTGCCGAGGCGCAACGCTATCACGGCCAGCGCTACGAGCAGGCGTACGGCGATGCGTATCAGGACGGCTACAACCGCCGCGACTACGATCGCCGCGGGTACAATAACCGCACCTATCGCGACGACCGCGGTTATTACCGCAACCGCAACCAGCGCTGCAACAGCGGCACGACCGGCACCATCGTCGGCGCGATCGCGGGCGGTCTGCTCGGGCGCTCGATCGACAGCCGCGGCGACCGGGCGACGGGGACGATCCTGGGCGGTGCCGCCGGTGCGCTGGCAGGGCGGGCCGTGGGACGGTCGAACAATCCCCGGGGGTGCTGACGGGGTAAGGTTTGGAAGGCTCGCCTTCCAAGCCGGTGCAGCCGCATAGCGGCGCATCACCCGGCCCGGTCGGCGAGGCCGTGAAGCGGAACTCGTCCGACCCCGGCCTTCGCCGGAGCAGGCTGCGGCGGCTTTGCCGTCGCACCTTCCAACACTTTCACCAGCTACCGCCCGTAGGCGGTGCGTACAGCTCCCGTGTGGCGTATCGGGAGCGGAGGGCCGGTCGCGTATCTGACCGGCCCTTTTGTGCCCCCGCGCAGGTGCGGCCACGCCCGCACCGATGCGCGCAAAGCGCGCAGCGCCGGGCACGGTCGGCGGGTGGCGAAGCAAAACCCGTCCGACGAATGGCGGCGGCTTTGCCGCCGTCCCCCCTTGTCGCCTTCTACCCGTCTAAACAAAGGAGCGACGGCAAAGCCGCCGCTCATGACGTCGTCCGAGTTCCGCTACGCGGCCTCGCCGGCCGTGCCGGGCGCTGCCCGCCGCTTTGCGGCTTGCACCGGCGCGGAAGCTGCCTTCCGCGCCTGCGCCCGTCAGTACATATGCTGACCGCCATTGATGCTCAGCGTAGACCCGGTAACGAACCCACCCTCCTCGGAACACAGGAAGGCCACTCCCCGAGCGATCTCGCTTGCCTGCCCCAAGCGGCCTACCGGGATCTTCGCGACGATCTTCTCCAGCACATCCGCAGGCACCGCCGCCACCATGTCGGTATCGATATACCCGGGCGCGATCGCATTCACCGTCACCCCGGCCCGTGCTCCCTCTTGAGCAAGCGCTTTGGTAAACCCATGAATGCCCGATTTCGCGGCGGCATAGTTCACCTGCCCGTATTGCCCCGCTTGGCCGTTGATGGAACCGATGTTGACGATCCGCCCCCATTTGCGCGTTCGCATGCCGGGGAACGTGGCCTTGGCCATGTTGAAGCACCCGCCCAGATTGGTGTCCATGACCTCCTTCCACATCTGATAGGTCATCTTCAGGATCGTACCGTCACGGGTAATCCCTGCGTTGTTGACGACGACGTCGACCGGCCCCAACGCCGCTTCCACTTCCGCGACGCCCGCCTGGCAGGCATCATAGTCCGCGACATCCCAGCGGAAGGTGTCGATGCCGGTACGTTGGGTGAATTCCTCAGCCCGCTGGGTATTGCCCGCATAGTTTGCGGCGACGGTCATCCCCGCGTCCTTCAGCATCGTGCTGATCGCCTCGCCGATACCGCGGGTTCCCCCGGTTACGATCGCTACGCGTGCCATGCCAGTCATCCTCTCTTGTTGTTTTTCTCTAGGCTATGGAAAGGATACCCACCCCGCAAGTTCCCGCCGCAGGATCGTCGTCAGCATCGCGACGCTGCCGGGCGAATCGTTGAGGCACGGAATGTAGGCGAAGTCGGTGCCGCCAGCCTCGACGAACGACTCGCGCCCGCGCAGCGCCAGTTCCTCCAGCGTCTCCAGGCAATCGACGGAGAAGCCCGGCGCGACGATCACGACCCTGCGCTTGCCCGCCTGCGCGAGAGCGACCAGCGTCTCGTCGGTCGCAGGGCCGAGCCACTTGGCGGGCCCGAAGCGCGATTGAAAGGCAATCGTCACCTCTCGACCGAGCGCCTCGCCGAGCAGCCGCGCGGTCTTCTGGCAGTGGCAATGATACGGATCGCCCATTTCCAGCGTGCGCCGGGGCATGCCGTGGAAGCTGGTAACGAGCGCATCGGGAACGAAGTTGAGCGCCGCAATTCCCGCGTCGATCGAGTCGCAGAGGGCCGCGATATAGGCCGGATCGTCGTGATACGGCGGCAGCGTGCGGATCGCGGGTTGCCAGCGCTGGCTCGCCAGATACGCGAACGCCTTGTCGTTGGCGGTCGCAGTCGTCGCGGCGCAATATTGCGGGTATAACGGGGCCAGGAGGATGCGCTCGCATCCCGCATCCTTCATCGCCTGCAACCGCTCGGCGATCGCCGGGCGGCCATACCGCATCGCCCAGTCGACCAGCACGTGCGGGCCGAACGCATCCTTCAACGCCGCTCCCTGCGCGCGCGTGATCGCGGCAAGCGGCGAGCCGTCCTCGCGCCAGACCTGGCTGTAGGCGTGCGCCGATTTCTTCGGCCGCGTCGTCAGCACCAACCCGCGCAGGATCGGCTGCCACACGATCTGCGGCAGCTCCACAACCCGGCGATCCGACAGGAATTCCGCGAGATAGGTCCGCACCGACTTGGTGTCGGGCGCATCCGGCGTTCCGAGGTTCATCAGCAGCACGCCGACCTTTGACGCGGGTATCGGAGGGTGGTCGCTCGAAATCATCCGCCTGCCCTTAGCGGAAGTGTGCGCAGCCGCACACCGGTGCTGGCGAATAGCGCGTTGGCGATTGCGGGCACCACCGCGGGCATGCCGATCTCGCTCACGCCGCCGGGCGCTTCGTCGCTGGCGATCAGCTCGACCGTCAGGTCGGGGGTGTCCGCAAGGCGTGGGATGGCGAGCCGGTCGAACCCGCGCACCTCGGCAAGTCCGCCTGCGAACCCGGTCGAGGCGCCGAGAGCGTGCGCAAGACCGAAGATCAGCCCGCCCTCGATCTGCTGCCGCACCAGATCGGGGTTGATCTGCCGCCCGCAATCCACCGCGGCGACCAGCCGGTCGACGACGATCCGCCCGCCGTCCCCATCCCCGTCGACGTGCGCGTCGGCAAGCACCGCGATGTAGCTGCCGCGGAACGCATGACACGCGATCCCCTGACCGCTCCCCGCAACCCCGCCGTCCCAGCCGCCGAGCGCCGCCGCGGTCGACAGGCATCGCGCAAGGCGTGGCTCGCCGCCCAGCATGCCGATGCGGAACGACAGCGGCTCGTTGCCCCCGACGCGCGCGATCTTGTCGAGGAAACATTCGGTGAAGAACGCCGTGTAGCCATGCGCCCCACCGCGCAGATGCCCCGTTGGCACGTCGATCTCGGCGGGGTGGTGATCGACCGCGACCGCCGGGATGCGGTACGGCGGCAGCGCGCCCGCGACGGCATAGCGGTCTCCCCTGCCGCCGGCGGCGAGCGCCGCATCCGTAACCGCGCCGGGAACGAGGCATCGTGCGAGCGCATGACCCGTCGATGGCGCTGCGATCGCCGCACGCCACCCGAGGATCGCACCATTCGCGCCGATCCGCGCGCGCATCCGCGCGCGCGCCGGCGGCCGGTATCGGTCGTGGAGCGTCGCCTCGCCACGCGACCAGACCAAGCTGACCGGCCGCAGCAGCTTGACCGCGAGCACCGCTGCCTGTTCGGCCGCGGCGTGCTCCAGCGCGACGCCGAACGATCCGCCGATCGGCATCGGATGCATGACGATCGCATCCGCCGACAGCCCGCACGCCCGCGCCGCAGCATCGCGCGCAGCGCCGGGCGCCTGCGTTGCCAGCCACAGTTCCAGCCGCCCGTCGCGGTAGGCAGCGGTCGCGGTCGGCGTCTCGATTGCCGCATGAACGCCGAGCGCTGCATCGTAGCGCGCGGCGATCTCGCGCCCACCCGTGGCCTCCTCGCCAACGGACGCCAGCCGCACGCCATCGGCGGCCAACGCCCGGCCGAGCGCCGCGTCGATCGAAGCGGTCGTGACCGGCGTCCCCCGCGTCTCGAACCGTGGCGCCATCGCATCGAGCGCGCGCTGTGCCGCCCAGCCGGTGGTCGCGACCGCCGCGACCCAATGGTCCGCGGTGACCACGGATACGACGCCCGATATCCGGTCCGCCGCCGCCCGATCGACAGAAAGCAACCGCGACTCAGGAGTCGGCCCGGCCCGCACCGCGGCGTGCACCATATCCGGCAGCCGCACGTCGCCCGCGAAGTTGGCCGATCCATCCACCTTCGACGGCGCATCGATCCGCGCCACCGATTGCCCCATCAGCCGCCCGGCACCGCCAACCCCGATCGGCAGCGGATCGGGCAATGTCCCGCTCGCCGCCGCCTCGGCCAACTCGGCGAAGCGCACCCGCTGCTTGCCATGAACGACGAACCCGTCGCGCGCGGTACAGTCCTGCCACGCCACGCCCCAGCGCGTCGCCGCGACCTGCGCCAGCAACACCCGCGCCGCCGCACCCGCCTCGCGGCACGCCCCCTCGAACATCCGCACCGACGTCGATCCACCGGTGAGCATGATCGCCTCGCCCCCGGGCAGTGCCCCCAGCACCCCCTCGAGCAGCTCGCTCAGGCCGAGCGGGTTGGCGTAGAGCGGGTTAGGCGGCGCAGGCTCGACGCCCACCGTCCGCCAGTCCGCTCCCAGTTCGTCCGCAACGATCTGCGGCAACGCGGTCCAGCTCCCCTGCCCATGCTCGGCCTGCGGCACCGCCACGCTCACATGCCCGTCGCTGCCGATCTTCAGCCACGCGCCAAAGCCGTGCTCGCCCGGATTGAGGACGAGGTTGGGCGCATAGGTGCGCGGCCACAGCGTCCAGGCGACGACCAGCCCGACGCCCGCGCCGCCGCCGATCAGGATATTGCGCCGGGTGAGCAACCTACGCCGCGACCTCCGTCGCCAGCGCGCGGTACTTCGCCCTCAGCGTCACCTTGTCGATCTTCTCGGTTCCCAGCCGCGGCAGCGGGCCGCCGGCGATCCAGATCCGCTGCGGCACCTTGAACGCCGCGATATGCTCGGCGAGGAACGCGCGCAGCGCCTCGGCGTCGGCAGCCCCCTTCAGCATCACGACCGCGCCCGGCACTTCGCCGAGCCGCTCGTCGACCAGCCCGAACACCGCCGCCTCCACGACTTGCGGATGCTTGTAGAGCGCGTCCTCGACCTCTTGGCAGCTGATGTTCTCGCCGCCGCGAATGATGATGTCCTTCTTGCGGTCGACAATGAACAGATAGCCGGCATCGTCGAGATAGCCGATGTCGCCGGTGCGGAAATAGCCGTCGGCGGTCACCGCCGCCGCGGTCGCCGCTGGATTGCCCCAATATTCCTTAAAGTTGGCGATCGACCGGATGCCGATCTCGCCGCGTGCGCCTTGCGCCAGCGCATTGCCCGCATCATCCAGGATCGCCAGATCGACCAGCGGCGCCGAGGCGCGCCCGCACGACGTCGGCTTGGCGATGTAGTTACTCCGCCAATTGGCGCAGCCGATGCCGTTGGTCTCGGTCAAGCCGTAGCCGATCAGCGGCGCGCCCTCCATCTCGTCGGCGATCCGCCGGACGTGCTCGACGGGCCGCGGCGCGCCGCCCGCGGCGATGTCGGTGACGGTCGACAGGTCGTACTTGCCACGGTTCGGGTGGGTCAGCATCTCGAAGCTCATCAGCGGCACGCCGACGAAATAGGTGACCCGCTCCTTGTCGATCAGCCGCATCGCCTCCTCGGGATCCCATTTGGGCATCAGCACCAGCTTGCGCCCCATCGCCAAGCTCTGCAGCATAACCGGCACCTCGGCGGTGACATGGAACAGCGGCACGTTGAGCAACGTCGCCGGCTGCCCCTGCGGCGGATTGCCCTCCCGCGCGGCGATGCCGAACACGGTGAGTGCGGAGGCGAGATAATTGAACACCGCCTGCGTCACCGCCCGGTGATCGCTCAGCGCGCCCTTGCACTGCCCCGTCGAGCCCGAGGTGAACAGGATTGTCGCATTGTCATCGGCGCCGACGCTCGGGGCCGCGGCGTCCTCCGCCTCCGCAGTCAGGGCGCAGAGAGCCTCGGCCAGGGGCAAGGTGTCGTCGATCGCCAGCACCGGCACCGCCACGTCGGCCAGCCGCTTGGCGCGCAGTGGATCCGCCAGCACCAGCGTGCAATCGACATTGGCGATCGCGCTCGCCAGCTCCTCCGCCTGCCACCAGCCGTTGAGCAACGTCGCGACCCCGCCCGCCATCACGATGCCCATGTACAGTGCGATCCATGCCGGCGAATTGCGCATGGCGATGCCGACCCGGTCGCCGCGCGCGATGCCGTGCGCGCCCATCAGCCCTCGCGCGACCGCTCCCGCCTGCGCGTACACCTCGGCGAAGGTCAGCCGCTCATCCCCCGCGACCAGGAAGGTCAGTGCGGCATGTTCCCTGCAATAATGCGCGAAATAGTCGGGCAGCGTCGCGGGCGCGCTGGCGATCGTCGGCAGCGTCACTCCGTAGCGCTCGGCCGTCCCCAGCGGCAGCGGCCCGCTCGTCCCGGTCAATTCGGCCAGGACCGCGTCCATCACGTCGTCGAGTTCGCTCCGCATCGCTCTCTCCGCTTGGGTCTTCTAGCGCTTGGTCTTGTCGCCTCGCGCCCTTATGCAGGCGCGCACGCTAAGGGGAAAGCCTTGATCCTGACCACACTTGCCGCAGCCGCCCCCGCGATCGGTGCTGCGCCCGGCCACGTCCGATTCGCCGACCTTGGGCTAAACCCCAACGTCTTCTCGATCGGCTTCTTCACGCTGCGCTGGTACAGCCTCGCCTATATCTCGGGCATCCTCGTCGGCTGGTGGTATCTGCTCAAGCTGCTCGCCCAGCCCGGCGCGCCGATGGCCAGACGGCACGCCGACGACCTCGTCTTCTACGCGACGCTCGGCATCATCCTGGGCGGGCGGATCGGCTATGTGCTGTTCTACGCGCCGGATATGCTCCTGCACCCGCTTCGCATCCTGCGGCTATGGGACGGCGGCATGTCGTTCCACGGCGGGGTGATCGGCACGTCGCTCGGGCTGATCCTGTTCGCGCGCAAGCACCGGCTGAACTGGCTGCGCGTCCACGATTATATCGCCTGCTGCGTGCCGTTCGGGCTGTTCTTCGGCCGCCTTGCGAACTTCGTCAACGGCGAGCTGTGGGGCAAGCCGACCGATGTCGCGTGGGGCATCGTCTTCGAACGCACCGTCGCCTTCGACCAGATCGAACCCGCGCGCCACCCCAGCCAGCTCTACGAAGCGGGACTTGAAGGTGTAATTCTGTTCGCGATCCTCTGGTTCGCGTTCTGGCGCACGAAGGCGCGCTACGATCCCGGAAAGCTCGTCGGGCTGTTCCTGATCGGCTACGGTGCCGCGCGCTTCATTGTCGAATTCTTTCGTGAACCCGATGCGCAGTTTCGCGGCACCTTCGTCGAGGCGACCGGCATCCACATGGGACAGTGGCTATGCGTGCCGATGATCGCAGGCGGGGCCTATCTGATGGCCACCGCCGCCAAACGCCGCACCCGCGTCGAACCGATCGCCGGGAGCGAGAGCGTTGCCTAAGCCAGGTATTTCAGCTGGGCCTTGATGGTGCATCATGCACAAGCACCTCCGGCTCTTCCTTGACGCCTACAATCATAGCCGTCGCCCGAAGCGGTACCGGTCAAACTTCGTTTCGTGGAGCGGTTGCCCCCGGTACGTAATCCACGAGTGTTGCAAGCTGTACGGGCGAACGGTGGCGCGGGCAGCTCTGGCACCTGGGCACGTGGCGCTCCACGTGCTGGTGTTATCGCCGCCGCGCGAGCAACCGGTGTTCAGCTCCGCTGCGTCAGGCCTGACAAACTCTTGTGACCAGAGCTCGTTTGGCAGGCGATAGCGCACCGGCGGGCAGTCAACCCTTCTTCTTCAGCTTGACGTCTGCTTCGTCGAGCTTCTCGCGGCTATTGCCGACCTACTTGATCAGCCGCTCGCCCACACGCTGGTGATCCCAAGATTGTGCGCGAAATAGCTCACTCCATCGCCCCGCCGGCAGCGATCCTCTTCTCCGCGGCGCAAGCGGCACTCTTTGCCGAACAAGCCTTCGGTCACACGCGGCGCTACACGGGCTGCCTTTGACGAACTAGTGGATCGATTCTAACGCTTGGTGCCCACGCCGGACGGCGGCGATGATCCGATCGGGGTCGGCGGTCCACTGGAAGGGCTGGGGGTCGGTGGCGTTGTGCTCGGCGACGAAGCGGTCGATGGTGGCCTGGAGGTCGAC
>NZ_CAXVWL010000077.1:0-13406 GCF_964263785.1 Sphingomonas sp.
TGGCGAGGTCGATCGCATAGCCAGCGCCCTCCAGCGTGTTCTTGAGCTGCTGGCCCAGGTTCGGCTCGTCCTCGACGATCAGAACGCGCATGTCGTATCCCCTCTCAACGTCCGGTGCGGCCCAGGACTTGGCCCGTCTGACCGTCGACCTCGACCCAGATGACATTGCCATCGCGCAGGAACTTGAGCGTGTAAATGGCGGTGGCGGAGTCGAAGTCGAAGCCGATATATTGCGCGCCGCGCATCGTCGGCACGACCCGGCGCTCGATCTCGGGCAGCGGCAGCAACCGCCCGGTGCGCCGCGCCTCGAACGCGCGCGACTGGTCGCCGCGCCGCTGCGCATCGGCAGGGACGGCGGCGAGGACCAGAATCGCAAGGGGAACGAGGTACTTCATCGACTGTGCGCCTACGTGCCATGCATTGAACCATCTGTGAATGGCGCGCTTGCCGCAGCGAACCACGGCGCCTACCTCGCAGCGCAACATGGCAGCACCTATCCTCGCTTACGAAGACCTTGGCCTGGTGCAGGGCCAGGGCTGGCTCTTCCGCCACCTCGACCTTTACGTCGCGCCGCGCGACCGGCTGGCGCTGATCGGCCGCAACGGCGCGGGGAAGTCGACGCTGCTGCGGCTGATCGCGGGTGCGGTCGACGCCGACGAGGGCCGCCGCACGATCGTGCCGGGCACCCGCGTCGTGATGCTGGAGCAGGAGCCCGACCTGCGCGCGCACGCGACCTTGCGCGATTATGTCGAGGGGGGCGAGGACGCGCCGCTGACCCATGAGGCCGAGGCGATCGCCGACCAGCTCGGCATCGACCTGTCGCGCGACGCTGCATCGGCCAGCGGCGGCGAGCGCAGGCGCGCGGCGATCGTCCGGGCGCTGGCGCGCGAGCCCGATGTGCTGCTGCTCGACGAGCCGACCAACCACCTCGACATCGCCGCGATCGAGTGGCTGGAGGATTGGCTCAAGCGCTTCCGCGGCGCGTTCGTGGTGATCAGCCACGACCGCACGTTTCTCACGCGGCTGACGAAGCAAACCTTGTGGCTCGATCGTGGCTCGCTGCGCCGTGCCGAGATCGGTTTCGGCGGGTTCGAGGCGTGGACCGACCAGGTGTATGCCGACGAGCAGCGTGCCGCCGAACGCCTCGATGCGCGGCTGAAGCTGGAGGAGCATTGGTTGCAGCGCGGGGTCACCGGCAGGCGCAAGCGCAACCAGGGTCGCCTCACCAAATTGCACGAGATGCGCGCCGAACGTGCCGCGATGATGGGTCCGCAAGGGTCCGCCAACCTCGCGACCGCGACCGACGACGCCCGCTCCAAGATCGTGATCGACGCCAAGCATGTCTCGAAAAGCTACGGCGAGCGTCCGATCATCCGCGACCTGACGCTGCGGGTGGCGCGCGGCGACCGGATCGGCATCGTCGGGCGCAACGGCGCGGGCAAGTCGACGCTGCTCAAACTCCTCACCGGCGAGTTGACGCCAGACACCGGCCACATCCGCCTCGCCAAGACCCTCGACGCGATCGTCATCGACCAGCAGCGCTCGCTCATGGCGCCCGAGAAGACGGTGCGCGAAGTGGTGGCGGACGGCGGCGATTGGATCGAGGTACTGGGCACGAAGAAGCACATCCACGGGTATTTGAAAGAGTTTCTGTTCGACCCGAACATGGTCGAGGCCAAGGTCGCGAGCTTATCGGGGGGCGAACGCTCGCGGCTGCTGCTCGCACGCGAGTTCGCGCGGCCGTCGAACCTGCTGGTGCTCGACGAACCCACCAACGACCTCGACCTGGAGACGCTCGACCTGCTGCAGGAGGTGATCGCCGATTACGACGGCACCGTGCTCGTCGTCAGCCACGATCGCGACTTTCTGGATCGCACGGTGACGATCACGCTGGGGCTCGACGGCACGGGGCACGTCGATGTGGTAGCCGGCGGCTACGAGGATTGGGAACGGCAGCGAAAACCCGCGGCAGAGGCGAAGCGCGGCACGGCCAAGGCTGCCGCGGCGCCAGTCAAGGCTCCGGCGCGCGCGAAACTCACCTACAAGGACCAGCGCGATTACGAGCTGCTTCCCAAGAGGATCGAGCAGATCGACGCGGAGGTCGCGCGCGACGAGGCGGCGCTCGCCGACCCCAACCTCTACATCCGCGACCACGCGACCTTTGCACGGCTGACGGAGGCGATCGAAGCCGCGCGCGCGGCAAAGGACGCCGCCGAGCTGCGCTGGCTGGAACTGGCGGAGCAGGTGGAAGCGCTGGGGTGAAGGTGGTACGCTGCGCGACGGAGGTAAAGCATGGGTGAGATCCGCCGGGTCGAAGCGCCGGTCGATGCCGAGTTAGGCGACGAAATTGCCTCGGCAATCGCCGATGGCACCTACGCGGACGTGGAGGCGATTGTCGAAACCGCAATGCGCCGGTGGCAAGAGGACCGCATGGTTGAGCGTATCGGGATCGATCGCCTGCGTTCCATGTGGGAAGAGGGAATCGCAAGCGGAGACCCCGTCGACGCGAATGATGCATTCTTCGAGGACGTCAAACGTCGAGGCCGAGCGCGGTTGGCTGCCCTACGCGAGGGAAGATGATTGTCCGCTTTCTCGCGAGCGCACGAGCCGATTTGGACGACATATATTTCTATGTCGCGCAGTTCGATGCCGACGCCGCCGACCGGCTTGTCGATCGGCTGCGTGGATCGACCCGGCGGCTGATCGACCATCCGGAAAGCGCGCCCACGCGACGCGACATCGCGTCCGATGCGCGTGGTATTTCGGTCTCCCCCTATGTCGTCCTGTATCGGATCGGCAGCGCGGAAGTTCAGGTCGTCCGCGTGGTAAGAGCCTCGAGAGATATGTCAGCGATCGACTTTTAAAGAGCTTTGCCCGCCCGTCCCGCCACCTCCACCACATATTGCCACGCCACACGCCCCGACCGGCTCCCGCGCCGTGTCGCCCATTGCACCGCTTCCGCCGCGTCGAACGGCAGTCCGTAGCGCGCGGCATAGCCGGCGACGATCGCCAGATAGCCGTCCTGGTCGAGCGCGTGGAAGCCCAGACTGAGGCCGAAGCGATCGGCGAGCGCCAGCTGGTCGTCGATCCCGTCGCGCGGATTGATCGCACTTTCTTGCTCCGCGATGTCGCCAGGGAGCAAATGGCGGCGGTTGGAGGTCACCAGCAACCGAACGTTGGCGGGACGCGCCGCTGCGCCGCCCTCGAGAATGGAGCGCAAGGCGCGTGCTTCGCCGGGCGAGTCGAAACCGAGATCGTCGACGAACACCGCGAACGCGCGCGCGACTCCGTCTAGGGCGGCGAACAGCGCCGGCAGCGTGTCGGGCGCGACCACCTCGACGAGCGCCAACGCGCTACCGTCGTGCTGCACCGCCGCCACGCCCGCCTTGACCAGCGCCGACTTGCCGGTGCCGCGTGCACCCCACAGCAGGACGTCGTGCGCGGCATGCCCGGCCGCCAGACGCCGCAGGTTGGCGACCAGCGCATCCTTCTGCCGGTCGATGCCGACGAGCGCCTCCAGCGGCTGCGCAGCCAGCGCCGATCGGGCGAGCACGCCGTTACGCCACGTGTAGGCCGCATGCGTCAGCGGGTCGGCCGCGGGCGGACCGGGCGGCGAGAGCCGTTCGAGAGCGGCGGCGATACGGTCGAGCGGGTCGGGCATGGCGGCGTGCTATCGTACCGCCGCACCGCCGCCAAGGACGCGTGCCTTCGCGGCGAGCTGGCGTGCCCCGGCCCGATCTCCCGCGGCGACCAGCGCGGCCGCATAGGCGCGGATCACGTCGCCACGCATCGGCGCCACCGCATAGGCGGCGCTGGCATAGGCACGTGCGGTGGCGCCATCGCCCCTGCCGGCGTAAGCTGTGGCGAGATCGGTGAGCAGCGCGGCATCGCGGTTGCCGGTGACACGGCGTACGCTCTCCAGCGTGGCGACCGCCGCGCCGGCGTCCCCCGCCACGACCTGCCAATGCCCCAGGATGCGTCGCGCCGGGACGCTGCGCGGGTTCTGCGCGACGTACAGCGACAGCGCCGCGGCTGCCTGGCGAGGCTGCGCGCTGGCGAGCGCGTCGACGAGCCTGAGCACCGTCGGCGCGTCGAACGCCAGATCGGCGGCACGCGCATAGACCGCCGCCGCCTCGCGCCGCCGTCCACCCGCCACAAGCGCATCGCCGAGCGCGACCTGCGCTGCAGGTGCGCCGGGACCGGCCGCGACCAGCTCTTGCGCCTTGGCGATCGCGCCCGCGGGGTCGCCGCTGCCGATCAAGCCGCGAATCAGCCCGATCTGGTAGGTCGGGTCACCGGGCGCATCCGCTGCTGCTGCCGCCAGCGCGCCAACCGCGGTGTCGGCGGCGAAGGGCACCGCGTCCCCTCCCCCGCTCGCCGCACGATCGAGCAGCACAGCGGCGCCCGCGCGTTCGCCGACCCGCTCCAGCGCGTGTGCCGCCAGACGCAGCGTATAGCCGTCGGCATCGGCGCGCAGCACCATCGGCCGCAGGATATCGAGCGACCCGCGGGCATCGCCCGAGCGCAGCAGCGCCAGCGCGAGTAGCCGCCGCGCGACCATGTTCATCGGCTGCGCATCGACCAGCCGCCGCCATGTCGCCACCGCCTGGTCGGTGTCGCCGCGGCGGTAGTCGAGCGCGCCGCTCAGGAGCAGTACGCCCGGCACGCCGTCGATCGCGCCGCCGGTCAACTGGAGAATCCGCCGCGCGAGATCGGTCCGGTCGCCGCGCGCCGCGAGCACCGCCTGAAGGTACAGCGCCTGCGGGCTGCCCGGCCGCGCTGCCAGCGCCTTGCGGGTCGCCGCCAGCATCGCGGTGTAGCGGCCGAGATCGCCCAGGGTCGCGGCATATTCGATCAGCGCGGGATGAAAATACGGATCGCGGACCAGCGCCGCCTCGAACCAGGGCAGTGCTGCGACCAGCCCGAAACGGGTGCGGACGACCTCGCCCGCCAGGGTCAGCGTCACCGGGTCGCGGCGGCTGATGCCGAGCGCACGTGCGGCTGCCTGCGCGGCACCGCCGACGTCCCCCGCCGTCAGCTGCAGGCGCGCGAGGTCGGTCCACGCCGCGGCGTCGCCAGGCACCGTCGCGACCAGCGTCCCCAATGCGACGCGCGCGGCCGCCGGATCGCCTGCGGCGGCGAGCGACCTTGCCCGGATGCGCGCGGCGTAAGCGGCGTCGCGAGGGGCCGCTCGTGCGGCCTCGACCGCGGCGGCGTGCGGATCGCCCTGCAGCAAGCGCGCATGCGCCCGCAAGGCGTGAAGCGATGCGGCCGGTGTCCCCGTCGCAACGGCCCGGTCGAGTTCCGCCTCGGCAGCGAGGCCATCGTCGAGCATGAGGTCGGCGCGCGCCAGCACCAAGTGCGGCGTGCTCCCCGGTGCGCCCGCGGCAATCGCGGCCCGCGCGTAGCTGCGCGCGGCGTCGTAATTGCCCGCGGCAAGTGTCGCCGACGCTTTGGCGGCAAGAACCTGCGGGTCGGGCCGAGCAGCGCGTCGCGCGGTCACCAGCGCGGCCGCAAGCGCGAGCACGCACAAGACAGCAACCGCGATGCTGCGGGCGGGCAGGCGTAACCGCAGATGCCGCCGTCTGTGCCGGAGCAGCGGATAAGGCCTTGCAGCGCTCGTCACCGTTCGGGCTGCACCGGGGTTAGCCATGCAGATCGTAGCTCTTGAGTAGATCGTACAGCGTCGGCCGGCTGATGCCGAGCAGTCGCGAGGCGCCCGAGATGTTGCCGTCGGCGCGCGCCAGCGCCCGGCCGATCGCGCGGCGATCCGCCGCCTCGCGCACCGCGCGCAGATCGAGCGCGCGGGCATCCCCGCCGGCGCCGTCCATGTCGAGGTCGGCGGCGGTCACGTGGCGTCCTTCGGCCATGATCACCGCGCGCTTGATCCGGCTTTCGAGCTCGCGGACGTTGCCCGGCCAGCCGTGGCCGTCGATCGCGGCGCGCGCGTCCGCCGACAGGCCGACGACCGCGGGGTTGAGCGCCTTGGCATGCCGCATCACGAACGCGCGCGCCAGCAGCCCGGCGTCGCCGGTCCGCTCGGCCAGCGCGGGGATGCGCACGACGATCTCGGCAAGCCGGTAATAGAGGTCGTCGCGGAAGGCGCCGCTGGCGACCATCGCATCGACGTCGCGGTGGGTGGCGCAGACGATACGGGTGTCGACGGGAAGCGCCTTGCGCCCACCGACCCGCTCGATCACGCGTTCCTGAAGGAAGCGCAGGAGCTTGACCTGGAGCGGCAAGGGCACATCGCCGATCTCGTCGAGGAAGAGCGTGCCGCCCTGCGCCTGTTCGATCTTGCCTTCGGTCGTCTTCACCGCGCCGGTGAACGCGCCCTTCTCATGCCCGAACAGCTCGCTTTCGAGCAGCGTTTCGGGGATTGCTGCGCAGTTGATCGCGACGAAGCTCCCGCGCTTGCGTGGGGATGCGTCGTGCAGGCCGCGCGCGAGCAGTTCCTTGCCCGTTCCGCTGGCGCCGAGCAGCATGACCGACACGTCGGCGGGCGCGACGCGTTCCAGGGTGCGGATCGCCTTGCCCATCTCGGGCGAGGCGTAGATCATTCCGCCGAAGCCGCCCGCGCCGCCCTTGGCCACCAGCCGCCGGTTCTCCGCCTCCAGCGCATGGACGTGGAAGGCGCGCGCGACGATGAGGCCCAGCGCGTCGATGTCGATCGGCTTGGCGTAGAAGTCCCACGCCCCCTCCCCCACCGCACGCAGCGCGCTCTCGCGCGCGGCGTGGCCGGAGGCGACGATCACCTTGGTATGCGGCGCATGCGCGAGGATTTCCGCCAGCGTGGCAAAGCCTTCGCTCGTGCCGTCGGCGTCGGGCGGCAGCCCGAGATCGAGCGTGACGACCGCGGGCGCGTGCAGCCGCACCGCGTCGATTGCGCTCGCCCGATCTCCCGCGACGACGACCTGATACCCCTCGTAGGCCCAGCGCAATTGCCGCTGGAGCCCGGCGTCGTCCTCGATCACAAGCAGCACGGGCAGGCTCATGCCGCATTCTCCATCGCGGGCGCGGCGGCGAGCAGGATCGTGAAGCACGTGCCCTCGCCTTCCCGAGTACATACGCTCAGCGTTCCGCCCATCGCGGCGACGAGCTGGCGCGCTTCGAACGCGCCGATGCCGAAGCCCGCCGGCTTGGTGGAGGCGAAAGGGCGGAACAGCTCGTCGCGCGCGAACCCTGCGCTCATGCCCGAACCCTCGTCGGTGATGGCGATCGCGACGCGCTCACCGCTTTGCACGACCGAGAGGCGCACGGGGGTGCCCGCCGCGCTCGCTTCGATCGCATTCTGGATCAAATGGCCGATCGCCTGTTCCAGCCGGGCAGCATGCGCGACGGCAAAGGCAACGGTCGCCTCGACGATCACCGGATGCTGGGCGCGGCGCGCGTGGCCGAGACGCAGACAGAGGGCGCCGACGTCGACGGACGAGAGCGTGGCGGGGCGGGCGCCGTCCTGTGGCGCGAGACGCGCGAGCAAGGTGGCCATGCGATCGGAGGAATCCTTGAGCGTCGCGATCATGTCGGCGCGGAAATCGGGGTTGGCGGCGTGGCGTTCGGCATTGCGCGCGACCAGCGTCAGCCCGCTGGCGACGTTCTTGATGTCGTGGATCAGGAACGCGAAGCGGCGGCTGAATTCGTCGAAGCGCTGCGCCTCGGCCAGCGCCGCATGCGCGCGGTCCTCGGCCAGATGGCTGGCCGCCTGGGTTCCCGCCAATCGCAGCAGGTCCAGGTCCTCCCAATCGAGCGCGCGATCGACCGGCGACCGTGCGAGCACCACCGCGCCTGCCAGCCGCCCGCCATGCGCCAGCGGTACCACGGCCCAGGCGTCGGCGCGGGCGAGCAGCCAGGAGGGCACGCGCACGATCTCCTTGGCATCGGCGGTGCCGCTGCGGACGTCGTCGAGTTCGACGATGCGGCCGGTTTCGGCGAGATAGGCGGTGAGCGCCGACGCGTCGCCGTCGCCCTCCGCGGGATCCCAATTCCATGCCGCTCCCGCATCCAGCCGCGTGCCGTCGGCGACCAGCAGTAGCCCCGCGGGCGAGTCGGTCAGGTCGGCGATCGCCTTGACGACGCGGGTCGCGAGCAGCCCGGCATCGGGGTGGCCCAGCGTATCGGTGAACCGCCGCCATTCGACGCGGTAATCGTAGCGATGACTGAACAAATGCTTGGCGATCTTCACCTTGGCCCAGGCGCGCAGCCACGGCGTCGACAGCAGGGTGAGCAGCGCCGCGGTCGCGCCGATCACGATCGCGGTCTGCGCGATGCGCGCATGATCGCCGCCGAACGCCGCCGCAACGCTGGTCAGCACGGCAACGAGGCCCGCATAGGCGGCCAGCGCCGCCGCCGACAGCGAACGCACCGCGACCGTCCGCGACACCGCCACGCGCCGATCGTTGCGGCGCTGCCCGGCCAGCAGGATCGTCGCCGCCACCGCCAGCGCGGTCAGCCCGCGTATCTCGGCCAGCATCCCGGCCTCGGCAATGTCGGCATATTGCGCGCCGAACGCCAGCAGGTCGCCGCCCCAGCCGAGCGCGAGCGCCAGCAAGACGATCCGTGCGCGCCCGCGCCCGCCCACGACGCAGGCGGCGTGGGCATGGTTGACGAGTACCAGCGCGCCCGCCGCCGCCAGCATCCGGAACAGCGCGCGCACCGACGCCAGCGCCTCGATCGCGGGTGCGGCGACGGGCATCGCCTCGACCACGCCCAGCACCGCCGCCATGCAGGCGATCGTCGCGACCGCGGCATAGACCGCGCCGATGCCGACGCCGACGGGGGCCGATCGCCGGACGAACAGCAGCATCGCCACGAGCCACGCAACGTCGCGCCCCGCCTCGACCAGACCGATGCTGACGTCGCCGGGTTCGATCCCTGCGACCGCGAGCGCCCACAAGGCGGTGATCGCGAGCGCCGCAGCGAACGCGCGTCGTCCGGGCACCGCCACCTGCGACAGGGCCAGCGCGCCGAACAGCAGCGCGGCGAGCGCATGGCTCCACAGGATCAGCATCTTACCGCGCTCCCGCCGGCCACAGTACGACGCGCAGGGTCTGGAGCAGGATCAACAGATCGAGGAAAGGCGAATAGTTCTTGGCGTAATACAGGTCGTATTCGAGCTTGTGCCGCGCATCCTCGATCGACGCGCCGTAAGGGTAGTTGATCTGCGCCCAGCCGGTGATGCCGGGCTTCACCATATGGCGCTCGGCGTAATAGGGCAGCTGCCGCTCGAGATCGTCGACGAACTGCGGGCGCTCGGGACGGGGTCCGACGAAGCTCATCTCGCCTTTGAGCACCGTCCAGCATTGCGGCAGCTCGTCGATCCGGACCTTGCGGATGAAACGGCCGATGCGGGTGATACGCGGATCGTCCTCGGCCGCCCACACCGCCTTGCCGGGCGCTTCCGCATCCTGGCGCATCGAGCGGAGCTTCAGGATGTCGAAGCCCTCGTTGTAGAGCCCGACGCGGCGCTGGCGGTACAGCGCGGGCCCCTTCGATTCGATCCTGATCGCGCAGGCGGTCGCCAGGATGACCGGCAGCGTCAGCAGCAGCAGGATGAGGCTCGCGACGATATCGAACGCGCGCTTTGCCCCGCTCGATACGAGCCGGCCGGCCGCGAAGCCGTCGGAGAAGATGAGCCACGACGGGCTGACGCTGTTGAGGTCGATCCGCCCGGTCTCGCGCTCGAGAAATGTCGAGATCTCGCAAACGCGAACCCCGGTCGTACGCACCCTGAGCAGGTCGTTCAGCGGCAGCGCGTTGCGCCGTTCCTCCAGCGCCAGCACGACCTCGCTGGCGTTCAGGTCGACGATATGGCGCGCCAAATTGGCGATCGTATCGCGCGGCACGGCGTCCGGAACCTCCAGGCGCGCCTCCCCCATCGCGACGAAGCCGGCGGCGACGAAGTTCATCCCCGGCTGTGCGGCAAGCACCGCGATCCGCGCCGCGCGTGCGCCCGCACCCAGCACGACGACGCGGCGCTTGAACCGCTCGCCGCCCAGCGTCCGCCCGAGCAATGCGCGTACCGCGACCAGCAGCACCGATGCCGCGACCATCGCGTAGAGCAGGTTCGATCGCCACAGCGCGAGAGCGGGCACCAGGAAATAGATCAGCGACAGGAACATGACGCCGAGCGCGATCGCAACCGCCAGCCGTGCGGCGGCAAAACGCAGCGACAGAAACGACGCCGCGCCATAGCCCCCGACCGCGACCAGCGCGACCTGAAGCGCGACGGCAAAGCTCAGCAATTGCGGCCAGCGCGAGGAGGCGTTGCCCGCGACGATGCCGATCTGGTGGGCGCGCACGACCCAGCCGATCTCGCCCGCCATGAGCAGCAGCACGAGATCGACCAGCCCGAGCAGCAGGACGGCGTAGGGCACGTAATGCTTGAACAGGCGGACCATGATTCGTGCCTCGGGCCTGTAAGGAAAGCCGACACCCGGGGTCATGCCTGCAAATGGCAAAGAAAGTATGAACGGCACGGCGAGAAGGCGGCTTTGCGCTTCGCGCGGGGAGCCTTATGGCTGGCATAAAACGGAGGGTGCATGACTGCCAAGACGATTATTCCCGTCATCCTGTCCGGGGGTTCGGGCACCCGGCTATGGCCAATGTCGCGACCCGAGAAGCCCAAGCAGCTGCTGGCGCTCCATGCCGAGGAGACGATGCTCCAGCTGACCGCGATGCGCACCGTCGGCGAACCGTTCGCGCCGCCGATCGTGGTCGCCAACGCACGCCACGCCGATATGATCGACGCGCAACTGGCCGCGGTCGGCATGGCGCCGCAGTCGGTGATCCTGGAGCCCACCGGGCGCAACACCGCGCCCGCGATCGCGTTGGCCGCGCTGGCGGCGGGTGGCGGCGAGGAGGCGTTGCTCGTCATGCCCTCGGACCATGTCATCGCCGACGTCGACGCCTTCCACGCCGCGATCCGCGCCGCGCTGCCGCTGGTGGCCGACGGGTGGCTGGCGACCTTCGGCATCGCCCCCGACGCGCCCGAGACCGGCTATGGCTGGATCAAGGTCGGCGAGGCATTGGCGCCGGGTGTCCACCGTGTCGCGCGCTTCGTCGAGAAGCCGCCGCTCGACGTCGCGAAGGCGATGCTGGCGGACGGCGAGCACGTCTGGAACGGCGGTATCTTCCTGTTCCGCGCCGACATGTTCCTGGGCGCGCTCGCGACCTATGCGCCCGACATGCTGGTCGCCGCGCAGGAGGCGATGGCGGGCGCGCGGCGCGAGGGCGTTCGCATCCACCCCGACGCGCATGCCTTTGCCGCAAGTCCCTCCGAGTCGATCGACTATGCGGTGATGGAACAGGCCGAGCGCGTCGCGGTCGTGCCGGTGTCGATGGGCTGGAGCGACTTGGGCAGCTGGGACGCGCTGCACCAGATCAGCGACCGCGACGATGCGGGCAACGCGCATGGCACGAGCGAGGGCGGCGACGTCGTCGCGATCGACACCCGGAACTGCCTGGTACGCAGCGACGGCGTGCGGATCGCGATGGTTGGGGTCTCCGACCTGATCGTCGTGGCGAGCGGCAATGACCTCCTCATCCTGCCGCGCGGACGAAGCCAGGAGGTCAAGGCGCTGCTCGAAGCGATGAAGGCGAAGGACAACGCTGCTTAGATGAGCCCCTCGTGCGTCATCGCCTTCTGCGCGGCGGGCAGTGCCATCACGCGGTCGCGAAAGGCGGGGAGCGGTGCGGGCGCGTCTATGCCGAACTTGCGCGCCCACAGCAGCATGACGAAAAGATAGAAGTCAGCGACGCTGGGCTGGTCACCGAACAGGTAATCGCCTTTCATTGTGCCCGCGAGATAGGTCATCCGCTTGACGATCATCTCGCCCGCCTTAGCCTTCTCCTCGTCGCTGCCGCCGGCGAAGAACGGCTTGAAGCCCTTGTGGATTTCGGTCGAGATGAAGGCGAGCGCCTCGAGCAGATGGGTGTGCCCCATCGCGCCTGCGGGCTTCAAGGCGGTGTCCTGGTGCGCGATCCAGTCGAGGATCGCGATGTTCTCGCTGAGCGTTTCGCCGCTGTCGAGGGTGAGCGCGGGGACGTAGCCCTTGGGGTTGATCGCGGTGAAATCCTGGCCGCTCTCGGTTTTCTTGGCCTCGAGATCGACCTTCTCGTGCTCGAACGACAGCCCGGCGTGGTGTAGAGCGATGTGATCGGCCAGGCTGCACGCGCCGGGGGCGTAGTAAAGTTTCATGGTGATCGGTCTTTCGCTTCGTTGCAGACAGTGAAATCAGCTCGGTACGCCAATCTCCGAACGCGACAGACTGACGCCGAAGTGGACGACCTCGACCCCCTCGTCACCACGCAGCCAGCGATCCGACCAGCCACCATCATCCGTCCGGCGCACTGTGCGGATAGCGCCAGTGATCGGATCGACGAACAGGATCTCCCGAACTCCGGGCAAAGCCTGGTACTCGATCAACTTCACCTTCTGATCGTGCTCCGCCGTCGACGGCGACAATACCTCGATTACAACGACGGGATCGGTTCGCTCGGGATCGTCCGGGCTCGACACCGGACCGCAATAGATGCTGACATCGGGGTAGCGGAGCGTCCGGTCCGCGGTTCTCACACCCATGTCGGACCCGACCGGCTCGCATCCCGAACCGTCGAGCGCATTGCCCAGCCGACGGATGAGGCGTGCGGCAACCACAGCATGTTCAGGCGTACCGCCTGCCATCATGAAGATGATGCCGTCTTCCAACTCGGCTTTGGCTCCGCCGAAATCCATGGCGAGGAACTCTTCGACGCTAACGCGCCGGTAAGCGGTGTCGAGAGCGATGGAAGCCATTGACACTGTATACGCGCTCGCCGCCAACAAACAAAGGGCCGGAGCATTGCTGCTCCGGCCCTTCTGCTGTGCTTCGGAACGGACAGCGGCAAAGCCGCTGTCTGAGCGTCGAACGGGTTCGGCTTCGCCGACCCGTCGGCCGTTCTGATTTCGGGTCGGGAGCAGCGTTCGCTGCTCCCGTCCGAAATCAGAAGTCCATGCCGCCCATGCCGCCCATGCCGCCGCCGCCGGGCATCGGCATCGCCGGCTTGTCGTCGGGCAGCTCGGCGACGGTGGCTTCCGTCGTGATGAGCAGGCCCGCGACCGACGCGGCGTTCTGCAGCGCGGTGCGCACGACCTTGGTCGGGTCGATCACGCCGGCCGCCACGAGATTCTCGTAGGTGTCCGTCGCCGCGTTGAAGCCGAGCGAGGTGTCGGTGCCGTCGAGCAGCTTGCCCGAGACCACCGCGCCGTCGTGGCCTGCATTGGCCGCGATCTGGCGGACGAGCGCCGTCAGCGACTTGCGGACGATGTCCACGCCGCGCGTCTGATCGTCGTTCGCACCCTTCAGGCCCTCGAGCGCCTTGGTGGCGTAGAGGAGCGCGGTGCCGCCGCCGGGTACGATGCCCTCTTC
>NZ_CAXVWL010000078.1:0-6893 GCF_964263785.1 Sphingomonas sp.
CGCGTGTTTCGGGGCGGCCCCGGCCCACTCCCCCCCCGGGCCACCCATCTGGATACCGTGTGGGTCGCGGGGTGGGGGCGTGGGCCGGTGCCGCAAAACGCGCCCTCAGCGCGTTTTCAAACAAGCTCTGAACCGCTACTCCGTGGTTCCGAAGCCGCGCTGCATCCGCTTGCGCAGGCGGCCGGGCATCCAGCGCGCCGCGAACGCCAGCCGCCGCGCGGTCGCACCGACATAGGTCAGGACGCGGTCGTTGTGGACCGCGTCCCACGCCGCCTGCGCCACCGCATCCGCGCTGGTCAGCTCCAGCCCCGCGCCGATCACGGCCTCGCGGATCGACCGGTTCGAGCCCTGCGGCGCCCCGTCGAGCAACGGCGTGTCGATGAAGCCGGGCACCAGCGCGCGCACCTTGATGCCCTGCGCATGCCATTCGCCGTCGAGCGCCTCGGTCAGCGCGCGCACCGCGAACTTGGTGGCCGAATAGGTCGCGAGCCCCGCCGACCCATAGATCGCCGACGCCGACGCGGTGTTGAGCAGGCACGATCCGGGCGTCTTGGCCAGATACGCATGGCCGATCCGCGCGCCGTTCAGCACTCCCATCAGGTTGACGGCCACGACCCGGTCGATCTCGTCGAACCCCATTGCCTCGAACGGGCCGCCCGCGGGGATGCCGGCGTTGTTGAACAGCACGTCGAGCCGCCCGCTCGCCGCGGTGAACGCATCCAGCGCCGCCACCCACGCCTCGCGGTCGCGGACGTCCATGACGTAGGTCGCGGCGTCCGCGTCGATCGACGCCGCGGTCTGCGCCAATCCGCCTGCATCGACATCCGCCAGCCCCACGCGCCAGCCCTTGGCGGCGAACAACTGCGCGGTCGCCCGCCCGATCCCCGATCCGCCGCCGGTGATGAAGATCGCCTGCATGCTTGCTCCCGCCGTTTGCCTTCGCGCGTCGCATCCCCCATCGTCGCACGCGATGCAATCGATCACCTTCGACGCGGTCACCAAGTGCTATGGCGACACACGCGCGATCGATGGCGTGTCGTTGCAAGTCGCAGGCGGCAGCTTCGTCGCGCTGGTCGGCACGTCGGGATCGGGCAAGTCGACGCTGCTCAAGACCGTCAACCGGCTGGTCGTGCCCGACGAGGGCCGGGTGATGCTCGATATGCGCGATGTTAGAGAAGATACGGCGCCGGCACTGCGCCGCCGGGTCGGCTACGTCTTCCAGTCGATCGGCTTGTTCCCGCACATGACCGTTGCCGAGAATATCGCGATCGGCCTGCGCATCGCCGGGCGGCCTGAGGACGGCGTCGTCGCGGAACTGCTCGACCTGGTCGAACTCCCGCGCGACGCCGCCGGGCGGATGCCCGATGCGCTGTCGGGCGGGCAGCGCCAGCGGGTCGGCATCGCCCGCGCGCTCGCGCCCGGCGCCAAGCTGCTGCTGCTCGACGAGGCGCTCGGCGCGCTCGATCCGGTCACCCGCGATTCGCTCGGCCGCGCGATCCGCTCGCTCCACGACCGGCTGGGGCTGACGACGATGCTGGTCACCCACGACATGGCGGAGGCACTGCTGCTCGCCGACCGCGTGCTGGTGATGCAGCGCGGGCGCATCGTCGCCGACGCGACCCCGGCCGAACTGGCGCGCGGCGGCGGCGGCGACGCGGCGCAGGCGCTGGTCGCGGTGCCGCGCGTCCAGGCCGATCGGCTGCGCGCGCTTGCCCAAGGACCGACGGCGTGAGCGCGTTCGCCGAAGCCCTCGCCCGCGTGCCGCCGCTGCTCGCCGCGCACGTCCTGCTCTCCGCCTGCGCGCTGGCGCTCGGCATTGCGATCAGCCTGCCGCTGGCTATCGTCTCGGCGCGCAACCCGCGGGTGGCACGGATCGCGCTCGGCTTCGCGAGTCTGGTCCAGACGGTCCCGGCGCTGGCGCTGCTGGCGCTCTTCTACCCGCTGCTGCTGTGGCTCGGGCACGGTATTCCCGCGCTCGGCTTCCTGCCGTCGCTGATCGCGCTGACGCTTTATGCGCTGCTGCCGATCCTGCGCAACGCGGTGGCCGCCGTGCGCGGGCTCGATCCCGCGGTGATCGAGGCGGCTGATGCCGTAGGGATGATGCCGCGCCAGAAGCTATGGCTGGTCCAGGCACCGCTGACCGCACCGGTCGTCGTCGCGGGCATCCGCACCGCCGCGGTGTGGACGATCGGCGCGGCGACGCTGGCGACCACCGTCGGCCAGCCGAGTCTGGGCGACCTGATCTTTGCCGGGCTGCAGACGCAGACGTGGGCGCTGGTGCTCGCCGGATGCGTCGCCGCCGCCGCGCTGGCGTTGACCGCCGATGCGCTGATCGGCGCGATCGAGCACGGCGTCGCGACCCGGCGGCGATGGCTGTGGATCGGTGCGACCGCGCTGCTCGCGGCGGGGGTGCTCGGCGCGACCGCACCGATGTGGTCGCGATCCCAGCCGACCGTGGTCGTCGGCGCCAAGAACTTCTCCGAACAATTCATCCTTGCGCGGCTGATCGGCGCGCGGCTGGAGCATGTTGGCTACCGCGTCGAATACCGTGACGGGCTCGGCTCGGCGGTGGCGTTCGGCGCCGTCGCGGAGGGCCATGTCGATGTCTACGTCGATTATGCGGGCACGATCTGGACCGGCGCGATGGCGCGCAAGGACGTGCCCGCGCGGGCCGCGATGGTGGCGGAGATCAGCCATTGGGCGCAGGCGACGAAGGGCGTGCGCGTGCTCGGCGCGCTGGGCTTCGAGAATGCCTATGCCTTTGCGATGCGCGGGGAGGACGCACGGGCCCGCGGCATAGCGACGTTGGACGATCTCGCGCGTGCCGCGCCGGGGCTGCGGCTGGGCAGCGACCTGGAGTTCCTCGACCGCGCCGAATGGGCGGCGGTGCGCGACCGCTACGGCCTGCGATTCGCGAGCGCGACCCCGTACAGCCCGACTTTCATGTACCGCGCGCTGGCGAGCCGCCGCGTGGACGTGATCTCCGCCTTCTCCTCGGACGGCCGCATCGCCGCCGATGGGCTGCGCGTGCTGAGCGATCCCAGGCGCGCGATCCCCGGCTATGACGCCATCCTGCTGCTGTCGCCCGAACGCGCCCGCGACGCGCGCTTCACCGCTGCGCTTGCCCCGCTGATCGGGCGCGTGCCCGTGGAGGCGATTCGCGCCGCCAACTACCAGGTCGACCGGGACACCGGCAAGCGGACGCCGGAAGCGGCAGCACGGTGGCTGGCGCAGCGTATCGCAGCACCCTGACGTTCAGAAGAACAACTTGCGCACCGACAGCCGCACCGTTCGCCCGAGCGCATCGACATAGCCCGGCTGGAAGTTCACCGGCACCGTGCCGGTCGCATCGGTCACTCGCTGGCGCGTATTCGCGACATTGTCGACACCGAGCACCACCCGCACCCCGCGCGGCCACGGATGCGCCTTGATCAGGTCGAGCCGCTGACCGAGATCGGCGAAGACGCGCAGGTTGGCGGTGGCCAGGCTGCCGAAGTTCAGCGTGCCGACCGAACTCGCCGCCGAGGAGCCGCCCTGCACCTGCGTGGCGCTGCGGTAATTGCCCGACAGCCGCACGCCGATGCCGTTGTTCGAATAGCCTGCCTGCACCTCGACCTCGTGGCGCGACTGGCCGCCGCTGCCGCCGATCGCGTCGCCGTTCAGCAGGTCGAGCACCGGGCCGCCATCGGCGACGGTCACCCGGTCGGTGAAATGCCAGGTGTGATAGGCCGCGAATTGCAGCCGTCCGCCGCCCTGGCCCCCACCACCACCGCCGCCGCCGAAGCGCCCGCCGCCTCCGCCGAAACCGCCCCGGCCGCCCCCGGGCCTGCCCTCGCCGCTGGGCCGTCCGCTCTCACCGCCGCCGCGCCGCCCACCCGGCGGGGTCAGCCCGACGAACGGATTCGGCCCGGTGCCCGCGCGAAACGCCTCGATCTCACGCTGGATCTTCGATTTGAGCGGCAGCGACAGGTTGAAGCCCCAGCGCATCTCGGAGCGTTCGCTGCGCGCGAAATTGATCGGGCGCGAATCGAGCCGCAGCAGATTGCCTGCGCCATCGCGCGTGAAGCGATCGGGGAACGCCGCCTCGATCGCCGCAGTCGCTGCGGGGAAGCTGGCGATCGGATCGTCGGTGCTGGCGGAAACGTAATTGGCGACCAATGTCAGATCGAGCCTGGACCTTGGCTTGATCGTCAGCCCCAGCTTGGTCGTCCGCCGATTGTCCGAGAACAACCCCGGATTGCCGCCGCTCAGCGTCGTCACCGTCGCGGTCGTGCCGCGCACATAGTCGAACACGCGCACGTTCGGCGTCGTCACCTGCGGGTTGCCGAGCTGCTGCGCGCTTGGCGCATCCTCCTGGGTGGTGTGCGAGGCGATCACCCGCACCGCGTCGATCGGCGACCAGTTCGCGCCATAGCCGATCGTTGTCAGCGTGCCGAAGTCCGACAGCCGGTCGACGCCGACATTGCCGTTCAGCGACAACGTCCCGATCGCGCCAAGCACCCCGCGCGCGCGACTGGTCAGCGGCACGTCGACGTTCAACTGCCCATTTGCAGTGTCGCGCGACACCTGCCCGCGGGTGTCGAGCCCGGCACGAAACGAGCGGCTGTCGAAATCGAGCGTGTCGACGCCAAGTCTGAGCGCGGTCGACACATTGCCCGCGGGCAGCGCCACCACCGTCCCGTTGAGCAAGCCGTCTACGCCTGCGCTGCTCGACGTCGAAAAGCCGCGATTGGCCGCACCCTGGCCAATGTCGGCCGGCCCCAGCAGCCCGAGCGGATTTGCCCCCGGATCGCCCGCCGCCAGCCGCGCCTGAAATGCGCTGGCATCGACTCCGGTGTCGGTAAAGGTCCGGCTCTCCACCCGGTCGTAGACGCCGGTGACGGTCCACCGCCAGGCGCTGCCCGCACCGCCGAGACTGCCGTTCACGGTGCTGCCCAGATGCGCGGTCAGCGACTGGCTGCGCTGGCGCAGCGGCTCGCCCGCGTCGATCGCGCGCAGGATCGTGCCCGTGGGCGTCGTCAATGACACCGTCGGTAGTCCGAAGGTGCCGGTGCTGTCGCTGGTCGCGATGCTGCCGTTGAGGCTCGCCTGCGCGGCGCCGAGCGGGCGCGCATAGACGCCGTTGGCGTTGAACGCGCGGGTCGAGGGCAGCAGGGTGCGGAACCGCGTCTGGTCGATCGCCACCCCGCCCTGCCCGACCGCCGCGGCGGTGCCGGTCGCGGTGATGTCGCGCTCGGCTTCGGTCAGCGCGGACGCCGCGTCATATTCGAGGTGCAAGCTGGCGCGGGTGTCGCGCGCGATCTGGACTAGGTCGAGCTCGGTGCTCGGCGCATTGCGGCCGCCTTGCGTGGCCACCCGGTCCTGCACCTCGACGGTGGCGGCGCGGAAGCGGCGGCGCAGGACGAAGTTCACCACCCGCTGATCGGCGCGATAGCCGTATTTCAGCGCCACTTCTTCGGGCAGGATGTCCACTCGCGCGATCGCTTCGGTCGGCAGGTTCCGGATTTCCTGAAAGCCCGATGTGCGCCGCCCGTTCAGCAGCACCACCGGCGCTCCGCCCTGCCCGCGCCCGCTTGTCGTCTGCGGCGTCAGCTCGGTCAGCAGCTCGGCCACCGACGACACGCCATAGGAGCGGACGTCGGCCGGGCTCAACGTGATCTCGGGCGGAATATCGCCGACGACCGAGCCTGGGGGCGTGCGCGATCCGGTGACGACGACGTCGGGACCGCTCGCCTCCTCCTCGTCCGCCTGCTCCGGCGCGGCAGCGGGCGCGGGTGCGGGGACCGGCGCAGGCGCCACCTGCGCCACCACCGCCACCGGCGCAATCACCGCCACGATCGCCAAAGCTGTACGCATACCCGTTCCGTCCGCTCGTTGAGGATCGAGCGCCTAGACACCAATTGTCGCAGGATTGTGCCCGCCGGATGCGCTGCTCAGGCAGCGGCGCCGGAATGCCGCTCGGGAGTCCAGCGAAAGACCGACGTCACGAGGCGCGCGGTCATCGCGGCGCCGACGGCGACGCCGGTCGCCGTCGCGATGGCGGCCTGTTCTGGGATCAGTGCCGCCCAGGCACCGCACGCGAAGCGCGCCACGAATACCGCCATGTACAGGATCAGCGGGAGCCAGGACCCCGGCTGGCGTACGCGCCCTCCGGTCAGGCGGATGCCACGCGCCTCGGGCAGAACCATCGCGCTGAGCACGCCCAACAGCGCACCGCCGAACCACGCAGACGCGGCGACCCCTGGCCCCGCGCGATGCGACAACGCAATCGCCCCGACAATGCTCCAGGCGAGGAACGCGATCGGCGGGATGACAGCGACCACGACCGGCACCTCACGCGTCCGCAATCGTCGCACGCCGAGCACGATCAGCCCGACGAGCAGGACGTATACCCAGGCCGGAGCACCGCCCAGAACCGCAGTGAGGTGCATCGACTAAACCCTTTTCGTCGTTACCATGCCCCGTCGCGTGCCCGCCCGACATGGCAGTCTACACCAGGCTCACCCGCCCGCCCGCATGCCGCTCCAGCCGCCCGCCCAATTCAAGTTCGAGCAGCACCGTCTGCACCACCGCGGGCGCGCGCCCCGATTGGCGGATCATCTCGTCCACCGACACCGGCACCGGCCCGAGCAGCGCGACGACGATGCCGCGGTCGCGGTCGCTCGCGTCCTCGGGCGCCGGGCCCGCCAACCCCCCCCGCCGCGACCCCCCCGCGCGCGCGGCGAACGGGCGGATCTGGTCCAACACGTCGGCGGCACTCTGGACCACAGTGGCGCCTTCGCGGATCAGCGAATTGCAGCCTTGCGCACGCGGATCGAGCGGACTGCCGGGGACCGCCATCACCTCGCGCCCGAACTCGCCCGCCAGCCGGGCGGTGATGAGCGATCCCGATT
>NZ_CAXVWL010000079.1:0-5876 GCF_964263785.1 Sphingomonas sp.
GGCGGGCTCGCCGATCGCATCGCGGTCGCGGCGGGCGGTGCGCTCGATGCAGCAGTCGCCTATTATGGGCCGGCCCCCGATCCGGCGCAGGCGACCCGCGTCTCCGCGCCTTTGCTGCTCCACTATGCAGGGCTCGATACGCGTGTCGATGCGACGGCAGGGCCCTGGGTCGCGGCCCTCCAGGCGGCAGGTAAGGACGTGACCGCCTATACCTATCCCGGCGTCAACCATGCGTTCAACAACGACACGTCGAAGGAACGCTACGCGCCCGCCGCCGCCATGCTCGCGTGGCAGCGGACGCTCGCCTTCCTCCACCAGCACCTGGATTGACGGCGGCGGACGATCAGCGCGGCGCCATGCGGATCGCGCCGTCCAGCCGCACGTCCTCGCCGTTGAAATAGCCGTTCTCGATCATCGCGAGCGCGAGCTTGGCATATTCCTCGGGCCGCCCGAGCCGCTTGGGGAAGGGCACGCTGGCGGCAAGCGAGTCGCGCACCGGCTGCGGCGCGCCCTGCAGCAGCGGGGTATCGAAGATGCCGGGCAGGATGGTGTTGACGCGGATCGCCTCGCCCATCAGGTCGCGCGCGATGGGAAGGGTCATGCCGACGACGCCGCCCTTCGATGCCGCATAGGCCGCCTGACCGATCTGGCCATCTTCCGCCGCGACACTGGCGGTGTTGACGATCGCGCCGCGTTCGCCGTCTTCGAGCAGATCGAGCGATAGCATGCCCGCGGCCGACTTTGCGATGCAGCGGAACGTGCCGACCAGGTTGATCTGGATGAGCCAGTCGAACGCCGCTAGCGGGAAGTGCTTGATACTGCCGTCTTCCTTCGATCGGCTCGCGGTCTTCACCGCATTGCCGGTGCCCGCGCAATTGACGAGCACGCGCTCCTGGCCGTGGGCGGCGCGGGCCTTGGCGAAGCCGGCGTCGACGCTGTCGTCGGAGGTGACGTCGACCGAACAGAACACGCCGCCGATCTCCGCCGCGACCGCTTCGCCCTTCTCCTCCTGCAAGTCGAAGATCGCGACCTTCACGCCACACCGGGCGAGTGCGCGGGCGGTGGCGGCGCCTAGGCCGGAGGCACCGCCGGTGACGACGGCGGCGATGCTATGGTCGAGGTTCATGCTGAGTCCTTACATCCGTTCCACGATGGTCACATTGGCGATGCCGCCGCCTTCGCACATCGTCTGCAACCCATATCGCCCGCCGCGCTTGTGCAGGGCATGGACCAGGGTCGCCATCAGCTTGGTGCCGCTGGCGCCCAGCGGGTGGCCGAGCGCAATCGCGCCGCCGTTGACGTTGAGCCTGTCCGGATCGGCGCCGGTGTGCCGTAGCCAGGCGAGCGGCACCGGCGCGAACGCCTCGTTCACCTCGTACAGGTCGATCTCGCCGATCGACATGCCTGCGCGCTTCAAGGCGCGATCGGTGGCGAAGAGCGGTTCTTCGAGCATGATGACCGGGTCGCCAGCGGTCACCGTCAGGTTGTGGATGCGCGCGAGCGGCGTGAGGCTGTGCTCCTTCAACGCGCGCGCGCTGACGACCAGCACAGCGCTGGCGCCGTCGCAGATCTGGCTGGCGTTGGCGGCGGAGATGACGCCGCCTTCCTTGAGCAGCTTGACCGCCCCGATCGACTCCGGGGTCGCGTCGAAGCGGATGCCTTCGTCGCGGTCGTGGCACTGCGTACCCTCGGCGGTCTCGATCTCCAGCCCGACGATCTCCTGCGCGAAATCGCCACGCTCGGTCGCCGCCGCCGCCCGCGCGTGGCTCCCGGCGGCATAGGTGTCGAGCTCCTCGCGCGAGAAGCCGTATTTGGCGGCGATCATCTCGGCGCCCACGAACTGGCTGAACTGGATGTCGGGAAAACGCGCGTGCTGGCGTGGCGATTTCGCCCCGCCGAGTCCGGCCTGCGCGAACAAGGCGCCGGTCGAGCCCATCGGCACGCGCGTCATCGATTCGACGCCGGCCGCGATCACCACGTCCTGGGTGCCCGACATCACCGCCTGCGCGGCGAATTGGATCGCCTGCTGCGACGAGCCGCACTGGCGGTCGATCGTCACCGCGGGCACCGATTGCGGGAGCTTGGACGCGAGCACCGCGCCGCGGCCGACCTGGAAGCTCTGCTCGCCGCCCTGGCTGACGCAGCCCATGATGACGTCCTCCACCGTCGCCGGATCGATGCCCGAACGGTCGACGATCGCGTCGAGCACCGCACCCGCCATGTCGGCCGGGTGCCAGCTCGCGAGCCGCCCGCCGCGGCGCCCGCCGGCGGTGCGTACCGCCTCGACGATATAGGCCTCTGCCATCTCTCATCTCTCCGCTTGTCTTGCCGCGATGCTGTCGCGCATATCGGCGGCGGCGACAAGACGGAGGCGCGAGTGGAGGTCGGCGAAGCGGTGGCGGCACGCCGGTCGGTGCGCGCGTTTCGCGACGAGCCGGTCGCGCCGGGTGTGCTGCGGTCGCTCGCGGTGCAGGCGGCGCGGGCGGCGACCGGGGGCAACCTCCAGCCCTGGCATGTCGACATCGTCCACGGCGAGGCGATGGCGCGGCTCAAGGCGATCATGGCGGAGACGCTGGCGAGCGGGCGGCTGGAGCGGGCGGCATACGACATCTATCCACGCGAACTGACCGATCCGTATCGCGCGCGGCGGTTCGGGGTGGGCCAGGCGATGTACGCGCATCTGGGCATCCCGCGCGAGGACAAGGCGGCGCGGCTCGCGTGGTTCGCGAACAACTTCGCCTTCTTCGGCGCGCCCGCTGCCTATTTCGTCACCGTCGACCGGCGGATGGGGCCGCCGCAATGGGCGGACCTGGGGATGTACCTGCAAGCGTTGATGCTGCTCGCGGTCGGCGAGGGACTCGGGACGTGCGCGCAGGAGGCCTGGGCGGTGTATTCCGACACGGTCGCTGGATTTCTGGCGACGCCGGCGGAGCGGATGGTGTTCTGCGGCGTGGCGATCGGTTGGGAGGATGCGGCGGCGCCTGTCAACCGATTGCGGAGCGCGCGCGCCGATCCGGACGAGTGGTTGCGGGTCGTGGCGTGAGCGATCTGCCGGTTACAGGGGCTCGATCCACGGGAACCCTCGCCCGGTGAGCGCCGGCGCGAGCGCCGCTTCCCGCTCGCCCAGCCGGGTGAATACCGCCACGCCTGCCGTTGGCGCGTCGGGCCAATCCTGCCCTTGCGTCAGCGCGACGATCCGCCGCGCGATGCCTTCGCCGCCATCGACGAAGCGCAAGGGCCGCGTCGCCGCCGCCGCCAACTCCGCCTCGACCAACGGGAAATGGGTGCAGGCATTGACGACCACGTCGATCGCCTCGCCACCCGGTTGGCCGAGCAACCCGTCGAGCACCGCCGCGAAGGCTCCGGCGACGGGCGCTTCGCCGCGCAGCTTGGCCTCCGCCAGTTCGACCAGCGCGGCCGATCCGTGGCGCAGCACCGTGCAGTCGCTCGCGAATCGCGCCGCCAGATCGTCGACATACGCCTGGCGCACCGTCGCGTCGGTGCCGAGCACGCCGATGGTGCGGGTCTTGCTCATCGCTGCGGCCGGTTTGATCGCAGGAACGGTGCCGACGACAGGCAGGTCGAGCGCGGCACGCACCGCGGGCAGCGCGATGGTGGAGGCGGTGTTGCACGCAATCACGATCAGGCGCGGGCGATAGCGTTCCGCCAGCCGGCCGAGCAGCACCGGCACGCGCGCCGCGATATCGGCCTCGTCGCGTGTCCCGTACGGGAAGCCAGCGGAATCGGCGACATAGACGAACGGCGCGCGCGGCAAGGCGGCGCGCGCGGGCGCGACGATCGACAGGCCGCCGACGCCGGAATCGAAGAACAGGATCGGGCGAATGTCGGCCATGTGGCCCTCTTACCTCGGCGCCACCCGGCGGCAAGATTGACGCAAGATAGTGGTCATGTCCGCAACGATCGACTATCGTGCACAGACTGGGGGGCAGCAACGGGTGAGCACACAAGTGCTATGGGTCGCGCCCGCGCTGGCGCTGATCGTCGGATATGTGCTGGGATCGATCCCGTTCGGCGTCATCCTGACGCGGCTCGGCGGTGCGGGCGACCTGCGCGCGATCGGTTCGGGCAACATCGGCGCGACCAACGTGCTGCGCACCGGCCGCAAGGGGCTCGCCGCGGCGACGCTGGTGCTCGACGTGGTCAAGGGGCTGACGGCGGTATTGCTGGTCGACTGGCTATCACCCGGCAACGGCGTGCTGGCCGCGATCGGCGCGTTCGTCGGGCATTGCTATCCGGTCTGGCTGCGCTTTCGCGGCGGCAAGGGGGTGGCGACACTGATGGGGATCGCGCTCGGGCTCTGCTGGCCGGTGGCGCTCGTCTATGCGGTCGTGTGGCTCGGGCTGCTTGCGCTTTTACGGCTTTCGTCGGTGGCGGGGATGGCGGCGGCGGTGAGCGCGCCGGTGGCCGCGGCGTTGTTCGACCGGTTCGACATCGTCCTGCCGCTGCTCGCCTTTGCGCTGATCGTGCTGATCAAGCACGCCGCCAATATCGAACGGCTGCTGGAGGGAACCGAACCCAGGGTCGGCCGCAGGGATGGCTGATACCGCCGCGGCGCGGCTGCGACTGATCCGCACGCAGGGCATCGGCCCGGTCACCTATCGCCAGCTCATCCCGCGTTTCGGCGATGCGGAGGCCGCGCTCGACGCGCTGCCGATGCTGGCGCGCCGTGGCGGCGGGCGGGCGCCGCCGGTCGCCGACGCGGGCGCGGTCGCGCGCGAGATGGCGGCGACCGAGCGGCTGGGCGCGCGCTACCTGTTCCTGGGCGACCCGGACTATTCCGCGCTGCTGGCCGAGATCGAGAACGCGCCGCCCGCGCTGATCGTCCGCGGCGATGTCGCGCTGGCGAGCGCGCCGTGCGTTGCGATCGTCGGCGCGCGCAATGCCTCGGCCGCGGCGTGCCGCTTCGCACGCGAGCTGGCGCATGCGCTGGCCCGCGACGGCGCGACCGTTGTGTCGGGTCTGGCGCGCGGGGTGGATACCGCCGCGCACGTCGGCGCGCTGGGGAGCGGGACGACCGTCGGGGTGATCGCGAGCGGGATCGACATCGGCTTCCCGCCCGAGAACCGCGACCTGCAGGAGCGCGTCGCAACCGCGGGGCTGCTGATCGCCGAGCAACCGCCCGGCACCGAACCGCGCGCGCGCCACTTTCCCTATCGCAACCGCATCATCGCCGGGCTGTCGGCGGGGACCGTTGTGATCGAGGCGGCGCCGAAATCGGGATCGCTCATCACCGCCCGGCTGGCGGGCGAGTTCGGGCGCGAGGTGATGGCGGTCCCCGGCAGTCCGCTCGATCCGCGTGCGCAAGGCTGCAATTCGCTGATCCGCGAAGGCGCCACTTTGGTCCAGAGTGCCGCCGACGTGTTGGAACAGATCCGCCCGATCGACGCGCGCGCCGTGCGCTCGCCGCCGGGCGGCTTCGCGGGCCCGCCGCCCGAGGACGCGAGCGACCGCGACCGCGATGCGGTGGTCGCGCTGCTCGGCCCTGTTCCGGTGCCCGTGGACGAGCTGATTCGCCAGTCGGCGCGTCCGACCGCCGTGGTGCATACGGTGCTGTTAGAGCTGGAGCTGGCGGGCAGGCTGGAGCGGCACGCGGGCGGCCGGGTGAGTAGCTTGTAGCTTTCCTTCGATAAGGGGTGGCGCGTTTCACACTCCGGCACAATCTTGCGACAATTGGGCCCTAGGCGACCTGCCATGCGCACCGCCTTGACTCTGCTCGCCCTCGTCGCTCCGCTCCCCGCCGCGGCGCAGACTGCGCCCGCGCCCGCGCCATCCTCTGCACCCGTCCAGACCGACGACGAGGACGCCGAAGGCCCCGACATCGTCGTCACCGGATCGCGCACCCCGCGCGGATCGGT
>NZ_CAXVWL010000080.1:0-63542 GCF_964263785.1 Sphingomonas sp.
AAGGGCGCGAGGTTGATGTCGTCGCGCACGCGGCACTGCGGTACGACGAAGCCGAGTTCCTTGCTGAGCTGCCGCCTGACGCCGGTGATCCGGCCCATCAGCGGCGCGCCCTTGCGCTCGTCCGCGAGCGGCACGAGCCCGTAGCCGATGTCGAGGTTGACCTGCATCGCGTCGGTCACCTCGTCCCAGCCGATCCTCGAGGCGTCGACGGGTTCGACGATCTGTTCGACGACCGGCGGCGGGCGGCGCTCGATCTGGCGCAGCTTCCACGCGGCGAACCCGGCGATGCCCGCTGCGCTGAGGATCAGGACGTGCGGCATGCCCGGGAACAGGCCGAGCAGGGTCAGGATCGCCGCGACCGGAATCCAGGTCTTCGATGCGCCGAACTGGCCGCCGATCTGGCCGGCCAGATCCTTGTCGGAATTGACGCGGGTGACGATCGCCGCGGCGGCGATCGATAGCATCAGGCTGGGGAGCTGCGCGACGAGCGCGTCGCCGATCGCGAGCAGGATATAGGTCTTGGCGGCCTCGGCGATGGAGAGGCCGTGGCTGACGGGGCCGAGGATCAGGCCGCCGATGACGTTGGCGGCGAGGATCAGCACCGCGGCGATCGCGTCGCCCTTCACGAACTTGGACGAACCGTCCATCGATCCGTAGAAATCGGCCTCGGTCGACACCTCGACGCGCCGCGCCTTGGCCTCGTCGGGGGTGATGAGCCCGGCGTTGAGGTCGGCGTCGATCGCCATCTGCTTGCCGGGCAGCGCGTCCAGCGTGAACCGCGCCGACACTTCGGACACGCGCCCCGCGCCCTTGGTCACGACGATCAGGTTGATGATCATCAGGATCGCGAAGACGAAGATGCCGACGACGTAATCGCCGCCGATCAGGAAGGTCCCGAACGCCTCGATGACATGCCCCGCCGCCGCCTCGCCCTCATGCCCGTGGACCAGCACGATGCGCGTCGAGGCGACGTTGAGGCCGAGCCGGAACAGCGTGGCGAACAGCAGGACGGTCGGGAAAGCGGAGAAATCGAGCGGCTTCTGCGCGTTCAAGGCGACCATCAGCACCGCAAGGCTGATCGCGATATTGGCGACGAAGAAGATGTCGAGCATCGCCGCGGGGATCGGCACGACCATGACGAGCACGAGCAGCAGGATCGAGCCGGGCAGCACGGCTTGGCGCGCAGAGGCGAGGAACTTCATGTCAGAGCCCCGCCAGCATCATGTACGCAAGTCGGGCTGTGTTCGGTGTGGGGCGCAGCAGATCAACGGATTTGCGCTTGTCCAATTGGCCGATGGTAGAGCTCGCCCAAGACAAGGCGTCCTCCGCGCTCTCGCTTCCAGTCACCACCGTCGTGTCGCCGTTCAGCCCCAATACCCGCGTCGCGAAGTCGCGGTTGGCCGAGGCCGTCCCGGCCGCATCGCTTCCCGCCAGCTTGTCGGCAAAACGGTCGTAAATCTGGGTTAGCGATCTCGGCTGACCGTTCTTGGCGTAGAACACCCCCTTATTTGCGCTCGCCGCCTGCGGGAACAGCGCCGCACCGCTTGCATTCGGGCTCGCGGCCATCTTGGTCAGGAACTTCTTGGCCCCGCCGAGCCCCAGGAAATGCGCCATGTAGAGGTCGGTGCCGGTCGCATCGCGCCCCAACGTCGCCTGAAGCGCGTCCTTGTTGTCGGACGCATGCTCCGCCGCCATCAGCGATGCCGCGGCCGGATCGTTGCGCAGCGCGAGGATCGCCTGCCGCGTGCTCGCGTCCACCACCCGGTTGCCGGGCCCGATCGCATCCGCCGCCCAGCCTAGGCCATGCTCAGCGCCATGTTTCTTGACGACCGCAAGCCAGCTCGATTCGATGAACTGGTACAGCCCCGACGCACTCGACCGCGCCGCCTTGGCGTTGGCGCGCAGCCCGCTTTCGAGCTTCGCCTGTCCCAGCAGGTAATTGAAATCGACGCCCGTCCGCGAACTCGCGGCGACGATCGCCGACTGGACGCGGGCTGTGGAAATGGAGGAAATCGTCATGCTGAGCACGACTCAGCAAAAGACGTGCCAACCGTTAGGCGTACGCCCGCGCTACCCCACGCCCATAGCCCGCTCCGGCCCCGAACCCGGCATCGCCGGTCAGGGTTTGCAGGCGGCGGCGGACATTTGCCGCCATCAAGTTGACGTAGATGCGGCAGGTTTCGTTCAGCCGATTCGCCTCGTCGGCGAGCTCGCGCAGGTCGGCGCAAGCAGGCCCCGTGCCCAGCGCCGCGACCGCCTCGATGCACGCCAGCTTGTCCGCGGTGGCGCGCTCCAGTGCGACGACGTCGTTGGTCTTGAGCGCCGCGATCTCGGCCTGCAGCGCGTCGATCGTTCGGATCAGCGCGTCACGCCTGGTCATCGGCACTCATCCAGTCGTATTTCAGCGCGATCATCCGGTCGGCGATCGTCGCGGGCAGGATCGGGAAGTCGCCGCGCTCGATGGCGCGACGGACCAGTGCGACCCGGTCGACATCGACCGGCGGCTTGCTCGCGAGCGCCTTGGCGACGCCGCCGAGAGCGGTGGTGTCGCCGTCCGGCACCGCCATCCCAGCGACCTTCGGCACGGGCTGTGCCTGCACGACGCGAGTGACCTTCGTCTCGCTGGTAACCGGCCTTGCGCCTATCGATTCGACCATGTCCGCACCTTTCGGGTTTCGTGACATGAGCAGAAACGGCCGCTTGCGCGGCAGCTTTAGAACTTTTTTATTCGCTCCATCCGGGCAGCGTCGCGCGGCCGCTGGCGACCGCCACCGCCTGCACCGGTGCCTTGGCATCCGCGACCCGCACCAGGAAGCGTGCGCCCGGCGCCGCATCGGCCATGGCGATGCCTTCGCGCTGAATCGAAAAGCCGTCCGATCCCGCCTCGATCACGACGGGATCGCCGCGCCGCACGACGGGCTCGAGCTTGACCGGCGCGACATATGCCGCTCGCACCGGTGCTCCGGGCGCGGCCGACGCGCGCACGACCGGCACGAAGATGCGCCAGTCGGGGCCGGAGCAGGTGACGACCACCGCATCGTGCGCCTCGGTCCGCCACGACATCGCGACCGTCGGACATTGCGCCAGCCGCAGCCGCGCATCGACCGAGGTGCGCGCGCCGCCCTCGACACCGATCGGCCGCCCGGTGAACGACGCCACCGCGCGGTCGAGCCCGCCGATGTCCTGGAACGCCGGCGCTGCCGCCAGCAGCAGAAGGAATAGAATCATGGTTTCCTCTCACCCGCGAACGCGAGCGTCAGCGCCGCGGCGCGTCGGCCGGGAGCAATGGTGGTTGCAATCGTTAGCCGCCCCGCGGGCACGGCGCCCGCGAGCAGGCTTGCGACCGCACGCGCGCGATCGGCGGCGAGCACCGCGCCGCTACCGGTCGCCGGGTCGATATCGTCCGGGGTGCCGTCCACGGCACCGGTGATCGTCAGCATCACCCGCGGATCGCGCACCGCATCACGCGCCCATGCGACCAGCGCCAAGTCGCGTGGCAACGTCGCCGATCCTGCTGCGAATTCGGGCGTCGCTGTCGCGAGTACCGGCATCGCGGCAGCAGGCGTCTCGCCGAAACCTTCGCGCAAGCCCTTCGCCAGCGCCGCGCGATCGCCACTGACCTGGACGAGCAGCAGGAAGCCGACGAGCAGCAGCGCCAGATCGGCCAGCGTCACCACCCACAGCGCGCGCGGCGGGGCGATATCGGGAAAGTCGCTCACGCCGCGAGTCTCCGCGGCGTCTCGCGCGCGGCCAGCGCAGCCAGCGGCGAGACCAGCCGCGCGCGCTCGAACGCCTCGCACCGCGCCGCCGCGCGCAACCGGGCGGCGATCGGCATCGCGACCAGATTGGCGATCAACGCGCCATAAAGCGTCGCCAGCAGCGCCACCGCCATCGCCCCGCCGATCGCACCCGGATCGGTCATCGTCGCGAACATCGCCGCGAGCCCGATCAGCGTGCCGACCATTCCCATCGCCGGGGCCGCCTCCGCCGCCCCCGCCCAGACCTCGGCGGCGGCGAGATGCCGCTCGACCCTCGCGCGCCGATGATGGTCGAGCATCGCCGCGACCGCTTCGCCGCCCCGGCCGTCAATGATGTGCTCCACCGCAGCGCGGACGTCGGCGTCTGTGATCACCGCCTTGTCGAGCGCGACCACCCCCTGCCGCTGCGCCGTGCGCGCGAGCACCGCGACTTGCGCGACAAGCGTGTCGCCATCGAACCGTTTTCGCCCGAGTGTTCGCAAGGCGGCAAGCGCGCGGCCGACATCCGTTGCGGGCGCCCTGAGCAAGGTAACCAGCGCCGTGCCACCACCGACGATGGCGAAGGCGGTTGGGTCGAGGAAGTGGGCGAACGCGATCATGTCACGAGGACATGTGCAAGCAGTGGGCCAAGTCCGCCCCGAACGATGCAAACGCGAGACGTTGACACCGGTTGACGCGTGGACGTGAGCCGAAGGCCGCACTTTCACGGGCGGACAAGAGTGCGCCACGTGCCGAGCACGTTGACACTCGTTGACACGTGAAACCGGTCTGCGTTCCGAAGACGTTGACACCCGTTGACACGTACCTGCGTAACTAACGAGGCGCGTACCCCGATGTCGAGGGCTGGAGGCGAGGATGCGCATCATTCTTGATCCTGCGCACAGTCGCGACCTGTAGGACAGCCTGCAACGGCAAGACTGTCACTTGCCGCCCCCGGCAAATCCCTGCCGCCCGACAAGGCCACAACCCGCGTCCCGCAGTCGTTGCGCCATCTGGCACATCCCTTGCGAGGTTCCCGACGCGCAATCGAGCGCCCAAGGAGTTCACGGCGATGGCCGGCGACACGTTGTTCGGAGTTCACGGGGCGGCCCTGGCGGTGCGCTCGCAGCGCATGGGGGTGCTCGCCTCCAACATCGCCAACGCCTCGACCCCCGGGTTCAAGGCGCGCGACATCGACTTCCAGAGCGCACTCAAGTCGATGGAGCAGTCGGACGGCGCAGGCATGAGCGGCGCGATCAAATACCGCGTGCCGACCCAGACGTCGATGGACGGCAACACCGTCGAACTGAGCCAGGAACAGACCGCCTTCGCCGAGAACGCGGTCCAGTATCAGACGACGCTCTCCTTTCTCAACGGGCGGATCGGCCAGATCACCCGCGCGCTGAAGGGCGAATAGGATGGGACAGCCGCTCTCGATCTTCCAGGTGTCGGGCCGCGCGATGTCCGCGCAGCTCGTCCGCATGAACACCACCGCGTCGAACCTCGCCAACGCAGGCGTCGTCGCCGGCTCGGAAGCTGCCGCCTACCGCACGATGAAGCCGGTGTTCCGCACCACCTTCGACGCGGCCAGCGGCATGTCGACGGTCGACGTCGAGCGCGTCGTCACCGCGGGCGAGGCCCCCACCAAACGCTACGACCCGTCCAATCCGATGGCCGACAAGGACGGCAACGTCTTCGACGCCGCGGTCGACGAGACCCGCGAGCTGGTCGACATGATGGAGACCGCGCGCACCTATCAGAACAACGTTGAAGTCATGCAGACCGCCAAGTCGCTGATCATCGACACCCTCAAGCTGGGCCGCTGACCATGACCGTCTCCACCGCCGCCACCTCGTTCGACACCACGCTGTCCAATCTCGGCATCAAGCGCAATTCGACCTCGCCAACCGTCGCGGCCTCAGCTTCGACGACGCTCGGCCAGTCGGATTTCCTGAAATTGATGACCGCGCAGATGCAGAACCAGGACCCGTTCAACCCCGTCGACAACACCCAGATGGTCGCGCAGATGGCGCAATTCTCGTCGCTCGCCGGGATCAGCGAGATGTCGTCGACGCTGAAAGGCATCTCCGACAAGCTCGGCACCACCAGCGTGTCCGACGCCAGCAGCTACATCGGCCGTACCGTGCTGACCGCCGGCGACACCGCCTACGGCCGCACCACCGGCGGGCTGTCGGGCGCGGTCGAGCTGTCGGGCGCGGCGTCGGACGTCAAGGTGACGATCGAATCCGAGAGCGGCGCGGTGGTCAAGCAGATTTCACTCGGCGCCAGCCCCAAGGGAACCTCGACCTACGACTGGGACGGCCTGACCGCAGCGGGCGAGGACGCCGGCTCGGGGCCTTTCAAGATCACCGTCACCGCGCAGAACAACGGCGCCACGGTGCCCGCCACCGGCCTCGTCTGGGCGCCCGTCCAATCCGTATCGGTGCCGCCCGGCGGCTCGCCCGTCCTCAACGTCGCCGGCATCGGCACCGTCCAGGTCTCCGCTGTCCGCGAGATCGGCTGATCACCCCCTTTTTCTTCGTACAGGAGTAACCCCATGTCCTTCTACACCGCGCTTTCCGGCCTCCAGGCGTCGCAGACCGAGATGTCGACCATCTCGCACAACCTCGCCAACGTCTCGACAAACGGTTTCAAGAAGAGCCGCACCGAATTCGCCGACGTCATCTCGTCGTCGCTGTCGCTGTCGCCCACCCAGATGGTCGGATCGGGCACCGTCGTGAAGGCGAACCGCCAGCAGTTCGGCCAAGGCAACCTAATCCAGTCGTCGAACACCCTCGACCTCGCGATCTCGGGCGACGGCTTCTTCGCGGTCAAGACCGACCTGAATGCGCAGCAGGTGAACTTCACCCGCAACGGCGGCTTTCAGGTCGACAACGACCGCTACGTCGTCGATTCCACCGGCGGGCATCTGCAGGTGTATCCAGTCGACGGTTCGGGCGCGGTGGTGGCGACGGGGCTCGACTCGGCGGTGTCGCTTCGCCTGCCGCAGACCAGCGGTTTGGCGGTGCCTACGACTGCGACCGCGTTGACGCTCCAGCTCAACGCAAACACTCAGCCGACAACCGCCGATTTCGATCGGTTCGATCCGACGACGTATAGCCAGTCGATACAGAACACCGTCTACGACAGCAACGGCAATGCCCTGACGATGACGACCTATCTGGCGCGCGCGACGACGCCGACCACCGCCAACAGCAATACCAGCACCTGGAACGCCTACAGCTTCCTGGGCGACCAGCCGCTGAAAAGCGGCGGCAGCGACAAGGTCGCGCTGACCTTCGATTCGACCAACGCGCTCACCGCGCCTACCGCGACGACCACCTTCGATCCGGTGCTGACAACGACGTCCAAGACCGAGCAGCAGCTGTCGCTGATGATCGGCGCGAACACGACGCAATTGTCGGCACCCTTCAACGTCGTCGACAGGACCCAGAACGGCAAGGCGGTCGGTCAGCTCGAAGGCGTGACGGTCGGCGTCGACGGCCTCGTCAAGGCAAGCTTCTCGAACGGCGATACCAAGGCGCTCGGCCAAGTCATGCTCGCCAATTTCTCCAGCCCCGAAGGGTTGCGCCAGCAAGGCAACAGCTATTGGCAGGCATCGGGCGTGTCGGGCGATCCGGTGCTCGGGACGGCGGGATCGAACGGCTTCGGCAAGCTGATGAGCAGCACAATCGAACGCTCCAACGTCGACATCACCGAAGAGCTGGTCGGCCTGATCGCGGCGCAGCGCAATTTTCAGGCGAACGCCAAGGCCTTGGACACCGCCAGCCAGATTTCGCAGACGATCTTCAATATTCGCAGCTGACGCTGCGGGGCTTCAACATCCGCTCGTGATCGAGAGTTCGGAAGGCTTAGATGGACAAACTGGTCTACACCGCGGCGACCGGCCTGCGCGCGCACATGGCCGCGCAGGCCGCGATTGCCAACAACATGGCGAACGTGTCGACCATCGGCTTCCGCGCCGACCGCGTCGTCTTCGACCAGATTCAGCTGAAGGGCGGCGGCACCCAGCTGGAGGCGCGTTCGCCGACGTCGGAGGAAGTCACCGACGCCGATCGCACCGCGGGCGCGCTCCAGCAGACCGGCCGCGGTCTCGATGTCGCGCTGACCGGTGCGGACAGCTGGCTGGCGGTGCAGGCGTCGGACGGCACCGAAAGCTACACGCGCCGCGGCGATCTGGAAGTCGCGCCATCGGGCGTGCTCCAGACCGGCGACGGCTTTGTCGTCCAGGGCCAGTCGGGGCCGATCACCGTGCCCCCGCACGAATCGCTCTCGATCGCGAGCGACGGCACGGTGTCGATCGTGCCGCAGGGCGGCGATGCGAAAAACCCGCAGGTGCTCGACCGGCTGAAAGTCGTCAGCACCAAGGGCACCGACACGGTCAAGGGCCTCGACAACCTCCTGAAGGTCCGCGACGGCGGCACCCTGCCCGCCGACCTCGACGCCAAGGTCACCGCGGGCGCGCTCGAAGGATCGAACGTCAACATGACCCAGGCGCTGGTCGACATGATCGAGAATCAGCGGTCTTACGAAGTGCAGGCGAACATGATGAAGGAGGCGAAGTCGATGGACGAAAGCGCAGCCTCCCTCATGCGCCTGCCTTCATGAGGACCACCACCATTCCGTTCGCCCTGAGCGAAGTCGAAGGGCAGCCCTCCACAAGGTGCTTCGGCTGCGCTCAGCACGAACGGCATCCATCGGGAAAACAGATATGACTTCTGCAGCCATGCACATCGCGCGGACCGGGCTCGACGCTCAGGATACGCGCATGCGGGTGATCTCGAACAACCTCGCCAACGTCAACACGACGGGATTCAAGCGCGACCGCGCGGCGTTCGAGACGCTCGCCTACCAGACTGTCACCGCACCTGGCGCGCAGTCGACGAGCGAGACCAAATACGCGACCGGCCTCAATCTCGGCACTGGCGTGCGTATTCAGGGCACTGCGCGGATCGACACGCAGGGTTCCGCTAACCAGACGGGGAATGCGCTTGACCTGATGCTCGACGGCGACGGATACTTTCAGGTGCAGATGCCCGGCGGCACGCTCGGCTACACGCGGGCGGGCAATTTCTCGCGCTCGGCGGAGGGGCTGCTGGTCACCAGCGAAGGCTATCAGGTCCAGCCCGGAATTACCGTGCCCGAGGGCGCGACCCAGATCACGATCGGCAACGACGGCACCGTCTCCGCAACCGTCGCCGGCCAGACCGAGCCGACGCAGCTCGGGCAGATCCAGGTCGCAGCCTTCCCCAACGCAGCGGGGCTGCAGCCGGCGGGCGACAATTACCTGGTCGAGACCGCCGCGAGCGGCACCGCCAACCTTGGCGTCGCCGGTGCCGACGGACGCGCCAAGGTGCGCCAAGGGATGCTCGAGGCCAGCAACGTCAATGTCGTCGAGGAGCTCGTCGACATGATCGAGACCCAGCGCGCGTATGAGGTGAATTCCAAGATGATCTCCGCGACCGACGACATGCTCAAATACGTGAACCAGAACCTGTGAGGTACGCGGCTGTCATCGTCGTCGCACTCGTCGCGACCCCGGCGGGTGCAAGCCTGTTCAAGAAGAAACCGCCCGAGGACTTCTCGGTCGCCCGTGCGCCCGTCGCGCTGCCCGTGGCGGCGCCCGCGAACGGCGCGATCTTCCAGGTCTCGGACGGCTATTCGGCGCTGTACGAAGGCTGGCGCGCGCGGCGGGTCGGCGACCCGCTGACCATCGTCCTGGTCGAGCGCACCGCCGCGTCCAAATCGTCGAGCTCGAAGCTCGATTCGGCCGGCAACCTCAGCATCACCCCGCCGTCGACCGGCCCGCTCGCGCTGTTCAACAACACCGACGCAAGCATCAGCGGCAGGCGCGGCTTCAACGGCCAGGGCGCCGCCGACCAGTCCAATTCGCTGTCGGGCGAGGTCAGCGTGACGGTGGCGCAGGTCTTCCCCAACGGCACGATGCTGGTGCAGGGGCAGAAGCGGGTGACGCTCAACCGCGGCGACGAGTTCGTCCGCATCAAGGGGATCGTCCGCATCGCCGATATCTCCGCCGACAATCGCGTCCTCTCGACCCGCGTCGCGGACGCGCAGATCGCCTACACCGGCAAGGGCGACGTCGCGCGCGCCGGACGCCAGGGATGGCTCGGGCGCTTCTTCTCGGTGGTGAGCCCGTTCTGATGGTTAGCCCGGCCTTAACCATCGTCGTCGCAGGATGCCGGGCATGATCCGTACCGTTCTCGCCGCTCTTGCTGCACTTCTGATGGCGAGCCCCGCATCTGCCGATCGGATCAAGGATCTCGGCGGCTTCCAGGGCATCCGGTCGAACCAGCTGACCGGTTACGGCATCGTCGTCGGCTTGCCCGGCACCGGCGACGACAACCTCGAATACACCGTCCAATCGGTCAAGGCGGTCGCATCGCGCTTCGGCCTGCAACTGCCGCCGTCCGCCAATCCCGGCCTCAAGAACGCCGCCGTCGTGCTCATCACCGCCGAGCTGCCGCCGTTCGCCAAGCCCGGCCAGCGGCTCGACATCACCGTCGCGTCGATGGGCAAGGCCAAGTCGCTGCGCGGCGGCAGCCTGATCCTGACGCCTTTGCTCGGCGCCGACGGGCAGGTCTATGCCATGGCGCAGGGCAACCTCGCGGTCGGCGGGCTCGGCGCGGAAGGCGCCGACGGGTCCAGGATCGTCGTCAATGTGCCCTCGACCGGCCGCATCCCCGAAGGCGCCACCGTCGAGCGCGCGGTCGCCACCGGGTTCGATTCCGCCCCCGTCCTCACCTTCAACCTGGCGCGTGCCGACTTCACGACCGCACAGAATGTCGCGGGTGCGATCAACCGGACGCTCGGCGCAGGCAGCGCGCAGGCGATCGACGCCGTCTCCGTTGCAGTCCGCGCACCGCCCGGCGCGGACACTCGCGCGACGATCATGTCGACCATCGAGAACCTCGACGTCGTGTCCGCCGAACCCTCCGCCAAGGTCATCGTCAACGCGCGCACCGGTACCGTCGTGATCAATTCCGCGGTCCGCGTCGGCCCCGCTGCGGTCACCCACGGCAAGCTGACCGTCCGCATCGACGAGAGCCAGCGGATCAGCCAGCCCGCGCCACTGTCGAACGGCCAGACCGCGGTCGAGCAGCGATCGAACGTCCAGGTCGAGGAGGAGAAGAAGCCGATGTTCCTCATCGCCCCCGGCCCAAAGCTCGCCGACGTGGTCAAGGCGGTGAACGCGATCGGCGCATCGCCCGCCGACCTCGTTGCGATCCTCGAAGCGCTCAAGGAAGCGGGTGCGCTCAAGGCCGAGTTGATCATCCTGTGACCCCGGTTTCAGCCCCAGCCACCGTCGGTGCCGTCACCGCGGACACCAGCCGCCTCGCCGGCAAGAACAATCTGGCCAAGGCCGGGCAGCAGTTCGAATCGGTCTTCACCGGCATGATGCTGAAGTCGATGCGCGCAACCCATCTCGCCGACCCCCTGTTCGACTCGAAAGCGCTCGACACGTTCCGCGACATGCAGGACCAGCTGACCGTCAAGGCGATGGCCGAGCACACCCCGCTCGGCATCGGCAAGGCCCTTGTAAAGTTTCTTGGGACAGACTTCCTCTCGCGCGACGCGGAGAGCGACCCCGCCCCACCGCAACCCGATCTTAACGATCCGGCGCCTACGCCCTAGCGATGAGCGATCTCCTTGCGATCGGCGCTTCGGGCGTCCGGGCCTATCAGGGCGCGCTGACGACGACGTCGGAGAACATCGCCAATGCCGGTGTCGAGGGCTATGCCAAGCGCTCCGCCCGCCTCGCCGAAGTCGGCGCCGCCTCGGGCAGTTACCGCTCCGGCGCCGTCAATGCCGGCATGGGCGTCACGATCACGGGCATCGCGCGCTCCGCCGACGCCTACAAGACCGCCGCGGTCCGCACCGCGGGCACCGATCTCGCGCGCACCGAATCGGCTTCGGCGTGGCTCGGACGTATCCAGGGCGCGCTCACCGGCAACCAGCTGACCGCCCGCGTCACCGGCTTCTTCACCGCCGCCAGCACGCTGGCCGCCGATCCGACGTCGAGCGCGGCGCGCACCGCGTTGCTCGAATCGGCGACAACCGCCGCAGGCGCCTTCTCCGCCACCGGCCGCGCGCTCGACCAGGTCGCCGCCGATCTCGATTCGACCGCCGACCAGGGCACCGCCGCGCTCAACCGCTTCGGCGCCGCGCTCGCCAAGGTCAACGACGGCTTGGCGCGCACCGCTCCCGATTCGGCGGCCGCGGCAAGCCTTGCCGATCAGCGCGACCAGCTGCTCGAACAGATGTCGACCCTCGTCGACGTCACCGTCACCACCGACTCGATCGGTCGTGCGACGGTGAAGCTCGGCGATGCTTCGGGTGCGGTGTTCGTGTCGGGCACCAGCGCGGGTGCGGTGACCTATGCGCGCGACGCCGACAAAGTGACGTTGGCGATGTTCCGCGATGGCGTTTCGGGGGCCGTCTTGCCCAACGGCGGCGCGCTCGGCGGCATTGTCGACGGCGCGAAGCAGGTGGCGGACGCGCGCGCCGCCCTCAACACGATCGCGGGCGCGTTCACGACCGACGTCAACGCGTTCCAGGCGCGTGGGCAAACGCTCGGCGGCGGCGCCCCTCCGCCGAAGATGTTCGACATTGCTCCGGCATCGGTGCCGACCGAGTTCAAACTGTCGCTCACCAACCCCGACGATATCGCTGCCGCGAGCGTCGGCGGGGGCCCGCGCGACGGATCGAACCTCGCGACCCTTCAGGCAAGCCGCGCCGCGTCCGGGGTCGAGGGGCGCACGACGACGCTGGTCGCCAACAACGCCGCCGCGATCGAGCAGCGCAAATTGGTCGCCGACGCGCAGAGTGCGATTCGCGACGGTGCGGTGTCCGCGCGCGATTCGGTCTCCGGGGTCAACCTCGATACCGAAGCGGTCGACCTGCTGCGTTTCCAGCAGGCGTATCAGGCGTCGTCCAAGGTGATCCAGGTCGCGCGCGACATCTTTCAGACGATCATCGGGATCAACTGATGACCATCTCGACCAGCAGCTTTTACGATCGTTCCGCCAGTGCGATGGCGGCGATCGCCGCGCGTGCCGACCGGGTGTCGACCCAGATTTCCTCGCGGCAGAAACTGCTCGCCCCCTCCGACGACAGCGTCGCCTATCAGCGGCTTCAGGGTCTCGCCCGCGCCGGCGCCGACGACAAGGCGTATGGCGGCAACCTCGCGGTCGCCGCCTCGGTGCTCGCGCAGAGCGACTCGACGCTCACCGCGATCACCAACCAGCTCCAGCAGGCGACCGAACTCGCCACCCGCGCCGCCAACGGTACGCTGACCGCGGTCGACCGCAAAACGATCGGCGACCAGTTGGCGGGTATCGTCGAGCAGCTCGCAGGCCTCGCCAACACCGTCGACGCACGCGGCGAACCCTTGTTCGGCGGCGCCGACGGCGGCGCGGGCGCGGTCAAGCAAGCCGACGGCAGCTACAAGCTCGCCGACAAACCCGTCTCCACCGTCCCCGTCGGCGACGGCCAGAGCGTCCAGGCCAACGAGACCGCCGCGCGCATCTTCGCGACCGGAAGCGGCGACGCGCTCGCGGTCATCGCCCAGCTCGCCGCCGCGCTCCAGGCGGGCGACGCGACGACCGACGCCGCCAATGCCGCGATCGACGGCCTCGTCGGCGCGACCGACACCGTCGCCAACATCCAGGGCTCGATCGGCGCCCGCGCCGCCCGCGTCGACCTGATGATGACCGACCTGAAAACCGTCGCGGTCGACCGCGAGGCGAGCGAAGCGGCGATCGACGGCTACGACGACACCGCCGCGATCGTGGAACTCCAGAAGACGATGACGATCCTGTCGGCGACGCAGGCGAGCTTCGGCAAATTGTCGCAACTGTCGCTGTTCGATTATCTGCGCTGATCGTAGCGTCCGTGCCGACGCCGGCACCCGATACCGCTCGTGCCGAGCGAAGTCGAAGCACATCGCCAAGAGCCATGCCCTTCGACTTCGCTCAGGGCGAACGGAGTTGCGGAGCGACCCGGCAAAACCTTGCCGCCCCTTCCGCCAAAATTTGCCGCCCGCCCCAACATCGGTAACGGCTTGGCTACCTTATCCCCTTACCTAGAACCGGTGCCGCTTCTGTGTGGCCGCGTGTTCCCGGGGTAGTTGCATGTTTCCCATCATCGGCATCGTCGTCCTCTTCGTCATGGTGTTCGGTGGATTTGCGATCACCGGCGGCGCGCTCGGCCCGGTGCTGGAGGCGATCCCGCACGAGATGCTCATCATCGGCGGCGCCGCCGCAGGCGCGCTGATCATCGGCAATTCGGGCAAGGAACTGAAAGCCGTCGGCGGCGGGCTGGCGAAAGTGTTCAAGGGGCCGCGGTGGAAGAAGCAGGATTTCCTCGACGTCATCTTCCTCGTCAGCAAGCTGATGAAGATGTTGCGCACCGACGGCCCCATCGCGCTGGAGCCGCATGTCGAGGACCCCAAGTCCTCCGCGGTGTTCGCCGAATACCCGCGGCTGCTCGCCGATCCGACGCTGGTCGCGCTGATCGCCGACACTTTGCGCCTGGTCGTCGTGTCGTCGGGCACGCTCGATGTCCACGCGGTCGAGGAGGTGATGGATAACGCGATTCGGACCCATCACCACGAGGTGGAAGGGCCGCACACCACGCTGAACGGCCTGGGCGACGCGCTCCCCGCGCTGGGCATCGTCGCCGCGGTGCTCGGCGTGGTCAAGACGATGGGCTCGATCGACAAGCCGCCGTCGATCCTGGGTGCGATGATCGGGTCGGCGCTGGTCGGCACCTTCATGGGGGTGCTGCTCGCCTATGGTCTGGTCGCGCCACTCGCCAGCCGCCTCAAGCAGATCATCGACGCCGACGGCGCGATCTACCATGTCGTCAAGCAGATCATCATCGCCTCGCTCCACGGCCACCCGCAGCCACTGGTGATCGAGGCCGCGCGCTCGGGGATCAAGCACAGCAACCAGCCGGGCTTCGCCGAGGTCTTCGACGGCCTGCGCGGACGCTGACATGGCCGCGCGCGCTCCCCACGGCAGCAACCAGCCGCCCAAGATCATCATCGTCAAGAAAATCGTCGACGGCGGCCACGGCGCGCATCACGGCGGCGCGTGGAAGGTCGCCTATGCCGATTTCGTCACCGCGATGATGGCGTTCTTCCTGCTGCTGTGGATCCTCGGCGCGACGACCGAGAAGCAGCGCAAGTCGATCGCCGACTATTTCGCGCCGACGATGATCACCAAGCGGGTCGGCGGCGCCGGCGGCAACGGCCTGTTCGGCGGCGAATCGATCATCGACCGCGACAATTACCCGCACAAGGCCGCGCAGACCGGCACCAAGTCGCTGACCATCCCCGCGGGCGCGGAAGGCGGCAAGGACGTCGGCTCGGGCGAGAAGGGATCATTGAAGGAACGCACCGCTGCCGAGGATCGCAAGAACTTCATCAAGACCAAGGAAGAAATCGCCCGCGCGATGATGAAGGGCGGCCCGCTGGCCAAGCTCGCCAGCCACGTCCGTTTCATCCCGACTTCGGAAGGACTGCGGATCGACCTGGTCGACGATGCCGATTATTCGATGTTCGCGCTCGGCACGACGATGCTCGACGGCAAGGCGTCCGAGCTGATCGGGCTGATCGCCGCGTCGATCGCGGGCACCGACAACCAGATCATGATCCGCGGCCACACCGACAGCCTGCCCTACGGCGATCCGCGCGCGATGAACAACTGGATGCTGTCGTCGGGGCGGTCCGAAGCGACGCGGCGGCGGCTCGCGCTCGGCGGCATCCCCGAGCGCCGCTTCGCGCGGATCGAAGGCGTCGCCGACCGCGAACCGATGATCGCCGACCATCCATCGGACCCGCGCAATCGCCGGGTCGCGATCACCTTGCTGTACCGCCAGACGATGTTGCGGAAGTAGCGCCCTCGCCTGTTCGGCCGAAGCGCGAAGGGTTCGAGCCGACACGCGTGTCGCCAATGCGGCCGTCCTGCCCTATCTACCCGAGACCGCAAACGGCCATTTCAGCGACAGGCATTTCAGCGACAAGGAAGCGAGCTCCGCATGATTCTTCACGATTTCCCGCTGTCCTCCGCCAGCTACCGAGTCCGCATCGTCCTCAACCTGAAAGGGCTGGCCTACGAGAAGCGCAACTACGCCCTGCGCGCGGGCGAGCAGCGCGCGCCGGCCTATCTCGACGTCAACCCGGCCGGGCTCGTCCCCGCGCTGGAGACCGACGGCCTGCGGCTCGGGCAGAGTCTCGCGATCATCGACTATCTCGATGCGGTCCACCCCGAACCGCGCATGATCCCCGCCGATCCGGTGGCGCGCGCGCGGGCGATGGAGATGGCCTTGACCATCGCGTGCGACATCCACCCGATCAACAATCTGCGCATCCTGCAATATCTCGAACACGACATGGCGCAGGACAAGCCGGCGGTCGACGGCTGGTATCGGCACTGGGTGGAACAGGGTTTCGCGACGTTGGAGCGGTTGCTGCCCGACACGCCGTTCGCCGGTGGCGATGCGCCGAACATCGTCGACGCCTGCCTGGTGCCGCAGATGTACAACGCGCGGCGCTTCAAGGTCGACCTCACGCCTTTTCCGCGAGTGACGGATATGGCCGACCGGGCCGGCGCGCTGGCGGCCTTTGCCGCAGCCGCACCGCCCAAGGTTTAGCGGCAGGGATGCTCCGGCCGATGATCGCGGCATTGGCGCACGCCGGAACCCAGGGAATCGCGCGCGGCAAGCCAGCCGCCGGTTTCTGCATCAGCCAAGTCCTTCACCGATCCGGGCCTGTAACTCTGCCCCGACCCGGCGAAAGCCAAGGAGGCGGGCAGCGGCTCGGACGAGGTCGCCGTCGCCGCCGCCGGGATTGTCCTCGCGCGCCAGCCTGACCGCCGCCCGGATCTCGGCCAGCGAGATCGTTTCCGCTTTCGCGGTCGCGCCGCTTTCCGCCGACCGGTCGCGCACCGGCGGCTCGGCAGCCTGACCCGCCGTGCACCAGAAGTCCTCCCCATCGCTCTGTATCTCGGGATTGCTCCGTCTGGCCGCGACCAGCGCCTGATGCGTGGCCGCAAGCACACGCCGGCCGGTTCTTTTCTTGCCGAAGGCTGCGGCGATCCGGCACGCGACCTCGTCGATGTGGATCGGCCCCTCGACCGTCACCACCTCGCGGACCAGAGGAACGAGCAGGTGCATCGGTGCCTCATGCGGATCGATCCCGACCCCCGCCTGCGGTTGCGCGCGGACGTACGCGGGCATCGTTCGTCCCGCGATCCCGGGCAGTTCGATCGGTTCGGATCGCGGGACTTGCTCGGGCTCGATGACGCCCCCGTCCGCTCCGCCGGCGTCCGCTCCAGCGGCGTTCGCACCGCCGGCGACGTGTTCGCCCTGTTCCGCCGTCCGCGCCGCATCGAGCGCGGCGCGCAGCCGCTCCATTTGCCTGCGCCGATCGTAGAACCAGTCGGTGCTCCAGATGCGGTGGAAGCGCCATCCGAGATGTTCCAGCACGTCCTGGCGCAACCGGTCACGTTCCCTTGCCCACAACGCCGAATGATAGGTCGCGCCGTCGCACTCGACAGCCAGCAGGTAGCTGCCGGGCCGGTCGGGGTGGCGCACGCCGATGTCGATGCGGAACCCCGCGGAGCCCACCTGCGGATCGGCGAGGTAGCCGAAACTGCGGATCACCTCGGCAACGTCCTCCTCGAACGGCGTGTCCGCTTGGTGCCCCGTCGCGACCGGTTGCTCGACCACGCCCGATTTCGCATAGGCCAGGAACCGCTTTAGAATTCTCGGGCCCGGCTGACTGGCCCGACTCACGTCCAGCTGCCCGGGATCGAAGGACGCGAACACCTCGCACCGCAGACGCGCGCGCGTGAAGAGGACGTTGACGCGGCGCTCCCCGCCCTCGCCGTTCACCGGTCCGAAGCTCGCGCCGAGCATCGCGCCTCCCGGCTGCGTCGGGCCGTAGCAGACGGTAATGAGGATGACGTCGCGCTCGTCGCCCTGCACGTTCTCGATGTTCTTGACGAACACGTCCTCCGCGCGGCCCTCACGCAGGAAGGCGTCCAACGCCGTGTCTTCGCGCCGGGCGAGCTCCAGCAACTCCGTGACCGTGTTCTTCTGCGCATGGCTGAAGGTCACGATGCCGAGCGACAGGTCGGGGGTCCTGCGCGCGTGCTCGGCCACGCGCTTGACGAGCGCTTCGCCTTCCCGGCGATTGTCGCGCCGCCCGCCGCGATCGTAGACCCCCTCGACCTGCGTGAAGATCAGCCCGTAGGCCGGGTCCTTCTCCAGCGGCGATGGCGGTAGCACCAGCGCGCTGTCGTAGAACTCGGCGTTGGACACGTGCATCAGCGAAGGGTCGCGCGAGCGGTAGTGCCACTGCAGCATGCGGCCTGGCAGGCCCCGCGCCTCGCACAGCGTCAGGATGCTTTCGGACGCACCCAGCGCCGCTGCATTCCCGAGCAGATCCTCGGCCGGCTCGCCTGCGGCCTCCTCGTCCATGGCATCCGTCTCGCCTTCGCCATCGGCGAGGAGCCGGTCGAAGAAGGAGGACGGCGGCAGCTGCTTCTTGTCGCCGACCACGACGATCTGCCGCGATCGCGCGATCGCCCCCAGCGCGTCCTCGGGCCGCACCTGGCTGGCCTCGTCGATGACCAGCAGATCGAACGTCACGACGCCCGGGGTCAGGAACTGCGCCACCGAGATCGGGCTCATGAGCAGCACCGGCTTGATCCGCTGGATGGCGGCCGGCGCGGCGAGAAACAGCTTGCGCAGCGCCATGTGCTGCTGCTTCTTGCCGATCTCGCCCCTCAGCACCTTCATTTCGCCCTGTGCGCCCTGGGGCAACTGCGCGAGGTGATGCGCGAGAATGGAGACGACGTTCTCCTTCAAGCGGGCGCGTTCCAGACGCGTGAAATCGTCGACAAGCGCGTGCCGGTCGAGCGTCGCCACGTCCTTGAGCGCCGGGTTCGTCGCCAGCGCGGCGTTCCACAGCTGCTCCGCGCGCGCGAACTTCAGCTCGATCGCGGCAGCACTCGCGTCGAGATCGCCCGAGGCGATGCGCTCGGCCAGCGTGCCCAGTCCGGAACCTTCGAGCGCGTCGCGGGCCTGGCAGAGCGCCGCCCACTCGCCATAACGATCGATCGCGTCCGCCATTCGGGCAAAGATCACGGAGACCGTCGCCAGGTCGGTTTCGACGTGACTTGCGCCAAAGCGCCGCTCGTCGAGCGCCAGCACCTTCACCGCCGCCGCCACGCGGTCGCGTACGTCCGGGAGCGCCATGTCCAACGCCGCCGACCAGCGCGCGCGCGACGGACCGTCGCTGGCAATCGCGATCAGCCGATCGGGGGCAACATCGAGCTCTCCGCCCGCGGCGGCCTCGTACCAGCGCGCGACGCGAGCGATCCGCGCGAAGTCGGTGCGCTCGCCACGCCAGTCGCCGTCGAGGGTGGAGGCCAGCCAGGCCTCGTCGACACCCCAGTCGCGGCGCAGCGCCTGTACCCCGCCCAACCGGTCGGCGAATGCGAGCCGGTCGGCGGCGCTCTTGGGCAGCGGGCCACGAAGCAGGCCGGCGAGCGCGCGCGAGGCACCGCGGTAGGCACCGCCCCACCGGGCGAAGAACGAAGCGGTGCCGCCGACCAGCGGTTCGCGCAACATCGACAGATCGGCCGCGAACGCCTCGTCGACGAAATGGGCGCCGGCGTCGTCGCGTGCGGACCGCCATGCAGCAGCCGCGCCCACCCCCTCCCGCAGTCTTGGCAGGTCGCAGAGGGCGATCAGGCGCCGGGCAAGCGCGCCATCCGCCGGATCGAACCCCTTCACGCGCTCCAGCAGGTCGCGGACGATCGCGACCGCCGCCATCGAACGTGCGCCGTCCAGCCCGGCCGCGGACATCGGCTCGTCCAGCGTCGACCGCAGCTCGGTCGCTTTCGACGCGGTTACGGCAAGGTCCCGGCCCAGCCGCGTCACGGCAACCGGCTGGAGACCCGTTGCGCGGACGCCGTCGAACGGGTGCTGCGCCTGGGGACCGGCCCCGGCGACCAGCGCGCCGTACCGCGCGATCGACTCGCAGGCGGCTGCCTCCTTCTCCCGCGACATCGCCGCCACGGCACCGGCCTCGAGTGTGGGCATCGGCGCGCCCATGCCCAGATATCGCGCCTGCCTGCCGAGAACGCTGAACGGCGTCTCGCCGCTGCGGCCGATCGGCGCGTGCAGCGCTTCGGCAAGATCGTTCAGGCGGTCGCGGGCGCCGCGGAGCGCATCGGGTGGGAGCGGTACCGCGGGCACCGACTGCCCGGCGGTCAGCGTCCGCGCGAGCTCCAGCAGCACCGCCTTCTTGTTGGCGGTCTTGGAATGCAGCTCCAGGATCAGGTCGCGCAGGCCGACCTTGACCAGCCTGTCATGCACGACCGACAGCGCCGCCATCTTCTCCGCGACGAAGAGCACGCGCTTGCCTTCCTTGGCGGCGGCAGCGACGATGTTGGTGATCGTCTGGCTCTTGCCGGTACCCGGAGGCCCCTGCACCACCAGGTTGCGTCCGGCGCGCACCTCCTCGATCACCTTGGCCTGGCTGGCATCGGCGTCGACGACGTGGAACAGCCGCTCGGGCGGAAGGACGGCATCCAGCCGGTCCTCCGGCCCGAACAGCGGCGCCTCATGCGCAAATCCCTCGTGCAGCAGGCCCTGGGTGAGTTCGTGCGTTTCCAGCGCATTCTCCGGCCAGGCGTCGAGCGCCAGGTCCCGGTACATCAGCAACTTGGAGAAGGAGAAGAAGCCGAGTTGGATGGCGTCGCGATCCACTTTCCAACCTCGCCGTTCGGCGACGATGGCCTCGACCCGGGCATGATAGTCGCGCGGCCTCCAGCCGTCCTCGTCCGCGTCCAGTTCGGGCAGCCGAATAGCGAAATCGTCCTGCCATCGCTGCTGGAGCGGCAGGTTCGTCATCATGTCTTCGGGGCGGACCCTGAGATCGTAGGTGGAGCGGCGCTGGTCCCGCACGAGCTCGACCGGCAGGAGGACTAGCGGCGCCTCGCGCGCGACACCGGAATCCTTGTCCTCGAACCAAGTGGCGAAACCCAGTGCGAGGTACAGGATGTTGATCCCCTGCTCCTCCTCGGCGGTCTTCGCCTCGCGCGCGATCTTGAGCAGCTTCTTGGCGAGGGCATCGGGCCCAAGCCGCGTTTCGAGCTGATTGTCGGTGTAGCGGTGTTCCGCGACGACGCCGTCCGCCGCGTCGGCAAGCACGATCTCGCCCTCCGTGTGCGTATCCGTCCCCAGAGCACGAAAGCGCATCGACCGGTTGCCGCACAGCAATGCGTAGACATCGTCCGATCGCTCGTTGACGATGTTCAGGACGTTCCCACGGGCGTTTGCCCGATTTACATGGACGAGCCGATTGCGTGTACCCGTCTCGACAAGGCGCTTGCGGGTGTCGTCGAACAGCCGCTGGATCGCGCGGCCGCGCGCGGTCCCGGATTCGATCGGCACAAGGGGCTCGGGGGCGAAGTCGGTCATCTGCATTTCGGACTGAGGATGGGTGGCGGCTCACCGGAGCCGACGTCCGCACTCGCAGCCGCCGCGATCAGGCTCGGCAACTATCCTGCGCGAACGCAGCCCCGCGCTCAACCCCATTCGCAGCGCACCGGCCGCCCGGAGAGCTTCCCGTAACAGGCGGTTATTTCCGAACGGTGCAATGCATCTTGTGGAAGGTCCGTCCGGGCACCTGCATTCGGCATTTCCGAAACGGATCGGCGTTCGGTGCCATCCGATGGCGCGTCGCATCACGCGCGCCATTGGGGCACTGCCGCGGCGCAGTGCGCAGCGGTACAGGCTGCGTGGCTCGGGGCGGAAGCGACGATTGCGGGGATCGACCCGCGCATTCGCGCCAGCGCAGCCCGCAGCCCGCAGTGCCTGCTCCCCGAAGTAAGCGGCGAGCGGATCGTGCGTGGCGGGCAGCAGATCGAGCCCGGCATACAGCGATGGCCAGCTCGGGCCCTGAAACGATTTCCATTCGCTGGCGACGCCGATGTAGAATACCGCCGCGCTCAACAGGCTCGTGCGGCCGAGACGAAGGACGGCGTCGCGCCGATCCGGCTAGAGGCGGACGAAAGTGTGGGCACACCGGTGTCGGACACTTGCCATGGGCAGGCGGCGAACGATGCGAGATGCGGCCTGACGTCGCTGGCCAGGCTCGTGCTCGCCACCACTGCCGAACAAGACGAGACGGTGACCAGCCTGCTAGGGCCGACGCGCGTCCTGCGTCCTGGCCCGTTCCGCGGCGAACGGTTCCGCCGCGTTCCAGCTGGGCCAGTTACGGCCCGTGGCGATCTCCCGACCCAGCGCATAGGCGACGCTGCCCTCCTGCGCGGCACCCGTCATGTCCCAGCGGGCGTCGAATTGGTCGCAGACCTGGTGATAGCATCGCGCATTGTAGCGGGCACGCTCGCGCTCCCCGGCGTCTAGGCCGCCGTTCACGAGATCGCGACCCGCGCGGAAGTAGACACCCGGCACGCCTTTCTGCGCGAAGGCGTAATGGTCCGACCGGTAATACCATCCTGCTTCGGTATTCTCCTCCGGTACGATCGCCAGCCGCTGCGCGGCGGCGACGCGCGCGAGGTCTGCCTCCAGGGGCGTCCTGCCGACACCGATCAACTCCAGATCACGCGTCCGCCCAAGCACGACGTGGGGATCGAGGTTGAACTGCGCCGCGGTGGTCGCGAGTGGGAGGAAGGGGTGGTCGGCATACCAGGTCGCGCCGAGCAGACCCTTTTCCTCGGCTGTCCACAACGCGAACACCACCGACCGGCGGGGGCGCTCGGCGCCGGCGAAGGTGCGTGCGATCTCCAGGAGGGTCGCGGTGCCGGTGCCGTTGTCGATCGCACCGTTGCGGATGCGGTCGGCGGGTGGATCGAACGCGTTTTCGCCATACGCATCCCAGTGCGCGCCATAAAGGATACTACCGGCCGCGGCGTCCGCGCCCGGCAACACGCCGACGATGTTGTGGCTGACCACCCGGTCGAGGCCGACCGTCGTCGACGCGCTGAGAAACGCGCCCTTCACCTCCACCGCGCGGAAATCGGCCCGCTGCGCGGCGAGCTTGGCGGCGGCATAGTCGATCCCGCCCTGCCGGAGCATCGCGACGCCCACATCGTTGCGGATCGTACCGCGCACGCCGAAGGCCGGCGGCACGACTCCCGTGTCGAGTGCATAGCCCGGCACCGCGTCGCCGTTGGCGAGCTGGAGCCATGGATAGCTGGAGGGAAATGTTTCGTGGATCGTCAGAAATGCGGCGGCACCGCGTTTCTGCGCCTCGGCAAGCTTGGTTCGCGCAGCCGGGCTCGACGCGCGGCCGCCGAACCCGAGATCGCGTCCCGCGTCCACGTCGGGATCGCCCGCCAGCGCAACGACGACCTTTCCGCGCACGTCGACGCCGCGATACGGATCATAGCCGAGGGTGGGTTCGACGACGCCGTAGCCGACAAAGACGACGGCCGCACGATCCAGCGTGGACGTGCCGACGATCCGGGACGTCGCGGCGATCTCGACGCCGGGAACGAGCGTCCGCCTGCTTCCACCGAGGTCGAGCGTGAAGCTCGCGCGTTCGCGCGTCCAGCGCAGCATCGGCACGGTCTGGCGGTAGCCATCGTCGCCACCGGGCTTGAGGCCCAACTGCCGAAATCGCGTCTCCAGAAAGGCAAGCGTCACCGGTTCGCCGGCCTGGGTCGGCCCGCGACCATGGAAATCGTCCGCGCTGAGGATTTTCACGTCCGCCTTGATCCGGGCGGCCGACAGGATCGGCGGCGCCGGATCGGTCGCGGCCGTGAGGGCGAGGAGGAGCAAGGGAAGCCAGCGTTTCATCGCCGCAGAGTGGCCGTGAAGCGTGGCCGGCACAAGCAGGGGTTGCAAGCACTTCGACCGGATCGCATCACCGTGCCGGATTTACTCGAGCCCCCTTCGTCCCACCTCGGGACGCCACCGAAAGCATAGCGGACGGTTAGGGTTCGATCGGCTATGCCGCCGGGCGTGAAAGCGCCCCGCATCTCCTTCCGCCTGCTGCGCCGATTGGTCTGGACCTGGATTGCCGCGGTGGGGGTGGCGCTGGCGATAACCGTGGCCATGTCCGCACACGCCGCGCTGCGCGCGATCGCCGCCCAGCAGGCGCGCGCGGTCGTGCCCGCGCCCTCGCTCGCCACCGGCTACGACGCCGACGATCATTTCCCCGGTGCGGCGCTGCTGTACGCCGATCGGGAGGATACGGGCGCAGATCGCGCGACCGCCGCTCCGGCGACCGGCGTGACCGGCACCATCGCGCTGCCCGCGCTTCCGCTGCCGCCCGCAGCCGCTGTCGCCGCGATGGCCGCCGACATCGGCATCGTTCCCGCCGCGCCCTTCGCGCTTGCCGGTGCCAGCGCGCTTGATCGTGGCCGCGCGCTCGAATGCCTCAGCGCCGCGATCTATTACGAGGCCGCGTCCGAGCCCGACGCCGGGCAAGCCGCAGTGGCGCAGGTGGTCCTCAACCGCGTCCGCCATCCCGCCTTTCCCGCTACCGTGTGCGGAGTCGTCTATCAGGGATCGGAGCGCGCCGGCTGCCAGTTCAGCTTCGCCTGCGACGGCGCAACCGCACGCGTCCCCGCACGATCGGCCTGGGCGCGCGCCGCTCGTGCGGCCGGGGCGGCGCTGGCGGGTTATGTCTATGCGCCGGTGGGGCTGGCGACGCATTATCACACCTATGCGGTGACGCCCGCGTGGAACCGCAGCCTGGTGATGACCGACGTCGTCGGCGCGCACTTCTTTCACCGGTGGAAAGGCTATTGGGGCACCGCGGCGGCTTTCCGCCAGCGGTACCGGGGCGGCGAGCCGCTGCCCGGGCCGCATCCGGGCGTCGCGACCCCGCTCGTGCCGACCGCGGTCGCGATCGCGGTGCCGCTCGTCACGCCGCCAGCAACGATTCGCGCGCCGTATGCCGCCACCGGAACGCCACGCGACCGGCCCATACGGACCGACGCTCTTCCCGCCGCCTCACAGGTGCTCGATCGCTGGAAGGATTCGGGCCAGCCTCTGCGCTGATGCGGTGCCGGCAACGATTTTGCGGCCTTGCGGGTTACGACACGCAAGGAGACGATCATGACCGACGCGATCAAGCCGACGACCGAGACCAGGGACCCCAATCTGTCGACCGAACATCAGAAACAGGGCGACGCGCGCCGTCCCAGTGACACCCTGGATCGCGGCCAGCCCGACGAGGAAACCATCCCGCGCAAATCCTCGCTGACCGGCGACACCTAGGTTCCGGGAGCCTAGCGCGCGCGCCGCACCTCCAGCGGCACCGCGCACACGTCCACCCCGCCCGATGCCACCGTCGGCGGGTCGGGACGTTCGGCGCGCGCGATCAGCGCGGCGAAGCGCGGCGTGTCGGGGCTGCGATATTCGAAATGCGGGCGAAGCGCGGCGGGTAGGTCGGCGGCGAGCCGCACCGACACGATCGGGGTCCGCTCGGCCGCCTCGGCATAGAAACCCATCTTCGCGGCACTGCGCGGCATGGCGGACATGTAGGCCATCCCCTCGACGATCCGCCCCACCACCGTATAGTTGCGGTCGAGCCGTCGTGCAGGCGTGCCGATGACGGTGTAGAGTTCGGCGCCGCTTCCGGTCGTCGTCGCGTCGCGCGCGACGCCGACACTGGCGTAGCAATGCGTCAGCCAGCCCGTGGCGCCGTCGGACGCCATCGGCCAGCCGTCGGCAGTGATCCCCGACGCGGCCGAATAGGCATCGGCCTTGCGCAGCCGCTGCGCGACCGCGAACGGGGTACCCTGGTATTCCGCCGCCGGATGTTCGGTGACGCCCGCGGGCAACGGCTTTCGCTCGGTAACGTCGCCCCATTGCGCGACCCAATTGTCCTGCACGCGGTAGACGCTGGCCTCGTCCCACCAGTGCGCCCGCGCCAGCGTCCGGATGTTGGCGACATGCTCGGGCGCGAACCGCGCCGCAAGCCGAACGACGACCGCGCGGCCGCCGCGCAAGGTGACGATCATGATCTCGTCGTCGGGGATCGCGCGCCAATCGGCCGCGATCGGATCGGAAGGGAGCGGCGCGGCCTGCGCGGCTGCCGCTAGTGTGAGGGCAAGAACGATCATCGCGCCAACCTGCCCCAGCACCGCGGCGCACGCAATCGCTTGCGCAAGCGTGCCCCGGGCATTAGGCGCGCCTCTCCGGGCAAATTCTGCGGAGCGGTGGCCGAGTGGTCGAAGGCGCTCGCCTGGAAAGTGAGTATACGCCAAAAGCGTATCGAGGGTTCGAATCCCTCCCGCTCCGCCAAGTCTGTTCTCCATACATCGCCGTTCTTGCCCAAAACCCACGTAAATGCGTGGTTTCTGGCGCGGTAGAGAGAAGCGCTTAGTGCGTCTGTGTGCGTTTGTATTCGTGCTTTCGCTTTAGAAAAGACAGTCCTAAGAGGGTCCGTGAAATCACACGGAGCCGACCATGAAGCTCACCCTCGCGAAGATCAGGGCCGCCAAGCCCGCCCCGCAGACCACCGGCCACCGCCGCCATGCCCGGCTAGGCGACGGGCGCGGCCTTTGGCTTATGGTTGATCCGAATGGGCGTAAGACATGGGCCTTCCTCTACACGATCAACAAGAAGCGACGGCACATGGGCCTTGGGTCCATCGACCTCCTATCGCTCGATCAGGCGCGCAACGAAGCCCTCCGGCTGCGCGACCTCGTCAAGCGCGGCATCGACCCGCTGGCGCAGCAGGAAGCCGAGCGGGCCGCGAACCTCGGCATTGCGCCCGTTGCCGTTGCCGCGAAGCGCGTGCCGACGTTCGATGAGATGGTGGAGAAGGTGCTGCCCCAACGCACCGCGAAGATGACGAATGAAAAGGCCAAGGCTCAATGGCGCTCGACCTTGGAGACATATGCATATCCGAAGCTGAAAGGCGTCCCGGTCGATCAGATCACCCCATCTGACTTGGCGGGCATCCTCGAAGCTCTATGGTCGCCAAGCGATCCGAAGGAGCGCCCCAAGATCGACACCGGCATGAAGTTGAAGCAGCGAATCAAGATTGTTCTCGATTATGCCGCCCGGCACGACTGGTTGGCGGAGGCGACGCTGGCAAAGCTGTCGCGCACGATGGCCGACTTCAAGAAGTTGAGCGACGACGGCAAGGAGGGCCACAAGTCGATGTCCGCCGACAGCGCGCCGGGGTTCATAGCCCGTCTGCGCGAGAAAGAGGCAATCAGCGCGAAGGCGCTCCAATTCTTGATCCTGACGGGCGCGCGGTCCGGGCAGGTGCGCGGCGCGACTTGGGATGAAATCGACTTGGAGCGCGGGCTGTGGACCGCGCCGCGCGACCGGATGAAGAAGCGTCATAGCGATCACCGCATTCCGCTCGCGCCCGCCGCCGTTACCCTGCTCCGCTCGCTGTATCGGGAGCAAGCCTCCAACCTTGTGTTCCCGTCCCCGACCAAGGCGGGCGCTCCGATGTCCGATAACACGCTCAACAAGATCATGAGCGATATGGGCGAAGAGGCGGTGCCGCACGGCTTCCGCGCCACCATGAGCACTTGGGCGGCGGAGCGCGGCTATGACTCGCAGTTGATCGAAGCGGCGCTGCACCACAAGGACACCAACCGCGTCCGTGCCGCATACCAGAGGACGGATTTTCTCGACCGGCGCGGGCCGCTCATGGATGAGTGGGCGGCTTGGCTGGGCGGCGAAGAAACGCACCGCGCATACCTCGAACAGCGGACGGCGGCGTGAGCGATGATCGATGGCAGGACACCGCTCGGCGGTTCGCTGACCCTGCGTTCGAGCCGGAATGGATGCCGCCCCATCGCCCGCCGTGGCCTTACGCCGCTAACGTGACCTTTCGTTCCTGGCTGGTCGCGCGCCTGGAAGAGTTCGAACCCGCTGACCTGTCGGCGGGAAGGCTCAGGGCTGCGCGTGCCGCCGCCCTTGAAACGGCTCTCCCTGCTCTTGCGGAAGCACTGCATACCTCGTTGTCGCGCATCGACTTCGTCCGAGTTGGGCAACGATATGCGCTGAAAGCCATGCAGATGACGAAAGGTGGGCGCTCGCCAGACCTCAAAGCCATCGAACGCGCCATGAGCAACGATGCGGAGGCGCTGGCTTCGGGCAGGAGGCGTCGCGGCCCCGCGCGCCGCGTTGACCCCGACGATCAACGCCGCGCCGTGATCCGGGCAGCGTGGGACGTGTGGCTGATACGGGTCGTCATCCTCCCGCGCTTCTGGCCGGAACGGCGCGGGCGACAGGTTCATCTCCCCGGCGGTGAGGCGGAGTACAAGCGGATCATCGCACAGCGGTATGCCGCATCGCGCCACGATGCCGCCAAGCTCGCGCAATTGGCATGGTCTGAATATCGCAAGGCTGGCCTCGCTCAAGCATGGACTTGTGACTGCATTCGCTACAATACAGTTACTTGTTAGATGCGGACGGAAGCGTTATTGTTCTTTCGTGTTCTAAATGGAGCGAATACATCCTTTCTCAACGACGCCGCGCTGATGCGACTAGAGAGGACTGTATGTGACCCAGCCATACTTCATGCGTATGAAGGAGGTATCTGACTTTGTTGGTCTGAAGCCCCACGCGATAGACCGCGCAATCCGGGCCGATCTGTTCCCCCGCCCCTTCCTCATCGGCGTGAAGGCGAAGGCGTGGAGCCGAGACAGCATTATGGCTTGGATTGCCGAGCGCGCCGCTGCCCGCGCCCACTACATCGACCCGGCAGTGCCGAACCCGCTGACCGATGCCGAGCGCGCCGCCCGGTATGAAGTCGCTCGCTCCGCCGCCTGAGCGCCGCGCCGTGACCTTTCAGCGACACCAACGCGCCGTCGCGCACGTGGAGTGCGAAACGGAGGAACTGCCCTACGCCGGGCCGATCGTGCGGCTCCGCTCAAGTAGCGACGGCCTGCAAGTGTTGATCGACCCGCCCTTGCCCAATGGCGCGCAGTATCGTCGCGAGTTCCCGGCGCTTCATCGTGATGCGGCGTTCGGTTACGCACGCGAGCTTTGGCAGGATCACCGCCTCGGTTTCATGGACGAGAGTAGCGGTAATTGGGGCCGCACTTTGCCGCGATAACGATCGCGCGAACTATCCTGTTCTCTCTGGACCGTAATTCACGCCTTTACAAAGCCGTGAGGAGAAAGAGTTATGATTATGCGAGAGATTACCACGGCGAAACTTGCGGACGCTATGCGTATGCCGGTGATCCCCGTACAGCAGATGCTGACGCGAGCCGAGTTCCAGAGCATCCGTCCCGAACAGCAGTTCGCGGGTAGGACGTGCATGTTCAACGAACGTCAAGCGTTCCTTATGATGATCGCTGGCGACCTTGTGCGCTTCGGCATCAAGTCTCCGCTGGCGGGCCGGGTCGCTGATCGCATCGCCGAAAGCCTCTCGTTCGATCCGAACGCCCCGACGCTACATATCGAGTTCCGCGCGAACGGGGCGAGCTTCGCCTTCACCACCGACGAACCGCCGGAGGCCGCCACGGTCGCAGGGCCGCGTCGCTTCCGCCTCACCTTCGACCTTCGCGCCTATCGCGCGGCGGTGGACGCCGCGATGATCGCCGACGATGCCGAGTGAGCTGGGAAGCGAAGCGCCCGCCGACATGGGATCGACGGGCGCGGGGGGTGCGGAGGGGAAGCCGCAAGCGCCCTCTCGCGCTGCGATGATCCAAACGGAAGGCACTACCCGCATCGGCCTGGTATCCGACCTAGACGACGTGCCAGCCGTCGCCGCCTACTTTCGTCGGGCCGGTGCCGAGCCGATCAACTTCGTGTCCGCCAAGGTCGAGCGGATGGTGAACGGCTATCCTAAGACGGTCGGCAGAATCAGCTTCGCCGCTGACGGCAGCGTGACGGTCAAAGACGATGCAGCCGCGCCTACGTCCGAAGAGGCGGAGGCGATCAAGCAAGCGTTCGCGCTGGTCGAGTTCCCCAAGCTTGCCACGCTGACCGCTATCGCCGATCCTCCGCCCGGCATCGACGTCCATGATCCGAAAGTGTTCATCTGCCACGACTTTGCCGGTCAGATCGCACTGGTCCAGAAGCGGTACGACACGCAGGACGGGCGCAAGGGCTTTCTGACATACACATTCTGGTCTGACGGGCGCTGGCGCCTCATGGAGCCGGATACTCTCCCGTTTTTCGGCCTTCCCGGATGGCAGGAGCATAGCACCTTGTTCCTGCACGAAGGCGCGGGAGCCGCCGCGCGGGTCAAGCGCATACTGGCGGGTGAGCCTAACTCCTCATTTCCTTGGCTGGAGGACATGAAGTGGGGGCATCACGTCGGCTGGCTGGGCGGGGTTCATTCCGTTGAAGGGTCCGATTGGGACAAGCTGACCAGCTTGGGCTGGAAGCGCGTCGTCATCGTCGCGGATAATGACAACCTCGGGATCAAAGCCGCAGTCAACATCGCGCGCAAGTTCGATTGCGAGGTTTACATCCTTCAATTTGACCAGCGTTTTGATGAGGGCTTTGATCTCGGTGACGAATGGCCGGTCACGCTCTTCGATAGCAAAGGGCGCTACACAGGCCCGCCATACCGCGACTTCCTGCGCCCGGCGATGCGCGCCACCGACCTCCTCCCGCCGGACCCGGCGAACGGACGCGACCGACCCCTAGCCGTGTTGCGGCCCGAATACCTCGACACGCTCGCCTACACGCTAGAGCCGCTGCGCTTCATCTCGCGCCACACCCCCACTGTTCTCCGCAAGCCCGACGAGTTCAACGCGCTCGCGTCCCCCTTCTCGCACGTCAAGGATACCGCGACCAAGGTGCTATCCGAACTGCAATGCCAGCACGCCGGTATTGTCTATCTGCCGTGGTGCGATGCGGGGTCCGTGGTTCACGACGGCGGGCGCTATTTCAACGTGTATGAGCGCCCCCGCATCGTCGCCAAGCCGGGCGACCTCGCGCTCTGGCTGACGTTCCTAGAACACCTGTTCCCGGTAGAGGCGGAGCGCGAGACGGCGGCGGACTGGATAGCGACCCTCATCGCCCGTCCCGACATTCGCATGCGCTGGGGCTTGCTCCTGATCTCTCAGACGCAGGGTGTCGGTAAAGGGACGCTCGGGGAGGTTCTGCGCGTCCTGCTAGGCTCTACCAACGTCAGCTTTCCATCGGCTCGCGACATTACCGCTCAGTTCAATAGTTGGGCCTTCTGCAAGCGATTGGCGTTCTTTGCCGAGCTATACTCCGGCCATAGCCGCGACACTTACGACGCCTTGAAGCCGTATGTTACGGACGACACAATCCCGATCAATAAGAAGTTTCTGAGCGGCTTCGACATACCGAACTACATGCACTTCGTCATCTGTTCCAATTCGGACAGGGCGCTGCACATCGATGACGAAGACCGCCGATGGTTTGTGCCGACGTTAGCCGAAGAGACGAAGCCGCAAGAGTTCTGGCGAGACTTCTATGCCTGGCTCAAGGCCGATGGTCCGGGAGCAATCCTCACATGGGCATCGGCGCGGGTGAAGGCAGGTCGGTATGTGCGGACGGAGGACCGCCCACCACTGTCGCAACGAAAGTCGGCCATCGCCGATGGTTCGCGGACACCGGGTCAGCAGCTTGCCATAGAGTTTGCCGAGCATCTGGTAGAACTCGACAAGCGCGTGATCTTGAAGGTCAGCGACGTTCGCAAGTGGGTGGCGCTCCGGCGCGACTTCAAGCGTGGCGATCAGCCGGACCTCTCGCATCGGTTTCTTGAGGCGCAAGCCACCCTTATCGGCGTTATGCGGAAGGTTCGCGGTATCACATGTTGGGGAGATGCAAAGCGGGTCAAGTTCGCGGGCGTCAAGGAAGCGCTGGTGATGAACTTCTCGCCCGCGCCCAGCGACAAGTGGGCTGATCTCAAGGAGTATCTGACCGACTTAGCGGGGGTGGGATTAGATGAGCCATTTTGACATCAAAGCGCGAGCTTCGGATTGGGGACGGGGGACGGGTAAACCCCCTCTTTCTTACTCGAACCAAGATTTACTTCGAGAAGAAGAGGAGGGAGGTAAATACGGGAACAGGCTCGAAACGTCCTTCCGGGCCGTCCCCCGTCCCTGCCAACTCTCCCGTGGAACTTAGGACATGACCGTGACCGAACCTCAAATCATCTGCGACGCCCGTACCGGCTACATGCCCGGCTTGCTCCCACCCGACTTCATGTCGAAGCGCGAAGAGGTCCGCTGGAAGGTGCGCCACCTCAACCTATGCGCGCTCGATCGCGAGACGCGGCGGGCGGCGGCGGCTGACCCTGCCATCGTGTGGTGCGCCGAAGAGCGGCAGTACCGCTTCCGCCGCAAAGGGGACGTTCCGTGTGCGGTAGGCTCGGGGCAGTACCTCGACCCAGGCGAAGCCTCCAACGCGCTTCCTCCACCCCCTCCGGCCAAGGACGGCGGTGCCGAGAGGGAGGGGGTATCCGAAAGTTCACGATCGCCCAACGTCCAGACCGGTGCTCGCCTCGAATACGAACGCAAAGCCCATTTCCACGGCCCATGCGGAGGCTCCGATGACCGCTGACCGCGAAGCCTGCTCCATGATCGTCATCGACAAGTGCCGCTCCCTCAACCGACGGATGGCCGAGCAACAGGCGCGTATCGGCGCCAGTCCCGACGACATCGCCATCGCCGCGATCTACTCCGCTATCGACGTTGCCCAGCGACACGCGGGCGGCACCGTCGCGGCGATAGCGTGGGCGCGGCGGGCGCTGGACGTGATGGAGGACGGCGTGCCCCTCCAAGCGGATACGGTCCAGTGACTCCGCTGCAAAAGCTCCGGGCATTGCCGCCGCACGTCCGTGCGCCCGCACTAGAGGCGCTGGATGAGATATCGGCACCGCTAGGCCCTCGTGAGCTGGATCGCGCCTTCCAGAATGTCGGCTTTAGCCGGGGCGATGCCCGCAAGTTCACGCTCGCGTTGAAGCACCTCAACGTCATCGCGATCACCCCGCGGTGAAAGTCGGGCAACCCGGACGCCCGGCGGCAGAGGCGCGCTTGGTCCGGCAAGCGGTGGCGAACGCGACCGGGCCGCGCGAACCTCTCGCGCGCGCGCTCGCGAGGGCGGTCGTGGAGGAGCTATCCGCCTTTCTTGCCGAGGACGATCCGGTGTTAGTGGCGTTCGGGGAGTTCCAGCGCCGCACTATGCCGACACCGGCGCGGGCGCTGGCAACCGACCCGGACATTGATACGCTGGCGCTGTTCGTTGATGAGCGCGTTGCGCGGCTTCGCGCGCGGGCTGGTCGGGCGAACTCGTCTGGCGCCGACGATGTTGAGCGACGCGCAATTCTTAACGAGGTGGAACGTCGGCTAACGGGTCGCTACCTTCGTCACCTTCGCGCAGTCTGACTATCCTCAAAAAGGGGTGGAAATATTCACAGTATAGCGCAGGGATTTAGCCAGATGGCTAAAGATCGTCGTCGTCTAGTTCCTCCAGCAGATCATCGAGGGCCCTATCGGCGCCAACCGCCTGCCTGAAGGCAAGGGCACGTAGTTCTTCCATTAAGGGATAATAAGAGTCATGTTTAGAAATCTTCGGTGTAAGTTCTGACAAGTCCTCATCATCAACAGTCTCAATTACTTCATTATACTGCGTTGCTATAGTAAGATACTCAACCGGATTTCCCCTAGAGTTTCCGTCATATAACGTGAGCGTATAATCACCAAGCTCCGCCTTAGGCTGCCTACTATCATCCAGTACCCACTTCAGAGACTTGTCGTTAGTACGCTTGTACAAGCGCTCTACTAGAGCGGCGTGCTTCTTTGCCACATCGTCATTCATGATATTACATCCTCTATAAGGCGCTTCGCTTTTACGAGAACCTCTTCACCTGTCCTGATCGACGCGCGGATGACATGCTGTTCGGGATACGGCGAAGCACTGCTAATAGCTTCCTCGATCACTCTGATATGTTTATCCAACTTATTAGCAGCGCGCTTTAACTCCTTGGCTGTAGTCTGATCTACCTCTTCTAATATCTTATCCATCCTGATAGCTGAATGACGTACGTTGGACATAGATACGACAATCCCTCGCCAATCGGGCGCGTCAAGATGACGAGAAATCTCGCGATAAGAGTACAGTGCTTCTGATGCGTCTACCGTGGCATCATAGCGACTAACTCGGAGCTTCATGTCCTCAACCGCTTTCTGCGCAGCCTTAGCCGCACGCTCGACCTTCAGTAGCTTTCTCCAGCCTAGCCCAAACGTCGCAAGCGTAATTACAAATCCAGCCGATCCAAACCAGAAGTCCGCTGCATGTAGGAAGGGTATGCTGGTCGGATCGGTGATCCAAACCGGCCATAGTGCGTCTACACTCGGCTTTGCCGTTGAGTTAGCCACGATGGCGCTAAGGACGGGCATTGTACGACCGCTCACCTCGACAGCGCTTGCGGCTGTCCCGACCGAAAGCCCTCGCGCTACGCTCGTTGAAGCTGCCTTTCACCGCCTAACGCTTTCTCGTCTGCTCGCCCTCGCGGGTGGGAGACGACGTAAACGATAGCGGTCGGTTGTCGTCAACCGTATTCCCGCCACCCCGAACCGCCGATCTACCCTCCGACACAGGAGGAACCCATGATCGCTACCCGCCCCATCCCCGCCGCGCTCGCCCGCACCGGCTCCACCATCCGCGCCGCCGGGCCGCAGAGCATCGAAGCGATGTACGCGGAACTGAGCGACACGCTTCGGAACGGGTTCGTCCAGAACCGCGAACGCGCCGAAAACCTCGAAGCGGCGATGCAGGCGATGCAGGAGCAGATCAACAACGGCGCGGTGAGCGGGACCAGCACGATCCTGCCCGTCGAACCGGCGTACACGCAGGCGTTCGCGAGCTACTTCCGGCGCGGCGACGGCGTGGACGTGCTCAAGGCGGCGAACGCGACCGGCGAACGCGCGACCGTTCACGCGGCGATGAGCGTGGGCAGCAACACGGACGGCGGTTATCTCGCGCCGGTCGAATGGGACCGCAAGTTGCAGGAGCGCCAACGCGCGACCTCCCCCATGCGTCGCCTAGCCACGACGCAAACCACGACTACGGGCGCGTTCACTACTCTGTGGAACCTCGACAACTGGGGTTCGGGCTGGGTTGGCGAGACGGCGGCACGTCCGCTCACTACCTCCGCCGGGCTGGCGCCGATCACGTTCGCCGCCGGGGAGATTTACGCCATGCCCGCCGCGACGCAGCGGCTGCTCGATGATTCGGCGATCAACGTGGAAAGCTGGCTGGCGCAGAGTGTCGAACGCGAGTTCAATCGTCAGGAGGGTATCGCCTTCATTTCCGGCGACGGCGTGAACAAGCCCGCCGGGCTGCTCACCTACGTCACCGGCGGCGCGAACGCCGCGACGCATCCCGGTGGCGCGCTGGAGGTCGCGACGGGGATCGTGGATATCGACCCGCTCACGGACACGCTCTACGGGCTGGGGTCGGCCTATCGGCAAAACGCCAGCTGGGTCATGTCGAGCCTTACCGCCGCCCGCATCGCCAAGCTCAAGGACAACAACGGGCAGCTCATCTGGCGCGAGAGCGTCATCGTCGGTCAGCCCGCGACGCTATTGGGGCGTCCGGTGGAGATTGACGAGGCGATGCCCGCTCCGACCTCCGGCAACCTCGCCATCGCGTTCGGCGACTTCAAGGCGGGATACCTCATCAACGATCGCATCGGCACCCGCATCCTTCGCGACCCGTACACCAACAAGCCGTTCGTGAACTTCTACGTCACGAAGCGCGTAGGCGGCGGTGTGCTGGACCCGTTCGCGATCCGGCTGCTCCGGGTCGCCTAACCGGCTCCGCGCGCGCGTTGTTGGACTGGCGCTCGTGCGGCGGGGCGGCGGGATGAGCTAGGCTCCCCCGCCGCGCCTTATCGCGGTCAGATGTTGCCGTCTTCAACGCTCACTTGATAGCGTGCAAAGCCGTCCAAGGACTCCTGCGAGCGCTGCTCCGAGAGGAACTTATCAACCCGCTCTTGGCGTACTTCGGTGTGACCGAAGCTCAAATTGCAGTTAAATAGGTCCATTGCCGGTCCCGGCTCGCGAACCTTGTCCTCGCTTATCTCAAAGTGGGCCTCGGCTAGGCTTGCAAGAAGACCGTCGAAAGCCGCTCGCAGTTTGTCGGCGTCGTCGGATGAGATTGCGATATCGTCCATGTAGACCGAAACCTGCATCGCCGGATCAGCGCTTATCTTACGTAAGAATGCGCCCACTGCGGACTGCATCAAAACGAGGGTTGCGAGGATCGGCGACTGCACGAAGCCGTAAGGCAGCGCGTAGCTCGGCTCCCCATATCGATTTTTCACGCATGACCATTTGGCATAATGGCGCGAGCGCAGGATACCGATTTCACTAATCGCTCGCTGAACCCGGCTCCGGGCTATGCCGTAGAAGAAGCGCCGAATATCGACGCGCGCAAATAGTTGGTGGTGACGGTGCGAGTGAAGCGCGGCGACGTGACCGCCGTTCTTCAGATGATAGACAAAGGGGTCAAATTTGTGGGCGTCTTCGACCTGCGCCTTGATGTCTTCACCGATTTTTCTGCCCAGATCGCTGGGAGCAAAATACGGCTTACCACCGTTCTCATAGCTATATGCGAAGTTCTCGAACTGGACGGCCATAGTTGACGACCTTGCTGATGAGCTCGATGATTGCGGTCAGTAGGGGAATACCCACCAACAACAGAGACATCGTTCTGTCAGCAAGGTCAGTTTGAGCAGGCTTTTTCTCCATAGCTCAGTTCTCCTTTGCTTCGTACCGGCAACCCACAACTCCATCTGCGTAGGAGTCGTCAACCAAGAGAACCCGTTAAGGCTCGTCAAAGCGTATACCCGAATGTCCGCTAAGGCGTCACTCAAGCATAGCCAACCGTGAGGAGTGGGCTATCGCCGGATACCCGCTCAACATAGTCGGTGGTGCCTGCGATGCAAGATCAGTTCGCTCGCTTCGGCGACATCCGCCGGGGCCGGAGCCGCCATGCGCCTTTGCCGATGGGATAAGGTTGCGGCTGAACCGTGAGGCTTGCCGATCACCAGTCCGTTTGAGACCGGACGCGATACGATGACCGGTTGATTTGATGAGCCGCGCCGTGCAGTCCGGAAGGCAGTCCGCGCTTAATCCAGCTTCGAGCAAACCAACAAAGTCATGGACTTAGGAGCGGGAGTGGCGGCCTCCCGCTCCGCCAATGCCTTCTGCAAGCCTTGGAGACGACGATTTTCGTCGCACATGCCCGCTCCACCGCGACCGTCAGGTGTCGAGGCCGATGCGGAAGGCGGCGCGGCTATCGGGTCGATCAACGAGATCGACCGACCGGCATGTTGCACCCGCTCGCCTGAGGGAGCATCGTTGGATCTGCATTACCTGTCCCCTGGTAAGGCAGGCGGCCCGCCGAGCGCGGCCGTGGCGGGATCGAATTCGTGGCGCGTCTCCCAGCGGCTTACCTGCGTGATCGGCCAATGCTTGGGGACCTGCGGCAGGTCCGCGTGCCAAGGCCGCGGCTCGCAGGCGCCGAGTTCGGGGATGAACACGTCCATATCGTTGTAGAGCTCGATCACCGCGCCGTGGGCACCGTAGTGATAGGAGGCGACGTTGTGCCCTACGGTGTGCCGCGCCGGCCCCCCACAGGGTCGGCACGGCATGACGGGTAAGCAGGTTCGCCGCGCGGAACTGATGGTCGCGGCCGTCGAGCTGGAACGCAGGGCAGTGCATGGTCGCGAACGGCGCCTGGATGACGTTCAGCACGTGATGATCGCGGTTGCAGGTGACAAAGGTCACGAAGTCCTCGAACCAGCTGGTGGTCGAGAAGCCGAGTCCGCCGGTAAGGAAGCCGATCGCCGCCAGCCAGGGCCGCTCCGCCCGGCGCAGTGCAAGATTGTGATGGTCGAACCCCAGGCTGAGATAGGCGACGTCCCCAGCCTGCTCCACCGTCGTGGCGCCGAGTACCCCGTCGTAATAGGCGCGGCACGCGTCCAGCGACGGGGTGGCCAAGTCGACATAGACCAGTCTGAATACGCTCGGCATGATCCTCGTCCTTGTTCCTGCGTTGGCGGCGCAGGCGTTCAGCCCGCCGCGGTGCCCGTTGCATCGCGCGACGCGTTCACGATCAGCGTTGCCGTCTTCTCGAAATGCGCGCGGCGAGCGCGTCGGCATCGCGGTCCAGCGCGGCATCGACCAGCGCCTGGTGCTCGGCATCGACATCGCGGCTGCGATCGACGTTCCAGGCGAGCAGCCGCGGGCTGTGCGCGCCGTTGACCAGCGCACGGTGGAACAGCTCGTGCTGGGTAAGCCAGTCGAAATTGGGCGCGTCGTCGACGATCCTCGGCGTCCGGCGCAGGCGATGCGCAGTGGCGAGCACCGGCGCCTCCCACCCGTGATTCCCTTCCGCGACCGAGCGCCGGAGTGCGATTTCCTCGATGTCGTAGCGCAGCCGTGTCAGATCGAGCAGGTCGTCGATCGAGATCGGCGCAACGGTAAAGCCGCGCTGGTCCTGCGAGATCACGAAGCCTTCCGGAACCAGCCGCGACAGCGCCTCGCGCACCGCGCCGGGGCTGACGCCGAGCTGGGCCGCGAGGTCGTTGATCTTCAGCTTGTTGCCGGGTCGTACCTTGCCCGCCAGTATATCCGGCTTGAGCTGGGCATACCTGACGCTCGCCTGGCTACGCGGCGCTTCGGGTTCGGCCGGTGCGGCGTGGATCAGCCTTAGCATAGAAATCGAGGCGCCGGCAAAGGGCGTCACGCGCGAGCAGGCCAGGGACCACGTGTTCGGCTATACCGTCTGCAACGACGTGTCCGCGCGCGATTGGCAGCGGCATTCGCCACCCTTCACGATCGGCAAGTCGTTCGACACGCACGGACCCTTGGGGCCGTGGATCGTCACCGCGGACAAGATTGCCGATCCGCACGCGTTGCGCCTGCGTTCCTTCGTCAACGGCGAGCCGCGCCAGGACGGCAATACCGGCGAGCTGGTCTATGACGTGTGGGATCAGATCGCCTATATGTCGACCGCGCTCACGCTCGATCCCGGCGACCTGCTCGCGACCGGCACGCCCGACGGCGTCGGCGTGGCGATGATCCCACCGCATTTCTGCGCACGGCGATGTCGTCCGCTACGAGGTAGAGGGCATCGGCGCGATCGAGAACACGGTACGCGTCCGATGAGCGCGATCGAGACCGATGTGCTGGTGGTCGGCGCCGGCCCGGTCGGATCGGCTGCTCGGCGACCGCTTGAGCTTCGTCGGCGAGCTGCATTACTTTCAGGAGGATTTCCGGCTCGACCAGCAGCGCATCTACGGGCCGGAGACGGTGAAGAATTACGAAGGCGCATCAATTCGCAGTTCCTCGACTGCCCGATTACCGCCAACGTCACCGTTCACCGCATGGATGTCGACGGTTTCAGGAGCGCGGGCTGACCAGCACGGCTTAGGTGATCCGCAACGTCGGATCGATCCGCAGCCCGGGTGTCGACCGGCAGTTCGCCGCAATCTCGGCCGACTGGTTTAGATTGAAGCCGGATTTGCGTATAACGACACCAAATTCACCAACTATCGCAATGCGCCGCCGCTGCCGTGGTTCACGGGGACGCAGGACCTGATCGGCACGCGGCTGACCTATGCGCAGAAATGGTCGACCAGCGACGGCGTCGAGCTCCGCCACGGCTTCGCGTCGGGCGATCGCTTCAGCCTGCGCGGCGACCTGACCACTGTCAGCAGCCAGAACATCAATGCGCTGATCGACAGCAGCCCGCCGACGGTACAGCGCGGTTGTTCTCTGCTTTCCGGCCGCCTCTCGATCTTCGCGCCGGAGGATCGTTTCTCGGTCGCGGTGTTCGGTGCGAACCTCACCGACACGCATTATTGCGTCAACGAAGGCTACCTCCCGTTCGGCCCGCAGCTCGGCGCGCTCGACGTCGCCGGTCAGTCGGAAGCGGTCACCTGCTTCCACGGTAACCCACGCACGATCGGCGTGCGGCTGGGCGCGAACGTCTGACCTGATCCAACCATCCGAGGCACTCTCGTCGCCCCGGCCTTGAGCCGGGCCCCGCTTCTTCTTCTACTGCTGGCCGAGAAGAAGAAGCGGGACCCCTGTGTCGAGCCCGGGGTGACGCTGTGCTCAGTGCAGATATCCCCGCGTCGCGGCCACCTCCGCCTTCAACCCATCCAGTTCCCGCCGCGTATAGTGGAACCCGCCACGCACGACGCCGGCGATCGCATGGAGGTTCTCGACCCGCGCGGTCGGATCGGCATCGAGCAGCACCAGATCGGCGTCGTAGCCGCTCTCGACCAACCCCATCGTGTCCTCGCGATGCAGATAAGCGGCGGCATTGACCGTTGCCATCTGCAGCATCGCCAGCGCCGAGATGCCGGCGTCGGCCAGCTCCCCGAATTCCTGCTTGAGCGTCAGGCCCGGGCCGAGATACGATCCCCCATCGGTGCCGACGATCATTCGCACCCCCGCGTCCGACAGCAGCTTGGTCAGCGCGAGCTGGCGCGGATAGGCCTCGCGATAGGCGCGGCGGAAGTCGTCGGGCTTGGACTTCCAGAGCGCGGTCACTTCCTGCCACCGCTTGACGTTCTTCGCCGGCAGATATTCGAGCATCTCGTCCTGCTGGTAGGCAGGATCGTCGGCAAAGGTCTGGGTCTTCAGCCGCACCAGTGTCGCGCATTGCCAGCTGCCGTCGGCCACGAACCGACCTGCCATGTCCTGCGCCTTGTCCTCGCGGAAACTGTCGATCGCGCGGCGCAGACGGTCGACGTCCTCCGGCTTGGTGAAGGCGGACGGGTTGACCAGCAGGCGCTGGAGCCGCTTCATCACGATCCGCTGGAGGAACGGAATCTTGAACGGTGGCAGCTTGATGAGATCGCGGCTGTAGCTTTCCGCGCGCAGCGCTGCCTCGTCGTCGGAGCAGCGGACCCACATCGTGCTGCCGGGCCCGAGATGCTCGACACAGCGGAAGCCCGCCGCGGTCGCTTCGTTGGGGTCTGTGCCCTCCTGCAGATGGCCGAGCACGGGAATGCCGAGGCGGCGCCCCTCCTCCACCGCCGCGAAGAAGCAGTCGGGATTGGCAAAAGCCATCTTGATGAAGTCCGCGCCCTGCGCTTGTTGCCGGTGGACCTCTTCGCGCACCGCCTCGGGCGAGCCCGCATTGAACGGCGACAGGATCAAGCCCGGCGTCTCGAGCAGCTGGGGCGCCGCCTTGCCGATCGGCAACGTGCCGGCCTTGCGCTTGGCGAGCAGCGCGGGCGAGCCCGACATCTGGCGGAACCCGGTCACGCCCTCGGCTAGCATCAGCGCGAGACTGCCCGACGGGTCGGCGAGCTCCAGCACATGGCTGTGCATGTCGTTGTAGCCGGGCGCGACGAACTTGCCGCGCGCGTCGATCGTCTTCGCGCCGTTCGCCGGACGCTTGGACGCGGTCGGCACCACGGCGGTGATCCGACCCATCTTGGTGATCACGGTCATTCCCGGCGTCTTGCTGCCGTCGCGCGGATCGACGACGGTGACGCCGTCGAAATGCAGCTCCGGCGATTGCTCCGGCGCGGCATGGGTGTGGCTGTGCTCCGCGTCGGCAGCGCGCGTCTTGCCACGACCGAGCAGCGACAGGGGCACAGGCCAGCGCGGGTCAGCAAAGACGTGATCATGCAAATCGTCCTTGGCAGCGGGTCAGCCGCGTTCGATCCTGAGCGGCAACGCCTCGAAACCGTATAGCCCGCGGTTCGCGCTTATTACCGGATTGCCTGCCTCCAGCGTCACGCCGGCCTCGACCAGTGCCTCGAGCAGCACTTCCATCTCGATCCGCGCCAGGTTCATTCCCGCACACATATGCGGGCCGGTGCCCCAGGCGAGATGATCGCGCGCGTCGCGGGTGATGTCAAACCGGTCCGGGTCGGCGTAGCGCCGCTCGTCGCGGTTGGCGCAGCCGTAAAGCAGCATCACGCGCGCGCCCTCCGGCACGACGACGCCATCGACGTCGTGATCGCGCACCGCGACCCGCGCGAACCAGCGCAGCACCGAATCGCGCCTGACCGCTTCCAGAACCGCGGCCGGGATCATCTCCGGTCGCGCCCGCAGCATCGCCCATTGCTCGGGATGTCGTGCGAGATTGGCGAGCAGATGCCCCTTGGCGAGGATGGTCGTGTCGAGGCTCGGAATCACATAGGCGCTGAGCGCCGCCATCGCCTCCGCCATCGACAGCCGCCCGGTCCGCGCCGCGACGAACAAGTCGCCAGCCCAGCTTCCGTCGCGAACCTTGTCCTCGCTCAGGCTCGCCATGAAGGCGAACGCCTCGCGCACCGATACTACGTCCGCCGGGTCCTGGTCGGGCCCGATCGCGTTGAACGCGGCCGCGGCCCATGCGAGCAGCCGCTCGCGCCCGACATCGGGCAGGCCGATGAAGTGCGACACCGCCTCGACCGGCAGGAAGCGCGCGATCTCGGCCATCGCGTCGAACCAACCCTGCCCGACCAGCGCATCGATGCGGCCAACGATCATCGCCTTCAGATCCGGCCGTACCTCCTTCAACCGTGCCGGCGAGAGCGGCTTCATGACGGTCATACGCATCCGCCGATGAAGCTCGCCATCGGTCTGGATGACGTTGAGTCCCTTGGGACGCGTTGAACGAGTCGCCGAAGCCCACATCCTCGCCGCTGATCAACGTGTCGGAGGATCGCAGCGCGGCCTGCACGTCCGCGAAGCGCCCGATCGCATAGACGTCGGGCCGCTCGAGCCGCACCTGCATCGCGCAGCGCCCGGTAGTCCGCGAACGGATCGCGCAGGCTGGCCTCCGCGAAAACGTCGAGATCGAGCAAAGGAGCGTCCGCTGCATGCGCCGTCGCCATCGTGGCCTGCCCTTCCATCATCCCCTCAATCATCATCCTGTCGAAAAAAAGCGGCTCTCTCGGTTTCTTGATGCACGGTGGAGGAGCGGGTTGGCCCCGCCGCCGCTTGGAAGCCGGAGGTCGCCAGCCTCTACATGTGCAGCATGAACTTCGGCCTGTTCCCGATGCTCAAGCGCTTCAAGGATGTCCGGCACGACTGGGAGCCGCGGATGCTGGAGGGCACGCGCGACATCGTGTGCAGAACACCTACGGCGACGTCAAATATGTCCTCGGCACGCTGAACGAGAGCGGCACGCCTTACGAGTTCGCGTGCTACGATACCAGTCACCTGCACGGTTCTGCGCAAGCCTGACTACAGCTCGCGCGCGATGCGGAAGCCCAGCCAGGCGGCCGCCTTGCGCGTATCGCCCTTGGCGCGGGCGTCGGCGCGCAACGCGTCGGGCGGGCTGGCCCACGAGCCACCGCGTACCGCGCGCACGCGGCACGTCGCCGAGGCCCGTCGGGCCCAACAGTCCGAGGTCCAGGACGCGACATTACCGGTCGTGTCGTACAATCCGAACGGATTGGGCTTCGACGTGTCGAGCAGCGCCGTATAGGCGTGGCCATCGCCGCAGCCCCCCGGCTTCAGTGCGGGCGCGTTGGCGCGGGCGTCCTGATCGAAGCCGTTGACCCGCGTGCAGGCGCCTGCCGGATCGTTGCCCCACCAATAAGCGGCACCGCTGCCCGCGCGGTTGGCGAACTCATACTCGGCCTCAGTCAACAGGCGGTAGGTGTGCCCGGCCTTGCGTGAGAGCCAGGTGGTGTAGGCGACCGCGTCGTCATAGCCGACGCACGTGGCGGGGCTTCGTCCGCCTTGCGCAAAACCGGGATTGTACCAGTCGCGTACCTGTCGGTCGTTGAAACGCCCGCCTTCCAGCGTGACGCACGAGCCGATGGTGGGCCGGCGCGTCTCGGCGACGAACCAGCTGTACTCGCCGTAGGTGATCGGGAACATGCTGACCGCGAGTGGCCGCGTCAGCCGGACCCGTTCGCGCCCCATCGTGAACTCGCCCGCGGGCACCACCACCATGCGCGGGCCGACCGCAACGTCGAAAACAAGTGCCGGCTTGTCGGAGGTGCGCCAGACGATCGGCGGACGGTCCGCGGCCCCGATCGGGCCGGCGGCGGCGACCAGCGCGGCCGTCTTCGCCTTGATCTCGGCATTGGTCGCCTCCTGGGGGGGCTGCGCCGCCTTGACCGATGCAAAACGCGCGGTGCGGTCCTTGGCGAAGGCTGTCACGTCGGCACAGGCCGGGAACAACCGCCTCCCCGCCGGGCTACCGGCGGTGGCCGGGTCGGTCCATTTGCCGCTCACCGGCAGCCCGGGCACCGGTTCGGTCAGGTTGCTGGCGGCGAAGCCCTCGACCGTCCGCTCGCGGTAACGCAGCGCGGCGCAATCGATCTCCGCCATTTTGCGCACCGACCGCACCGCCCGCCCGGCGACCACGCGCGGGCGCATCAGCTCGGCGCGGATCAAGCCGACGACATGTCCGTCGGGTAGTCGCCGAAAGCTCGCGGGATCGTACAGATAGACGCGGTCGGCATCCATGTCGGTCTCGACGAACGTTCCCCGGTCGATATAGCGGTCGGCCCAACTCCGCCGATCGGCCTGCACGGCACCGACCGGCAGGGACGGCACGCCACCGGCGCGCGCCGTCGCAGGTGTAGAATCCTGCGCCGAGGACGCATCGCCGGCGACACAGGCCAGCAACGCGCCCAATGTCATCACTGCTTTCATTGTCGCCTCCCTCGTTGCTGCCGGAGTCTTGCGCGCGACAGACCGTCGGCTGCCCTTGTTCACCGCGGCTTCAGCGCCGTTGCGAGTCGGGTGGGCGCGATACCCAATCGATCGCGTTCTTGAGCACGCCGGAGAAGGATCGATTGTACTCCGGCGTCGCGAAGATCAGCGCATCGGCATGGCGCACCCGCTCACGCAGGTCCTCTACCGCCGCGGGGTAGCCGGCGAGCCGCACATCGTCGTCATAGGGCGGGATCGTGGCGAGCCCCTCATACAGATCGATCGCCCAACCCTTGGGCGCGAGGCCCTGCGCCGCGCGCAGCAGCGCCGTATTCAGCGCGCCCTTTCGCAAGCTCCCGGAGATCGCGAGCATCCGCATTTCGGCCAAGTCCGGTCCTTTGCTCGATCAGGCTAGGCGAATAGCACTGGACCCTGTCGCGGCGACAGACAAATACACGACTGTGGGCAGTGATGCCGCTCGCGTATCGCGCGGTGGACCAAGGATAGCTTACAGCTGGCCAAGATCGTAAGGACCGCTGCTCAAGGGGACGCTCCGGCCATGCCGCGTACGGGAATGCCAGCCGCCGAACTCAGGAATCGGGCGATCGATCTTGCGCTGGCCGGGGTCAATCGCGACGGGTTCGAAAAGGTGCGGTTGAGCGACGTCGCCCGTGCCTTGGGCGTAAGTCATGCGGCGCTCTACGCCCATTTCGACGGGCGCGGCGCGCTGCTCGACGCGGTCACTGCACGTTGGCTGGCCGAGACCGAGACGGCGCTGCTGGCGATCTGCAACGGCGAAGGGGCACCGCTGGAGCGGATCGAGCAATGGCTCGTCGAGCGCTATCGCCGGAAGCGCGGACGGGCACGGACGGAGCCGGAGGTCTATCGCGCCTTCGACGCTGCCGCAGCGCTGCGCAAGCCGCATGTCCAGGAACATCTTGCAGCCACCCGCAGCCAGCTCGCAAGGTTGCTCGCCGACGCCGCGCTGCCGGTCGGCACCCCGGAGGACCAGGCGGCGCTCCTGCTGGAAGCGACCGCTGCGTTCCACCATCCCAAGCTGATCGCCGATCACGCCAACCAGGACCGCGAACCGCTGCTTCGGCACATCGTCCGCGCCATGCTGGCCAGCCTGCGCTAAAGGCGCAGCGCGCGTGTATGCAGCCCGGCGGCGTCTGCAGCCGACCGATCCTTGAGGCGCCTCTCAGGCAGCCAGCGGCGGCGCGATGGACCTGCACGGAAGTCGCGGAGGCGTGGAAGGCGTCGTCCATCTCGCCATGACGCGCTTCGCGTCGCCCGGGATCGCTGCGGCCGACCGGACGTCGCCGCCACCGTCCGCCGCGGGCTGGCGGCGATGGCGTCCAGCGGCTAAGCCGGCTGCGGCGCCGATCCGCGACGTGGCGCTGGCCGGTCGTCTGGGCGACATCGCCTGCCCCACCCCGCTCGTCACCGGTATCAAGGACACCTCCACGCCGTTCGCCCGTCACGGCGAGCATCTGCGGCGGCGTGGGCCGCGACGCAGTGCGCCGAGCAGCTTTTGCCTGCGTACCAGCACCTTGGCGCCACGGCGCAAGTCCGGCGGCTGCCGCAGGTCACGTCGACCTTGCAGCAGCCATCCGTTCGCCGGGTCAATCAGGCCAGGGTGCGCACGTTCGGCTCGCGGTCCCAATACCGCTTCTTGGCCGCTTCGACGAAGCCGTCGAGATCGGTCACTCCCTCGTCCGGTTCGACACCCGCCTTGTCGAGCAGCGGCTTGGCCGCCGCGTTGCAGCCGATCGCCTTGAGGTGACCGAACGCGTCCATCACCCACTGCACCGCGGCGCCTTCCTTCACCAGTTTGGCGCACGCGTCGCTCGACAGCACGACCGCACACGCGTCCACCGTGACCGAGGGTTGCCCGAACAATTGCGCGTCCGCCGCCACCGCCGAGCCGTCCGACAGCGGTACCTTGCCGACCTTGGGTGCGATCAGGAGAGTGTGACCCTTCGCCGACGAGATGGCGCTCGTCAGCGTCGCCAGCGCATCGGCATCGGTGCCATCGGCGATCAGGATGCCGACCGTCCGGCCTTCCAGCGTGTGCTTCTCCAGCGGCCCGCGAATGATCCTGAGTGCGGGCGACGCCGCCATGTCGAGGATCGGCGCCGCGGTCGGCGATGCATCGGGCAGGTCGACCGCGAGCCCTTCCGCCACACGCTGCGCAAGCTGCTCGTCGACGTTGCGCAGGTTGGCCAGCATCGCGGTGCGAATGTGCTCGAGGGAAACCTTGGAAAGTTCGAATACGAACGCCGAAGCGATGTGCGCCTGCTCCGCCGGGTCCATCGACCGCCAGAACATACGCGCCTGACTATAGTGATCGGCGAAGCTCTCCGCGCGGACCCGAAGCTTCTGGCCTCCCTCCTCGGACGGAAAGGTCTTGTAGCCGTTCTCGGGATCCTCGCGTGCGCCGCCGGGCTCGCCCGCCTTGACGAGGCTGTTGGGCTCGTAATTGGCGCGACCCTTGGGCACCTGCATCTGCATGTGGCCGTCGCGCTGCTGGTTCATGAACGGGCAGCCTTCGGGTCTGCCCCTGGCGGCATTGATCGGTAGTTGATGGAAGTTGACGCTGCCGAGCCGCGACAGCTGCGTGTCAGTATAGCTGAACAGCCGCCCCTGCAGCAGCGGGTCGTTCGAGAAGCCGATCCCCGGCACGACGTGGCTCGGCACGAATGCCGCCTGCTCGGTCTCGGCGAAGAAGTTGTCAGGGTAACGGTCAAGCACCAGCTTGCCGACGATCCGTACCGGAAGCACCTCCTCGGGGATGATCTTGGTCGCGTCGAGCACGTCATAGGGCTGCGCGTCGGCGAACGCCTCGTCGAACAGCTGCACGCCAAGCTCCCACTCGGGGAAGTCGCCGCGACCGATCCGCTCGAACAGGTCGCGCCGCTGGAAATCGGGATCGGCGCCTGCGATCTTCACCGTCTCGTCCCAGATGGTCGAGGCGAGCCCGGCCTTGGGCTTCCAGTGGAACTTGACAAAAGTCGACTTGCCTTCCGCGCTGATGAAACGAAAGGTGTGGATGCCGAACCCCTCCATGTTGGCGAAGGTGCGCGGCAAGGTTCGATCGGACATCGCCCACATGATCATGTGGGTGGACTCGGGCATCAGGCCGATGAAGTCCCAGAAGGTGTCGTGCGCGGTCGCCGCCTGCGGAAAGCCGCGATCGGCCTCCATCTTGGCAGCGTGGATCAGATCGGGGAACTTGATCGCGTCCTGGATGAAGAACACCGGGATGTTGTTGCCGACCAGGTCCCAATTGCCCTCCCGCGTGTAGAATTTGACCGCGAACCCGCGCACGTCGCGCGGCGTGTCGGGCGATCCCGCCCCGCCCGCGACGGTCGAGAAGCGGACGAACACGTCGGTGCGCTGGCCTTTTTTCCGGAAAAGGTCGGCGCACGTGATGCCGGCGAGGCTGTCGGTGCACTCGAAATAGCCGTGCGCCGCGCTCCCGCGGGCATGGACGATGCGCTCGGGGATACGCTCGTGGTCGAAGTGGTTGATCTTCTCGCGGTAGACCTCATCCTCCAGCAGAACCGGGCCACGCGCGCCCGCCTTGAGCTGATTCTGGTTGTCGCTGATCGGCGTACCGTGATTGGTGGTCAGCACCGGATGATCGGCGTCGGTGACCTGATGCGTCTCGCCACCTGGGCGGGCATTCAGCGCGATAGGGTCGGACATGGGTTTCCTCGTACGGTTCCGCTGTTGAACGAGGGAACACCGGCGTGGGGTCCACCCAAAATCATTGCTGTCGATCAGTTCGATACGCGGTCCGATACGGCTTTCTTTCCGCCAGCGACTTGGGCGGCGGTCATGCCGCGCCGGCGATCGAAGTCGACCAACGTAGGCTTGCCGCCGTACTCGGTGTCGGCGGACGCCTGACCCTCGCGGATCGCAACGGGAGTCAGTTGCACGCGGTCGGTGACGTCGCCCACTGCGTAGCTGCTGGGCAGCGAGGAGCGGTTGTCGTCGCCGACTACGACCGCGCCCTTTCCGTCGAGTGTGACGCCTGCTTCGGCGAGCCCCAGTCCGGCGATATTAAGCACGCGACCGGTGGCGAACAGCACGCAGTCGACTTCGATGTCGTCGTGATTGGTAATTGCGACCCTGAGCCTGCCGTCGGCTTGGCGTTCGATACTTTTGAACTCCGCATGAAAGCGGAAGTCGATGCCCTTGATCATACTGGTCTGGCGCAGCCGTTCGCGAAACTGCTCATCATAGCCGCACAGAATTCGAGGCGTGCATTCACTTTTGCGTCGTTGCGCTCAGCCAAACACGGTGCGCACGACGGTTCACCAGATCGGTCAGTTCTTCTTGCTGCGTCGGCATGGTCACCCCCGTGAGCAACTTGTCACGACCTCGTCTGACCTGCAACGTTCGAGATTTGCCAGGAGTTACGCGGAGACCCGCTGAGACTGGCGAAGTTGCCCAGCTCCTCGGCCTCATCATCCGGCAGGCCATTCGCGAACGGCTGGTGGGTCGGGCGTCCTGCCCTGCTCTGGCGACATATCACCGGGATCAGGCTCGTTGCCCGGTATGTGGGTCGGGTTTATGGCGTTCTCCTTCCTGGTGCCGGACAATGCGCGAAACAGCGCGCCTATCGCGCCTTCACGAACTTGAGCGTGAACCGGTCGCTCTCGCCAATCGCCGCATATTTCGCGCGGTCGACGTCCTTCAACTGGTAAGTCGGGGGCAGTGTCCAAACGCCTTCGGGGTGGTCGTGGTCGTCCTTCGCCCGGATGGGCGCGGATCGTCGCCACAGCGTCGTCGATGCCGATTGCCGCAGCTGGGATATCCCGAACCTGTGGGTGTGCGACGACTCGGTCTTCCCGACGATGGGGGGCGTCAATCCGTCGCTCACAACTCAGACAATCGCGATGCGTACCGCCGACCGGATCGGGAAGCTGGCCGCCGTGGGATCTTTGACATGACCGCACGGGTCGAGCTGGTGCTGGATGCGCACGCCATCATCGGTGAATCACCGACCTGGGTGGCGTCGGAGGCGGCGTTTTATTGGATCGACGTCAAGGCGCCCGCGCTGCATCGCTACGAACCCGCGACCGGCGCGACGCGGCAATGGCCTCTGACTAGCGACGTCGGTGCGTTCGCGCTTATGGAGGACGGCGGCATGCTCGTGGCGCTGCGTCATGGCCTGCACCGCCTCGACCTCGCGAGCGGCGATCTCGCGCTGCTCGCGTCGCCGCCGTTCGATCCCGCGCTGTTCCGGTTCAACGAAGGGGCCTGCGACGCGCGCGGGCGGTTCTGGATCGGCGTGATGTTCGACCCACTCGAAGGCGATTTGCCCGCACAGGCCGGCGGCCTGCACAGCTTCACCCTGGCGGGCGGCCTGCGGCGGGCGGCCTGCGCGCCGAGCCAGACGCCGCCGAGCTTCACAACGGCATGGCGTGGAGCGCCGATGGCGGCACCTTTTACCTGTCGCACAGCAACGCTCGGACGATCTATGCCTCCGATTACGCCGGCGAGGACGGGACGCTCTCGAACAGGCGGGTATTCGCCACGATCCCCGACGAGCTGGGGATTCCGGACGGCGCGGCGGTCGATGCGGAGGGCGGCTATCGGTGCGCGCTGCACGGCGGCGGGAAGCTGCGCCTGTTCAACGGCGATGGATCATTCGATCGTGACATCGATCTTCCGGTGAGCCAGCCCACGATGTGCGCGTTCGCTGGACCGGAGCTCGAAACCCTCTTCATCACGAGCGCCTCGGACAAGCTGAGCAAAGACGCGTTAACGCGTGAGCCGTCCGCGGGCGGACTGTTCCGGATCGTCGTGTCCAGTCGCGGAATCGAGCGACGCGCGGTCGCGTGCTGACTGACTGCGGGAGAGAGCATGCCGAAAAGTGTGACGATCCGCAGCGTGACAGTAACCGGGGGCGATCGGTCATGGTGACCTACGCGGTCGAACAACTCGATGACGTCACGTTGACCGGAGGTCCGCTGGACAAGACCATGGACCTGATGAGCCCATTCGTCTGGCGGGAGGACGACAGCTACTGCATCATGGTTCGCGGCGTTCCCTATCCACTTGGTCCCCACGATGCGACCGGTCTCATCGCCGGCGGGCGCGGCAGCGACGGCCTGTCCTTCACGATGGATGAGAAGCTCGCGATCGCGCCAGGGCCGGGGCGGGACGATCAGGGCGGCTGCGAAGACCCAACCGTCGTGAGGCTCGCCAACGGTCAATACCGCGTGTTCTACACCGGCGTGGACGCGGCGCGCGAGCAGAGCTCGATGATCCTCGCCGCCGGCCGCGATCTTGACTCGTTGGAGAAGACAGAGCTCGTGCTCAAAGCGCCGCCGGGCGAAGGCAACATCAAGGAGGCTACGCTCGCCCAAACTTCGTCGGGCGAGTGGCGGCTGTTATATGAATATGCAGCCGAAGGCGCCTCACGCATCGGCTTGGCGGCGAGCGCTGACCCGGATGGGCCCTGGACCGTGCTGCCAGACCCGTTCGGCATCCGCGAGGACAGTTGGGACAATTGGCACCTATCGACCGGCCCGATGACGATGGTCGAGGGGCAGGATCCGGTAATGTTCTATAATGGCGCGACGCACGACGCGCGCTGGCGGATCCGCTGGGTCAGTTTCGACCCCGACTTCACCTGCATTACCGGACGCGGGCTCGAGCAGGTGCTCGTGCCGCCGCCGCTGACCCATCGCGGCTCGACCGACATCGCCTTCGCCGCATCGACGTTGCTGGAAGGCGAACGGATCGCGCTCTACTACTCGCTCGAGGATCGCGTTCTACGCCGCGCTCTGATCCGCCGCTATGTGTAGCGACCTGCAATGATGATCGGGTCGGCGCGAGATTATAGGCCCTTTCTGGCGAACCGAAGCATGGCGCGGGCGCACGTGTGGTGTAACAAAAGCGAGAACCGCTCGACGTCTGCGCACGCGGTTTCGGCAACTGACCGCGCGATGCTTCGCCGACGATAGTGAGCTATCGCGTCAGATAGTCCGAGAAGGTGATCGCGAACAGGAACGACAACCACACCAGCCCCGCCAGCGCGGCGAGGCGGACGAGCCAGGGCGCGGTCTTGAGCTGCATGAACAGCATCGCCACCAGCCCCGCCTTGGTCGCGGCGATCGCCAGCGATACCGCCGGCTTGGCGGGGGCGTGCGGCCAGTAGGCATAGCCGAGCGTCGCCGCGAGCAGCACGAGCAGCGCCGCCCAGACCTTGAGCGGGCCGTAAAGAACGTGCGCGCGCTGCTCCCTCGTCATCGCCCCACCAGGTAAATGAGCGCGTAAAGCACGATCCACACCACGTCGACGAGGTGCCAGTAAAGTGCCGAGCCTTCTGCGGTCGTCCAGCGGCTCGCCAGCTGGTCGCGCGGGATCAGCAGCAGCCGCCCAACCACGCCCAGCCCGATCAGCATATGGCAGGCGTGCATCCCGGTGGCGGTCCAGTAGAACGCCCAGAACTGGCTCGCTCCTGTCTCCGTCAGCTTGAACCCGGGCCCGGGTACGAGGTGCTTCTCGATATCCGACCGGTACTCGAACCCCTTCACCACCAGGAACGCGACTCCGAGCGCGCAGGTCGCGATCAGCATCCACCGCGCGAGCGGGACCAGCGCCTCGCGCGTGGCCCGTTCGGCGATCGCCATGGTGAGGCTGCTGGTCAGCAACACAAAGGTGTTTATGGTGCCGAACAGCACCTCCGCCTCGCGCGCGCCCGCGATGAAGCCGGCCGGGTGCGCATGGCGCGCGACCGCGTAGAACAGCATCACGCCGCCGAAGAACAGGGTTTCGGTCGCAAGAAAGGCCCACAGGCCGAACTCGGTCGCGACCTTCTGCCGCTCTGGCGTCGCCCAGGGCTCGTTGAGCGCGGTGTCGGTCATTGCGACGCTTGCGGCTCAGCGGTGTCCTCCACCCCGTGCGGGGCGAAGCCTTCGGCGTGGTAGAGATAGGGCTCGGCGGTGACCACCGGCGGCACCGCGAAATTGTCCTTGGGCGGAGGCGATGTCGTCGTCCACTCCAGCCCGGTCGCGTCGTGCGGGTTGTCGGGCGCTCGCTCGCCGCGCACCAGGCTCCACGCGAGATAGAACAGCGGCCACAGGTAAGCGAACGCCAGCACCACGGCGCCGGTCGAGCTCATCACGTGCCAAGGCTGCCACTCGGGCGGATATTCGTGATAGCGCCGCGGCATCCCCAGCCAGCCGAGAATAAACTGCGGAAAGAAGGTGAAGTTGAATCCGAAGAACATCGAGATTGCGGCGAACTGGGCCAGCCGTTCCGAATACATCCGCCCCGTGATCTTGGGCCACCAGAAGTGCAGCCCGCCGAAGAACGCCGATACCGAGCCGCCGACCATAATATAATGGAAATGCGCGACCACGAAATAGGTATCGGTGACATGGACGTCGATCGGAACAGACGCCAGGAACAAGCCAGTCAGCCCGCCCAGGGTAAACAGCCCGACGAACCCGAGTGCATAGAGCATCGGCGCCGAAAAGCGGATCTGCCCGCGGTAGAGCGTGCCCGTCCAGTTGAACACCTTGATCGCGCTCGGCACCGCGACGACGAAACTCAGGAACGAGAAGACCAGGTTCGCGAAGGGCGACTGGCCCGACACGAACATATGGTGTCCCCACACCATGAAGCCGATTACGGCGATCGACACCATCGCATAGACCATGAACTCATAGCCGAACACGCGCCGCCGCGCCTCGCAGGCGATGATCTCGCTGACCACGCCGAACGCGGGCAGGACCATGATGTAGACCGCCGGGTGACTATAGAACCAGAACAGGTGCTGGAACAGCAGCGGGTCGCCGCCCGAGCGGGGGTCGAAGATCGGCAGCCCGAACGCGCGCTCGACGAAGATCAGGAGCAGGCTGATTGCGAGCACGGGCGTCGCCAGCACCATCACGATGCTGGTCGTGTACATCGCCCAGACGAACAGCGGCAGCCGCATCCAGGTCATACCCTTGGCGCGGAGCAGGTGGATCGTTGCGAGGAAGTTGATGCCCGTGGCGATCGACGAAAAGCCGACAACGAACACGCCAGCCGCCGCGAGCAGGACGAAGCCATTGGAATAAAGGGTGGAAAAGGGCGTGTAGAAGGTCCAGCCCGTATCCACCCCGCCCGCGAGCAGGGCGGCGGCGGTGAGCAGCCCGCCAGCAACGTACAGATACCAGCTGAACAGGTTGAGCCGCGGATACGCCACCTCGCGCGCGCCGATCATCAGCGGCAGCAGGAAGTTGCCGAGCGTGGTCGGGATGGCGGGGACGAGGAAGAACCACACCATCACTACGCCGTGCAACGTGAAGACCCGGTTATACTGGTCGGCGGTGAGGAACCCGTGCGGCGTCACCAGGTTGGCGCGGATCAGCGTCGCCGCCGCGCCGCCGAGAAAGAAGAAGAGGGTAATTCCCGCGGCATAGAGGAACGCGATCCGCTTGTGGTCGGTCGACAAGAGCCAGGACCGGACGGTGGTGCCGCCTTCGGTCAGGAAGCTTGCCTGCCCCGGCTCCCGGCCGAGCGCGCTGGTTTCGTCCCGGCTCACGGCCGCGCCTCCGGGCGCTGCGCCGTGACCTTGGGCGATTTGAGGTATGCGATGAGGCGGATGAGATCGTCCTCCGACGCGACGCCCTGATAGCTGGGCATGATGGGTGCGTAGCCGGCGACCACGTCCTTTTGCGGGAGCAGGATCGAGTCGCGCAAATAGCTCTCGTCGGCGGTGACGAAGCCGCCGCCCTCGACCGGTTGTGGACGGCCGTAGATGCCTTGCAGGTTCGGCGCGCGGATGCGGGTGGAACCACCATGACACCCCGAACAGCCCATTCGCTCGAATAGCACCGCGCCCTGATCGGCCAGGCTGTCGCCTTGCGGTTGCGCGGCGGTCCAGCGGGCGTAATCGGTGGGGGTCTGCACGACGATGCCGCCGCCCATGCGCGCATGATCGGTGCCACAATATTCGGCGCAGAACAGGTGAAACGTTCCCACCTTGGTCGCCTCGAACCACGCCTCGACATAGCGGCCCGGCAGCACGTCATGCTTGAAGCGAAAAGCGGGGACGAAGAAGCTGTGGATCACGTCCTGGCTGGTCATCACCAGTCTGACCGGCACGCCAACGGGAACGTGCAGCGCGTTGATCTCGCGCGCACCATTGGGGTGCTCGATCTTCCACATCCATTGCTTGGCGACGACATGGACCTCCATCGCCTTTTTCGGCACCTCGAACTGGCTCGTCTCGGCGACCGCCGCGAACCAGAACACGAACAGGAACGCGAACAGGGTCGCCGCGGTCCAGCCGATCTCCACCTCGCGGCTGACCCGGCTTGGCACCGCCCCGCGCGGCGCAGCGGTGCCGCGGCGATATTTGATCGCGAAGAACAGGATCAGCCCGCCGACCAGCGCCACCACCACGCCGGAGACGAGGCACAGCGCGAAGAATATCCCGTCGATGCGCGGTGCGAACGTGGAGGCCTCGACCGGGCTCATGCGCGCCTCCGGCGGCGCAGCGCAAACACCGCGCCCGCGCCGAGGAGCAGCAACGACACGCCCTGCAGCGCCAGCACGGCGGCTCGGCCGTACACTCCGTGCGCGGCGGCGAGGCCGTAGCACAGCCGCGCGACGCGCTCGGCCAAGCCGACGGACGCGCCCCCGCCTCCGCTCAGCGCGGCGCGCATGGCGGCCGGTTGCAGCGACAGTTCGGGCAACAGCGCGCGCAAATGCCCATCGGGTGCGAAAACGTAGAGTACCGCGTCGTGCGCGAAACGGTCGCCGTCCGCGTCATGGGCGTAGCCGAAGCCGAGCGCGCGGGTCGCCGCCGCGACGCTGGCGCGGTCGCCGCGCAGCACCGAGACGGCGCCCCCCAGTCGGGGCGAGGACAAGAGCGGCGCGGCCATCTGCCGCGCGTCGGCGGCGGTGTCGCGCGGATCGATGCCGATCAGCGCGACGCGATAGTCGTGGCCCGGTGTCAGCCCGCTGGCTTCAAGCGCACGCGCGGCGAGCGCCAGCCCGGGCGAGCAGACGTGCGGGCAAGTGTAATCGGCGAAGATCAGTACCATCGGCTTGCCGCCGGCCGCTTGCCCGAGCGTGACGCGCGCGCGCTCCTGGTCGGTGAAGGCCAGCGCCGCCGGGAGCCGCGCGTCGGGCGCAGGCCGCGCGACCGCCCGCGCCAGCTCGCGCTCGCTCAGCGCGGCCGAGGCGGGGGCGGCAGCCGCAAGCATGGCGAGGACGAGCGCGCGCCTCATTTGGGCGCGTTCCAGTCGGCGAGGCCGTCCGCGACCACGGTGCGCTTAGCCGCTTGGATCGCCCGGTCGGGGTGCGTCACCACGCGCGGGCGCTCCGGATCCTGTCCGCCATCGTGAATGAACGTCTCGACGCCGGGCGCGGGAAAGGAATGGACGGGCGCCTTCGTCGCGGGCCGCAGGTCCTTGTTGTAGAAATGCGCCGCCGCCCAGAGCGCCAGCACCAGCGCCGTCGGCACGCCCAGCGCGGCGATCACCGCCGGGCGTTGGCGAACGCCCCAGCCCTCAGGCGCGTCGTCCCGCTCAGCCATAAGCGGCCTCCCGCGAACCCCAGTGGTACGCCGCCACACCGAACCCGGCCAGGACAACGGTCGCGAGCAGCAAAGCCAACAGCCCACCGCCGATCCACCAGCCGTTGAACAGCAGTAGCCCGGCGAGCATCGCGAGCCCCGCTTGGCCGTGCCGCGCCTCGCTCGTCCGCAGCGACAGGATCGCGATCGGTCCGGCGAGGCCGACGACCAGCGCCGCCCAGCACAAGGCCACGCCGGCGGGCTCTGCGCGCGCGACATAGAAACCGACCCGCTCCGGCAAATTTCCGTACCAGGTGATGAGGTAGTCCATGAAGGCGAGATAGGCCAGGCCGATCGCCGCCGTGACACCCAGCTTGCCCATGTCGGCGCGCGTGCGCGGCGTCGTGCGGCCGACCGCCAGCGACACCGCCGCCGCCGCGCCGATCGCCTCGACCGCCAGCATCATGCCGATCGCGGAGACCGGGTGGCCCGGCGCCCCGCCCAGCAGCCAGTCGTCTGCGACCGGGGTGATTGCGAACGCAACGAGCGCCAGCGTAACACCCGCAGCCGTCGTGCTCACCCCGTTCCGCAACCTCCACGCCGAAAAGGCCAGCAGCGCGCCGATCGCCACGCCGCGCAACGCGACGGACCACGGCGCCATCCACCCCGCGAGGTGATCGGGCGCTGGCACGGCGAGTTGCGCCAGCCCGAGCAGTGCGCCCGCCGGCGCCAGCGCCGGGGCGAAGCGCGCGGGCGCGCCCACGCCTTCCCACGCCGCGCCGGTCAGCCGCTTGATTGCGAGCAGCAGCACCGCACCGAACACCGGCGCGGCGGCGGTGGCGAAGGCGATCCGCCACGCCATCGCTAGGGTGAGCAATGGCGCGCTCATCGCCGCGTCTCCGGCAATCGCTGCAGCGCCTTGACATAGGCCGCGATCGCCCAGCGGTCTCGCGGCTCGACTCGGTCGGCGTAGGAATACATCACGCCGTGACCGTTGGTGATAACGTCGACGATATAGGCGGGCGGCGCGGCGACGAGACGCGGGATGTGGTAATCCGGCGGCGGCGGGAAGCCGCGACGCACCACCGTCCCGTCGCCGTTTCCGCGCGGACCGTGGCACATCGAGCAATAGATGCCGTAGCGTTGCTCGCCGCGATCGAGCAGCGCGGGGGTGAGCGGCGGCGGCGCAGCGAGCGCGGCGACACGGGCGGAGGCGTCGGCCGCAACCGTGCCCTCGGGCGGAGCGGATTGAGGCGGGCCGCCGGGCCAGAGCGTTTGGGCTTGCTGCGAATCGTGGCGCGGCTGGTCGGCCATCGACAGGTCGCAACCCGCGAGCAGCAGCGGCAGGAGCGCGGCGCGCCTCACCGGTCGATCAACCGGCTGTGCGTCGCGCCCGCCGCGGCCAGCAACGCCAGCGCGCGGTTGGCGTCCTCACCCACGTCGCAGGCGAGCGCGAGGACGAACCGGTCCTGCGACGCGCGCGCGACCTCCTCGATGTCGAACGCCGAATGGTGAAGCCGGGTCAGCCGCGCGTTGCGGAACAGCGCGACGGCCCCGCCCACCGCCGCGACGAACGCGCCGAACTCGACCGGCGCGGGGATGAAGGCGGGCCAGCTCCACAGCGGCCGCCCGCCGGTGTTGAAGGGATAGGCCAGAATTGCGCTCCAGGCGGTAAGCGCGAACAGCGCCGCCGCCCCCGCGACTCCCGCGATGATCGTGAGGAGGCGGACGCCGCGCGTCCCCTCGCCCTCGCCAAGCAGGTCGGATGCATAGGGCAGCCACTCACCGACGATGCGCCGCTCCTCCGTCACCGCGCGCAGCCGGGCGCGGGCGAACGCGCCCTCCGCGTCGAATTCGGCGACGGCGAGCGCGGTCATTTGCTCTCCTCCGCCGCCAGCTTGCGCACTTCATGCATCGACACAACCGGCAGCACGCGCGCGAAAACCAGCATCAGCAGCAGAAACAGACCGAGCGTCCCCGCAAGGATGGCGAAATCGACGACCGTCGGCGCGTAGGTCCGCCAGAAGCTCGGCTCGTACCCGATTGAGAGCGTGTCGAGGATGATGAGGATGCGCTCGAGCCACATGCCGACCAGCACCAGCACCGCCACGCCCGCCAGCGCGGGGGCGCTCACCCGCAGACGCGGCGACCAGAATAGCTGCGGCACGGCGACGTTGCACGCCAGCATCGCCCAATAGAACGGGGCATAGGGACCCGCGAACTCGTAGCGGACGACGCGCAGGTCGGCGGCGTTGCCGCCCCACCAGGCGGTAAACCATTCGGCGGCGTAGGATGCCCCCATCACGGTGCCCGACGCCAGGATCACCTTGGCCATGGCGTCAAAATGCGCGGGCACGATCACGCCCTCCAGCCCCACCGCGCGGCGCAACACCAGCGCGATCAGCACCACCATCGCCAAGCCCGAGAAGAACGCGCCGACGACGAAATAGGGCGGGAAGATGCTCTCGGTCCAGCCGGGCATCAGGCTGGCGGCGAAGTCGAGGCCGACGATCGAGTGGACCGAGCAGACCAACGGCACCGCGATCGCCGCCAGCGTTCGGTGCAGGCGCTCCTGCGCGCGCCACTGCGCCGGGCTCCCCTGCCAGCCCATCGCCGCGACGCCGTACACCCGCCGCCACCCGCGCGAGCCGGGGCGGTCGCGCAGCGTCGCGAGATCCGGCAGCAGCCCGACATAGAAGAAGATGATCGAGAACAGCAGGTAGCTGATTATCGCCCAGAAGTCCCAAACCAGCGCCGAGCGCCACTGCGGCCAGAGCTGCATCGTGTTCGGGTACGGCGCGAGCCAGTAGAAATACATTGGCCGGCCCAGGTGCAGGATCGGGAAGATGCCGGCGATAGAGACCGCGAACAGGGTCATTGCCTCGGCGAAGCGGTTGATCGACGCGCGCCACTTCTGCCGGGTGAGCAGCAGCAGCGACGAGATCAGCGTACCTGCATTGCCGATGCCGATCCACCAGACATAGTCGGCGATGGGGAAACCCCAGACAACGGCGGTGTTGTTGCCCCACAGGCCGGGGCCGTACTCGAGCGAAAAGCCGATCGCGACTGCGCCGGTCAGCGTGAGCAGCAGCGCGCCGAGTAGTGCATACCACCAATACTTCCCTGGTCCGCGATCCATCAACGGCGCTGCGACCGCCTCCGTGACATCGCCGAGCGTGCGGATCGACGGCAGCGTCCAACGCCGGCCTTCGGCCAGCACAACGTGCGCGCCGATCACGCTTTTTTCCCCCCGTCGCGGCGACGCGCGAGGTAGGTCGTGCGGGGCCGCGTCCCCAGCTCCTCCAGCAGCGCATAATGCCGCCCGTTGGCTCGCGCGTCGCGGATTGCAGGGTCGTTCAGCGTTCCAAAGCGGATCGCGCGGGTAGGACACGCCGCCTGGCACGCGGTCACCACGGGGCCGGGCGTCCCCCCGGCATCGGTCTCGCGCGTCGCCGACTCGATCCGCTGGACGCAATAGGTGCATTTCTCCATCACGCCGCGCGCGCGAACCGTCACGTCCGGGTTGCGTTGCGCGGTGACGGACGCTTCCTCCGCGTCGCCCCACAGCGAGCGGTCGGCGTAGTCGAGGAAGTTGAACCGGCGCACCTTGTACGGGCAGTTCGCCTGACAGGTGCGCGTGCCGACACAGCGGTTGTAGACCTGCAGGTTCAGCCCCTGCGCGTCGTGAACCGATGCCTCGACCGGGCAGACCGGCTCGCACGGCGCCGCCTCGCATTGCATACAGGGCACCGGCTGAAACCCCGTGGTGTCGCCATGCTCGTAAAGGTCGACCCGCAGCCAATGCATGTCGCGCCCAGCCGCCATTTCCTCGGGGCCGATCGCGGGCACGTTGTTTTCTGCCTGGCACGCGACGACGCAGGCATTGCAGCCGATGCACACGTCGGTGTCGATCGCCATCGCCCATTGCGGCGGTGCACTCTTCTCGGGCGGGTTGGGCAGCAGGGTCGGCTTCGGCGCGACCGGCGGCATCGCCTCTCCGGGCGCGAGGACGGGGAACAGCTTCGCCAACTCGCCGTCGAGCGCGAACTGGTGCTGCGTCGACGGCACGGCGACACGCCCTCCAGCCTTGGCGACACGTATGGGCGCGGCTGAGTCGAGCACCCAGGCGTTCGCGCCGATGCCGTCCGCGACCTGACCCGTGCCGTCGCGGCCATAGCCGGTGAGCAGCGTGACGACCCCGCGCGCCTGCCCCGCCACGGCGCGAGCCGGGACAGTTAAAGCGCCGCCGCGTTCGATGCGGAGCAGGTCGCCGTCCTTCACCCCCAGCGCTCCCATGTCGGCGGGGTGCAGCCGCGCGCTCGACCCCCAGACCTCCTTGGTCAGCGGGTCGGGACATTCCTGCGCCCAGGCGTTCGGCGCGTATCGCCCGTCCCACAGCGTCGGCGATGGGCGCAACTCGACGGCCAGCCCGGCGGGCGGGACCGGCAACAGGACCAGCGGCGCGGCGCCCACCGTCTCGGGCCGCGCCGCGGTGCCTGGGACGACCCCGCGCGCCACCGCATCGCGCCAGCCCGCCTCTCCCAGCCCGGCCCAGGTCTCGCGCGTGCGGGCATACGCCCCGGGGCCGCCGGCGGGATCGAGGATGAGGTCGACCAGTTCCGCCGCCGTGCGCGTATCGTAGAGCGGCCGGATCAGCGGCTGAGCAATCGAGGCAGTTCCATCGGAGCCACGCCAATCGTGCCAACCCTCCAGCGGATGCGACAGAGGCGCCTGCCAAGTCGCGCGCGCGCTCGTCTCGTCGGGCACGCGCGTCGCCGTAACGCTGAGCGTCACGCGCGCCATCGCCTCCGCGAAACCGAGCGTCGGGGGTGCGGCGTAGACAGGGTTGGCGTCGAGCACGAGAAGCGTGTCCACCCGGCCCGCGTGCATGTCGCGGGCAAGCGCGGCCAAGCCGTCACGATGCGGTGTCGGGTCGGGATCGACGGGCGCGATCCAGTCCTGCGGCGCTGCGAGTACCCCGTTCGCCCATGCCGCGAAGGCGTGGACCGCGACCGGCTGCCGCTCGCCTGCGATCACCAGCGCCCGACCGCGCGCGCGCATCAGGTCCCTGCCCGCGTCCGCGACCAGGCGGGCGAGGTCGGGCGGCAGCGGCGGCGCGTCGCCGCCCGCGCCTAGCGCAAGCGCCAGCGCGTGGCAGGCCACGGCGAGGTCGTGCGGACCCGCGGTGGCACGGCGGTCCGCCATCGCCCCGCTGGCGCTTGGCGACGCCTCAATGGCGTAGAGCCGGTGCGTGGGCTCGCTCCGCCGCCGCTCGCTCCACGCCCGCGCGTGCGCGACCTGATCGGGGCCTGGGCCGAGCGGGTCGGCGTCGAGCAGCAGCACCACGTCGGCGTCGGCCAGCCGTGGTCGCGCAGTGAGCGGCCGACCGAACGCGGCGTGCGCGGCGGCTAGGGCGGCATCGTCGTCGAACGGCTCCCACCGGACGTGCCGCGCGCCGGGCAGCGCCGTCTTGAACGCCGCGATCCGCGCCAGCAGCGTCGGCGAAGTGACGCGGCCCGTCAGCAGCGCGAAGCCTTGGCCGCGCCGAGGCGCTACCCGCTCCCACAATGCGCGCGACAGCGCCGGCCAACTCGAGGGTCCGGGCGGCCCCGCGGGCGCGCGCAGCCGCTGGGGATCGTAGAGGTCGAGGATCGACACCTCGGTAAACAGGTCGGTCGCGCCCAGGCTCGCGGGGTGCGCGGCGAGACCTTCGAGCTTGATCGGCCGTCCGTCGACCACTAGCCCGGTGACGCCGCGCCCATAGCCGGCGAACGGCAGCGCGGTCGCGTAGCGGCGCACCTCGCCCGGGCGGACGCCCTCGGGCTGGTTCACCATCGGGTGGATGGTCTCGTTCGGGCGCTGGCACCCAGCAAGGCTCGCCGCCGCGCCGCCGGCGATCAGGCGCAGGATCGCGCGCCGGTCGAGTTCGCTCAGCGGTGGCACGTCGAGCAGTCCGTCAGCTTGCGCCCGCTATGCGCGATGCGGACAGCCACCGCGTGCGACGCCGCGCGGTCCGCGGGCGTGCGTTCACGATAGGGCGTGTCCTCGTACACCCGCGCGGGCGCGACGATCCGGTCCTTGGGCGCGCGATGGCAGTCGAGGCACCAGCCCATTGTCATCGGCGTCGCTTGCCGCGTCAGCGGCATCCGGCGGATGTCACCGTGGCAGGCGGCGCAGGGTACGCCGTTGTTCACATGAACGTGGTGATCGAAATACGCATAGTCGGGCAAGCGGTTTACGCGATTCCACGTCAGGGGCTTGCCCGACGCCAGGCTCTGGCGCACCGGTGCCAGCAGCTCGGCGTTGGTCCATAGCTGCGAATGGCAGGTCATGCAGGTATGCGTCGGCGGGACCACAGCCTTGGCTCCGGTCTCCACGCCCGTATGACAATAGCGGCAGTCGATGCCCAACTCGCCCGCATGGTGCTGGTGGCTGAACGGCACCTTCTGGTCGACGAACAGCCCCTGCCCCGTCGCCGCGCCGCTCCGCGCGACCGCTCCGCCCAGCAGAACGGCGAGCACCGGGGCCAGGAAGCACGCGAACAGCGCCACCCTCACCCACGTATTCGCGCCGGGACGAAAAAGCTGGGACATCTACTTGGTGTGCCCCACCCTTAGCCGCGCGTCGAGGGCCGATGCCGAATTAGCGTTTTTCGTGCGCAGAAATGGATATTGGACCGCGGTGACAATCGGCCATAGCCATTCGGCCATAATCTCGCAGGGTGCGCCAGCGACTCTGGAAGGAGCAAGAACGATGGAGCGTTTCGCGAGCTTTCCTCTCTGGCTGCACGGGCTGGCGATCGTCACCCTGTCGGTCGGCCTTGCCTGCGCGATCACGATCGCGCTCGACGAGTGGCGCCGGCCGCAGAAGATGGGGATCATGATTTTGGTCTGGCCACTCACCGCCCTGTTCGGTGGCCCCCTTTGGCTGGTGGGTTATTATGCCTGGGGCCGGGCGTCCCCGCATGACAGCGACGCGGGTAAGCCGCCGATGGCGGTAATGGTCGCCAAGGGTCGAGCCATTGCGGCGCCGGCTGCACGCTGGGCGACATTGTCGCCGAATGGACCGCGTTCGGGGCGCCCGCCGTGGCGACCTGGTTCGGCTGGCATACGCTTTTCGCCGAGAAGACTTTCGCCGTGCGGATGCTCGACTTCCTGCTCGCCTTCGGAATTGGCGTGATCTTCCAGTATTTCACGATCAAGCCGATGCGCGACTTGTCGGTCGGGCAAGGCGTCGTCGCCGCGCTCAAGGCCGACGCCGCCTCGATCACCGCGTGGCAGGTCGGCATGTACGGCCTGATGGCGCTGGTCCAGTTCGGCTGGTTCCGCGGCGCTTATGGCGGGCTGGCCACGGTCGCCTCGCCCGAGTTCTGGTTCGCGATGCAACTCGCCATGCTGGCCGGGTTCGCAACGAGCTACCCCGTCAACTGGCGGCTGATCCGGGCAGGGTTGAAGGAGAAGATGTAGCGCGGGCGTTCACCGCTGCGGCAGGGCGTAGGCGATCACCTAGCATTACAGTTGCGTTCGGTATTTAAGATGCGCTTGGCGGGCGGCGGCTTGGTGCGCTCGTCGCCATAGCGACCACGCGATGATGTGAGCGGGCGCAATGCGGCGCTGGGCCAGTCGAACGGCGATGCGACGGATC
>NZ_CAXVWL010000081.1:0-9244 GCF_964263785.1 Sphingomonas sp.
GGATAGCCCCGCCTGGGCAAGGCCCGGTGCGTAAAGGTCGTTGCGGCAGCTCGCCCACAGCACCGGCCCGCCGACGCACAGCGCTTCGCGGCCCGCCACACCTGCGAGGAACAGCGTCGTGGCCGCATCATCAGCGAGCGAACAGCTTTGTGCCGTCGCCTCGTGCAGGGCGCCGCCCCGCAGCCCTCCCCCGCCGAGCCGGCCGTCGAGTTCGGCAAGCCCGAACGGCATGATCCGGTGCTCGATCACAGGGGACGCGATCGTCCTCAGATGCGCGAGCGTGGTAGGAAGCGAGGCGTGGGCAGCGGGCATGAATGGCAGACTCTACTCGTTCCCTTTATGTTCCGTTACGATCCCCAACATTGCAAGGGCTTTGATCGTCCCGATCCGGGCACGAGGCGTGCGTCCGGCCTCGGCATACGAGGGAGAACGGACAAAATACGGACCGGCAACAAATCGCGAATTATTCGCTTTCGTTCGGCGACTCGGTGACTCATAGAATCGTCATGCCGATCCGCCCCGAGAACCGCTGGCTCTACCCGCTCGACTGGCGGCAGCTGTCCGTGAGCGTCCGGTTCGACCGTGCTGGTGCGCGGTGCGAGCATTGCGCCCGACCGCACATGCGACGCGTGGCTCATCTGGGCGACGGCCGCTGGTGGGACGCCGATGCGAAGTGCTGGCGTTCGTCACGTGGCAAGCGGATCGCGATCAAAGGCGGCTTTGCGCTGGCCGCGGTTCGCACGACCTACGTCGTTCTCGCCTGCGCGCATCTCGATCACGACCCCGGCAACAGCGCGCCCGCCAACCTCGCGGCGCTGTGCCAGCGCTGCCACATGATCCACGACGCAGCCGAGCATCGCTGGCAGCGCTGGTGGAACGTGTTTCGGCTTCGAGCCATCCGCGACCTGTACGAAGATCCGCGTATCACGCGCGAGCGGTTGGCGCAGCGTTGAGCGGCGTGATGGTGCCTCCGGCGCCTCTGTGTGCCGTATCGTCTTTGTCCCGCTGCCCGTCGCCGTTAAGGCGCGCGCTGGTTTTCCAAGGAGTAGACACGCATGAACATCAGTGAACTGGCCAAGGGCGTTGCAGGCGTGATCGGCACGAGCGAGGCGGACGCCAAGACCGCGATCAACGCGGTATTCGATCAGATCGCCGATGCAGCCACCAAGGGCGAAGAGGTCGCGATCCCCGGCTTCGGAAAGTTCGCGGTCAAGGATCGACCGGAGCGGGATGGCCGCAATCCGGCGACCGGTGAAGCGATCAAGATCGCGGCGTCGAAGAAGCTGGCGTTCACCGCCGCCAAGGGGCTGAAGGACAAGCTATAGGATCATCGTGCCGGCGGGTTCGTCCGCCGGCACTCACTCGTGAGGCTCGCGACATGTGCAATCGGTATCGGATGACCGCGAAGCAGGCCGAGCTCGCCGCGACCTTCGGGATCCGGCCGCCTTACGAAGAAGATGAGTCGTTCCCGGTCGGTGACATCTTCCCGACCGGCACCAAGACGCCCTTCTTTGGGTCGGTGATCGTGCAAGATGGTGCTGATCGCCGACTTGAGCGGATGGAATGGGGTGTGCCGACGCAGGTGCCGAGCAAGCGCGATCCGTCGGTCAAGCTGACCAAATACGTGACCAACGTGCGCAACCTCAGTTCCAGCTTCTGGCGCTCGATGCTGACGACGCCAGCGCGGCGCTGCCTGGTCCCGGTGACCGCCTTCTCGGAGTACGGAGTTGCTCCGGGTGAGGACGGCAAGAAACCGTTGCACTGGTTAGACGTGCCAAGCCGGCCGATCTTCGCCTTCGCGGGAATCTGGCGGCCCATGGATCGCGGTAACGCCTACGGCTTTCTGACAACCGAGCCCAATGCCGTCGTGGCACCGATCCACCCCAAGGCAATGCCCGTAATCCTGCATGACGATGATTACGAACGGTGGCTCACCGCGCCTTGGGACGAGGTGAAGGAGACGGTAGCGCCTTACCCTTCGCAGCTGATGCGGATCAATTGATCCGGCGAGGCGGACTGAACCACCAAGGACACTGCGTTTCGTGCTTTCGAGTGTCAATTCAGCTACGCTATCATGAACCAGCGTGCCGACGCACGACGGTCGGGACAATGACGTCCCGTTGTGACCTGGCGGAAGGCTCGGTAGCCGGAGCTCCCGGCTCGCCTCCGATGCCTGAAGCTCGCTCGATATCTTTGATTCTACGGGTTGTCCTCGCCATCGTCAGTATCGATGTCAGGAGGCAGTCCACGATGAAGCACGACCTTGACAAATCGGGCGTTCCACGAGATATACCGTTACAGCAACGCTAAGCGCTGTCCCGGTTCGCCGGGCAGCAAATCCTATGGCCGCCCTTGGGCGGCCATAGCTGTTTCTGGGATACGTTCGTGAGAATCCTTTACGTCGACGAGTCAGGCGACCTCGGCGCTCTTCCCGCGATCCCTGCCCCCAACGACCAGCCCGTCCTGGTGCTCGGCGCGCTGATCGTTGACGTCGCGCGGCTCGAGGCGATCACCCAGGACTTTCTGAGCCTCAAGCGCCACTGGTTTCCTGGCCTTAACTACCTGTCCAACAATCACCTCGATCGCATCCTCCCGGAGATCAAGGGTGCCGATCTCCGCCGCGCCGCGACGCGCCAGGGACGCAATCAGCGCCGGCACGCGATCGGCTTCCTCGACCAGCTCATGGCGATGCTGGCCCATCACGACGTCAAGCTGCTAGCCCGCGTCTGGATCAAGGGCCTCGCCCAGCCATTCGACGGTCGGTCAGTCTACACATCCTCGATCCAGGGCCTCTACACCTATTTCGAGTCTTATCTGACCGCTCAGGACGATCTCGGCGTTTGCATCGCCGATAGCCGTGATCCCTGGAAGAACGCCAATGTCGCGCATTCGATCTTCACTCAGAAGTTTCGCGCCTCCTCGACTGTCTACAGCCGGATCGCCGAGCTGCCGACCTTCGGCCACAGCGAGAACCACGCCGGCATCCAGGTCTGCGACATCATCTGCTCGGCGCTGCTCTACCCAATCGCGGCGGAGGCCTATTGCACCGGCCACGTTGCCAACGTGCATGTCCAGCCGACCGCCGCAGCGCTTCGCCAACGTTTCGGGCCGATGTTGAAGGCGATGCAATACCGATACCAGGATGCCAATGGCAAATGGATCGGCGGGATCGTCGTCTCCGACGCTCTGGCGCAACGTCACGCTGGCGCAATGTTCGCCTGATCAAAAGACAGGACCGGGAAGATGGGTAAGGCCAGAAACCGCAAGCTTCGGGCGGGCGGCTTCGCGCTAGATCCCGGCTACCGCGAGCCGAGGAGGGACGGCGCGCATGGGAGTTGAGGTTGGCGTCAGCGATGACGTCCGTCGAGCCACGATCAGCATGCTCTTGACCGTTCGACGCTCCAACCCCGTTGGCTCAGGATGGCGGGTCCATATCAGGGAAGCCGCCGCGGCAGCTGCTGGCCTCTAACTCGTCTCAAGTGCAGATAGGGAGTAACACGGGCGCGGACCGAAGCATTACGTCTGCATAGCGGGAGACGAGGGTGACGGACGACGAACTGACCTGGGCGAGCGAAAGTGCCGCCTACCTGCGTGAAGTGAGGCGCACCGCCCACAACGAGTTCACCGCCGCGATGGAGAACTTCAAGGGAAATGAGAACCGCGGGCAGGACTGGTTCCACGAAGGCAAGAGCTGCATCCTGGCGATCTACCACTATTCCGAGGAGTTCGCGCCCGACCCGACGGTGCCCGGCGCATGCTTCAGCTCGCCCGGCCACTTTTCCTCGAAGTTGGACGAGTACGAAGCCTTCGTGGTCTCGATGCAGGACAAGCTGCAGAGGACGCTTCGGAAGTTCATCAAGAAGTCCGGGCCCACGATGCCCTACCAAGCGACGGATCTGCTGGAATTGCTGTTCCGGCTTCGTACGGCGATTGAGTTCGTCCGTTCACGCGGACCTCGGAGGCTGAGCCCGGCGACTAATGACGCACGGACGATTGTGAAGCGGGCAGCCCGTCAGTTCCACGAGTCGGTGCTCGCCTTGCGCCGACATCCGCATGGCGGCGAAGCGCTCGCGATTAAGAACGAATGGGATTGCCAGTATCTGTTCAAATCGATCCTCGCAGCCCTCGTGCACGATATCAGGATGGAGGAGTGGAGTCCGTCGGTAGGCGGAAGCTCCGCCCGCTGCGAATTCTTGCTCAAAAGCCATCGCCTTATGATCGAACTCAAGTACGCTCGCGCCAAGGCCGATGGGAAGGCGTTCAAGACAGGGCTGCTGACCGACTTCAGGGACTACGGCGGCCACCCGGATGTCGACGCCGTGGTGGTGCTGATTTATGACCCGACGCAGGTGCTCGAGCACGCCGTGCAGCTGCAAGCGGACCTCTCGGTGCCGACCAATGGTCTTTCGGAAGTCGCTGTCATCGTGTCTCCGCCCCGGTCTGCCGATGGCGTGTAGGCAATTCGCGGAGATGCCGAGCAGGCGGGTAAGAATCCCACAACAAGCAATCCAAGATGGCGCGACCATCGGGGGCCCTGGGCAGCCGTTGGGCCGCTTGGCCTCCAGTAGTCTCCTAAATAATACTCATTAACTGGCTGTCACAGCAGCTGGCTTGGGGATGAGGCGCGACCTTCGGCAACAGCACCGCCAGCGCGATTATGGCGATTGTGGCCAGCCCGGCCGCAGCGCCGAAGGCGTAACGCCAGCCGAACAGTTCGCCCACGACCACAATCGGCCGCTCCGATCATTCCGCTTGCCAACATCCGGCACTCGTCATGCATACGAACGACGCCAAGGGCGCCGTCGGCCTCCCAGGGCCGTTTCCCGCCTAATTTTTGGATCCGCTATGCGGCAATCGCGCCGATCGGTTCGATCGTATGAAGTTTAAAGCCATCCGATCCTACCGCGCCCCGCGCGACGTCGATAAGATGAGCGTGATGGCTGAACACGATCACCTGGCTATGTGCAGCCGCCGCGGCGAGTACCCGGAGGAGCGCAGCTGCCCGACCATCATCGGCGGTGATTAGCAGATCGTCGCAGACGATCGGCAAGGACCCTGCGCCGGCGCGTCCTTCGATCGAGCCTAACCGAATAGCAAGGTATAGCTGGTCGCGCGTTCCCTCGCTGAGCGCCTCGACACCGACCTCACCGCCATCCGAGCGCTGCGCGAGGATCACCGGACGGTCGTCATTACCATAGCCGACCGTAAGGCCTGTGAACGCGCCGCCCGTCACCTCCGCGAACAGCACGCCTGCCCTGGCGATCAGCGGCGCCTGATTTGTCGTACGATGCCGGTCGAGCATCCAGCGAAGCAGCGCGGCCGCGCTCGCTGCCTGGATGTGCTCCTCCGCTACCTGCGCCAGTGCTGCAGTCGTCTCGAAAGCCGTCTGCTGTGCGTCGGCAGCGGCGCTCTCGCTTGCCGCACGGCCTGCCTCTTCGTCCGCAGCGTTCAGCGTTCGACCGACGATTTCCCGATCGGCGGCCACTTCGCGACGGCGATCCTCGATCCGGGCACGCGCGCTTGATGCGTCCTCGACAGACAAGCCGGCAATCTCGGTCGCCAGCGTATCAAGTCCCGCGCCATTGTCGGTGCCGGCGAGCTCGTCGAGCGCTTCGCGTTCTGCCGCCCGAAGCAGGTCCCGCCGCGCCACGCTGGCGATGATCCCGTCCAGGTCGGCTTCGTCCGTCGTACCGGCTGTGTGCAGCATCGACTCAATCGCGACGGCTATGCCGTCGAGCCGACGCTCCGCTTGGGCGAGCTCGCCGGCGATGCGCACTCGGTCGCCTTCAAGGCTCTCCAGCGTGTCACGCGCCCAGATCGCTGCGCGCAGCGAAGCCGCAAGCTGGCGCACATGCTCGACCGTGTCGGCTGAACCGGTAACCTGCAGCGCAAGAAGCACGGCTGTCAGCTCGGTGTTGAACACCGACCGGTCCCGCTCGATGCCTTCGATCTGCCGTGCGATCGTTTCTCGTGCCCCGGTCTCCTCGCCGACATGGGCGATAGCTTCGAGGGCGTCGGCGAGCACGGTCTCGCCAGCATCGGCAGGCAGCGCCGCCTCGCCGGCCAGTCCTGCCCGTTCTTGATCGAGCACGACACGTGCACGCGCCAGATCGGCAACCTCCACTCCAAGCTCATCCGATGCACGTTCGATCGTGGCCAGGTCAGCCAGCAGCCGATCGCGACTGGCTGCGGCGGTCGTCAGCGCAGCGGCGTGGCCGCTAGCCAGTGACACTAGTTTCGCGTCCTCGGCTTTTGCGACAGGTCCCTTCGCCGCTGAAAGAGCAGTTGCGATCGCGCTTCGCGCTTCCCCGAACCGGCTCGTCATCTCTTTGAGGGCCAGCTCCGCAGATCCCGCGTCGCGGTCGGCTTCCAGCGCGGCCGACCGCTTGGTGAGCCACCCGGACAGGTCCGCCGGTGCGATGACGCGCTCAAATCCAAGCGTCTGCAATCGTTCGGCCCAGCCTTGTTCGACCAGATCCAATGCCGCCTGATATCGTTCCTCTCGCTGATGCGCTGCGGCCACCAGCGCGTTCGCTTCGTTGAGGGCGACACTCGTCAGCACATACTCCGCGACGCGGGCCGCTTCGGCATCGCGTCGGTCGGCCAGTTGATCGGCGTTCGTGATAGATTGGCCAAGCGCGTCGCCGATCCCATTGTCGTCTCCGACATGCGCCGCCCCCAACCGCTCGCGAACTTGGGCAACGAGTGCGTCGCGCTGCTGCCGCGCAGCTGCGATCACATCGGGTGTTGGCAGCGACCCGCCTGCGATCAGGCCCTTCAGCCTTGCCTCCGCCCGGATGGCGCTGGTTGCGGCAGTCTCGCTTTCCTTGCGCGCAGCGGTCGCGTCGTTCCTTGCCGCCTCCGCACTACCACGCACCGACACTGCTTCCGCCTCGCTCGGTAAGGCAAGTGTGCGCAGACTGGCTGTCGACCCAAGCCACGGAGCAAGATCGGACAGGCGTTCCGCCGCAAGCGTCCGCTTCCGCTCGGCTTCCGTCACCGCGTCTGCCAGCCGGGTTTCCGCGTCGGCCGGTAAGAGTTGGAGCGCTGCGGTCAGGTCGGCAGGGTCGATCGTCTCGCTCACCGCCGCAAGATCACGCTCAATCGCGGCTCGGTCGCGGACGAGCTTGACCCGCTCTTTCTCGACCGCTGCCTCACGCGCCTTCAACTCTCGAACGGCATCGAGATGCGTGGCGGCACGCCTGCGCCACCCGGCTGAGGGGATCGGTTGTCCCGGAGCGATCCGCGCTTCCGCAAGAGCGGCAGCCAGCTTTGTGTCGATCCGGTCCAGCTCGGCGCGACGACGCTCCAGATCGCCCGCAGCCTTGGCAATGACCGGCCGTTGCTCTTCCAGCGCCTCGATCCGTTCCTGTTCGGACAGGATGATGCCGGGCCGTTCCACGCCCGCGATCGCGGCCTCGACGCGCGCCAGATCGGCTTTCGCCTGCGCCGCGAGTTCGACGGCCGTGATACGGTCGGCGCGCAGCGTCGCCAGCTGCGCCGCAACGTCCTGCGGCAGCGTAGGCAGGTCTTCCAGCCCGACCAGTTCGGCGCGGGCGGTGCTCAGGCGCGCGAAGGGCGCACGCGCCCTCCCCACCCGGTCCAGGCGCGCCTGCTCACGGTCGAGCGCCTCGGCTTCGTCGATCAGCGCTGTACGGCGCGCCTCGGCGTCGGCACGGCGCTGTCGGGCCTGCGTCCAGTCGGCATCGCTGATCGACGTCTGTCGCACCTGGGCGAGCGCCTCGGATCGCTCCCGCATCAATCGGTTCACCGGCGGGTTCTGCCCGCCTGGCTTGAACAACGACGATGCCGCCTCGGTCAGTCGGGCAAGCTCGCTGCCGATGTGCGAGACGCCCGTTCCCGCCTCGAGCGTGATCCGGGCGGCATCATCGCGACCGCCGATGATGCTGGCCCCGCCCTCGCGCAGCTTGGTGTGATCCAGCCCGAACATGCGCTCGAACCCTGCACGATCGATGCCGCCGAGCAGCGGTGCCAGTGGATCGGTCTTGAACGGCGTGCCGTCCGCGGCCAGCAGCGTATCGAGGTTGCCTTTGCGCCGGGTGACGTCGAGCAGGTCACCGTCGTGCTCGATCAGTGCCCGCAGGCGAAGCTGCTTATAGTCGTAGCGCCAGTTTTGTCGGCTCTGCCCGGGAATGCCGAACAGGAAGTCGCCAATCGCTTGCAGCGCCGTCGACTTGCCTGCTTCGTTCGGGCCGACGACGAGATGCAGGTCCGGACCGCCACTGCCAAAGTCGAACACACGGTCGGCAAAGCCCCCGTAGCGAACCAGCTCCAGCCGGCGGAACCGCATCAGTGCGCGCCCTCGCCGAGCCGAGCTTCGACGAGCGCCTTGGCAGCGCGGACCAGTGCCGCACCGTCCCGGCCCCGCGCGGACGCGAGCAGCGGGGCGGTATCTGGATCGCCGATGTCCGCCGGCAGCTTGGCCGTGAGCGGCGCGATGGCGTTCTCGATCGCACGCAGGCAGTCCGGATCGTCGAGTGCCTGGGTCAGCATCTCCAGCAGCTCAGGCGGCAGGCCGGTAGGTAGCGCGGCATCGTTGGCAATGATCTTCACCCGCTCGATCCACAGCGCGTCGGAGACGCCGGCGGCATGGCCGCGGACGTCCGCCTCGAACCATGCAGGATCGGCACGGAGACGCTGCGCGAGCGGGCCATCGACCGTGATCGAAACCCGTGCGGCCAGGGGGCGGCCATCGGCGCCCAGAACGGCAGGACGGAGCTGCGCCTGGATCGCAGCGAGCGCCTCCATCGGGTCTACCGCCCCGATCGCGTCGACCCGAGCGTGTGCCCAGCGGACCTCGTCTGTCGCACGGTGCTCGACATGCACGATGGCGCCTTCCTCGACACGAACGACCACAGCGCCTTTGGCGCCCGTCTCCCGAATGTGGCGCCCTTGCGTATTGCCGGCGAAGACGACGTGCGGGTGATCGGACCGGACCGCGTGATCGTGGACGTGGCCCAGCGCCCAGTAATCGTGGCCGGCGGCTTGTAGCTCGCCCAGACTACAAGGTGCGTAGTTGGCATGCCCCTCGTGGCCGTCGAGCGCGGTGTGAAGCAGCGCGACGTTGAGCATGCCCGGCGCTGGCGGGCAGTAGGTCGACGCGATGTTCTCGGTCGTCGCCGCTTCCTTGTAGCTGCGGCCATGCACGACAACCCCGAGATCATTGAACCGCACGCTCTCGCATTTCGCGCTCTTGAGCTTGTAGACCCCTTCCGGTGCGGTC
>NZ_CAXVWL010000082.1:0-2730 GCF_964263785.1 Sphingomonas sp.
AAGGGCGTCAAGCCGTTCATCGTGCCGATGGAGAAGGCCGCGCTCAAGATGTTCGAGACGCGCAAACTGTTCGTCATCTGCTCGTCAAGCCACGGTACGGGCGAAATCCCCGATAATGGGCAGCCCTTCTTCGACACGCTCTCGTCTGAGCGGCCGAACCTGACGGGCGTGCGCTATGGCACGGTGGCGCTCGGGGACATGACCTATTCGGCCAGCTTCTGCGGCGGCGGCGTCAAGTTCGACGAACTGTTCGCGGAATTGGGTGCGACCCGGCTGGTCGACCGGCTGGAGCACGACAAGCAGAGCGGCACGTTCGCCGAGGAGGAAGCGGTCGACTGGCTCGACGGGTGGGCCGCCGCGGCCGACGGCGATGCTGCGTAGCCCTCAGGCGGCCGGCTCAGCCCGGACCGCCTCCAGCAGTCCGGCATCGATCTCCCGCGCCGCCGCTTGCACCAGGGCCGAGGTGCCGGCGACCTCCTCGGGCGAGGTGGAGGCTTCCGGCACGACGATGCCGATGCTGCCGACGATCTGGCGGTCCGGCTGCCAGATCGGCGCGGCGATGCCGATCATGCCCTTGTCGAGCTCGCCGCGCGTGATCCAGACACCCGCCGTCCGTATCTTCTTGAGCGAACCCCGGAATGCGTCCCAGCTGTCGCCCAGCCCGGTCGCGGCAATGTCGGCATGTTCGTCGCGCCACACCGTGCGCAGGATGCGGGCCGGCAGGTTCGCCAGAATCACCACCGAGGCCGATCCGCGGAACAACCCCATCGGCCGCCCACGTTCGTAACTGACGGCATGCGCGGGCTTGTGCTCAAAAGCCTGGTGAACGCACATGACCTGCTGGCGGAAACGGCGGCACAACAGCGCGACGCCATCGCCGCCATTGCGCTTGACGAGGCGCGTCATCACAGGCCGCGCGACCTGGAGCAGCGGGTCCTGCAGTCGAAGTTGCCTGTCGTAGGCGATGATCGCCGGACCGAGGATGTATCGCCCACCCGACGTGGGATCGAGCAACCCCGCGCGATATAGGCTGTTGAAGTAGCGGTAGGCGGTGCTCCCCGACACGTCGAGCGCCTCGGCTGCCGCCTCCACGGTCCATTCCGGCTGCTCCATCGTGAACAGGGGCAGCACGGCGAGCAGTTTGTCGGCAGTGCTCACCGCGACGCCTCTCTACGGCGTGATCCGGCGCAGGCGCGCCTTGTTCGATTTGAGCGACGCGAACCAGGCAGCATTGTCATATGCCGCAAGTTGGAGCGCACGACCTGCGCTGACAAGCCACAATTTCGTCGTGATCGTCAGACGACGTAGGACTCTAAAATGCTACTTCCGGCAAGTAACATGAGCGCGAGCGTTCCACTCACGCTGCGAAACGCGTGGAAGCGGCCCCAACGGCGCAGGTGACCCGCCACTTCAGTCACATTGGCGTCACCCGGCTTGAAGGCGTGGATACGCCTGTTGACCGGGAGGATCAGCGCCCACGTGAACGGAACCACCGCCACGAGCAGGAGGGCCGCCAACAGATCCATCAGTCCCGCGCCCACCAGATAAGACCAGATCGCCATTCCCGCACCGACGACCGCCAGCAGCGGCATGTACGGGTCCGCATGGCGCAGCGAACGCTGCATCTGGTCGATGCCGGCGGCGCTTTCCGCCCCGAGGCGCGCGGGATGATCAACGATGCTCTGCATCATCGCTCCCCCCGCGAACAGGCCGGCGCATACAAGGGCGAGCGCGTGCGGAAGTGGTGGGGTCACGTTGATCTCCTTCGTGTCGGCGCTGGACCGATCATCAGACGGCGCTCGCCAGAACCGCTGCGGCGATCGGGGTCGTCGCGTCGCCGCGATCGGCGGTCGGACGCGCAAACAGGCTCGCAATCGAAGCCGCAACCGCCCTCGCCTCCTCGGGTGCAAAGGCGGTCACGACATAGCGGTCGGGGCGGATCAGGACGATCAGGCCCGAGAGTGCCGCCAGGGCAGGCTCGACCTCACCGACCACCACCAGGCTGGTGCCCGCTGGCGCCTCGCGCGGATCGGTCGCGAGCGCCACAGGCGTGACGGGCACCGCGCCGAAGTCGAACGCGGCCAGCGCATCGCGCACCGACTCCGAGGGGACGTCGACACTCAGCAGCACGAAGCCGCGCGAAACGGCGTCGTCGAGCAGCCGCTCGCTCCCGTCGGACGCGCGCACCATCGGCTGCGGGATCAACCGTCCAACAAGTGGATGCGCGGACCGGATCAGGAAGCCATCTCGGAAGCACGGCTTTGGCTTGTACTTCATCTCGCCGAAATAGCTGCGGAGCGGCGGCCAGAGCCCGGCTACCCGGAACGCGGTCTGGGTCGCCCAGCCCCGCCACCGGCTCGCCGGCCCCATGATCCGGCCCATCCTGAGCGCGAGCTCGATCATCCCGGCGACGTGCCCGCGCCGTTCGAGCTCGTACGTGTTGAGCAGCGATGGCGCGAGCCAGCCGCGCACGACCGCCGCGAGCTTCCAAGCAAGATTGTGCGCGTCGCGAATACCGCTGTTCATCCCCTGACCCGCGAACGGTGGGGTCAGGTGCGCCGCGTCCCCGGCAAGAAACACGCGACCCAACGACCAGCGGCTCGCGAGCCGGGCGTGGAACGTGTACACGGTCTGGCGCACGATCCGGCTGCCCGGCGCCACGCCGCGCGATTCGAGCAACTGACGGACGTTGTCGGCCCGCAGGACGTCCGCCTCCATTTCGTTCGGGAA
>NZ_CAXVWL010000083.1:0-68599 GCF_964263785.1 Sphingomonas sp.
TGTTGGACAGGTCGGTGGTCGAATAGGTGCCGTTCTTCGACTGGACGGTCAGCTCGCGCATCCGCTGCAGCATGTTGCCGACCTCTTCCAGCGCGCCTTCGGCGGTCTGCGCCATCGAGATGCCGTCGTTGGCGTTGCGGACCGCAACCGCCATCGACTTGACCGCGCTGGTCATGCGGCTCGCGATGGCCAGGCCGGCGGCGTCGTCCTTCGCCGAGTTGATGCGCTTGCCGGTGGACAGGCGCTCCATCGTGGTCGAGAGCGACATGGAAGCCATGCTCGACGCATTCGCGGCGCGGAGCGCCGAGACGTTCGTTCCGATAACAGTCATGGATAATCTCCGTTCTACAGCGATCCCCGCCGCCCCCAGAGCGAAGGGCCGAGCCGCTGCACCAAGGAACGGCCGATATCCCGGAACTTTAAGGTAAAAATCGCAGGCCTCGTGCGGGCCTCGCGCGCGCGCGATCCCGCGCCCGGACAACATTTGCCGGGCCGCCTGCAATTTTACGCAGCGTTAACCAGCGGCCGGGCAATGCATCGTTTGTACAAAGGAAACACGATGCGTTCAGTCCATGCTTCCGATACGATCAAGGCCCGCCGCTACGCCCTGCTGTCGTCGTTGCAGACGCAAGGGCTGAGCATCGGCGACGGCGTCAAACCGGCCGCGGGCGACCTGTTCCTGGTCGCGCACGGCGAGTATGTGCCGCTGTCGGCGCGCACCCTGGTGATCGGCGAAGAAGGACGGCAGGTGGTTCCGTTCCGCGACGGCAACCCGGCGCGCGTCACCTTCGGCAGCGACGACTCAGGCGTCGGCAACGCCTTTGCCCGCGCGCTGCTCGCCGGGCCCGAATCGCCCACCGCCGCCGATCCCGAGACGCTGGCGCTGTTCGCGCTGGCCGAGCGAGTCGCCGGGGCCGACATCACCGTGCTGGTCAATGGCCCGACCGGGACCGGCAAGGAAGTGCTCGCGCGCTACATCCACAATCATTCGCCCCGTGCGGACAAGCCGTTCATCGCGATCAACTGCGCCGCGCTCCCCGAATCGATGCTCGAAGCGCTGCTGTTCGGCCACCAGAAGGGCGCCTTCACCGGCGCGTCGTCGGGGGGCGAAGGCTTCTTCCGCGCCGCTGACGGGGGCACCCTGCTGCTCGACGAGATCGCCGAAATGCCGCTCAACCTTCAGGCCAAGCTGCTCCGCGTCCTCCAGGAACGCGAAGTCGTGCCGCTCGGCGCAAGCGTGCCGCAATCGGTCGACGTCCGCGTCATCGCCTGCGCCAACCGCGACCTCCAGGGCGAAGTCGCCGCGGGCCGCTTCCGCGCCGACCTCTATTACCGCCTGTCGGTGTTCCCACTCACCACCAAGCCGCTCGCCGAGCGCCGCGACGACATCCCCGCGCTCGCCGCGACGATGATCCTGCGCCATGCGGGCAGCCGCGCAACGATTCCTTGGCCTTCGCGCGAGGCGATCGCGCTGCTCCAGGCGCACGACTGGCCCGGCAACGTCCGCGAATTGGAGAACGTCGTCCAGCGCGCGCTGCTGTTCGCGGGCGGCGACACGATCGACGCGCAGCACATCGTCTTCGACCGCCCGTCCGCGCCGGTCCGGGCCTTCGCCAACGACGAAGCCGGGGGCCCCGCCACCTTGGGCAAGGTCGTCCAGATGAGCGAATTCGCCGCCATCCGCGAGACGCTGCGCCAATGTGGCGGCAGCCGGATCGAGACCGCCAAGCGCCTCGGCATCTCCGAACGCACGCTCCGCTACCGCCTCGCCAAGGCGCGCGAGCAGGGCGAAGAGATCGATGCGCCGCATAGCTGGGCGGCATCGGCATGAGCATCTCGGGTGTCGGCGGCGCGATGAGCGTCGACCGGGTGATGCAGCTTCGCGCGCAGATCCTGGAACGCAACCAGGCGCTGAAAAGCGCGAGCGAGGCGGCGTCCTCGCCTGCGCCGGTCACGTCGACCCAGCCGAGCAGCTTCGCCGACACGCTCGACACCGCGCTCAAGTCGGTCAACGATGGCCAGCAGCAGGCATCGAAACTCTCGGAAAGCTACGAGCGCGGCGAGACGGTCGACATCGCCAAGGTGATGCTCGCGCGCCAGCAGGCGTCGGTCGGCTTCGAAGCCACGCTCCAGGTCCGCAACAAGCTCCTTGCCGCCTACAAGGACATCATGAGCATGCCGGTCTGACATGAACGCGCTCACGACTACTCCCCCATCGCCGGAACGCTTCGCCAATCCGCTGATGCAGCTGAAGGGCGTCATGGCGCAGCCCGCGGTGCGCCGTTCGGCGCCGATGGCGCTGATGATCGGCCTGATCGCGGCGGCCGCGCTCGCGTGGATGTCGCTATCGACGCCCACGCAAAAGACGCTGTTCGCCGGGCTGGCCGACGCCGACAAGCAGGCGGTCACCGCCGCGCTCGACCAGGCGAGTATCCCGAGCCGCATCGACAACGGCACCGGCGCGCTGACCGTCGGCGAAGAAGATTACGCCAAGGCCAAGATGCTGCTGGCGGGCCAGAACCTGCCCAAGCAGGCGCCGGGCGGCTATGCGATCCTGGACCAAGTGCCGATGGGCGTGTCCCGTGCGGTCGAGGGCGAACGCCTTCGCCAGGCGCGCGAGACCGAGCTTGCGCGCTCGATCGAGGAGATCGACGCGGTTGCCGAGGCGCGCGTCCATCTCGCCACCCCCGAGGCTTCGGTGTTCGTCCGCGACAGCGCCGCGCCCTCGGCATCGGTCATCGTCAAGCTGAACGCCGGACGCTCTCTCAGCGACTCGCAGGTCCAGTCGATCGTCAATCTCACCGCATCGTCGGTGCCCGGCATGAAACCCGACGGCGTCACCATTGTCGACCAGTCGGGCGGCCTCCTTACCAAGCCCGGCGGGCGCGGCGGCGACGGCTCCGACGAACGCATCGAGTTTCAGCGGCGGCTGGAGGACAAATACCGCACCCAGCTCGTCCAGCTGCTGACCCCCTTGGTCGGGCAAGGCAATTTCACCGCCGAGGTTCAGGCCGACGTCGACCTCAGCGAAGTCCAGGCGACTCGCGAGAGCTATGACAAGGCCGGCGTGCTGCGCGCCGAGACCGGAAACTGGACCGGCGACCTCAAGACCGCGGCGACCCCCGGCGGCATTCCCGGTGCCTTGTCGAACACGCCGCCGCCCGCCAGCACGCTCCAGCAACCGCAGGCCGCGACCGGCAACCCCGGCACGCCCGCCGCGGGGGCCGCTGCGCCAGATCCCGCCAAGCAGTCGGACACCTTCCAGCGCGCCTACGATCTGGGTCGTGAAGTGTCGGTGACGCGTGGCGCGCCCGGCGGCGTCAAGCGCCTGTCGGTCGCGGTCCTCCTGCGCGATCCCGACAAGGGTCGACGGTCGCAGAACGAAATCCAGCAGATCAGCGATCTCGTGAAGAGCGCGGTCGGCTTCGACCAGGGCCGCAACGACAACGTAACGGTGATCAGCCGCAAGTTCGCCGGGGCGGACGCAATCCCCGACACCGCCAAATGGTACGACAACGCCTGGCTGCCGGTACTCGCACGCAACGCCACCGCGATCCTCATCGCGCTGCTCGTCCTGTTCCTCGGCGTCCGCCCCCTTGCCAAAGCGCTGATGAAGAAGCGCGAGGACGCGACCCCGCTCCCCGACTCGCCCGCGATCGGTGCAGCGGCCAACGTCGACACCCCCACCGTGGGCGCGCCGGTGACGCTCGACCAGCTCGAGACCACTCGTGGCTACGACCAGCGGATCGGCGCGGTTCGCGGCTTCACCCGCGATAACCCGGCGCGCGCCGCACTCGCGGTCCGTGACATGATCAAGTCGGAGGGCGCATGAGCGAGCTGCTCCCCGTTCCCGGAGCACGCTCGTACACCGGCGTCGAGCGCGCCGCGGTGCTGATGATGCTCGTCGGCGAGGAAGAGGCCGCGACCATTCTCCAGAAACTGGAGCCCGAGGAAGTGCGCCAATTGGGCGCGGCGATGTTCAAGGTCGCCGACGTCAGCGAGCAGGAGGTCGAGGACGTCCTCGACGATTTCGTCGGCCGCGCCCGCGCAAGGACCGACATCGGCTTCGATCCCCGTCCGCGCATCGAGGCGGTGATGAACCGCGCGCTCGGCCCCGAAAAGGCCGACAGCGTCCTCGCGCGGATCATCCCGCCCGAAGCCGCGTGCGAGATCGAGCTGCTCGACTGGCTCGACGCGACCGAGATTGCTGCGATGATCGAGAAGGAGCATCCGCAGATCGCCGCGGTGCTGATCGCCAATCTCGATCCCGCCGTCGCGGGGCAGGTGCTCGAACTTCTCCCCGACGCGATCCAGCCCGAAATCCTCCACCGCGTAGCCCGCCTCGGCCCGATCACCCCCGAGGCGGTCGAGACGTTGAAGCAGATGCTCGCCAACCGCGCGCACGGCGGCGCCAAGTCGCAGGGCGTCACGCTCGGCGGCACCCGCGAGGCCGCAAAAATTCTCCAAGGCGCGCGCAAGGCGACCGAGCAGCGGGTGATGCCCAAGCTGTTCAAGATCGACAAGGAGGTCGCGCGCGCCATCGAGGAGCAGATGTTCGTCTTCGACAACCTCCTCGACATGGACGACAAGAATTTGGGCACGCTGATCCGCAACATCGACGGCGACATTCTCACGCGGGCGCTGAAGGGCGTCGACGAGGCGGCGCGCAACCGCATTCTCGGCTGCATGTCGGCGCGCGCCGCCGACGGCATCCGCGACGAAATGGAGGCGCGCGGGCCGATGAAGATGTCCGAAGTCCTCGAAGCCCAGAAGGCGATGATCCAGACCGCGCGCGCGCTCGCCAAGGACGGCACCATCCAGATGGGCGGCGGCGAGGACGATTATGTCTGAGCCGCCATTCGCCCCAGGAAACGCGTTCGTCGCAGGGTTCGCCGCGCGTCACGACATGGCCGCCACGATGCTGGCGCAGGCGTTCGCGCCCGCGCCGGGCTTCGTCGCCACCGACATGGTCGTGCGCCGGAGCGGCCCCGTGTCCTTCTCTCCGCAGGGCGACGCCGCCCCACGCCCGCGCCACTTCAGCCCCGCTGATCGCGACAGCAACCCGACCGAGGGCTGGGACCCGCTCGCCTGCGATGCGGGGACCAACGACCACCTCGACCCGCTGATCGCCGCACATGCCGCCGGCTATGCCGAGGGCCTCGCCGCTGCCAAGGCGGAGGCCGAAACCCTCGCAGCGCGCGACCGCGATTTACTCGCCGGGCTCGCCGAAGGGTTGGGTGCGGGCACAAGGTTCGACCGCGACCGCATCGCCGAACAGCTGCGCACCACCGTCCTCCACCTCGTCACCCGCTTGGTCGGCGAGGTCGGCATTGCGCCGGACATCCTCGCCGCGCGGATCGAGGCGGCGTCGGACTGCCTGGCCGACGCGAGCGAATCGGCGATGCTGCGCGTCCACCCCGACGATGTCGCGCTGCTCGAAGGCCGCCTGCCCGCCACCGTGTTCGCGATCGGCGATGCGCACGTCGCGCGCGGCAGCTTCGTTCTCGAATCGGCATCCACGCTCGTCGAGGACGGCCCCGAGCTCTGGCTCGAACAGCTCGCCCGCGCGATCGACAAGGTCCCGGTTCCCAAATGCTGAACCGGTTCACGTCGGAGTATCTCGACGGCCTTGCCAACACGAATTTCGCGCCTGCGCCGAAGGTCTCCGGGCGCTTGTCGTCATTCGACGGGCTGCTGATGGAGGCGATCGGCCTGACCCTTCCCGTCGGCACCGTCTGCCGGGTTGGCGATGCGGCGTCGGGGGTCGAAGCGGAGGTGATCGGCTTCCGCAACGGCCGCACGATCATGATGAACCTTGGCGGCCCCGCGCCGCTGCTCCCCCGCGCGCCCGTGCGCCCGATCGGCGCGCCGGGCGAAGCGGAGGTCGGTGCGGCGATGCTGGGGCGCGTCGTCGATGGCGCGGGCAAGCCGATCGACGGGCTCGGTCCTATCCGCGGCGCCGGCCGCTGGCCCCTCGCAGGCAAGCTTCAGTCGCCGCTCGATCGTGGCCGGGTGCGCGAACCGATGGACGTCGGCGTTCGCGCGATCAACGGGCTTCTCACCATCGGCCAGGGCCAGCGCGTCGGCATCATGGCGGGCTCCGGCGTCGGCAAGTCGGTGCTGCTCGGCATGATGGTCCGCGCGGCTGAGGCCGACGTCGTCGTCATCGGCCTGATCGGCGAACGCTCCCGCGAAGTCGCCGATTTCCTCGAAACCAAGGTCGCGGGCGAAGCGCGCACCCGCTCGGTCGTCGTTGCGGTCCCCGCCAACCATTCCCCGGTCCTGCGCATTCGGGGAGCCTTGCGCGCCACCGCCATCGCCGAAGCCTTTCGCGACGAGGGCAAGAAGGTTCTGCTCATCATGGACTCGCTCACCCGCGTCGCGCATGCGGGCCGCGAGATCGGTCTCGCCCTCGGCGAACCCGCCAGCGCGCGCGGCTATCCGCCCAGCGCCATCGCCATGCTCCCCAACCTCATCGAACGCGCAGGATCGGACGCGCACGGAACCGGTTCGATCACAGCAATCTACACCGTGCTGGCGGACGGCGACGACGGCAACGACCCCGTCGTCGACTCCGCCCGCTCGATCCTCGACGGCCACATCGTCCTCTCCCGCGCGCTCGCCGAGCGCGGCGTCTATCCCGCAATCGACGTCGGCCCGTCGGTCAGCCGGGTGATGAACGACATCGTGCCGCGCGTGCATGCGCTCGCGGCACGCACGCTGCGCCGCCATCTCGCGACCTACGAAGAGAACCGCGACCTCGTGCTGATGGGCGCGTACCGGGCGGGTGCAGATCCGGCGATCGACGCCGCCATCGCCTATCACCCCGCCATTATGGAATATGTCCGCCAGGATGCGGACGCGAGCGTCACGCTGGCGGATGCGGTCGAGGAACTGTGCGGCGTCTTTGGCGATGCCTGACAAGCGCAAGCTGACGCGCATCCACCGCGTCCGCACATTGCAGCTCGGTCTCGTCCGCGCGGAGGAGATGCGCGCGCTCGATCGCGTAACCAGCGAGACCCAGCTCGCCGACCGCATCGCTACCCTCGCCGCCGCGGTAGCTCCGAGCAATGGCGCAGGCTTCAGCTTCGCCGCTTCCGCCCACTACCGCGAACGTCTGCTCCAGTCCGCCGAAGCCGCGGACTCGCGCGTCCGCACCGCGCGCTTCCAGTCGGTCCAGGCGAGCAAAAACACCAAGGCCGCGCACCGCGACCAGGTCGCAGTCGAAAAGCTGATCGCGCGCGCCGACGCCGATCTGGCCTTGCGCGAACTCCGCGATCTCCAGAACGCCGCGCCGACGCGCAAAATCCGGCACGATCCTTGCTGAGCGCATCGGTGAAACCGATGCGTCTAGGCTCCAAGCTCCCTAATGATCCCCACCGCCGCCATATCCCGACCCTTCCTACTCTTCCCCGCCGCACCCGCGGCGAGCGGAGACGCGGCGGCGTTCGCGCTGTCGCTCGCCACAATGATCGACATAGGCGGGCAGGTGGCTGCCGCCCCCGGCAAGCCGTTGCCGTCGGTTCCGGTTGCGCCGGTGAGCGCCGCTCCGGCAACGATCGACCTCGGCATGGAGCCGGTCGCCGCCACGCCGAGCGTAGAAGAAACCATCGACGCCCCTGACAGCTTCCTGCCGATCGCGACGCCCGCACGGGCGGATTTCGCCGCAACAACGATCCCGACGCCGTCTGCGCCCGAGTCCGCTCGCACCGATGCGCCCGACAGCCCGTCAAGGCTCCAGGTAGTCTTCGCCGCAGAGCGCCCCGGCCCCGCTACGGTCCCGGCAGCCGGTCTGCCCGACGCGACCGGTTCGACCAGCGGCTTGAAACCGGCCTCGACATCGACGCTTCCCGCTGAAACACTGCCGGAAGAAGTGCGATCCCCGGCAGCGATCCATGGCGACGATCCCGTGCGGGCGGCTTACGCCCACCCGATCGCCGCCGAAGCGGTGCCGCCGCTCGCCGATGCTCCCGCGCCATCCGACGATGCGGTGCAGACCGCGCCTACGTTGCCGTCTCGCGCAGATCACGTTGCTCCCGCCGCGCGTCGCGCAACGACGCTCCGCTGCCCCGAAAGCAAGATCCGGTCACAGGGCATTCCGGAACCAAAGAACGACCACCCGCCCCGGGATGGGAAGGAGCCCACGCCCATAACCACTCTGCCGACGCCGGTTCTGGTCCGCGCGCCTGTCTTACCCGAAGCACTCGCCGGGCCGCCCGCGACCGCATCCGCTTCGCCGGCTCCCACCCGCGACGGTCCAGCGATCACGCCGCGCGGCCTCTTGGCGCCGACGGCCAAGCCGCAGCACGCCAGTCTACCACCGATGCCGACCGAGGCCGCCGCATTGCCGACGATGCCTACACCGGCTGCGTCCAAGCCTCTTTCGCCTTCTGGAGCGCCGAGCGCCAGCGTGACTGCCGCGATTCCCGGTACCCCACGCGCACCAGTCGCGAGCTCGACTCCGCGCGAGGTGCAGGCCGATCCGGCGGCGACTCGACCCACCGATACCGGCGATCATTCCAGGGGGGGCGCAGCGAAGCTCGCAGCGAGCGTCGCGTCCATCGCGATCGGCGAGCAGCACGCGGCGAACTCCGGTGCGCCGCCAGTTCAACCGGCAGAACGCTCGCCGAACGATCCGCCGATGACTTTTGCGCCGGACCTGGACAAAGCGAAGCGCGCGCCGTCGCCCATTCCGACTCCACCCGCAAACGATTCCGCGACCGCCTCGGTGCCGTCGAAGTCGGCGCAGGTCATCGATGGCGCGCCATCACCGGCTGCGCCCATGGCCTCGCGGCTTGCAACGGCCGCATCCGCGACCATCGCGCCCGCACCGGGCCGACCCATAGCGACGGGGTCCGCCGCCACGCTCTCACCGGCCGGCCCGGCCCTGTCCGCCTTGAAGGATACCGTGAGGTTGCAGGGATCGACGGCTACGGTCGCGCCGGCGCTCCGCGGCGAATCCTTGCTGGCCGCCGATCTACGCCACTCGGCGACGGGCGGTCCGGCGCCGGTGACCCAACCAGCGCCGCCACGCCCCGCTGCGCCCGGGAACGAGCCAATCCGCCTCGCCGAGGCGACGTCCACCCCGGCTCGCTCCGTCGACACGCCGCACAACGATGCCGATGCCCGTTCGCCCGCACCTGTCACCCTTGTCGCTTTGCCCAGCGGGCAAGCCCCGATGATCGCCGCGGGCGCGACTGCCCCCGCGTTCCGTCTGTTCGCCGAGGCGATCCACGCCGCGCGCCGTGACGAGCGCGCAGAGGACTCGCTCGCGCCGCCGCCGGTCGCCGCGACCGACCCGGTCCGCGCCGCGCTTCCCGTCGCGCCTTCCGACGGCGCGTCGCTCGACATGGCCGATCATCGCTGGCCGCATGCGATGGTCGACCGGATCGAGGCGCTGCGCGACGCCGCGAGCGCCGCCGCCGATGCGGCGAGCACCAGCATCCGCCTCCTGCCCGAAAAGCTCGGCGCCATCGACGTGTCGGTGCGGCGCGAGGGTGACGTCGTTCACGTCCACTTCGCCGCCGAACAGGCCGCGACGCGCACGCTGCTGAACGACGCTCAGCCGCGGCTCACCGAACTCGCCGAAGCGCGCGGGCTCAAGCTCGGACAGGCGAGCGTCGGCGCAGGAACGGACGGGAACGCGCAGCGCCAGCCTGTTCCGCAACCCGCTCGCCTTTCCACCGCACCTGCCAAGGCAGCGCGCGACGACGAACCCGAACCCGCAACCACCCGGGTCGCCTGACCCGATCAAGGACTTGAGACATGGCCGACAAGATCGAAGACGCGCCCAAGAAGAAGGGCAAGAAGGGCAAGATCGTCGTGATGGCAATCGGCGGCATCGTGCTGATCGGCGGCGGCATCGCTGGCGGGATGTACGCCGGCGGCGCGATGGCGGGCGGGCATGCCGCGGCGGAGGACAAGGGTCCCAAGCTCGTCCCCAAGGACGAACAGAAGCGCGGCGGCGGTGGCGAGGGCGAGGAGGGCAAGAGCGAAGAAGTGCGCGGTGCCTCGGGCGAGGGCGGCGACAAATATGCCTCCAACTATTACGCGATGGAGAAGGACTTCACCTCGAATCTGCGCGACTCGGTGCATTTCGTACAGATGGGGCTGGCGGTGTCGACGGCCTATGACGACACCGTCATCGACAACCTCAAGACCAACGATATCGCGATCCGCTCGGCGATCCTGATGACGCTCGGCGACACCACCGAGGACCAGGTGTTTTCGTCGGAGGGCAAGAAGCAGCTCCAGAAGCGGCTGACCGATTCGATCAACGCGACACTGAAGCAAAAAGAGGGTTTCGGCGGGATCAGTAACACTTACTTTACCAGTTTCGTCGTTCAGTGAGGCATGGTTAACGCCGCCGCAACGCTCCGCCCCCATGATCGCCGTGCCCGTCCGCGCGGCGGCAGCGACGCGATCGGCGGCGCGTCGCACGACGGCATGTTCGGCGCGGCCAAGCTCAACCCGTTCGGCGACCTCCACGCGCTTCAGCACCTTTCGGCCCGCTTCGCGCGCACCCTGCGCGGGGTGTTCGAACCGCTGCTGCGTACCGAAGTCCGCACCTTTGCCGAGCCGCTCGTCGTGCAGCGCTTCGCCGATTACCGCCACGAACGCGGCGACGGGCTGACCGCCTGGCTGCCGCTGGCGATGGGTGGGGAGGGCCAGTCGCTGTGTGTCCTCGACGGCCGGTTCGTGCTGGAACTGCTCGACTTGTTCTTCGGCGGGACCGGTGCGGCCCCCAATGCGCTGCCGGCAGAGTTCTCCCCCGCCGCCGAGGCGATGGTCGCGCGCATCGGTGAGCTGATCGCCGCCCCGTTGCGTACCGCTTGGGAGCCGCTCGCGCGCATCGACTTCGCGGTCGGGCGGGTCGAGGCGAATGCGGCGATGCTGCACGGTATCGATGGCGACGACGCAATGATCGTCACTCGCTTCGGTATCGCCGCAGGGGCCGCCAAACCCGTCGTCGTCGACCTCGTCTACCCGGTCGCCGCGCTGAAACCCCATGGCACCGCGCTGACCGGTAAGGTCGTGAGCAAGTCCGCCGAGCCTAACGCCGCTTGGCGCGCCGGGCTGACCCGCTCGGCAATGGCGGTCAAGTTTCCCGTCCGCTCGGTGCTGGCCGAACCAATAGTGGCGCTATCGCTGCTGATGGATCTCAAACCCGGCGACGTCATCCCGATCAGCTTCGGCCCTGAAGTGCCCGTGATGGTCGGCCGCGACCGCATCGGCTCGGGCACCGTCGGCACCTCCAACGGGCGCGCCGCCATTCGCCTCACCACTCTCGCTTCGCTCGATCAAGGAACAGATTCATGAACGCCATGACCGGCGAACTGACCGCGGATACGTCCCTTGCCGCCAATTTCCGGCTGCTCCAGGACGTCGACGTCAAGCTGACCGTCGAGATCGGGTCGACCCAGCTCACCCTGCGCGAGCTGCTCGCGCTCGGTGAATCGAGCGTGATCGAGCTCGACCGCCAGGCCAACGAGCTGCTCGACGTCTTCGTCAACGGCACGCTGATCGGCCGCGGCGAGGTCGTGACCGTCGGCGAACGCTTCGGCGTGCGTATGACCGAACTGGTCAGCCCGGATAAGGCCGGGCTCGGGCGCGCCTGACATGCTCTGGTCCTATATCCTCAAGCTCGTCATCCTCCTGCCGCTTGTCTGCGGGCTGATGATCGGCTGCCTCTATCTCTGGCGCCGCCTCGAAAGCCGCATGCCCGGCAAGACCGCGACCCGGCTCGTCACCGTCAAGGAAACGATGATGATCTCGCCAGGCCTGCGCCTCGCGGTGCTCGATTTCGAGGGCCGGCGCCTGCTGGTGTCCGTCGGGCGCGGCGGCGTCACCCTGGTCGATAAGGTCGACGCATGAGTTCTGTCCGTCGCCTCGGCACCGGCCCGGCGCTGATCCGCGAAGCCGAGACTCCCGCCGTACAGTCCGGCGGTCGCCTGATCTGGATCGTCCTCGCGATCCTGCTTGCGCTGCTCGTCGCCGTCCCCGCCTTTGCGCAAGCGGCTCCGGCTCCCGGCGTCGGGGATGCGGTCGACCGCGCGCTCGGCCAGCTCGGCGGGGCGCAGGCGAGCGGCACCGGCCAATCGGGTTCGCTGTCGCTTTCCTTGCAAGTCCTCATCATCATGGGGCTGCTGACGCTGCTCCCGGGCATCCTGCTGATGATGACCAGCTTCACCCGCATCGTCATCGTCCTCGCCATCCTGCGCCAGGCGATGGGGCTCCAGCAGACCCCGCCCAACCAGGTCCTGATCGGGCTTTCGCTGTTCCTGTCGCTCTTCATCATGGCCCCCACCATTCAGCAGATGAACACGCAGGCCATCCAGCCCTACGCCGCGGGCCAGATCGCGGGGACGCAGATGATCCAGGCCGCGGGCGCGCCCTTGCACGCCTTCATGACCAAACAGACCCGCAAGAAGGATCTGACGATGTTCGCGCAGATGGCCAAGACCGGCCCGTTCGCGACGCCGACCGACGTACCCTATGCGGTCCTCCTCCCCGCCTTCATCACCAGCGAGCTGAAGACCGCGTTTCAGATCGGTTTTCTGATCTTTCTGCCCTTCATCGTCATCGACCTGGTGGTCGCCACCGTCCTGATGGCGCTCGGCATGATGATGCTCTCGCCCCAGATCATCTCGCTGCCGTTCAAGCTGCTGCTGTTCGTCCTCGTCGACGGCTGGGCGCTGACGATGGGCAGTCTGGCCAACAGTTTCGCGAGTTAGCCGCATGGACGCCGATTATTTCCTGACCGTCGCCAACCAGACGATGTGGGTGCTCGCGCTCGCCTCGGCACCGATCCTGATCCCGGTGCTCGTCTCGGGCCTGCTGATCGGCATGGTCCAGGCCGCGACCTCGATCAACGAGCAGACCTTGAGCTTCGTCCCCAAGCTCGTCGTCGTCGCACTCGCGATCCTGATCTTCGGCAGCCTCATCCTCGGGCTGCTGAGCGACTTCACGATCGGCATGTTCGAGCGCATTCCCGAACTCGTCAAATAATGTTGGGCTTCGGCCTTTCGATCGAGCCCCAGGTTTGGGCGCTTGTGTTCGTCATGATCCGCATCGGCGCGGCGTTCGTCGTTGCGCCGGTTTTTGGAGCGGTCTCCATTCCGCTGCCCTTGCGCATCGGCATCTCGGGCGCAATCGGGTTTCTCGTACTCGCCACGCACCGGATCGTCCCCCCTGCGCAGATCTTCGGCGTCGCCACCTTCCTCGCGGTCGCCGCCGAGGTGCTCGTCGGACTGGCGCTCGGCTTTGTCCTCCAAATCGCGTTCGCCGCGCCGCTCGTCGCGTCCGAGCTGATCGGCGGCGCGATGGGGATCGGCTTCGCGTCGTCGGTCGACCCGCAGAACGGTCGCCCCAGCCCGGCGCTCGGCCAGTTCTTCTCGGTCATGCTGACCCTGCTCTTCCTTTCGGTCGACGGTCACCTCGTCCTCGTCGACATGCTGGTGAAGAGCTACGACGCGATGCCGCCGGGTGAGTGGATGGCTCCCGCGCGCCTAAAGAACATCGCGCTGTTCGGCGGTTATGCCTTTCTCGCCGGGCTGCTGCTCGCGCTCCCGGTGGGCTTCCTACTGCTGTGCCTCAACCTTGTCGTCGGGATGATGAGCCGCGCTGCGCCCGCACTGAACCTGTTCGCGGTCGGCCTTCCCGCATCGCTGGCGGTCGGGGTCGTAGCGCTCGCGATCGCCTTCCCCGCAATGGGCGACTACATGCTCATCATCATCCGCGAAGCGCTCGACGCCACCTATAATCTGGTGCTCGGCTGATGTCGGAGGCGGGCGGCGACAAGACCGAAGCCCCAACCCAGAAGCGCAAGGACGATGCGCGCGACAAGGGCGACACCCTCAAGAGTCGCGAGCTCGGCACCGCGCTGGTGATGATGGCGGGAGTCGCGTGGATCGCCGCGTTCGGCCCCGCGCTGCTCGGCGCGTGCAAGGCGATCATGTCCGCCAGCTTCCAGTTCACGCATGCCGACGTCGAGGATTTCGCGCCGTGGCGTCCGCTGATCGAGGCCGGCTGGCGGCTCGCCACGCCGTTGATCTCGCTGTTCGCGATCACGATCGTCGCCGCGATCCTCAGTCAGGCAGGACTCGGCTCGTTGCGCTTCAACGGCGGGCTGATGGCCCCTAAGTTCAATCGCATCAACCCGGCTTCGGGACTCGCACGCATCTTTGGACCGACCGGCTGGATCGAACTCGGCAAGTCGCTGCTCAAGGTCGTGCTGCTCGGCGCGATCGGCTATTACATGCTGCGCAAGGTCGCCGCACAATCGATGGGGCTGGCCACCTCCGATCTAGGAACCGCTCTGGGCGCGATCGGCGGCACATTCGTCGCGGTGCTGATCGCGATGGCCGCAGGGCTCGTCGCGATTGCGGGAATCGACGTACCGATCCAGATCGTCCGGCTGCTCGGCAAGCTGCGCATGACCAAGCAGGAGGTCAAGGACGAGCACAAGCAGACCGAAGGCTCGCCCGAAGCCAAGGCGCACCAGCGCGCTATGGCGCGCGAACTCGCACAAGGCGGACCGCGCAAGGCGCTCAGCGAAGCGCATGTCGTTCTCACCAATCCCACCCATTTTGCGGTGGCGCTCCGTTACGACCGCGGACGCGATCAGGTGCCGGTGGTGGTCGCAAAGGGACGCGGCGCAACCGCGCTCGCGATCCGCGAACTCGCGACGGAGTTCGCGCTTCCCGTCCTCGAATATCCGAGCCTCGCCCGCGCGGTCTATTACACCAGCCGCGAGGGGCAGGAGGTTCGCGACGACCTCTACCATGCGATCGCAACGGTGCTCGCCTTCGTCTTCAACCTGAACGCTGCCGTCGACGCAGCGCTGCCGCCGGTCGACGTGCCCGATACTGCGCGCTTCGACGAGAACGGCGCGAAACTGCGCTAAATTTACGCGCTGCCCAGCCGTTCTACAGCACAGCGAGGATCCGGCATGACGACGACCACCAGCACGACCTCGACCTCCACCGCCACCAGCGCGACGCAATCGCTGCTGACCTCGCTCGGCACCGGCTCGGGCATCGACACCTCCGCGCTCGTCACCTCCCTCGTCCAGGCGCAGTTCGCCGCCAAGACGAGCACGCTGACCGCGAAGGCAGAGACGCTCACCAAGCAGATTTCCGGTGTCGCGACGCTGAAAAGCACCGTTACCGCATTTGCGACTGCGCTCGAGTCCCTGGTCAAGGGCGGCACGCTCCAGACCCAGCCGACCGTCTCCGACACTGGTGTCCTCACCGCAACGGCGATCCCCGGCGCGAAGCTGTTGGCGCTGTCCTCCACCATCGCCGTCGGCCGCCTCGCCACCGCGCAAGCCGCCGCCTCGGGCGCGATCCGCGACAAGGACGGCGTCGTCGCCACCGCGACCACCGCATTGTCGAGCGCGCCCGCGCAGTTCAAGATCACCCTGGGCACCGCGACCTACGCCGCCGACGGAACGTCGATGACCGACTTCGCCCCCGGCATCGCCGCGGCGATCACGGTCGACATCCCCGCCGCCAATTCCGGCCCCGCAGGAATCGCGGCGGCGATCAACGCGAACAAGGCAGGCGTCACCGCCACCGTCGTCACCGGCGCGAACGGCGCAGCGTATCTGTCGCTTAAGGGCGCGACCGGCACCACCCAGGCGTTCACGCTGGAGGCGACGACCGACCCCGACGGCACGATGGCGCAGTTCCGCGTCATGCCGCCGCTCGACGACGGCAACGGCAACACCGCGCCTGCAACCACGAACCTGACGAGCAAGGCGCTCAACGCCCAGCTCACCGTCGACGGCATCGCGGTCGAGCGCGCCGGTAACACCGTCGGCGATCTCGTCGCGGGCGTGAAGCTTCAGCTGTCGAAGATCTCGGCCATCCCCGTGACGCTCGGCGCGACCAGGCCGACCGACGGCCTGACCCAGGCGGTCAACGACTTCGTCGAGACCTACAACCAGGTTCTCGCGGTCATCACCGAGCAGACCAATGCGGTCGACGGCCCGTTGCGCGCCGATCCCGCGGCCAAGTCGCTCCTCAAGTCGCTCCAGGGCATCACGCTCAAATCGCTTGTCCCCGGTAGTGCGGCGGGTAGCCCCGCGACGCTGTCCGCGATCGGCGTCACCACCAACCGCGACGGCACGCTCGCCGTATCGAGCGCCCGGCTCACCAGCGCGCTCGCAACCGATCCCGACGCGGTAGAGGCGATGTTCGCCTATTCAGCCGACTCGTCGGCGGGGCTGTCGGCGGTCCTCAAGACGCTCTCGACCGAGGTCGCCAACACCACCTATGGCCTGGGTGCGTCGACCGCGCGCTACGCCAAGGCACAGACTCTGCTCGCCACCGACCAGGTAAAGGTGGCCGACCAGTCGACGTCGCTGACCACCCGCCTGACCAAGCAATATGCCTCGATGAATGCCGCGGTCAGTGCGTACAAATCCACGCAGGCCTATATCGAGCAGCAAGTCGCGATCTGGACCAAGAGCAACTGATGGCCTACGCCCGCGCCTTCGCGCACGATGCCGCCGCCACCTATCGCCGGATCGACGTTGCCGGCCGCACGACCGGCGCAGACGGCCCGGCGCTCGTCCAGCTGCTCTACGAGGAGCTGGTCTCGGCCTTGCGCGCCGCTGCCTTCGCCACCGAACGCGGCAAGGGGGCGCTCAAGAGTGAACGCGTCACCCGCGCCACCGCGATCCTCTTCGCGTTGGAGGCGGGGCTCGACTTCGCCAGCAACCCCGAGCTCTCGGGCACGCTGTCGCGCCTGTACGGCGGTGCGCGCCGCACGGTCGTCGAAGCCTCGATCGGTCACGACCCCACACCGTTCCGCGACGCCGCCACGATGCTCGAAGAGATCGCTACGGCCTGGCGCACCGCGCGGGCGGCTTAGGGTCCCGGCGCTAACCCCTGAACCAGTGCTGCCGCACGAAATAGCCGACCACTCCCACCGCGATCACGATGCACAGCGCAGCGATCGCGTCGAACGCCCACGGCGCCTGCGCATACGGCAAGCCCTTCACGTTCATCCCGTACAAGCCGGTCAGGAAGGTCAGCGGCAGGAACACCAGCGCGGCGACCGAGATGACCAGCGAGCGGCTGTCGATCTGTTCTGCGCGCAGGTCGGTCAGCGCCTCGTGCATGATCGTCGCGCGTTCGCGGATCGACTCCAGCTCCTCCGCCATTCGTGCCGCGCGGTCGGCCGCTCCCGACAGGTGCAGCCGGTCGTCATCCTGGAGCCAGTCGCCGGGCAGTGCCGCGAGCTTCTCCAGCGCCTGGCGCTGGGGCGCGATGAAGCGGCGATAGCCGATCGCCGCAACCCGCACCTTGGTCACCGCCCGGCGCAGCTCGAACACGCGGTTGGGGTCGAGCCCCTCCTCGCAATCGTCGAGGCTGTCGCCCAAGCCCGCGACCTCGGGATCGAGATCGGCGGTAATCGCGGTCGCGAAGGCGGTGATCAGGTCGCCGGGATCGCGGACCTCGCCGTGTTCGACGTCCCCGCGCACCGCGCCGACCGCGAACATCGGCTTGCGCGTGACCGAGAACACCCGGCCCTTCTCCGCCCAGATTCGGACGGAGGCGAGCAGGTCCGACGATTCGATCTCCACCTTGCTGCGCCCGCGCAGGTTCAGGAACGCGCCGTCGCCCACCGCTTCGCACCGCGGCCGCGTTTCGGTCGCGGTCAGCGCGTCGACGACATAGTCCGACAGTTTGGCGGTATCGCGCAGCCAGCCCTGCGCCTCCTTCGCATTGGTCCCCAGATGGACCCAGGTGAACGGGGCGTCCTGAGACAGCGCTTCGTCGACCGGCACTTCGGTAGCCTTGCTGTCGACGATGTGGAAGGCGAAGCCGGTCATCCCTGCATCTCCACGACGAGCGTCAGCCCGGATGCGTTGTCGGGCAGCGCGGTCAGCCGTACCGCATCCGCCCGCGCCCGGTCGAGGATCGCGCGTGGCACGTCAGCGCCGTGAACAACCCGGTCGGCGTTGGCGAGCAGCCGTGCCTGGCGGAGGGTCAGCTCGTCGGGATCGCGCGAGGTCAGCACGAGCCGCTCGGTTCGGGCGGGCGCTGCGCCCGCCGCAATCGGCGCGACCACCTCCTGCCCGGCATAGTCGCCGAGCGGATCGAGCGCGGCGCCCGCCGCCAGTGCAGCCCCGATCGCGCGCCGCCGCTCGATCGCATCGGGCAGGCGTTCGCGCAACGCCGTCCGCGCCGCATCGAGCGCCTCCGCCAGCCGCCCGAGCGATGCGGGCAGCATCGCCTCCAGCCGCTGGCGCAACGCCGCCGCCAACCCCGCCGATACGCCTCCGGTGCCGATCGCGACCAGCACCGGCGCCCGGTCGACGATCGCGGGCAGCGTGAAGTCGCACAGTGCCGGCCGATCCACCGCGTTGACCAGCACCCCGCGCGCCTTCAGCCGCGCAACGGCGGCGTGCGCGGTCGCCTCATCCTCGACCGCGACGATTGCCAGCGCAGCGTCAGCGCCCTCGCCCGACACCACCGCCCCCGCACGCTCCAGCAAGCGCCGCTTGGCGTCGGCCGCCTCGCCATCGCCGAGCAGGATCACCGCGCGGCCCGCGAGCCGCACGAACAGCGGCAGGCTGTGAAGCGACGCAAGGGGCAACGTCATCCTTCCAGGTTCTTGGGCATCAACCATTCGGGCACGCGTTCGGCGGCGAGGATCGTCTCGGGCTCGATCCGGTCGGCGACCACCGCGAAGCGGTCGCCGTCGACCAGCACCTCGGGCACCAGCGCGCGGCTGTTGTAGGTCGACGCCATCGTCGCGCCATACGCCCCCGCGGTGCGGAACACCGCGAGATCGCCGGAAACGACGCGGTCGATGTCGCGCCCCATCGCGAAGGTGTCGCCGCTCTCGCACACCGGACCCGCGATATTGGCGACCATCCGCTCACCCGAAGGCTTCACCGCGACGAAGTCGTGATACGCGTCGTACAGCGCCGGCCGCGCGAGGTCGTTCATCGCCGCGTCGACGATGACATACGGGTCGGTCACCCCGGGCTTGACCCACACGACCTCGGTCAGCAGCACCCCCGCATTGCCCGCGATTACCCGGCCGGGCTCGAACATCAGCTCGACGTCCCAATCGCGCGTCACCTCGGCCACCATCGCGCCATAGTCCGCGGGCGAGGGGATCACGTCGCTAGAACGGTAGGGCACGCCGAGCCCACCGCCGAGATCGACGCGCGTGATCGCGTGGCCCGCCGTGCGCAGCTCGGCGACGAGCGCGCCGATGCGACGGTACGCCGCCGCCAGCGGCGCGAGGTCGGCCAGCTGGCTGCCGATGTGGATCGCCACCCCGCGCAGGTCCAACCCGCCGACCCCCGCCAGCCGCCCGAACATCGTCGCCGCCTGGTCGATCGGCACCCCGAACTTGTTCTCGCGCTTGCCGGTCGAAATCTTGGCGTGCGTCCCCGCATCGACGTCGGGGTTGACGCGCAGGGTCGCGGGCGCTCGCATCCCCCGATCGGCGGCGAGCGAGCCAAGGACGACGCCCTCTTCCTCCAGCTCCAGGTTGAACTGGCCGAGTCCGGCATCCAGCGCGCACCCCAGCTCGCCGCGGGTCTTGCCGACGCCGGAAAACACGATGTCCTCCGGCCGCATTCCCGCCGCCAGCGCGCGCGCCATCTCGCCGCCCGAGACGACGTCCGCGCCATAGCCCTCGTCGGCGAGCACGCGTAGCACCGCGAGATTGGGATTGGCCTTGATCGCATAGGCGAGGTGCTTGGCGCCTACGCCGCTCAGCCCGTCGCGAAACACCTGCGCATGGCGGCGAAAAGTCGCGGCGGAATAGACGTACACCGGCGTCCCCACGGCCTCGGCGATCGCGGGCAGCGCCACGTCCTCGCAATGGAGGACGCCGTCGCGGTAGTGGAAATGGTCCATCGTCAGTTCGGCGGCGGCAAATCGAATTCATCGGAGCGCCGCTCCTGCGAATTGCGAAGCAATTCGTCGCCCCGTTGCGGCCGCTGCTGCGTGGTCGGGGTGAGCAGGTCGACCGGGGTCGGCGTCGCCCTTGCGCCGCGCGGCGCGACGGGCAGCGACTCGCCCGCGCGCGGGGCAAGGCCTGCGGCGGACCCGCAACCGGCGAGCGCGGTCGCCAGGACCAGAACGTATCGCTTCATGCCGTCTCTCCCCGCGCTACGACGATCGCCGCGCGCACGTTGGCGGGTGCGGTGCCGCCGAAACTGGTCCGGCTTGCGACCGACGCGTCGATCGACAACACCCCGTACACCCGCTCGTCGATGCGCGCGTCGAGCCGCTGCAGATCGGCCAAGGGCACCGCGTGGAGCGCGACGCCCAGTTCCTCCGCCCGCTTCACTGCGCGTCCGGTGACATGATGCGCCTCGCGGAAGGGCAGCCCGGCTTCGCGCACCAGCCAGTCCGCCAGGTCGGTCGCGGTCGCATAGCCGCTCTCCGCCAGCGCACGCATCCGATCTACGCGGAACGTCGCGCTTTCGACCATCCCGGTCATTGCCGCGATCGACAGCGCCAGCAGGTCGTGCGCCTCGAACACCGGCGGCTTGTCGTCCTGCATGTCCTTCGAATAGGCGAGCGGCAGGGCCTTCATCGTCACCATAAGGCTGGTCAGGCAGCCCATGATCCGCCCCGAATGCCCGCGTACCAGCTCGGCGGCGTCGGGGTTGCGCTTCTGCGGCATGATCGAGCTGCCGGTCGACCATTGGTCGCTGAGCGCGACGAACCCGAACGGCTGCGACGCCCACAGCACGAACTCCTCCGCCAACCGGCTCAGATGCAGCGCGCATTGCGTCGCGCAGGTCAGATATTCGATCGCGAAATCGCGGTCGCTGACCCCGTCGAGCGAATTGCGTGTCGGCCCGTCGAAGCCGAGCGCCGCGGCGGTCGCATGGCGGTCGATCGGGAAGCCCGTGCCTGCCAGCGCCGCCGACCCGAGTGGGCACAGGTTCGCCCGCGCCCGGGCATCGCGGAACCGCCCGACGTCGCGCGCGATCATCTCGTGATAGGCCATTATGTGATGCCCGAGCGTCACCGGCTGCGCCGATTGCAGGTGGGTGAACCCCGGCATCACGTCGGCGGCATGCTGCTCGGCACGCACCAGCAATGCCGCGCCAAAGCCTTCGAGCGCCGCCAGCACCTCGTCGGTCGCGTCGCGCACCCACAATTTGAAGTCGGTCGCGACCTGGTCATTGCGTGACCGCGCGGTGTGCAGCCGCCCCGCGACGGGGCCGATCGCCTCGGCGACGCGCGCTTCGGTCTGCATGTGGATGTCTTCGAGCGCGAGGTCCTCGGGCACCCCGTTCGCCGCATACTCCGCAGCCACCCGGTCGAGCCCCGCATCGATCGCCGCAGCGTCCTCGACCGAGACGATCCCCTGTGCGCCCAACATCATCACGTGCGCCTTCGATCCGGCGATGTCCTGCCGCCACAGCCGCTTGTCGAAGGGGATGGAGGCGTTTATCGCGCGCATCACCGCGGCGGGCCCTTCGGCGAAGCGCCCACCCCACATCGCATTGGAGCCGCCCGTGTCCACGCTATCGTCGCGCCCGCTGATCGTCTGTCTCCTGCCGCTCGCGGCCTTCGCCGCCGGTTGCGATAGGAAATCGGACGCACCCGCACAAGCGCCCGGCCTGGCGAACGTCGTGAGCACCGACGAGGTCGCGGCCGACGAGGTGAAGCGCGCGCCCGTAGAGACCGCGGACAAGCTCGACCGGAGCCACAAGGGCGAGTCCGCGCCCGCGCTCGCGTTCGAAGCGCCCGACGGCAAGCCGGTCGCGCTCGTGTCCTTCGCGGGCAAGCCGGTGCTGGTGAACCTGTGGGCGACCTGGTGCGGCCCGTGTGTCGCGGAGCTGCCGACGCTCGACGCTCTTGGCAAATCCGGCAAGGTCCGCGTCGTCGCGGTCGCGCAGGACCTCGATGCGTCGAAGGTCGCGACGTTCCTGGCGAAGCGCGGCGTGACGCTCGACGCGTATCGCGACCCCAAGCTTGGCCTCAGCCTCGCCTACCAAGCCAATCTGCCGACCACGATCCTGTTCGACGCAGGCGGCAGGGAGGTCTGGCGGATGACCGGGGCCTATGAATGGAACACACCCGCCGCCGCCGCGCTGATCGCCGAAGCGGAAAAAGGCACGCCCGCCTAGAACCATTACGCCCTTGATGCGCTTCACCCCCGAACCACGTCTTCAGGAGCCCCGACATGGCCAAGTCCACCACCGAAGCGCAGCCGCAGTACAAGGTCGAATATCGCGAAATTCAGCCTTTCGGCACGCTCAAGAGCCTGCCGATTGCCCTGGAGGACAATGCGCGCGCGCAGAGCGTCGCGATCCTCAACCAGGTCCTGGCCGACACCATGACGCTGCGCGACATGTACAAGAAGCATCACTGGCAGATGTCGGGCGCGACCTTCTACCAGCTCCACCTGCTGCTCGACACGCATTACGAGGCGCAGGCCGCGCTCGTGGACACCATCGCCGAACGGATCATGGCGCTGGGCGGGATCAGCATCGCGATGGCTCCCGACGTCGCCGAGATGACCCGCATCCCCCGCCCGCCCAAGGGGCGCGAGGACGTGCCGAGCCAGCTCGCCCGGCTGCTCGAAGCGCACGAGCTGATCCTGCGCGCGTGCCACGAGGGTGCGGCGCAGGCGGATGAATCGGGCGACGACGGCACCAACGACCTGCTGGTCAGCGACGTCATCCGCACCGGCGAGCCGCAGGTCTGGTTCCTGGCCGAGCATCTGGCGGCGACGACGCTGCTGCGCTCGGACAAGTAGCACTTACCCTCGTCACCCCGGGCCCTTCGACTAGCTCAGGAGAGCCTTGACCCGGGGTCCCGCTTCTTCTCCGCCGTCAGAAAGAAGAAGCGGGGTCCCGGATCAAGTCCGGGACGACGGATGGAGTGAAGCCGCGATCGCCCGTCCCAATCGCGCATGCACCGCATTGGTCTGCTCCAGCGTGAGCGGCGAACCCTTGATGTAGCTCGCGACCAACACCGGCGCGGCGCGCCTCGCAGGCCAGAGCAGCGCGACGACATTGTCGGTGCCGTTCTCCCCCGCCCCGGTCTTGTCCGCGACCCGCCACCCGGCAGGCAGCCCGGCGCGTAACCGCTTCGTCCCGGTCGTCGCCGCCGCCATCCACGCGACGAGCTGCGCCCGCGACCGTGGCGTCAGCACGCTCCCGAGCGTCAGCCGCCGCAGCGTTGCCAGCATCGCATCCGGAGTCGTCGTATCGCGCGGATCGCCCGGAATCGCGCTGTTGAGCATTGGCTCCAACCGGTCGAGCCGTGTCACCGCATCACCCTGCGCGCGCAGGAACCGCGTCAGGCCCGCGGGTCCGCCGACCGCGGGCAGCAGCAGGTTCGCCGCGGCGTTGTCGCTCAGCCCCACGGTCGCCGCGCACAGCTCCGCGACGCTCGCGCCAGCCCCCACCCGCGTGCCCGAGAATGGTGAGTTCGGAACGATATCGCCTTGCGTCACCGTCACCCGCCGCTCCAGCCGCTCACCGCCCTGATCCACCTTCGCCAGGATTGCCGCCGCGAGCACGTATTTGAACGTACTGCACATCGGGAAACGCTCATCCGCGCGCCGTTCGAACCGCGCGCCGGTCGCGGTATCGAGGATCGCCACGCCCATCCGCCCGCGCGCCGCGGCCTCCAGTGCCGCGACCTCGCGTGCGAACGCCGGCCCACCGAACACGGCCGGCGCCCGCGCGACAGCCGAGGCGGCGACCGTCGCGCCCGCCCCGATCAGAAACGTCCGCCGCCGCATGTTCCCACTCCCTTTGAACGCAAGTCACGTCCGAGGGTTAAGCCCAGATGCCCGCTCCTGCCAGCCCGCGCTTGTGGCGTCCCAAGCGCCTGCTCATCACCCGCGCCGCCCGCGGCTTTGCGCACGGCCGCGCGATGATGGAGCGCGCGGCGGCCCTGGGCACGACAATCGTCGAGCTGCCCGGCGACCGCGTGACGCTCGACCTTCCCGGCGACGGCGCCCGCGCCTATGCCGACGCCAAGCAGACGCTCGCGGTCGTCGTCGCGCCACCGTCCAAACGCCGCTTCCAGCCGATCCCGCCGTCAGCCGACTGGCGCGTCGACCTGGCGCAGGGATGCCCCGCGCATTGCAGCTATTGCTACCTGGCGGGCTCGCTCACCGGCCCGCCGATCACCCGAGCCTATGCCAATCTCGACGAGATCGTCGCCGCCATCCCCAACCACGTCGGTCAGGGCAAGGTCACCTCGCGCAGCCGCGCCCGCGCCGACGAAGGCACGACCTTCGAGGCCTCCTGCTACACCGACCCGCTCGCGATCGAGCCGGTCACCGGTTCGCTGGCAGCGCTGATAAGCTGGTTCGGCGATACCAACCTCGACGCGCAACTGCGCTTCACCAGCAAGTTCGCCAACGTCGACCCGCTGCTGACCCTCGCCCATCGCGGCCGCACCCGGATGCGCGTGTCGCTCAATCCCGCGCTCTACGCCCGCTACGAAGGCGGCACCGCGCGCGTCGCCGATCGCCTCGTCGCGATGCGCCGGATGGCCGACGCCGGCTACCCCATCGGCCTGACGATGGCCCCGATCATCGCCGCGGAGGGCTGGCGCGAAGCATATGGCGGGCTGATCGCGGACGTCGCCGCGGCGCTTGACGGCGCGACCGGAGTCGACCTGACGGTCGAGCTCATCACCCACCGCTTCACCGAAGGCTCGAAGGCGGTCCTCGGCAGCTGGTATCCCGGCTCCGCACTCGACATGACGCCGGAGAACCGGACCGAGAAGCGGACCAAGTTCGGCACTTCCAAACAGGTCTACGACACGACCACGATGAAGGCGCTCAAAACCTTCTTCTACGACACGATCGGCGAGCGGCTGCCCGCCGCGCGCATCCTCTATTGGACGTAGGCGCAGGTCACCCCTCGTCGACGTCGGGCTCGCTCTCCGCATCGACTCCCTGCTCCAGCCGCGCCTCGTCCTCGGCCAGTTGTGCCGCATCCGCCGCGGTGATCCCGAAGCGCGCCGCCACATCGGGGGCAAAGCGCAGCAGATCGGGACGCAGCCGCAGCAAGCTCAAATCCTTCGACTTGCCCTCCATCATCACGTCGAACACCAGCCCCTCGGCCATCCGCATGAAGGTCGCGAATTCGAACGGGTTGGTGAAGTCGGCATGCCCGGTCCAGATCGGCGGCCGCAGCACCGTCTTGACGCGGGCGGTCGCCTTGACCGGCGCCTTGAGCAACTCGCCCTTCTTCGCCTTGGCCGTACCTGCCTTGGCCGCGGCGCGCTGCTTGGGGCTGATCTTCTGCTTGATTTCGCGCAATTCGGTCCGTGGGCTGGAAAAGTGGATTTTCGGCCGCACCCCCGCGGGCCACGTCGCCAGGAACCGTTCTAGCGTGTCGCGCATATCGCGCCGTTCGGGGTTGAGGCACCAGAAATGCTGATAGTCGAAGATCAGCCGCACGCCCGTCCGCTCGTGTATCCAAAACACGTCGGCCGCCGAGAAGCGGATGTCGTCGTTCTCCAGCACCAGCCTGCGCTTCACGTGCTCCGGGCATTGCTCCCATCCCTCGATCCACCGCGCGCGGCTCGCCTCGTGGTCGTCGTACACCCCACCGACATGGGTGATCATCACCGCCTCGTCGTCGAGCTCCATCCGGTCGAGCATCTCGGCCTGGCTCGACAAGTCCCAGATGCTCTTGCGCGTCAGCTCGGGATTGGGTGCGTTGAGCAGCACATATTGCGACGGGTGGAACGACAGGCGGATGTCGTGCGCCTTGGCCTTCGCTCCGAACGCGCGCAGCTCGGCGTCGCTGTCCGCCACCATGGAATGGAATTGCGGCATGTCGGGATGCGTGGCGTAGGGTGCGATGTCCGACGACAGCCGGTACATGTCGAGATCGTTCTTCGCCAGATAGTCGAGCACCCGGTCGAGCAGCTCGAGCGAGCATTTCAGGTGCGGGTTCTTCTGCCAGCGCCGGGTATCCTGCGATTTCAGGTCGGGTCGTCCCATCACCTTGACGGGGAAGCCCAGGCGGAGCGGGCGGACGGGATCGGTCATGCGGGCACCTGTTGATCGGGAAAGCCGAGGTCGGCGACGAAGCGGTTCCAGTCGGCATGGCGCAGCGCGCCACCGGTCGCCTGCGCATGGCCGTTGCCGTAGCGCGAGTCCGCGCCCGGCGGGCGATGTTCGGCCAGGAAGGTGATCAGGTCGCGCCCCGTCGCCGACCGCGCCGCGAAATGCACCCAGCCGGGGCGATAACCGACGTTGGCGGCGAGCACGATCTTGTCGCCGAGCCGCCCGCGCCATTGCTGCGCAATCAACGGGTGGATCTGGCACGGCGAGTCGATGGGGATCAGCGCGACGTCACCGGCGATCTTCGGCCCGACCCGCCGCGCAACCTCCATCGCCGCGCGCACCTCCGCTTTGGCCGCGACCAACGCGCGCGCGTCGTCATCGTCGCCTTTGGTGATGACCTTGGGCCCGTCACCGCGCAGCAGCAGCCGCAGCGCGGGCGACGAGTCGGCAGCAGCGGTGCGCCGGGGCGCGTTGATCAGCGACGTCGCATCGCGGAGCGCGGTCTTGCCCCAGCGTTCCTGCGCCCGCGTCAGCTCCGGAAAGCCGAGCCCCTCGCCCATGTCGCCGATCAGTCCGACCGCCGCCAGCCACAGCAGGTCGTCGACCTCGCCCAGTGCGTGCGCCGCCCACCATGCCAGCAGCGCGCTGGTCGGTTCGGGATCGAGCCCGTTGCCGCTGATCGTCGTCACTTGCGGGTCGCCGGTCGGCACATGGTGGTCGATCACCACCGTCGGGCAGCCGCGCAGCACCGGCTCCGCCCGCGTGCCCAAGTCGGTGACAACGAGCCCGCCAGGCGCGTGGGCGGCGAGCCGCGCGCCAACCGCCTCGTCCCAAGGCGACTCGCCCTTGCCGACGATCACCGCCTCCGCGGTCCGTCCCGCCGCTCGAAGCGCCCGTACCAGGATCGCGGTCGCGGTCAGCCCGTCGGCATCGAAATGCCCCAGAACCACGACAGACCGCGCGGTATCGAACGTTGCCAGCGCGCCGGCAAATGCCTCGCGCGCCTGCTTTCGCGGATCACCGGTTCGGGACAGCACGCCAACCACCCGCGGTGAACGTCGCAGCGCCGATCCGGCTCCCGCTAAATGCGGCCGGTCACACCCGTAAAGGGCCGTTTTTTCCGTCAACTGTCAGTCCGGACAGAGAGCGAAAGCGGTTCCGGTCGTCAACTCTCGACCTGATTTAGCGTGAAAACCTCGCCGGATCGCGACGAGAGTTGACTCCCGCCCCGTCCCAGCAACGCGATTGTAGCAGGCGTCGGCGGGCCGGGCGAGCCCTGTCATTCCGGCTTCTTGCGACTCGGCGTCTTCAGGTCCTTGAGGCGTCGGCGACGCGCCGCCGCCCGTTCCTCTTGCGCGCGACGCTCGGCCGCGGGTCCGGCCGCCTCCTCGGCCGTGCGCGCCATCGTGCGCTGGTGGAGCGAGATCAGCAGGCTGCCGATCGGGTCGGTCTCGAAGTGCTTGTGGTCGTTGATCTCGAGCAGGATCACCACGTCGTCGTATTCGGCCAGGAACACGAGCACGTCGGAGCTTTGGCCGCCCAGGTGAAAGTGCTTGATGCCGTGCTTCTCCAGCAATTCATCCGGCGTGTCCTCGATGCGCTTGCGGTAGAATCGCTCGTCCAGCGCCAGACCGCCCTCGATGCGGCGCACCATTTCCAGATAGTCCTTGGCGAAGGGCTCGACCCTGGCTTGGCCCGAGTGGTCCTTGAATGGCTCTACGGTGAGCACCTCCTTGGGCCGCGTCTGAAGACGCGCGCCGCGAAGCGGCTCGTCGATGCCGATCATGGCGGCGACCTCAACCGGCGATGCGGTCGAGGATCTCCTGGTCCGTCAGACCTTTCAGGCTGCGGACGCCCTCCCGGCGATTGGCCTGGCCCACCTTGGCGACCAGGCGCTGCTCGTGCGTCGGACGAGGTGCCTTCGCCTTCGGGACTTGGGTTGCGCCCGCTTGCGGGCGTGCGTCCAGGAAGCTCGTCAGGAGCCTGGTGTCGACACCATCGTCCGACCTTCTGCGCGATCCCGCCATGTCGGCAAGGTAGCGACGCGCCTTGCCTGCGGCAACGGTTAACATGTGCAGCATGGATCGTTCTCGCTGGTCTAGAAGCGTTCGAGGTCGTCGGTGGGCTGGTATTGCTCGCGCGCCCAGTCCGCCCCGCCTATTGCGGCCGCCATGCGATCGGGCAGGTCCCACGACCAGGCGGAGAGCTCCTCCTCCTTGGACCCCAGCTTGTCCCTGGCCTCCAGGTCGTCGTCGAAGAACCTGTCCTGGCCGGGATCCCGCCAATCGACCTCGTAGCGCAGCGAGCGCTGCAGCACCTCGGCGCCGGCGACGGGGAGGTGGAAGCCCCTGAGCACCCGGTTGCGCACGAGTGCTCTCAGGTCGCCGCCAGCGGCGGTGACGACAGCGATGCCCTTGTCCCGCGGGATGGTGACGACCGCCCTGCCGTCGGGGTGGGAGGTGTGCCCAACCGTGATGCCGTCCTTGAAGCCCGCCGCCGTGACCACGAGGTGGGTCGGCATCGCGAAGCCAGCGATCCAGGGCAGCGCGTCGGGGAACTCTATGCGTTCGGGTTCCCGCGAGGACCGGAAGCTGATCGACTTGGGGCGTGCGCGGGCGTCCTGCCACGGGTCCGAGCGCATGCCGAAGCCCATCAGCTCGCCCGGCCGCCACGCGACGTCCACGAAGGTCTGGTGGTTGACGCCCGCTTGGTCGAGGATCGCCGTCGTGAAGCGGTCGGTGAGGATGAGCCCCGCGGGCGGCCCGTCGGTGCCGAGATGCCGCCAGACGCGCAGGAACGACAGGTAATCGAGCGCGCTCTCCGCCATGTCGAATACGCGCGCCGGGTCGACGCGGGGGAACCAGGGATGGACCGTGGCGTCCAGGAGGGGAATGGCAGGTGCGCGCGGCTGGTCCGTCCTGATGGTGACGAGCCAGGGCCGCTGGTCATCGGACTCGAGCCATTCGGTCTCGCCGTCGAGCCTGAGCAGGGCCGGTCCCTTGCTCATCAGCTCCTCGCGCAGGCGCAGGGCCTCCTCCGGCACTTCTGGTCGCATGGTGTCCTCCTCGCGGGCACGCGCCCGCGACGCCCCTGGCGGGCGGCGGATCGCTTGTTCAGTTGGCGTGGTTGGTGCGGGCCGTCAGCGGACGGCGGGAGCGTCGAAGTCGAGGCGCTGCAGGCGGGCGCCCGACCGCGGCTCCACAGCCACGGCGCGGGCGAGCAGGTCCTCCTCGCCTACGAGCACGACGGACAGGCGGGCGCGGGTGACGCCGGTGTAGATCAGCAGCCTGTCGAGCAGCGGGCTGGCGGCGATGGGCATGATGACGCGATCGAAGGCGGAGCCCTGCGCCTTGTGGACGGTAATGGCCCAGCCGCGTTCGATGCGGTCGAGATCGGGGCGCAGCACCTCGATCCTGGTGCCCTCGGCGTCGTCGAACAGCACGATGGCGCCCCGCCCGGTGGCGCGCTGCACGATTCCGAGCAAGCCGTTCATCACGTCCGCGACGACGGGGGTGCCGTCCTCGTCCATTTCGCCGGTCGGATGGTCGTAGCTGTTGCGGGTCCACAGCAGTTTGCTGCCGTGGGACAGTCCCCAGTCATGTACCTTCGGGTGGGCGGCCATCCAGCGCCGCTCGATCGTCTCTGACAGCTCGCGCACGCCGGCGGGGCCGTGGCGCGTCGCCCCGAGCACCTGAACGCGGGCGCCGTGCAGCCGCCGCAGCACATCGCGGTCGGATGACGCCGCAGGTCGCCCGACCAGTGACTCGAAGACGTCCAGCACGGCCCCGGACACCTGCTCGCGCCCGCACCGCAGCAGGCCTACGCCGAGGCGGTCGGCACGGCCCTGGTCGTATTCGGGAAGCGTTGGCAATCTGCCGACGCGGATCTCGGCCGCGACGGAGGGTATGGCGCTGTCGGACGCCTGCCGCCGTATGACGGTCAGGGTGCGTCGCGGCACGGTGCTCGACGCGACCAGCGCGAGCAGAGGGTTGCCCGCGCTGATGGGCGGCAGCTGGCCGGGATCCCCGACCGCGACGACATCCATCGTCGGCGGCGTCCAGCAGAGCACCTGCCAGAGCTCGGGGATGCCGAGCATAGAGATCTCGTCGATCAGCAGGAACCCGTCGCCGAGCTTCAGTTTCCCGTTCTCCACTGCCTTCAGGAACCTGTGCACCGTCATCGACGCCCGTCCGGTCGCTTCCGTCAGGCGCTTGGCGGCGCGGCCGCTGAGCGCTAGCTGGAGATAAGGCAGACCGACCGCGTCTGCGTACGCGCAGATGGCGCGTGTGACCGTGCTCTTGCCGGTGCCCGCGGCGCCGTCGATCGTCGCGAAGCCCGAGGAGATGGCGATGGCCGCGGCGTCTCGCTGGTCGTCGCTGAGCGTCAACCCCGTCTCGGGGGCGACCCGCGCCAGCGCGAGACCGAACGCCGCCTGATCGAGATCGGATCGCCGCGCGATGCGTTCGCGCGCGGCCTGCTCAATGTCGCGCTCCATCCGCCACGGCGCGCGCGCCTGGAAAAGCCCATCGACCTCCAGCAGCTCGCCGCGCTCAAGCGCGAGCGGGAATGATACGGCGCCCAGCTTCCGCTCGCGTCCGAGCAGGCGATTGACGCCGTCCTCGATGTCGTCCCGGGTCGCGGCGGTGTGGCCGGCGATGGCGACGTCCCGCGTCCTGAACCGCGCGGACATGACCTCCGCAATGGCGGCGAGCAGGCGGCGCGGGTCGTCGTCGGCGAGGCCCATGCGCAGCGCGCGTGCATCGACGTCGCGCCACTTCTCCAGCGCCGCGACGCAGTAGGGATCCGCACGCAGGCGCTCCACCGCCTCCGCTCCCCAGAGACGACAGGCCGCCATTGCCACGCTAGCGGTGACCCCGGCGCGGTCGAACGCCTCCAGGACGGCGACCTCGTCGCGCAGCAGCGCGAATTCCGCGATGATGGCCGTTGCGGTCGGGACCGGCACGGTGCGCGCCAGGCTGGCGGCGTCGCCGTCGCGCAGGATGCGGTAGAGGTCGGGGCCGTGGGCGTCCCAGCAGGCGCTGGCCGTCTTGCGGCCGATTCCCGACAGCGCGGGGTTTGACGCGATCCAGCGGACGATGGCGTCGCCGCTGGGCAGGAGGGGCATGGCCAGATCGGCGGTGACGCGTTCGCCGTCGCAACGGCCGCGGATGCGCCAGCGCTCGCCTGGCCGGGGATCTCTGGCGGCCAGCGTCGCCGGCAGCAGGGTCTTGGCGAGGTCGCCCGCCGCGGTCCTGCCGACGGCGACGCCGCCCCCGAAAGGTCCGGGGTGCCAGGAGGTGATCTCCACCTCCGCGTTGAACGCGGTCACGGCATGCGGCCAGTCGACGCGACGAACCCGCGCAGGTGGGCGAGCTCGTGGCGGAGCTGACGGTTCTCGGCTCGAAGCGCGAGAATCTCCTCCTCCAGCGCGCTCTCGCGACGGCTCACGGCTTCCTTCGCCTCGACGGCCGCCTGGGCGGCGTCGAGCGCCGAGGGGCCGTTGGCATCCTCCCATGCGGCATGGACGGAGAGCAGCCTGGCGCACCACTCGTTGCTGGTGAAGAGCTGGCGGTTGAAGCGCTTGCCGATCTCCTTCGAGATCAGTGCGGCGAGCTTGCCCGGCGACGGCTTGCCGGCGTGTCGCGGCAGCGGCGTGCTGAGGATCGCCATAGCGCGCAGCTGCTCGGCGACCCAGAGGGCGTTCTGGCGGGCGTCGGCCGCTGCGGGGCCTCCGAGTTCGACTTCGGGCCGCGTCGCCATCTCGGCCAGGACGGCGTCGATCTGCGCGATGACCGTCGGTTGGGTCATGGCTCCAGCTCCTGTGTCGTCGCGAGGGTGGTCAGCGGATCGGGCGGACCTCGGCGTCGGTGGCCCGCCTCTCCGGCTTGTCGAGGTCCTTGTCGAGCAGCGTCGTGTTGAGGCCCATTGCGGCGGCGTTGGCGATCAGCCTGACCAGCCGCTGGTCCTGGAGCCGGATCGTCTCCTGGGCTTGATCCAGCTTCTGACGCACCTGCCGCAGCGTGCGGACTTTGGGATCCTCGGTCTCGGGCAGCTTCTCCGGCGTCGGCTTAATCCCGTTGAGCAGGAACTCCTCGTGCTGCGATACCCGGAGTTCGAGCGCGTCCTTGATGGCGTCGTGCTTCCACAGGCTTTGCCGACGGTATTCCTTGCGCGTGACGGTGAGCGCGATGTCGATCACATCCTGCCACGACGGTTTGCAGGCGATGGGGAGCTGTCCGATGCGGCGGACGATTTTCGCCCTCTGCTCCTCCGTCATGAGCGTGTAGCCGTTCACCGGCTTGCTCCTAGGCTGCGCGGGCATCGCCTTCTCCTGGTGTCGGAGGCACCGCGTAGGTGCCGTCGCTCTTGAGCTGGACGAGCGTCCCGTCGGGGATGCGGTCGTCCTCGTGGATGGTCCGGATCGTCTTCAGGCGTGCGAGGTTGCGCTTGTGGAAGGTGATCCAGCGGTCGGCGCCGTAGTGGCCGTCGTCGTCGGCCGACCGCGATCGGGCGAGCGCGCGTTCCTCGTCCGCCACCTGGCGCCGGGCCTCCTCGACGTTGACGCCCTTCACGACCCAGTGCTCGTCGCAGTCGCCGCATGCGCCGTGCTTCTGGCAGGGCAGCGCGTCCCAGTCGTGCACGCACAGCCCGATCGGGGTTACGACGACGTTGCGCGCGTGGGTTTCGACGAACTTGCGCCGCTGCTCCGCGTCGACGATGCGCGACGCGGCGTCGACCAGCGGCCCGGTCGCGCCGCCGCCGGTGATGCGCTCGCGTACGCGACGCGCCATCTCCGTCGCGGTGACGTGGTCGTAGGAGGCGTTCTGGCCGACCTGCCTGCGGCCCATCCAGCGGGCGACCTCAGCGTCGTTCATCTTGCCCTCGAAGGCAAGGGTATTGAGCCAGTGCCGGAACTGGTGGCTGGTCGCGGACAGGAACCTGCCGTCGTTGCCCTTGATCCCGAGCCGTTCGAAGATGCTGGGCTGGTTCTTCTGCCCCGCGAGCCAGATGTAGATCTGGGCGTCGGTGAGCATCGTGACGGTGCCGTTGGTGCTCGGCGCGAGCAGGGTGTGGAAGAAGCGGAGCGGCACCGTGAAGAGGCAGTCCTCCACCAGGAGCTTCGGCTCCTTGCGTCGATGCACGTCGCCGATATACGACCGCCCGGCCAGGTGCGCCTCCAGGTCCGATTTCCGGTAGAGTGACATCCCGCCCCGTCCGGGCGCATTGCCTGCGATGAGTAGATTGGCGGTCAAGCGTGCGAACATGTTGCCCGCGACTAGGAGTTTGCGTTTGTCGGCGTTCTTGGCCCCGACGCCGACGGCGCGCGCGAGTTCCAGGGTCGTCAGCAGCGCGCCGCGCGGCATCGAGTCCCAGGGCTGACCTAGAAGGGTCCGGCCGGGATTGAGCCGCTGGAAGCGCGCGACCGCCGCGAACGGTGCCGTCACCCGGTCGATGTCGCCGATCGCCCGCCTGGCGAGCTCGTTCGTGGGGGTCGCGACGTCCTTGATCAGCATCTCGCCGTCCTTCTCGGGATCGTAGCGAATGCCGACGGTCTTCATGGGCTTGCCGTCGCGATCGAGCGCGACGTTGCCCAGGTCGTCGAGCAGGTCCGCCTCGCGGAGGCAGTTCCTCGGGATGGTGAGCAGCTCGTTGATGCGGAAGCCGCCGCAGACGAGCAGGTCCACGGCCCGCATGGCGACGAGGTCGGCGTCCCGCAGCTCGAAGGCGTGGCCGGGCGTGGTCGCGTTGGCCGAGATCTCCGACAGTGCCAGCAGCACTTCGACGCTGGGCAGCTTCGCCTTCCTACGCACGTCCGCGTCCGTCCCGATGCGGTCGTGCTTCTTGTTGCCCTTGATGCGGTTCTTCCAGGCGATCCTGGTTAGCGCCAGGCCCTTGTCGTCTATTTGCGCAGCGATGAAGGCGAGGCGCGATCCGACATTGCGGGCACCGTCGTTGATGTCCTTCTCCACCTGCTTCATGGTGGCCGCGAAGTCGGCGTTGGTCAGCACCGCCGAGTCGGCCTTGCGCTTGGCGACGCGCAGCCACAGCGCCCGGCAGGCCGCGATCATCGCCTGCAGCCCGCCGGCCGAATGGCCTCCATCTTTCGACCCCTGGTAGCGGGAGACCATCGTCTTCGCGAAGGTCATGAATGGCTCGGGGAACGGGTGCTTGGCGCCGCTGCGCGTCGCCCGGTCTATGCTGAACCACAGGCCCCCGTCGCCGGCGACCGAAGCTCTGCCGGTGGCGGCCACGGCCCAGTAGGTCTCGTCCCACGGCGTGTCGAACCGCTTGGCCGCGCGCTGCGTGTCGGCCAGCTCCTTGAGCCGGCGGTGGCATCCGGCGAGGCTGGCGGCGGCGGGGTCGAGCGCGACGACGTTGTCGGGGCGCGGAACGTCCGGCTCAGTCATTCTCCATCCCCTTCGCCTTCTTCCGCTCTTCGCAGGCGACGATCACCTGGCCGATCGCCAGCATGGTGAGGTCGTGGATCTGCACCATCTTGGGCGACATGCCTGCGGCGTGGCGTTCGGCGCGCTGGGCATCCAACTCCTCGAGGACCTCCGCGTGCGGGCCGTCCTCGTGCGGCTGGAAGTGACGGCAGCGATAGCACGCGATCGGCGCGAACAGCCGGCAGAAGCTGCGGGTCCCGCAGTTCCCGACCGTGTTGAGGCTCTCCAGCGTCTTGCTGTGGTGGCGGATGCGGCTGGCGGGGTCGTCCCCGCGCGTCGCCTCGCTCTCGTCCGTCACGATCCTGCCGAGGAAGGCGTCGGCCACTGGTCCGAGGCTGATGGCGATTGCCTTGTCCAGGCGTCGCACGATCTCGCCGCGCGTGTTGAAGTAGACCATCACGTGCGACGTGTCGGTATGATCCAGGGCATCGGCGACCATCGCGGACGAGAAGCCGTTGGCGACGAGGCGGGTGGCGAACGTGTAGCGCAGTCGCCGCGGGTAGAGCACGACCTCACCCTTCCCGTCCGACCTGCCGATGGCGAACGCGGCGGCGATCCTGCTTAGCACGTCGCGCGGCCAGTTCGCGACCTGGCGCCACTGGTCCCGCTTGAACTCGGTGCCTACCAGGGCCGGTACGGGCCGGTCCCGCCGGAACAGCGTCGGGCTATGCCGCGCGCGTCGTTCCTGATGGGGAAGCGACCGCGGTTCCGCTTCCGCAGGCGGTTGAGCAGGCGGTAGACGTCGGGCGGAATCTCGCGCGTTCGGAATTCCAGACGCTCGCCCTTGAGGCGCTTCTTGATGCGGGGAATGCTGATCTCGAACAGCGGCGCTCCCCCGGGCTGCGGGATCGAGCGGATGTCGCCTTCGTCGAGGTAGCGCAGATTCTTTGGATTGGTGCCGTAGCAGACGAAGAGCCAGGTGAGCGCCACTTCCTCCAGATCGAGTCCGTTCACGACATCGTCCCCGGTGGCCAGCATGACGCTGGTCACGTCGTTCAACCGGCTGATGAGCGCGTCGAACTCGACGGGCGTGAGCGGACCCTCATCCGGATCCTCGCTCAGCACCGCGCGACCCTTCATCACGTCGCGGAAGATCAGTTCCGAGAGTTCAGCCGCGACGTCCTCGTCGAAGCCGGGCTGCCCGACGGCGACGCAGAACTCGTACCATCGCACGAACGCGCTGGTGTAGTGGACGACGCGCCCCTTCGCGACCGTCTTCGCCACCTCGCGCTCGAAGGCGGCGTAGACCTCCAGCCCGACGAAGCCGCGCTTCTCGAGGCTCTTCCGCAGCACCGCGCTGGCCTCGTTCCGGGCGAGAGGCGCAAGCCACGTCACCACGTTCGACACGTATTCCGGAGAGTTGCGGGCGGTCAGGTGCTTCACGTAGCGCTTGATGCCGAAGCCGCACATGGCGGGGATCGGGCCGTATAGGCGCTGGAAGCTGATCTTGATGTCGGCCGACAGGCGCACGTCTGGCTCGTCGAAGCGCACGGTCGCGCCTGCGAGCGTCGTCACCTCCTGCCTGAGGAGGGCCTCGCCTGCCGGCGAGGAGATGAACGCGTCCACGGGGTCGTGCGCGACGGGTGCGATTCGGGTCATCGGCCACACCTCCTCCATCTGTCGTTAAGGTCGCTTCTACGGCGTCAGTCGTTTGCCGCGCGCGGCGCCACGAGCTTGTTGTTCATGGCGGCCATGCGCTTGTTGGTGCGCTTGCGGATCGCCTTGCGGGGGTAGAGGCCCGGCTGCTTGGACGTGCGCGACCAGCCCATAGCGTAACACTGGTCCTGCAGCGCGCCCTCGTCGTCCCAGCCCTCCTCCTGCGACATCTCGACCCAGCGGTCGTTCCAGTCGTGGCGGAGCATGTGGTTGCAGAGGTCGGCGAACTCGGGGAACACCTTACGGATGCGATCGTAGATCCCGCGCAGCGTGCGAGCGGCGAGCGGGCCGCCTTGACGTTCCACGAAGAGGAAGCCGTGCACCCTGCGCTTCGGGTACCTGGCCAGGACCTGACGGTCTTCCACCCATTCCTCGAGCGCGCCGAGTGCGTCCGAGTCGAGCTCGATCTCGCGCGCGAGCGTCTTGGCGCGGGCAGGTACCTTGCGCTTGTCCTCGGGATCATCGGGCCGGCGGTGCACTGAGATCGTCGGCACCTCCGCCTTGTCGTCAAAGTCGAATCGCTTGAAGCCGAGGAGTTCGCCGGACCGAAAGCCATGACGGAAGGCGAGCAGCAGGATGGCGTTGTTGCGCTTGCGCAGCTTGGGTCGGAACGGATTGAGCTTGCTGCCGGGGTTGATGAGCAGAAGAAACTTCTGGCGCAGATCGGGCTCTAGGCCGAACCGCTCCTTGCTCCTGCTGGACGACTGCACGTAGGGCGCTATGCGCTTGGCGAGCTTCTCGAAGTGGGCGGCGGCACGGACGAGCTGGTCCTGCCGGTCGCCTTGCGCGCGGGCCCGGTAGAAGTCGGCCCGGAACGATACGAACTCGACCACCGTCGAGTAGCGCAGGTCGATGTACTCGCCGACGACGTCGCCCTTGCCGTCGACCCGCTTGCGGCAGGCGGTGGCGAGCGCCGAGAGTTCGGTCTGGGAGAGGAACGAGCCGGTCGCCAACCGCTGCTCGACATCGATGTCGAGGTCGTGGAACAGCTTGAGTCCGACGGCGACCGAACGGAGCCGCAGCTCGATGTATGCGGCGCTGTTGCCGGCCGCCCGGTCGACGAGCATGACGAACTCCATGGCGTGCAGATCCGCCATGCCGGTGCTCTTGCGGACCAGCATGGGGATGTGCTCGCCGGAGTCCATCCGGCAGTTCCGAATCGTGAACATGACCACCTCCATTGGCGGTCAAGAGTTGACGAAAAGAAAACCGCCGCTTTAGCGAGAAGGAGTTAACACCCCCTTCTCGCGCTCTGCCTCTAAGTCATTGTTTTCCGGCAGAATTGACAGTTACAATTAAACGGCCGTTTACACCCGCATCGGCATCAGTACGTACAGCGCCGCCGCCTTGTCGTTCTCGCGGATCAGCGTCGGCGCGGCGGCGTCGGCCAGATGAACCTCGACGATATCGCCCTCGATCTGCGCCAATATATCCATCAGATAGCGGCTGTTAAAGCCGATCTCGAACGGCATCGCGGCGTAATCGCCCGGTACTTCTTCCGCCGCCGTCCCATTTTCAGGGCTCGTCACCGACAGGGTGATGCGATCGCGGTCGAGCGCCATCTTCACCGCCCGCGTCTTCTCGGTGGCGATCGTCGACACGCGGTCGACCCCCTCCATGAAGCTCTTCGGGTCGAGCTTCAGGATCTTGTCGTTGCCCGTCGGGATGACGCGCGAATAATCGGGGAAGGTCCCGTCGATCAGCTTCGACGTCAGCACCGCGCGCCCGAGATCGAAGCGGATTTTGGTCCCCGACAGCGATACGCCGACCGACCCGTCGACCTCGTCGAGCAGCTTACGCAGCTCGGCGATGCACTTTCGCGGCACGATCACGTCGGGCATGTTCTCGGCCCCGTTCGGCCGATCCAGCGTCACCCGTGCGAGCCGGTGGCCATCGGTCGCCGCCGCCTTCAGCACCGGCGACGATCCCTCGCCATCCGCAACGTGCAGGAAGATGCCGTTCAGATAATAACGCGTCTCCTCGGTCGAGATCGCGAACCGGGTCTTATCGATGATCTGCTTCAGCGTCGCGGCGGGAAGCTCGAACTGGGTCGGCAATTCGCCCTCGGCGATCACCGGAAAGTCGTCGCGCGGCAGCGTGCCGAGGGAGAAGCGCGCGCGCCCCGCCACGATCGTCAGCCGCCCCTCGGCTGCCGCCAGCGACACCTGCGCCCCCTCCGGCAGCTTGCGCGCGATATCGAACAAGGTGTGCGCGGACACCGTTGTCGCGCCCGGCTGATCGACCGCCGCGACGACGCTTTCGTTGATCTGCAGATCGAGATCGGTCGCCATCATCTTGAGCGCGCCGTCGGACGTGGCCTCGAGCAGCACGTTTGACAGGATCGGAATGGTGTTGCGTCGCTCCACCACCGACTGGACATGGCTCAGCCCCTTGAGGAGCGTCGCGCGTTCGATCGTCGCCTTCATGCGTATTCCCCCGTGCCCGCCCGAGTCCCGGGGGCCTTGCCGCTTCGCTGCGACCCTACCCAACAAAAAGGGGCCGGAGCAAGCGCCCCGGCCCCTCTCGCGATTCTGCTTACCGGCGCGTTAACACGTCAGAAGCGAAAGCCGTAGCTCGCGACCACCTGATGCCGGTCGGTGTCGACGTCGAAGCGGCTGCTCGCTCCGCCGTTCGCATAATCGAGCTGCCCGCGGCTGTAGTTCGAATAGCGATATTCGATCTTCGCGTAGCTGTTCGGCCCCACCGCGCGCTCCACGCCCGCGCCGACGCGATAACCGTCGAGGTCGAAGTCGGTGTCGGTCGTCTGGCTGGTCGATCCCGCCAGCACGTTCAGCCGCGCGTTGGTGTAGCCGCCCTTGACGTAGAGGAGCGTTTGCGGGTTCGCGAGGATGCCCGCGCGCGCGCCGATGTACAGGTCGCGGCCCTGTTTGACGCGGCCGAAGCCGAAGTTGGTCGTATAGTCGCGGCGGCCGCTCTTGGCGGTCGATCCGGTGAGCTCGCCTTCGACCCCGACCAGCGCGCCGCCGAGCGCGACATCGTAGCCGACCCCGCCGCCGTAGAGCAGCCCGTCGATCGACTGGTCGTCACGCCCATTGTTGTTGTCGACGCTCGATCCGGCGCCGACATGGTCGTAGCCGAGCGTGGCCTCGACCCGCGGGCCGGTGAAGACCGGATTGGTGTCTTGCGCGAACGCGGGCGTCGCGGCAGCAAGGGCGATCGGCGACGCGATCAGGATCGTCGCAAAGGATGGCTTACGCATGGGAACTCCGTTCATGTCTCACCCCCGAACTGCACGCGGGGTGGACCGGCCAAATGGTCGTGGCGCGCGCTCGTTGCATGAACCTCAGCTAAACAGGTCGAAACGTTGTATCTTTGCAACAGGAGCTTGAACTGACCGCGCCGGTCCCCAATCGCCTGGGCCGGGATTTCATCGCCCGGCACGGCGAAACCGTATTCAACGCCGCCCGCCGACTCCAGGGCGACGCCGCTCACACGCCGCTGACGCGCGCGGGCTTCACGCAGGCGGAAGAGATGGGCGCGGCCCTCCGCACGCTGCTCGGGGCGCGCCCGGCGCTGACGCTCTGGGCGTCGCCCACCGGTCGCGCGCTCCAGACACTAAGCGTGATCGCCGAACATCTCGAGGTCGACTGGCATGCCGCACGGACCGATGCGCGGCTGGTCGAGATCGGCATGGGCGGCTGGGGCGGACGCTATTACGCCGATGTCGTCGACGAACATGGCCCGGTGTTCGACGCGCGCGGTGTCCTGCGCGAGGCTCCCGACGGCGAACGCTACGCCGCCATCGCCGCGCGCGTCGGCGCTTGGGCCGCGGACACCGCCGGGGACGCGGGCGACCGCCTCGTTGTCATGCACGGCATTTCCAGCCGCGTGCTGCGCGGTGTCCTGACCGGGCTTCCCGATGACGAGGCGCTCGGCGCGCCGGTGGCGGACGGCCTGCCGCAAGGCTCGATCTCGCTGATCGAGAACGGCCGGGAGACGGTTGCCCACCGCGGCACCGGTCACGCGCCCGCATGAAGGCCGCGTTCCTGCTACTCCTCGCCATTCCCGCAGGCCGTGAGACGATCGGCGTCTATCAAGGCTGGGGCGCCTTCCGCGACGCCATCCCGGCGCGTTGCTACGCCATCGCAAGGCCGATCGTCGCAGGTGGGCGCCGGGGCGGCTTCGCCAGCATCGCCACCTGGCCCGGCAAAGGCTTGCGCGCCTCGCTCCACATCCGCCTCAGCCGCGTGCGCGATCGCTCGGCGGGCGTCACCCTGACCGTCGGCGAGCGCCGCTTCACCCTCCTTGCGAACACCCGCGACGCCTTCGCACCCGACGCGGCGAGCGACCGCGCGCTGGTCGCCGCGATCCGCTCGGGCCGCAGCATGAGCGTCGAGGCGGTGGGCGAGGGCGGCCGTCCCTTCGCCGACGTCTACGCGCTGCCGGGTGCGGCGACCGCGATCGACGCCGCGACGCTGGCGTGCGAGGGGCGCGGGGGTTGATTTTTCGCTACAGCGAATATAACTAACATCTATCAGGCCCCCGGCAGCCGTCTTGAGGCGCTCGCAAGAGCAGATATCAGCTCAAGGCCTGCTCCCGGGGGCAACCTGTTTCTGGTACGGATGCTATGCCTACTGCCGTCGTGATCGATGGTGCGTTCTTCCTGCGCCGGTTTCATCATAGTTTCCCCGACCTGGACCGCAACGATCCGCATTCGGTTGCCTCGGCCGTCACCGGGATCGCTGCCTATCATGTGGCAGCGGGGTTCGATGCGGCCTCGATCCCCGCTGCTCGCGCCGCCGCCCAAGGGCGGCAGGAAACGACCGAACTTTATCGCATATTCTTCTATGACTGCCCGCCCCTGACAAAGCGTGTGCAATTGCCTGTTTCGAAAAAGGCGCTGTATCTCGGCGGAACCGCGGAAGCGAAACTTCGATTGCAAATTCATGCGGCGCTACATGCCACGCGCAAGGTCGCAGTGCGCCAAGGGCGGTTGAACGAAGCCTTTAGCGCGTGGCGGGCAAAGCCAGACGCCGTAAAGCGCTGGATCGACGATCCTAAGGCATTCGCCCCCACTGACGAAGATTTCGAGATCGACGTCGTACAGAAAGGTGTCGACATGCGTCTCGGCCTGGACGTTGCGTCAATGGCGTTCAAGCAGCAGGTGCAACGCATTACTCTGATCGCAGCCGACGCTGATTTCGTGCCTGCGGTAAAGCTGGCTCGCCGCGAAGGCATTGATGTCGTTCTGGACTCGATGGGAGCGCACGCGGCGCCTGACCTCCTTCAGCACGTCGACGGTATCAGGACCGCCGTTATCGAACGTCTGATGGATGGACCGATCGCATGACCCCCGCCATGCCCATTCCCGGCCACATCGATCCGGTACCCGTCCCGCGTGCGGCGACGCTGCGTGCCGATGGCAGAGTCGACCTGATCGGCCTGACCAAGGACCAGCTCCGCGCGACGCTGGCCGACGCCGGGCTCGACACCAAGCAAGCGAAGCTGCGCGCCAAGCAGATCTGGCATTGGCTCTACAACCGCGGCGCGACCGACTTCTCGGCGATGACCGACATCGCGCGCGCGCAGCATCCCTGGTTGGCCGAGCGCTTCGTCGTCGGGCGCCCCGAGGTGGTCGAGGCGCAGGTGTCGAGCGACGGCACCCGCAAATGGCTGCTGCGCTCGCCGGACGCGCAGGATTACGAGATGGTGTTCATCCCCGATGCCGATCGCGGCACTCTCTGCGTCTCCAGCCAGGTCGGCTGCACGCTCAACTGCACTTTCTGCCACACCGGCACGATGCGCCTCGTCCGCAACCTGACCGCGGGCGAGATCGTCGGCCAGGTCATGCTGGCGCGCGATTCGCTGGGTGAATGGCCGTCGCAGCCGGAAGGCCGCATGCTCACCAACATCGTGATGATGGGAATGGGCGAGCCGCTGTATAATTTCGACTCGGTCCGCGATGCCTTGAAGCTGGTCATGGACGGCGACGGCCTCGCGCTCAGCCGCCGCCGGATTACCCTCAGCACCAGCGGTGTCGTTCCGATGATGGCGCGCGCGGGGGCGGAGATCGGAGTGAATCTCGCGGTCTCGCTCCATGCGGTCACCAAGGAAGTCCGCGACGAGCTCGTCCCCCTCAACCGCAAATACGGCATCGAGGAACTGCTCCAGGCCTGCGCCGACTACCACGGCGCGAGCAACGCACGCCGGATCACTTTCGAATACGTCATGCTGCGCGACAAGAACGACAGCGACGCCGACGCGCGCGAACTCGTCCGCCTGCTCCGGCACTACAAACTGCCTGCCAAGGTGAACCTGATCCCGTTCAATCCCTGGCCCGGCGCGAATTACCAATGCTCGACCCCGGAACGCATCCGCGCCTTCTCCGCCATCGTCTTCGAAGCCGGCATCTCCGCCCCCGTCCGCACCCCACGCGGCCGCGACATCGACGCGGCGTGCGGGCAATTGAAAACGGCGGCGGAGAAGAAGTCCCGTGCGCAACTGGACCGCGAAGCCGCCGCAGCACTGCCCGCACTTGCTTGACCTGACGACCGCAGCCCTCGCCGCTGCCGCAGGAGTCCTCGGTGGCGCGATGAACGCGCTGGCGGGCGGCGGCACGTTCGCGACGATGCCCGCGCTACTGGCGATCGGCACGCCCGCCAATGTCGCCAATGCTACCTCCAACCTCGCGCTCATGCCTGGCGCTGCGGTGAGTGCCTGGACCTTCCGCGGCGAGCTGAAGCCGGTCGGCGGCGTCTCGGTCCGCACGCTGGCGGCGATCACCTTTGCGGCGGGACTGGCGGGCAGCGCGCTGCTCGTCGCCACGCCCGCGCGCGCCTTCGACCTGATCGTGCCCTGGCTGCTGCTCGTCGCCTTCCTCGCCATCGTCTTCGGCAAAGGCGCCGCCGCCTGGCTCAGCGAGCGCGTGACGATCGGTCCGGCGACGCTGCTGGTCGCGCAAGGATTGCTCGGCATCTACGGCGGGTATTTCGGCGGCGGCGTCGGGATCATGACGACCGCGACCTATGGCCTGCTCGCTGGCGAGACGCCGCGACAGATGTTTGCGCCACGCACGCTGATGCTGGCGACCGCCAATTTCGCGGCCGCGATCGTCTTCACGCTGAGCGGCCTCATCCGCTGGGACGCATGCCTGCCGATGCTGGCGGGTGGCCTCTTGGGCGGCTGGCTGGGCGCGCATCTCGGCAAGCGGCTGCCATCGGGCGCGGTACGCGCCTGGACGATCCTGGTCACCGCCGCGACCACCGCGGTTTTCTTCTGGCGTGCCTATGGATAGCGCCGCCGGCCGTCTCTAGGCCGCGATCGGGAAGCGTAGCATCCGATCCTCTACCGGCACCAGCGCCTCGGCACCACCGCCGACCGCACGGACGATCTCGGGATGGGTCACGTCGAGCCCGCCGGTGAGCGCCCCGAACGCGGGCAGGATCAGCTTGGTCCCGGTCGCGACGAAGCAGCGTCGCGCGACCTGCCGCCCGCGCACCCGTATCCGCAGCTTGGGGTGAAAATGCCCGGACAGCTCACAGCGCAGCTCGCGCGGGCTGGCCTCGTGGCGCAGCACCAATCCGTCGACCAGCGCCTCGTCGATCACCGCGCCGCCGCAATGGTCGGCGACGTGGGGATCGTGATTGCCGGTGATCCAGGTCCATTGCACCGAGCCGGTCAGCGCCCGCAGCGCCGCGCGCGCGCCGGGCTGCAACCGCTCGCATCCGGCGACGTCATGAAAGCTGTCCCCCAGGCACCATATCTCACGTGCCGCCGTCGCCGCGGCCAGCGCGGACAGGTCCGCCAGCGTCGCCGTGGTGTCGTACGGCGGCAGCATCTGCCCCAAGCCGGCAAACCAGCTCGCCTTTTCCAGATGCAGGTCGGCGACCAGCAGCGCACGCCGCGCGGGCCAGAACAGCGCGCCGCCGGTCAGCGCCAGCCAGTCATGCCCACCGAACGAAAAGGGAACCATGCGGTGGCCATGCCCGGCGGTGGAACGGAGATCAAGCGCTTGCGTCATAGCGCAATGCGCGTACAGCGCGCCGTCCTCCCCGAGGCTGCCCTCCCGTATGTCGTCGCCCGAACCGTCCCCCGCCCCCCATGCCACGCCGCACCCCGCGCTCGCCGCGCTGACGATCGGCGCGATCGGCGTCGTCTTCGGCGATATCGGCACCAGCCCGCTCTATGCCTTTCGCGAGGCGCTCGGCCAGTCGGGCAAGGACGGCATCGACGCGAGCGAGATCCTGGGCGTGCTCAGCCTGGCGCTCTGGTCGCTGATCCTGGTCGTCACGATCAAATATGTCGTCTTCCTGATGCGCGCCGACAACCAGGGAGAGGGCGGCGTGCTGGCGCTCGCCGCGCTTGCCCGGCGTGCACTCGGCAAGCGTTCGATGATCGCATTGATCCTGGGCGCGGCTGGCGCGTCGCTGTTCTACGGCGACGCGATCATCACCCCCGCATTGTCGGTCCTCTCCGCGATGGAAGGGCTGCGCACGATTCCCAATGCTGCGCACATCTTCGACGAACGCACCGTCCGCGTGCTGACGATCGCGATCCTGATCGGGCTGTTCCTGATCCAGGCGCGCGGCACTGCGCACGTCTCGCGGCTGTTCGGGCCGGTGTGCATCGTCTGGTTCCTGTCGATCGGCGGCCTCGGGATCTGGCATATCGCCGATGAACCCTCGATCGCACGGGTGGTTTGGCCCGGCTATGCGGTGTCGTTCATGGCGAGCCACGGCACCATCGGCCTCTTTGTCCTGGGCGCGGTGTTCCTCACCGTCACCGGCGCCGAGGCGCTGACCGCAGACATGGGACATTTCGGCCGCTTGCCGATCCGCATCGGCTGGTTCGTGCTGGTGTTCCCCGCGCTGATCCTCAACTATTTGGGCCAAGGCGCCTTCGCGCTCGCCACGCTGGAGACCGCGACCGCGGCGGGCAAGCCGTTCGCCAACACCGACTGGTTCTTCCTCATGGCGCCCGACGCGCTCAGGCCTTGGCTGGTCGTGCTGGCGGGGGCCGCAACGGTGATCGCCAGCCAGGCGGTCATCACCGGCGCCTTCTCGCTGACCCAGCAGGCGATCCAGCTCGGCCTGCTCCCGCGCCTGCGCATCCGCCAGACCTCGGCGGCGTTTGCGGGGCAGATCTATCTGCCCGCGGTCAACTGGCTGTTGCTGATCGGCGTTCTCGTGCTCGTTATCCAGTTCAAGACCTCGTCGGCGATGGCCGCGGCTTACGGCATCGCGGTCACCGGCACGATGGTGGTGACCACCTGCCTTGCGTATATCGTCGCGCGGCATCGCTGGAACTGGTCGCGGCCGCTGGCGCTGGCGGTGATCCTGCCGTTCCTGACCCTCGACCTGATCTTCTTCGGCGCCAACATCCTGCGCGTGGTCGAGGGCGGCTGGGTGCCGCTGGTCATCGCCGCGGCGATCGGCCTGCTGATCCAGACCTGGGTGCGCGGGCGCGGGATCGTCTCGGATTTCGAGAAGCGCCAGGCGATCCCGCTCGCCGATCTCGCCGCCGCGCTCGAACGCCGCCCGCCCGAGCGCGTGCCGGGCACCGCGGTGTTCCTGACCGGCAACGCCACCGCCGCGCCTGGTGCGCTGCTGCATAACCTCAAACACAACAAGGTGCTCCATCAGCGCAACCTCGTCGTCAGCATCCGTACCACCGATCGCCCGATCGTCGCCGAGGAGCAGCGCGCGACGATCGAGAAGATCGACGACGCCTTTACCCGAATCGTCCTGACCTATGGCTTCATGGAAACGCCCGATGTGCCGAGCGATCTTGGCCTCGATGCGCTCGGCGACCGCCGCGCCGACGAAGCGATGCGTACCTCCTACTTCATCGGCCGCAACACGCTGAAACCGGAAGCGGAAAAGGGCATGCCGCCCTGGCAGGACCGGCTGTTCATGTTCCTCCAGCGCAACGCCAGCGACCCCACCGATTTCCTGCGCATCCCGCCGGGCAAGGTGCTTGAACTGGGCGAACAGGTCACGGTGTAAGTTCTCCTTCTCCCCTCCCTCAAAGGGAGGGGAGCAAATCACCCCGCATACGCCTTCACCAGATCGAACAGGTAATCGCGCCCGTCGTACAGCGACTTGACCCGGATGCGCTCGTTCAGCCCGTGGATGCCGCCCATGTCCTTGTCGATGAAGATGCCCGGCGCGCCATAGACCGGGATGCCAACGGCCTGGAAGAAGATGCCGTCGGTCGCGCCCGTCGACATCAGCGGCACCAGCGGCATGCCCGGAAAATGCTTCGCCGCCACCGCCTTCATGGGCCCGATGATCTTGGGGTCCAGCGTCGGCGGGATCGCGGTCGGGCGCACCGGCTGGTTCGCGGTCACCGCCACCTTGGACCCCGCCAGCCGCTGAAGCTGCGCCAGCGTGCCGTCGACCGTCTCCCCCGGAAAGATGCGGCAATTGACGTTGGCGGTCGCCTTTTGCGGCAGCGCGTTCTCGGCGTGGCCTGCACTCAGCAGCGTCGCGACGCAGGTGGTGCGCAAGGTCGAATGCAGCGTCGGGTCGCTGCTGACGATCGCGTCGGCGGCCTTGTCCTCAGGGTTCGCCAGCAACCGCGCGATCGCGTTTTGCATCTCCGCGGGCATCGTCGTCGCGCTCGCCGCGAAGAACGCGCGCGTCGTGTCGGTGAAGCGCGCCGGGAAGTCGTAGCCCTGCACCGCCTTCACCGCATCCGCCAGTTCGTAGATCGCGTTGTCCGGCTTTGGCACCGAACTGTGGCCGCCCGGATTGGTCGCGGTAAAGGTGTAGTTCTGCGCAGCTTTCTCACCCACCTGCACCGCCAGCAGCTTGCGGGTGCCATCCTGCTCGGTCCGCCCCCCGCCGCCCTCGTTCAGCGCGAACTCGGCGTCGATCAGGTCGCGGCGGTTCTTCGACAGCCATTCCGCGCCGTTCCACGCAAAGGTCGTCTCCTCGCCGCAGGTCAGCGCCAGCTTGATCGTGCGCCGGGGCGGCTTGCCCGCCTGCTTGAGCCGGATCATCGTATCCGCCCACACCGCCGCCATCGCCTTGTCGTCGACGGTGCCGCGCGCGTAAGAATAGCCGCCCTCCTCGACGAGCGTGAACGGATCGCGCACCCAATCCGCGCGCCTGGCTTCGACCACGTCGATATGCCCGAGCAGCAGCATCGGTTTCAGCTTGGCGTCCGATCCCCTCAGCACCGCGACGACCCCGCCTTCCTTGGGGTGATCGGGCACCGAGAACGGCACGATGTCGCCGTCGGCATAGCCCGCCGCTTTGAGCCGCCCAGCGATCTGCGCCGCCGCCTGGGTGCAGCTTCCCGCCGACAGGGTCGTGTTGGTCTCGACCAGTTCCTTGTAGAGCCCGAAGAACTGCTGCTGGTCGGGGCGCGCCTGCGCACTCGCCACGCATGGCACCGCAGCCACCGCCAATCCCAGAACCCAGTTGCGCATCGCCGTCTCCCTTTGATGCGCAGCGTAGCGAATGGGGAGCGGCTGGCAATATCAGTAGGCGTTCCGGATGTTGCGCGGCTTGCGCAGTCGCACCTCGCGATTGACGAAGTCGATGTCGACCCGGCGAAAGAGCCTGAGCGCATCCATCCCCAGCAACATCGCAGGCCGCTGGACCAACCCGAACTTGGCGAACGGCGCCGCATCGGCAAAGGCGATCGGCAGATTGTCGAACGCGATTTCGCCCAGCGACACCTTGCCGATCTGGGTATAGCCCGCCTGCAATTTGCCGCCGGTAACGCTGATGAGCTCGATGGGCGTGTCGCGCTTTGCATCCGCCTTGACCAGGCGCTTGCGCAGCGCCGCATTGCCCATGCTCACCATCGATCCGGTGTCCAGGATCACCCGCACCGTCTGCCCGCGATAGCGCGCGTCGGTGACGACCAGCTGGCCCAGCACGCTGCGCGCCTGCACGACGATCTCGTCGCTCGCGGCGGGCAGGGTGTGGCGCTTGCGCGATGGGGTCACCGTCATCGTCTGCGTGTCGAAGTCGATGACGACCTTCTGCCCCTGCAGCGTATCGAGCCCGAGGATACCGAGCGCACCAATATCGGTCGCGGCGAGCGCCGGCGCCTCGATCCGCCGTTCGCCCACGCCGCTCAGCGCGCCGACGGTAAGCGACGGCACGATCACCGTACCCACCGACGTCGTGCCGGTCATCGCGGTCAGCCGGACATCGCGCCCCGGCGGCAGCCGCAATCGCCGTGCGAGTTCATGGCTGACCACCGTCCGCTCGGCGCCGGTGTCCACCACGAACCGGAACGGCCCCGCCCCCGCCAGCGAGACCGGCACAGTCATCCGGGTGATGTCGGTGACGAAGGCGATCTCCTGGGCGAGCGGGTCGACCGGATCGACGCTGGCAGGGACATCCTGCGCCGAAGCGGCGAACACCGGCAGCAACGCCGCAAAGGCAATCCACCAACGCATGGCGCAACATGCGCCCGAATCGGACTGTCCGCAAGCGGCGCTCAATCCAGCCGCATCGCCTCCGCCGCGAGCGCCTCCGCCTCCACCAGCAGCGCATCGTCGCCGCCGGCGGTGGACACCCGCTCGCGCCCGATCAGCGTCAGCACCGGCACCGCGAGCGGCGTGATCCGGTCGAGATCGACGTGGAGCATCGTCTCCGCCGCGCGGTCGAGCAGATGCGCCAGCCGCCCGACATCGGTCATCTTCGCGCGCGCATCGTCCCACGCCGCCTGCAACAGCAGGTGTGTCGGTTCGTATTTGCGCAGTACGTCGTAGATCAGGTCGGTCGAGAAGGTGACCTGCTTGCCGGTCTTGCGCTTGCCCGGATGCTGGCGCTCGACCAGCCCGCCGATCACCGCCACCTCGCGAAACGCGCGTTTGAGCAGATGCGATTGCTGCACCCAGTCGACGAATTCGTGCTCCAGGATGTCGGCGGAGAACAGCGACGCCGGATCGATCACCTTCTCCAGCCCGTAGCAGGCGATCGCATAATCGTTGGCGACGAAGCCTAGGGGTTTCAGCCCCTGCGTCTCCATCCGCCGGGTCACCAGCATGCCGAGCGACTGGTGCGCGTTCCACCCCTCGAAACTGTATGCGACCATGTAATGCCGCCCCTCGCGCGGGAAGGTCTCGACCAGCAGCTGCCCGGGCTGCGGCAGCACCGATCGCGCGGTCTGATATTCGAGCCACTCGCGGACGTCGTCCGGGAAGCGTGGCCATTCGCTCGGGTCGGCGAGAAAGCCGCGCACCCGGTCCGCCAGGCTGGTCGACAGCGGCATCCGGCTGCCGCCATAGGTCGGAATGCGCGCAGGTCTGCTCGTCGCGCGGACGATCAGGTCGGTGAGATCGATCTTCTCGACTTCCAGGCTCAGCCCGGCAAAGAAGAACGTGTCCCCGGCCGACAACTGGCTGGCGAACGCCTCCTCGACCCGCCCCAGATTGCGCCCGTTCCTGAACCGCACGTCGAGCATCGTCGCCTCGACGATGATGCCGGCGTTCAGCCGGTGCTGGCCGACAAACTTCGGATGGCTGACCCGCCAGGTGCCATCCTCCTCCTCCACCAGCCGCTTGAACTTGTCGTACGCGCGCAAGCTGTACCCGCCGTCGCGAATGAAGCCCAGCACGCGCTCGAACACGTCGTCGCTCAACGCAGAATAGGGCAAAGCCGAGCGTACCTCGTCGAGCAGCGCGTCTCGCGTGAACGGCGCCGCGCACGCGCACGCCATCACATGCTGCGCCAGCACGTCGAGCGCGCCGGGGCGAAACAGGTCGGGGTCGAGCTCGCCCGCATCGACCGCATCCAATGCCGCGCGCGCTTCCAGATATTCGAAGCGGTTGCCCGGCACCACGATGGCCTCCGACGCCTCGTCGAGCCGGTGGTTCGCGCGCCCGATCCGCTGGAGCAGCCGCGACGACCCCTTGGGCGCGCCCATCTGGATCACGCAATCGACGTCGCCCCAGTCGACCCCCAGATCGAGGCTCGCGGTCGCCACCAGCGCCCGCAGCCGCCCCTCCGCCATCGCGCCTTCGACCTTGGCGCGCGCTTCCTTGGCCAGGCTGCCGTGGTGCACCCCGATCGGCAGGCCGTCGACGTTCACTTTCCATAGGTCCTGGAAGATCAGTTCCGCCAGGCTGCGCGTGTTGCAGAAGACGATCGTCGTCCGGTGCGCCGCGATCTCCGCCATCACCTGTTCGGCGGCATAGCGTCCCGAATGACCCGACCACGGCACGCGCCCCTCGGGCAGCAGGATCGTGATCTTCGCGTCGGCTCCGGCTTGGCCGTGCACCAGGCTGACCGCACCGATGTCGCCATCGGGGGCGAGCCAGGCGCGATAGCCATCCGGGTCGGCCACTGTCGCCGACAGCGCCACCCGACGCAGTCCCGGAGCGATCCGCTGCAACCGCGCCATGCACAAGGAAAGCAGATCGCCGCGCTTGCCGGTCGCGAACGCATGCACCTCATCGACCACGATCGTCCGCAGCCCCGCGAACATCGTGAAGGTGTCGGGATAGCTCAGCAGCAGCGACAGCGATTCCGGCGTCGTCAGCAGGATCTGCGGCGGCTTGACCCGCTGCCGCGCCTTCTTGTCCGAAGACGTGTCGCCAGTCCGCGTCTCGACCGAAATATCGACGCCCATCTCCGCGATCGGCGCCATCAGATTGCGCTGGATATCGACCGCGAGCGCCTTGAGCGGCGAGACGTAGAGCGTGTGCAGCCCCTCCGCAGGCGTCTCGATCAACTCGGCGAGCGTCGGCAGGAACCCGGCCAGTGTCTTCCCCGCCCCCGTCGCCGCGACGAGCAGCGCATGATTACCGCCACGCGCCTCGCGCAGCATGTCGAGCTGATGCGACCGCGGCGACCAGCCGCGTGCGGCGAACCATGCGGCGAGCGGAGCGGGGAGGTCGAGCGGGGAACCGGAAGGCATCGCCATCCATATAGGGTGCATGCCCAAACTCGGCGACTGGCTCCAGCCCCACCCCCACGGCATCTACGTCGCCCCCGCCGACGCCTGGATCGATCCGTCCGAGCCGAGCCCCCGCGCCCTCGTGACCCATGGTCATGCCGACCACGCCCGCGGCGGCCACGCAGCCGTCTGGGCCACCCCCGAGACGCTCGCGATCATGGACGCGCGCTACGGCGAGCAGTCCGGCAACCCGGTAGCCTACGGCGAAACCATCCGCATGGGAGACGTCCACATCGGCTTTGTCCCCGCAGGCCATTGTCTCGGCTCGGCGCAGATCGTCCTCGATCATCGCGGCGAGCGGGTCGTCGTCTCGGGCGACTACAAGCGCCGCGCCGACCCGACCTGCACCCCCTTCGAGCCGGTCAAATGCGACGTCTTCGTCACCGAGGCCACCTTCGCGCTCCCCGTCTTCCGTCATCCCGACACCGGCGACGAGATCGACAAGCTGATCGAACGCCTCCATGCCAACCCGACGCGCTGCGTCCTGGTCGGTGCCTATGCGCTCGGCAAGGCGCAGCGCGTCATCGCCGAGCTGCGCGAGCGCGGCCACGCGGCCCCCATCTACATCCACGGCGCGCTCCAGCGGCTGTGCGACCTGTACGAGGAGCACGGCGTCCGCCTCGGCGAACTGCGCCCCGCTACTGGCGTCGCAAAGAGCGAGATCGCGGGCCACATCGTCCTGTGCCCGCCGGGTGCGCTCAACGACCGCTGGTCGCGCCGCCTCCCCGACCCGATCACCGCAATGGCGAGCGGTTGGATGCGCGTCCGCCAACGCGCGCGCCAGAAGAACGTCGAGCTACCCTTGATCCTGTCGGACCATGCCGATTGGGACGAGCTCACCGACACGCTACTGGAAATCGCACCGAGGGAAGTCTGGGTCACCCATGGCCGGGAGGAAGCCCTCGTGCACTGGTGCATGACCCGCCAGATCAAGGCGCGGCCGCTGCACCTGGCCGGGTTCGAAGACGAGGACGACTAGCCGGTCAGAGGTCGCTCTTGCCGATCGTCTCGAGGCTGGGTGCTTGGTCATCGAACCGATAACCCGCACGTCCGGCAACCGCTGCCGATAGGGCGACGGCGCGTAGCGCACCGGCCAGTTGCGCGCGCGCCAGCGCGTCGGCTTCGACAATAGCGCCCGACGCGGCGAGCAGCCGGATGACCTCGAACCGGCGACCGGTGTTACCCTCCAACTCGCCGTAGTTTCGGGGTGTCGCATCGGGTCCGGTGGTCACCACCAACACCCTGTCGTTCGCCTGCGGTCGAACCGGATCGCCCGGATCGAACAACGGCAATGCTCCAGCAGCCTCCATCGCGCGCCCTCGGGCGGCATCGCGTCCGCCGCGGTGCAGTTCCGCCCGTCCGACCTGCAGCAGGCAATCGACCAACAGAAACGGTTTGCTTGGTTCGGCCCGCGCCCGCGCGATCGCCGCCCCGTCGCGCCCCGCCGCCAGGAACATTGCGACCGCGACCTCTGCGTCGAGACCAGCCGGACACACTTTGCGAAACAACGGGGAAGCGGGCAGCCGGTCGAGGAACCCGCGTAATCCCGGTGACGGCTCGTAAGCGTTGCCGACATACTCGAGTGACAGGCCGCCAATAGGGCCAAACCAACCGTAACAGTACTCGGCATCTTCGGGCGGCGTCGCGGCCATCGTCTCGAACACCTCGATCGCGCCTGACTCATCGTCATTACGCACCAGAAGTTCGATCAATTGAGCCTTGCTCGCAAACGTCGAAGCAGCCTTCGCCGCCGCCAGCGCCTCGGATTTCCTGCCGAGCCGATACAGCGCCACTGGTTCCGCCAGCATCGCCTCGAGTCCCGCTTTCGTCTCCGCCGGCAATCGAGCACGCGCCACCGCCTCGCTCGCGAACCGCAGCGTCTCCGCGTCGCGGTAGAAACGGATGAGCATCGCCAGCACCGCCGCCTTGGTCTCGCCGTCGGGCAACCCTGCGGCGACCGTGCGCACCTCCGCGACTTCGGGCAGCCCTATCCAATCGAAATCGCGCCGGAGGAGACAGGCCGATGCCCACTTCTCGCGCGCTTTCGGCGTGGCGGCAAGGCCGCCGCCTTCGCGCCACGGTCCCGCGTCGCAAGGATTGCCCGTCGGCATCGCCTCCTTGAGCGGTACGAAGCGGGGCGGGCCGGGCCGCGTGTTCGGCGGAACCTCGGTGACGCCGCCGTCGCTCATTGCCCTTGCCGCGCGTACCCCTTCGTCGACCTGCCCGAACCATCGCAGATTGCGCGACACGCTGCGCAGTACGACGTCGCGCTTGTAGTCGGGGGGCAGCGTCAGCGCCTCGTCCACTGCCTCCCGTGCCACCACAGCAGCGTCGTGCCCTTGCGCGGCGCAGGGCACCGCGGCAATCGGGAGGAGCCAAAGAACGACGGCGAGAAGGAGGGAGCGCATGGCCGCATCCTGCCATATCTCCCGCCGAACGCAACGGCTTGGGAGTGGACCGCGTTACCGGTTGCGCGGCGAAGACGAAAACGCGAAAGGGTTGCATCGCTTCCCCGTCTAGGACCCCGCCCGTGTCGATCCGCCTCAGCCTCGCCGTCGCGCTTTTGCTGTCCTCGACAGCGCATGCGCAGGACAAGCCCGCCAAGCCCGTCACCCAGTCTAACGCCGACACGCAGAAGGATGAAGCCGAAGCCGGCTACGCCAACGCGCCCGTCGTCGAGCAGGAAGCGAAGACCCACTCGAGCGTCACCGTCGATCGCCGCCGCCTCGCCTACACCGCCACCGCGGGCACGCTCACCATCCGCGATGTCGAGGGCAAGCCGACCGGCTCGATGTTCTTCACCGCCTACACGCTCGACGGCACGAAGCCCGGTACGAAGCGCCCGGTCACCTTCCTCTACAACGGCGGGCCCGGCAGCCCGACCTTGTGGCTCCACATGGGATCGTTCGCGCCGGTCCGGCTGCGCACCGCCAACCCCGAATTCATCAAGCCGGCGCCCTACGATTTCGGCCCCAACCCTGACACGCTGCTCGACAAGACCGATCTCGTCTTCCTCGACGCGATGGGCGCTGGGTATTCGCGCGCGCTCGGCGACACCAAGCCCGCCGCTTTCTACGGCGTCGACGAGGATGCCGACGCGTTCGCACGCGCGATCCTGCGCTACGCGACCAAGTACGGCCGGTGGAACAGCCCGAAATTCCTCCTCGGCGAGAGCTACGGCACCACCCGCTCGGGGGCGCTCGCCTATCAGCTCCAGGATCGCGGCATGGCGCTCAATGGCGTGATCCTGCTCTCGTCGATCATGAACTACGGCTATCGCCAGCCCGGGCTCGACCAGGTCTATCTCAACTACCTACCGAGCTACGCCGCCACCGCTTGGTACCACAACCGCATCCCCAACCGCCCCGCCGACGTCGCCACGGTCGTCGCCCAGGCGCGCGCGTTCGCGACGGGGCCGTACATGAGCGCGCTCGCCAAGGGCCAGACGCTTCCCGCCGCCGAACGCGACCAGGTGGCGCAGCGGATGAGCGAACTGACCGGGCTCTCCCCCGACTTCATCCGCCGCGCCAACCTGCGCGTCGATCTCGCGCGCTTTCAGAAGGAACTGCTCCGTGGCGACCGCCGCACCATAGGCCGGTTCGATTCGCGCTACACCGGCATCGACGCCGACGCGGCAGGCGAGCGCCCGGAGACCGACGCGTCGTCGGACGCGATCTCCGGCGCGTTCATCGCCACCTTCAACGATTATGCGACCCACACGTTGGGCTACAAGACCGATCTGTCCTATCGCCTGTCCGCGCGCGATGCCGCCGGGTACAGCTGGAACTGGAAGCACGACGCGCCCGGATCGGGCCAGCCCCAGAACACCCCCAATACCGCGGTCGATCTCGCCGCGGCGATGCGCGCCAACCCGTATCTCCACGTGCTGTCGATGAACGGCTGGTTCGATATGGCGACGCCGTTCTTCGGCACCGAGAACGACCTCGGCCACATGATGCTCGAACCCGCGCAGCAGCGGAACCTGTCGTTCGCTTACTATCCGGCGGGCCACATGACCTATCTCAACCCGGACGCGTTGCACCGGATGAAGGCCGACCTGTCGCGCTGGTACGACGAGGCGGTCGATTCTGCGAAAAGCAACACGCCGCCGCAGCCCGGCAGCGTGTCCGCGGCGGGTGCACCGGGCACGACGCCGAACTGAGGCTCCGTCAGCCCGGCCGCCGCATCCGAAACAGTTCGCCGACCTCGAAATAGTCCGCCGGGCCGCCCCCGCGCATGATCGGCATCGCGCGCGCCGTTTGGTACACGCCGTCGTCGAGCATCGCGCGGTCGATATGGATGCCGACCGCCTCGCCGATCACCAGCCATTGATCGAGCGCGCGACCCTCCTTGGTTTCCAGCCGGAGCATCTGGGTCAGCCGGCACTCGAACGAGACCGGCGACGCGGCGACTCGATCGGGCTTCACCAGCCGCGACGGCAGCGTCTCGATGCCGGCGGCGGCGAACTCATCGCCTTCGATCGCCGCCGATGTCGCGTTCATCGCCTCCGCCAGGCCGCGAGTCGCCAGGTTCCAGACGAACTCCCCTGTCACCTCAATGTTGGCGACGGTGTCCTTCCATCCCATCGACGAAAATGCGATCAACGGCGGCGAGTAATTGACGACGTTGAAGAAACTGTACGGCGCGATGTTGCGCACCCCCGCCGCCGACACCGTGCTGATCCACCCGATCGGCCGCGGCGCGACGATGGCGTTCAGGGGGTCGTGCGGCAGCCGGTGGCCGTGCGCGGGTTCGTAGAAATGCCACTCGGTCATGCCGCGCTTAACTGCTACAAGCGTGAGATGGTCCCCGAGGAAACCGCACCCGGCACGTCGATCAAGCGCCACGGCGTCGCCACGCGCCTGTGGCATTGGGTCAACGCAGTCGCGCTCTTCATCCTGATCGGCTCGGGGCTCGGCATCTCGAACGCGCATCCACGGCTCTATTGGGGGCGCTATGGCGCCAACGCCGATCACCCCTGGGCGCTGCTGCCGCATTTCCCCGGCTGGCTGACGATTCCCGGAAGCTATAACCTGGCGCTGTCGCGGCGCTGGCACCTGTTCTTCGCGCTGGTCCTCGGCTTCGCGCTGCTCGCCTACATGATCGCGAGTCTGCTCAACCGCCACTTTCGCCGCGACCTGACGCTGCGCCGGGCCGAGCTGTCATGGGCGCACATCCGCGCCGATTTCCGCGCTCACCTCGATTTCCGCTTCCACGATCCCGAACACCCGCGCGCCTACAACATCTTTCAGAAGCTCTCCTACATCCTGGTCATCTTCGTCGCGCTGCCGCTCGTGATCCTTACCGGCATCGCGCTGTCGCCGGGCATGGATGCCGCGTGGCCGTGGGTGCTCGACGTGTTCGGCGGCCGCCAGTCGGCACGCTCGATCCACTTCCTCAGCATGGCGGCGCTCGCAGGATTTACGGTCGTCCATCTCGTCCTCGTGATCCTGGCAGGCGCGTGGAACGAAGTCCGTTCAATGCTCACCGGCCGCTGGAGAATCCCCGAATGATCGCCAAGGATCTTTCGCGCCGGACCCTTCTCGGCGGCGGCGCGGGACTGCTGCTCGCCGGCTGCGACAAGGTCGCGACCATCCCCGCCGCACGCCGCATCCTGTTCGCGGGCGAGGACATGCAGCGCGGCCTTCACCGCGCGCTCAGCGACCGCGCTGCGCTCGCCCCCGAATTTACGGCATCGCAGATGTCGCCGGTGTTCCGGGTCAACGGCACCGCCAACCCGAACACACCGGCGTACGCCGCGATGGTCGCCAATCGTTTTTCCGATTGGCGGCTCACGGTACAGGGCCTTGTCGCCCGCTCGCTGTCGCTGAGACTCGCCGACCTGCGCGCGATGCCGAACCGCACCCAGATCACGCGCCACGATTGCGTCGAAGGCTGGAGCGCGATCGGCCAATGGACCGGGCCGATGCTCGGCACCGTGCTGAAGGCCGCAGGGGTGAGCGCCGCGGCCCGCTACATCGTCTTCACCTGCGCCGATCTCTACGGCGGCGCGCCTTATTACGAGAGCATCGACCTGATCGACGCCTTTCACCCCCAGACGATCCTGGCCTGGGCGATGAACGGCCGCCCGCTCGCGGTCGGCCATGGGGCCCCGGTGCGGCTGCGGGTCGAGCGCCAATTGGGTTACAAGCACGCCAAATACGTCATGCGCATCGACGCGGTCGCCAGTTTGGACGGCATCGGCCGCGGCAAGGGCGGTTATTGGGAAGATGCCGTCGACTACGACTGGTATGCGGGCATCTGACGCTTTAGGGGCAGCGCGCATGGCCCTGATCGATCGATTTCTCGCCCGCGCGGTCAAACGCGGCATCCTTACCGTTCACCATGCCGATGGCAGCACCAACCGGATCGGCACCGCAGATCCCGACTATCGCGACGTGACGATCCGCTTCGCCGACCGCGGCGCGGCGCTGGCCATCGTCCGCCATCCCGCCTTGGGCGCAGCGGAGATGTTCATGGACGGGCGCCTGATCGTCGAGGACGGCGACATCCGCGACTTGATCGAGCTGCTCAAGCGCAACACCCCCTGGGCTTCGCGCGTCGGCCAGCTCGAGGCGGTCTGGCCAGTCAAGGCCTTCGGTGCGGTCGCTCGCCGCGTCGACCGGGTCAACATGGCGCGTCGCTCCAGGAAGAACGTCGCACATCATTACGATTTGTCGGATCGGCTCTACGATCTCTTCCTCGACGCCGACCGGCAATATTCCTGCGCCTATTTCACCGACCAGGCGAACACCCTCGAACAGGCGCAGGCCGACAAGAAGGCGCACATCGCCGCCAAGCTGCTGCTCGAGCCCGGCATGCGCGTGCTCGACATCGGCTGCGGCTGGGGCGGGATGGCCTTGTATCTCCACGCGAAGACCGGCGCGGAGGTGCTCGGCGTCACCCTGTCGGAGGAACAGCTCAAGGTCGCGCGCGCGCGTGCCGAGGCGGCCGGGGTTGCGGACAAGGTCAAGTTCGCGCTGATCGACTATCGCCACGTCACCGGCACGTTCGACCGGATCGTCTCGGTCGGCATGTTCGAGCATGTCGGTCCCGCGCACTACCGCGCGTTCTTCCGCAAGTGCCGCGACCTGCTGAGCGAGGACGGCATCATGCTCGTCCACACCATCGGTCGGATGGGTGGGCCCGGGGTCACCGACGGCTTTGTCGCCAAATACATCTTCCCCGGCGGCTACAACCCGTCGCTGTCGGAGATCGTCCGCGGCTACGAAGGCCTGAAGCTGTTTCCCACCGATATCGAGGTGCTGCGGCTCCACTATGCGCTTACCCTGGACCAGTGGTACGATCGCACCACGGCCGCCAGGGAGCAGATCGTCGCGCTCTACGACGAGCGCTTCTTTCGCATGTGGCAATTCTATCTGACCGGTGCCGCCGCCGCCTTCCGTCACGGCGGCCTGTGCAACTATCAGATCCAGCTGTCACGCAGCCGCTTGGCGGTGCCGATCACGCGGGATTACATCGGCGAGGCGGAGGCGGCGCTAAGAGCTTCCTAGTTCCTCCCCGTTCCGGGAGGAACAGCGCGAGCCTCCCAGCGCACCCTCAGCGTTTCGCTCGTGTCCCGACTGCCGTCGTGGCTCCATCCCGGCTCGCGAATGATATACCCCAGCTTCGCGCGCCATGGCGCGCGCCATACGTCCTTGGCGATGCCCACCCATTCGTGGATCGCCGCCCACAGCAGCGAGAAGCTCCCCAGATCGCGCACCAGGCCGTAACGCGGCCGCTCGTCGTCGCGCTCGGGCTCGTAGGTTCCGAACATCCGGTCCCAGACGATGAAGACGCCGGCGTAATTGCGGTCGAGATAGCGCGGGTTGGTGGCGTGATGCACCCGGTGGTGCGACGGCGTGTTCATCACCGCCTCGAACCACCGCGGCAGCCGCCCGATCGCTTCGGTGTGGATCCAGAATTGATAGACCAGGTTCACTCCCGCCATGAGGAAGACCATCGCGGGCGGGAAGCCGAGCAGGAACAGCGGCAATCGGAACAGGAAGTTCAGGCTGAAGAACCCCGTCCACGTCTGCCGCAGCGCGGTCGACAGATTGTAGTGCTGGCTCGAATGGTGGACGACATGGCTCGCCCAGAACCAGCGCACCCGGTGCGCGCTCCGGTGGAACCAGTAATAGGCCAAGTCGTCGAGCACGAAGCAGAGCGCGAACCAATACCACGACCAGCCGATGACGAAGACGCGAAACCCGCCGACCCACGTCGCCAGCGCCAGCACCACGCCGCCGGACAGCACCCGGGCCGCCGTGCTGCCCAGGCCCAGCGCCAGCGATGTCAGCGTATCGCGGGGGCAATACCGGCTCGGCGCGCGCATCCGCGCCACAATCATTTCCGCCACAACGAGCAGAACGAAAGCGGGGATGGCAAGGTCGACCGGATCGGGCAGCGTTGGCATGACCCGCCCGCGCTTACACCCGTGTCAATTGCGGTGCCAGCCGTCGCACGTCGAGCGCGTTGACCCCCGCCACCGTCACCGCGCCGAAGCGCCGCTCGCCGGTGTCGACCCGCATCCCTTCGGGCGTCGCGCGAACCGCCGTCCAGGCCACCTCGCGAACCGCGATCCGCGCGCCGTGGCGCTTGCATACCGCCACCCGGCCGCCGCCGTCGACCGCCAGCGCCGCTGCGCCATCGGCCCCGACCACCGCACCGGCCGTCACGAATCCGGCCAACGCTGCGTCGGCCGCGTCCGCCGCTTCCTCGGGCGACTCGATCGGGCGGTCACGCCCGAGCTTCAATGCCCAGGCGATCCCCGCCAATGCCAGCACCGCGAGGAGCGACCCCGCCAGCATCGTCCATTTCATGCGCCGCTCGCGAGTGCATCCAGCGTCGGGCGCAGCCCCGACAGATCGTAGCCCGCATCCGCCGCCTGCAACACCAGCAATGCCGGATTGCGCCCGGCCTTGGCCGCCGCCAGCGCCCACAGATTGCACGACCGCGTTCCCGACCGGCAATAAGCGAGCACGGGTCCGTCGGCGGCAACCAGCGCCTGCGCCATCGCATCGATCTGCAGATGCGAGAATCCTGCCTGTGTCACGGGAATCGCAGCGTAGGCCAGCCCTGCCGCTTCCGCCGATGCCCGGATCGCCTCGCCTGTCGGCTGCCCCGGCTCCTCGCCGTCGGGCCGGTTGTTGACGATCGCGACATACCCCGCCGCCTTGATCGCGGCGATGTCGTGCGGAGCAATCTGGGGCGCGACGGCGATGCTGTCGTTGAGGATGCGGAGATCGGCCATGCGCGGCCTCCTAGCGCAGGTTGCCTCGGATTTGAACCACGACCGGTGCGCGTCACGCCGCCATACGCGATCTGGGTCGTCAGGCGGGAGCCCTGGCTATCGCCGCTGCCGATTCGACCAACATTTGGCTGACCGCACCTCGGCGTGAGCGCTTACGCCCCCCGGATCACCGCCAGGAACGCATCGCCGTACGCATCCAGCTTGCGCTGGCCGATGCCGGTCAGCATCGCCAGTTTCGCACGGCTGTCGGGGCGTTGCGCCGCCATGTCGCGCAGCACCGAATCGTGGAAGATCACGTAAGGTGGCACGCCCGCCTCCTTCGCCAGATCGCGCCGCGCGACCCGCAACGCCTCGAATAGCGGATCGTCGACGGGGTTCGGGGCAGCCCCGGAAACGCCCCGCCGCCTTCGCTCGCGCTTTGGCGGCACGACGACCGACAGGGCCGCCTCGCCCTTGATCAACGCACGCGCCGCGGGGCCGAACTCCAGCCCACCATGCTCGTTGGCCCTGAGCGCGTCGCGAAGCGTCAGCGCCCGGAACACCGGCTTGACCAGCGCCGCCTCCTCACCCGCGACGATGCCCCACACCGACAGCGCCTCATGCCCGCGCGCGACGCTCTTGTCGGTCGATTGCCCCAGCAGGACCTGCTCGACATAGCCCATGCCGAACAGCTGCCCGGTCCGAAACACCGCGGACAATACCTTGCGCGCGATCTCGGTCGCATCGACCGCATCCGAAGACCCCAGGCAATTGTCGCAATTTCCGCAATCCTCGGCCCGGTCCTCGCCGAAATGCTTCAGCAGGATGCGCCGCCTGCATTCCCCCGTCTCGACCAGTGCGCCGAGCGCCGCCAGCCGCGTCCGCTCGCCCGGCTGGCGCTCGGCCTCGACCTCGCCGATCCGCCGCCGCGCCAGCGCGAAGTCGTCCGCGCCCCAGAAGAGGTGCGCGACCGACGGATCGCCGTCACGCCCGGCGCGCCCCGTCTCCTGATAATAGGCCTCGATCGACTTCGGCAGCCCGGCATGCGCTACGAAGCGGACGTCGGGCTTGTCGATCCCCATCCCGAACGCCACCGTCGCGCAGATCACCATGTCCTCGCTTGCGACGAAATCGGCCTGGTTCTTCTGGCGGATGTGCGGCTCGAGCCCGGCGTGATACGCCCGGGTCGGCCGCCCCGTCTTGCCCAGCGCCTCCGCCAGCTTCTCGGTCGCCGCGCGGGTCTGCGCATAGACGATCCCCGGCCCCGGCGTCGCGCGGACGATGTCGGCGATCTGCTGCGTGGTATTGACCTTGGGGCTGATCGCATAGCGGATGTTGGGCCGGTCGAACCCCGACACGATCATCCCCTCGTCGGGAATGCCGAGCTGCTTGACGATGTCCGCCCGCGTATGCGCGTCCGCGGTCGCGGTCAGCGCGAGCCGCGGCACATGCGGGAACGCATCCATCAGCGGTTCGAGCAGCCGGTAGTCGGGACGGAAATCGTGCCCCCATTCGCTGACGCAATGCGCCTCGTCGATCGCAAACAGGCTGAGCCTGCTCTCGCTCAGCAGCGCTCTGAACGACGCGTTCGAGGCGCGCTCGGGTGCCACGTACAGCAGGTCGAGCTCGCCGCGCCGGAACCGGTCGCGCGTTTCCGCCTGGTTCTGGTCTACCGACGTCAAGGTCGCCGCGCGTATCCCCACCGCCTCCGCCGCACGCAACTGATCGTGCATCAGCGCAATTAGCGGGCTGACGACAACGCACGTCCCCTCCATCAGCACCGACGGCAATTGATAGCACAGCGACTTCCCTGCCCCAGTCGGCATCACCGCGAGCGTGCGCTTCTGCGCAAGCACCCGTTCGACGACGTCGGCCTGGACGCCGCGAAACGCCGGAAAGCCGAACACGCGCTGGAGGGTGGGGAGGATGTCAGTCATGCAAACCCCAGCATGACACCCAGCGCAATCTCGACGCGCTGCATGTCGTTGGGCTTTAATCGTCCGATCGGCCTGCCGAACTTGCGTTCGGGAACCGTCACGAGAAGGTCGACGGCGACGTCCGAGACGTGGTCGAGGCGATTTTCCTCGTCGGGACTTATTCTCGGGCGCACGTCGTCGGGCTCGCCGTGCGCGGTTTCGCACAGTGCGACGATCACGTTCGGCGTTCGGCCGAACACATCGCCCTGCACGATCACCACAGGCCGCGGTTTGCTGCCAAAGCCGCTACCGGTTGCCGCACTCCATATCTCGCCTCGCTTCAAACCAGCGGGCCTATGCGGCGTTCTTCTTCCGCGCGGTCCAGATCTCTCAGCACCTCATCCTGCATTTCGGCGATCCACGCCATGGCATGCGCCTCATCCGTCGCGCGATCCCAAAGCCAACCGGTGGAACGCAGCGCCTTCTGCTTGAATGCCGATGTACGGGTATCAGGCACCCAGATCGTCTTGGGTCTTAACCCCTGCGCGCGGAGGGTTGCACGGCGCTTGGCAACACGCTCGGCTCCAGTCATCGGCTTCGGATGTGCCATATGCTCATGTTAGCAGTAACGTTCCCGCGGTGCAACTACTCCGCGGCCAATGGCTCTTCCCGCTCCTGCTCCTGCGCCTGCCGCGCCCACATATCCGCGTACAGCCCGCCGCGGCGCAGCAGCTCGGCATGGGTTCCACGCTCCGCCACCCGGCCCGCATCAAGAACCACGATCTGGTCCGCGTGCACCACCGTCGACAGCCGGTGCGCGATGACAATCGTCGTCCGCCGCTGGGCGATCGCCTCCAGCGTCGCCAGGATGTCGCTCTCGGTGCGGCTATCCAGCGCCGAAGTCGCCTCGTCGAGGATCAGCACCGGCGGGTTCTTGAGCAAGGTCCGCGCGATTGCCACCCGCTGCTTCTCGCCCCCCGACAGCTTCAGCCCGCGCTCGCCGACCCGCGTCGCATAGCCCCGCGGCTGGCGCGCGATGAACCCGGCGATCGCCGCGCCCTCCGCCGCGCGAACGATCTCCGCCTCGCCCGCGCCCTCGCGACCGTAAGCGATGTTGTAGCCGATCGTGTCGTTGAACAGCACCGTGTCCTGCGGCACGATCCCGATCGCCGATCGCAAGCTCGCCTGCGTCACGCCGCGCACGTCCTGCCCATCGACCGTGATCGCACCTGCAGTCACGTCGTAGAAGCGGTACATCAGCCGCGCGAGCGTCGACTTGCCCGCGCCCGATGGCCCCACCACCGCGCACGTCGTCCCCGCGGGCACGTCGATGTCGACGCCCTTCAGTATCTCCCGGCCGTCGCCATAACCGAAATGCACATCGGCGAAGCGGACGGCGCCCGTCGTCACCACAAGCGGCGCGGCACCGGCTGCATCGATCACGCTCGCAGGCGTATCGACCAGGTCGAACATCGCCGCCATGTCAATCGCCCCCTGCCGGATCGTCCGGTACACCATGCCGAGCAGGTCGAGCGGCCGGAACAGTTGCGCCAGCAAGGTCGACACGAACACCACGTTGCCCGCGGTGAAGTGCCCTTGCGTCCACCCCCAGACGACATAGGCCATCCCGGCACCCATCATCAGGTTCGTGATCGCCGCCTGCCCGACGTTGAGCCAGGCCAGGCTGTTCTCACTCTTGGTCGCCGCATCGGCATAGGACCGCAGCGCGCCCTCGTACCGCCGCGCCTCACGCTCCTCCGCGCCGAAATATTTGACGGTCTCGAAATTGAGCAGCGAATCGACCGCATGCGCCACCGCGCCGGTGTCCAAGTCGTTCATTTGCGCACGCAGCGCGTTGCGCCAGTCGGTCACGACCCGCGTGAACCAGATATAGAGCACCACCATCACGCACGTCGCCGCCACCAGCGGCCAGCCGAACTTGGTCCAGAACAGCCCCAGCACCAGCGCCAGTTCGAACACCGTCGGCGCGATGTTGAACAGCAGGAAGTACAGCATCGTATCGATGCTCTTGGTCCCGCGCTCGACCACCTTGGTGACAGCCCCGGTCCGCCGCGACAGATGGAAATCGAGCCCGAGGCGGTGGAGATGACGGAACACGTCCGACGCCAGGCCACGGGTCGCCTCCTGCCCGACCCGCTCGAACACCGCATTGCGCAGATTGTCGAACAACGTCGTCCCGAACCGCGCCGCGGCATAGCCCAGCACCAGCGCGAAGATCAGCGTCGACGCCGAACGATCGCCGCTCCCCATACCATCGACCGCGCCTTGCAGCGCGAACGGCGCACCATAGACCTGGACCAGCTTCGAGCAGAGCACGAGCAGCATCGCCACGACGATGCGCACCCTGAGCCGCGGTTGGTGTGCGGGCCAGAGATACGGCAGGAACCGGCGGAGTAGCGGCAGGAGCGGCTGCTCCAGGCGGGTGGTGGTCGTGGTGTCGGGCGGCATTGCTCCCTATGTGGGGCAAGCGACCGGGAACGCCAAGCGGCGGGCCACAAGAGACGCGCTCCATATCCAAGCCCCGTCCGTCACCCCGGACTTGTTCCGGGGTCCAGCCGGCGGCAGGCGATGCGGATCGAGGCTAAAGGGTTTCGTTGGCGGCACACCGGACCCCGGCACGAGATCGGGGTGACGGCAGGATGAAATCCGGAACCTTGCCCGCCACCCGCCCGTTTACCCCCACGAAGCGGAGTGCAGGCAATGGAACCCATCTTCTACGTCATGGCGATCCTCGGCTGCGGCGACGCCAGCGCCTCCTGCACCGAAGCGCGCACCGAGCCCGCCCGATACCAGAGCGTCGCCCAGTGCCGCGCCGCACTCCCGCAGGCGCTCGCGCGCAACACCGATCTCGAATACCCGACCATCGCCGCCAATTGCCGCGCGAGCGGCGAGCGGTTGGTCAAGGCGTCGGTACAGACTCCGCAAGGCTGATCCGAGGCCGCGTCCATAGAGACGGATCGCGAGGGCGCCGCGGATAGAGTGCACGACGCCGCGTCGCCTCAACGCCTGCACGCGCGATAAACCCGATCTTGGCTGCCGAACTCGTCGTCACCCGGCGATCCCACGCGTGTTCGCCGCCGCTTGCGACCTTGCGCCCGATCGCGCCATAGATCCCCGCCGCCGCCAGCACCGCCCAGGCCGATCGGAACGGCAGCGCCGGCGTCCCCTCCCGCGCGCTCGCCTCGAACGCCGCCGCCCGCGCCGCCAGCCGCTTCCCCAGCACCGCAAGGCGCGGGCGGTAATGCGGCTTCATATGCTCACCCGGTGGCATATCCATCTCCACCAGCCAGTCTTCGGGCAGATAGCAGCGTCCGGCGATGTCGTCCTCGCACACATCGCGCGCAATGTTGGCAAGCTGGAACGCGATCCCCAGATCGCACGCGCGGTCGAGGGTGTCCTCGTCGTCCGGAGCCACGCCCATCACCACTGCCATCATGCACCCGACCGCGCCCGCGACATGGTAGCAATAACGGTACAGATCGTCCTCGCTCCGTGGCCGCCATTCCTCGGCATCGAGCGCGAAGCCCGCGATCACGTCGCGCGCAAAAGAGGAGGGCATCCGCGTCTCCGCAGCGACGATCCGCAGCGCATCGAACGCCGGGTCACCGACGACCTCGTCGCTGAGCGCCAGTTCGGTCATCGCCGCCACCTCGGCCACCCGCACAGGCGCATCGGCGACCGCGCTCATGCCGTGCCCATGATCCTGCCCGTCGACGATATCGTCGCACCTGCGGCACCAGGCATACAGCAGCCAAGCCCGCTCGCGCGTGCGGCGACCGAACAACAGGCTGGCCGCCGCGAAACTCTTCGACCCCCGCGAGATCGACTCCCGCGCGGTTGCGACAATCGCGCCGCGAGTGGGAAGGGCACCGATCACGCCACCCCCCCTCCGTCACCCCGGACTTGTGCCGGGGTCCTGGTTTCAAAACACGACCGCATCGCCCGTGGAGGACTGGACCCCGGAACAAGTCCGGGGTGACGAAGGATAGTCAAAGATCGCCGACCTTCATCCGAACGATCGGCTCCGTCGGCACATGGCGCTGCATCTTGTCGAGCAACCCGTCCAGCGTATCCGCCACGATCAACAAATTCCGATGCTGCGCCCGCAAGAAACCCACCTCGCCCATCTTCTCCCAGAACGCGATCAGATGGTCGTAATAGCCAGCGACGTTGAGCAACCCCACCGGATCGGCATGATACCCCAGCTGCGCCCACGACAGCGCCTCCCACAATTCGTCCATCGTCCCCGTGCCCCCGGGAATGGTGACGAACCCGTCCGCCAGCTCGGTAAACTTCGCCTTGCGCTCATGCATCCCCGAGACAACGTGAAGCTCGCTCAACCCCCGATGCGCGACCTCGGCATCGACCAGCGCCTGAGGAATGACCCCGATCACCTCGCCCCCCGCTTCGAGCGCACTATCGGCGATAGCCCCCATCAACCCCAACCGCCCACCGCCATACACGACGCCAATGCCGCGCATCGCCAGCGCCCGCCCGATCTCCCGAGCGGAGTCGATGTAGGTCGTATCCACAGGCGTCGCGGAGCCGCAGTAGATGGCGAGGCGTTTCAAGCTCCTACTCCGGCTCGACACACCTCATTAGATAACATCCGAAAAGACGATGATGTACTTTGATACTTTCTCATTACGATCCGCTACCGAAGTTATTAAGCGCCTCAAGCACGAACTTCAGCATTGCTAGCATTGGCCTTGCAAAGAGCGGAAACATGATAACGAATAGAACCATGAACACCGCCCACCAACCCGCAGCATCGGCGAAGAGCGCATTCAGAGTTGTTGGTTTATTTTTCCGACGGCTCACGCGGACGGTTCCAGCATCAGCTTCGCCGTCGCCTTTGCACTCCCCACGACCCCCGGTATCCCCGCCCCCGGATGCGTTCCCGCGCCGACGAAATACAGGTTCGGAATCGCATCGTCGCGGTTGTGGACGCGGAAATACGCGCTCTGGAGCAGCGTCGGCTCCAGACTGAACGCGCTGCCCAGATGCGCGTTCAGATCCTCCGCGAAGTCGCTCGGCGCATAGCTGAACTTGGTCACGATCCGCTCGTGGATGTCGGGGATCAGCCGCCGCCCGACCTCGTCCAGGATCCGCTTCTCCAGGATCGGCGCGATCTCGCTCCAGTCCGCCGGGAACTTGCCCAGATGCGGCACCGGGGCCAGCGCGTAGAAGGTGCTCATCCCCTCGGGCGCCATCGACGGATCGGTGACGGTCGGGTGATGCAGGTACAGCGAGAAATCCTCCGCCAGCACCCCGTGGTCGTAGATGTCGCTCAGCAGACCCTTATACCGTGGCCCGAACAGGATCATGTGGTGCGGGATGCCCGGCCACGTGCCCCTGACCCCGAAATGCACGACGAACAGCGACGGCGAATAGGATTTGCGCTCCAGCTTCGCCTTCGTCCGCTGCGCGCTGCGCGAACGGACCAGCAGGTCGCGATAGGCGTGCATGATATCGCCGTTGCACGCGACCGCATCGGCATCCGCGCGCCAGCCGCTCGCACACGCCACCCCGGTCGCGCGGTCGCCCAGCGTGCAGATCTCGGTCACCGCGTCGCCTAGCCGGACGACCCCGCCCAGCCGCTCGAACTGCGCGATCATCCCCGCGACCAGCCGATTAGTCCCGCCGCGCGCGAACCACACTCCGCCATCGCGCTCCAGCTTGTGGATCAGCGCATAGATAGCGCTTGTCGTCATAGGATTGCCGCCGACCAGCAGCGTGTGGAACGACAGCGCCTCGCGCAGTTTCTCCGATTTCACGAAGCCCGAGACGATCGAATAGACCGACCGCCACGCCTGATACTTGGCCAGCGACGGCGCCGCCTTGATCATGGACCCGAAGTCGAGGAACGCGACATGCCCCAGCTTCTCATACCCCTCGCGGAACACCCCCGCAGAGTAATCGAGGAACTTGAGATACCCGTCCCAGTCGCCGGGATGCAGCTTCTCGATCTCGCTGCGCATCTGCGCATCGTCGTTGGTATAGTCGAAATTGGTCCCGTCGGGCCAGTTGAGCCGGTAGAACGGCAGCACCGGATCGAGCGTCACGTCGTCGCTCATGTCGCGCCCGGTCAGCGCCCACAATTCCTGCAGGCACGCCGGATCGGTGATGACGGTCGGCCCCGCGTCGAACGTGAAGCCGTCGCGCTCCCAATAATAGGCTCGCCCGCCCGGTTTGTCCCGCGCCTCGACGATCGTCGTCTGCACGCCTGCCGATTGCAGCCGGATACCGAGCGCCAACCCGCCGAATCCCGCACCGATCACTACCGCCGTCGTCATGCTCTTGCCCTCATCAATGCGCGCACCGCACGCCCGATCGGAACCGGCGGCTTGCCCACCAGCACCCGCGCCTTGTCCTTCATCGTCGACGTTCCCGCGTAGAAGCGC